>PBDR01000014.1 GCA_002717385.1 Chloroflexota bacterium
ACCCATAATTCTCTCTTACAAACAGGAGGTCATAGGTTCGACCCCTATATCGCCCACCAATCTCAAATCGTTCTCAAGCATTAAGTCCATTAAATCAGCAGAATGCCAGATATTTACTGCTGATTTTCTCTTATTTACTTATATAGGTAATTAATTTTCCAGATCCGTCACGATACTCATTAACAATAAGTTTGTAAATAAAATAAACAGTATGTATGAGATCGATTGCCAGTAAAACTATTCCAAACAGATTTCCATAAAGCAACAATGCTATTCCGCCAATTGAGAGTGATAAATCAAATAGACCGTGCCACCACCTCCCAACATAAAAATGATGAATACCGATGATTCCGAATACGGCAGCAAAACATACGGCTACAGTGTAGGATTTTTTTGAACGCCCACCAATGTTCATAACAATTTTATATAGATAATAATTAAATTAACCAGCTTTAATTTTAAGACCCTTGCTGTCTTTGAAACCACCTGTAGCTATAATGATCAAATCGATCAGTGCCCATATACCCACTCCACCCAACGTTAGTATCATTAATATTGCTGTTAGTGGTTTACCAACATAAAATCTGTGCGCTCCAAATCCTCCTAAAAGTAGGCACAATATAAGAGTAGGCACAAACTCTTTTTCACTTTTCTCCATTTTTTCTCCTTAGCCTTTTTCCTATTTCAATAAGTACAGTAAATAACAATATAACATAAAGAATATGTAACAATAGCAAGATGTTTTCTAAAACTGGAGGCACTTCTTTTGAGCTGTCTCTTTTTAGGGAATATTAGGTACTATAGGAGTAAATTAAAATAGAAGGTGGATACAAGAATGGAATTGAGAAATTTCGGATCTACGGGTCTCACTATGCCAGTGCTCGGTTTTGGATGTGGGACGGTAGGTGGATTGATGGTTCGAGCGGAGCATAAAGAAATGTTAAAGTCTGTCGAATATGCAATCGATGCAGGTATAAATTATTTTGACAGCGCACGCATGTATGGAGACGGACTTTCGGAGATTCATGTTGGCGCAATTTTACGGGAATTAGGTGTGTCGGACGCATTAGTGGGCACAAAGGTCCGTTTATCAGGTTCTGAATTTAACAACATTGAAGCAACGGTATCAACACAAATTGAAAACAGTCTTCGGAGGTTAGGGTCTGAAACAGTGGATATAGTGTATACGCATAATACAGTAGGAAAGGAACGTAAGATTGATGATGGTCAGGTTTCAGTGGAAGACTTGGAACATGTTGTTATTGCCTTTGAAAAAGCAGTTAAATCAGGGAAAATTCGTTACTGGGGATTCAATGGTCTTGGGGAAACGAATGCCATTAAATCCGCTGTAAACCTGTATTCCCCGAGCGGTATACATACCTGCTACAACATGCTTAATCCTACGTCCGGCTATTCGGTTAATAACACGTTTCCATATCAGAATTACCATGAACTTATCACTGAATGCACTAAAAAGGGTATTGGGACAGTGGGAATAAGAATCCTTGCGGGTGGTGCTTTGTCAGGAAGCACCAATAGGCATCCTTTGGCACTTCAAGATGTGGCGCCCATAGCGACTGGAGATACATATCAAGAAGATGTAGATAGGACTGCAGCCTATAAATTTTTAATTAGTGAAAGTTTTGTCGATAATCTGGTCGAGGCATCTATTAGATTCGCGATAAGCAATACTAATTTAAGTACCGCTCTTATTGGGCTTTCAAATTTTGATCAGTTTCAGAAAGCAGTGGATTTTGCCAACAAAGGTCCTCTACCTGCGGAGGCTTTGGACAAAATAATAAAACTTTGTTCCGCGGCTTGACTGAAATTTAACTGGGGCTTTTGGATTCCTAGGAAAGAGCATAGAGAATTTCCATTTACTGTCCACACTAAAACAATGAATCAGTTAATTGCTATTCCAATCTGGAGAGCATTTGTTACTGATGAATTACTTCGTAGGCTAAATTAGTCTAATTAGTACATTTCCTTAACAAAAATATTCTATAACACCATTACAACCAAATCAATTTTGGGGCAAAACCAATGCTATGACCCAAAGGATAAGCATAACGCCTATCAGTATTATTCCTATTCTTTTCAACAAGTTCATGGTACTTATTTTAATGTGCTCCTTATGTACACCAAAGGTCTATGTTGCCTAATATTCGACGATATTGGACACATTTAATCTCAATCCATACTGTAAGATTATTCCATGTTTGTTGATGTTGGACTGTGATTTAAGGGGGGCGATATTACTTCGAAGCAAAATGACGCTTATTCGATTCACGTCCGCCGCTCCAAACTTGATTTATACTGAAAAAAATACTCCAAGATTTTAGTTATTTACTCGGATTTACTCTAATAGTACTCCAACCAACATCTATAGAGACCAAAATAGGAAGGCAACCCATGAAGATAAGTCCAAAAAGAATAGTGCTCAATAGCAATAGTAGTTTATTTGGTTTTGTCTCGGTTAGGATAAGCCCCTAACAAAGTGAATCACGTTAATAACTATTAGTTGCTACAGATACCCATATATCCTCCAGAGTGGCTTAAATGGTGTCCTCGTGTGCGTATTAATGGGTAATAAACTAATGAATAACCAGAATAACTACTGCTGGTAGAGTTAGCATGATAGTGAACATTATAATAGTGCCGACGCACGCAGACACACTATACTATTTAAGGGTACACAGTCCGAGCGTTAAGAATTTTATATAATACCTTTTATGTATTTAATAGAAAAAACGTAAAAATTAAAACCATTTAAATGGTTTTAATTAGAAAATGGATAAATAAGTGACTATAAATAGAAATAAAGCAACATCAGGACATACAACAAACGGACTTGGACCTGGCCGGCAATTAAAAAAAAGGTTGAGTCAAGGAGAAGTTCTTATTGGACCATTACTTGAAGAATATGCTAAGCCATCTTTGATTAAATTGTTCCAACACGCTGGTTTCGATTTTGTTTTTATCGAATATGAGCACACTTATTTCAGTTTATCCGACTTATCTACCACTATTCTTTCGGCGAGGGACAATGGTTTGCCGGTGATTGCAAAAACACCTCAAATTGAACGAATGGAGGTGAGCAAACTACTGGAGGCTGGAGTTTCGGGGATCCAGCTGCCTCGGACGGAAACAGTTGAACAGATTGAAACTTTGATTAGTTACATGAAATTTCCACCATCAGGTACGCGTGCGATTGCACCAGGATGGGGAAATAGTGATTATCGTATGGTTGATGATTGGCAATCTTGGATGGATGAACAAGACGAAGAAACCACCGTAGTACTACATTTCGAAACAATTAAAGCATACGATAATGCAGAGGAATTGGTTTCTGTGCCCGGCGTTGACATGGTTTATTGTGGACCCGGCGACACTTCCGTTGAATTTGGTCGCCCAGGTGATTTTAACCATCCTGATGTGATTAAACCAATGGAGAATGTGTTAAACCTGTGTAAAAAATACAAAATACCTTTTGGAACCACCCCTCTTGACGCTATTTCTGCTGGTAAATGGGCGCAAAAGGGAGCTACCTTTTTTGAAGCAGAATCAGAAGTTGGCTTGATAAGATCCGCTTCTAATGCCTTGATTAAGGATTACCGAAATCATATTTCGACATTTGTGTAAAATTGCCATATCAAGGAACCTAATCAGGTATCCTAATAACCCAACATAAATGACTTTTTTTACTATCGGATGCTGAAAAGATATAAGTATAAAACGTCCATAATTTTTCTATGATAACGCATAATTGTAACTGTAAAATTAGATCAGGATTTGATAAATTAAAAATCTCACAATAACGGTTGTTCTACGTGTATATTCCTAATGTGTACATATAAGTTAATATGCTTAAAAAAATATCCTTTTGTAGATATTATCTGATAAGTATTATTTATATTGACACAATACTTATCAGGTAATATCATATTAAATGGAATGAGAATCATTCTCAAAAATTATATAAGGAGTTCATAATATGAAACTAACAGCTTATAGTGTTAAATTAAAAAAAATAGTAGAAATAAAAGATCCTAAGATAGTGACTATGAAAAATGGTAAAAAGGCTGTTCAGGGTGTTGCGACTGAAGATCCATCATCTAAGGTTTTTAGAATACTTAGTAACAAGGATGTAGCTGAGGTTGAAAAGCAAATAGGCTAACTCCAACTTATTTCTCGTATTTATAGCGAATTTTCCCACAATAGGCTTCCGTGTAGAATATCGCTAAAATACATGAGGTTGAGGATTTTTTATTTTCCTCAACCTCAATTTTCTTAATTATGGTAAAAAACTTTTATAAATAAGTCCTAGTCCACAATATACCCTTCTTCACCATGGTCACTAACATCTAGGCCATCATCTTCTTCTGATTCAGTGGACCTTAAACCTAAACCAGGAATTATATCCAGTATTTTTAAAATCACTAAACTAATTACTAGAGAATAAATTATAGTTGAAACAACCAATATTAAATTATTAACTAATAGGTCTGAAGATCCATCAATTAGACCTCCACTGGAAGCTAAAATTCCCGTGCCTATTACACCAATAATACCTCCTACACCGTGTACTGCAAAAACATCTAAAGCATCGTCTTCTAAATTAAAATTTCGAATTGAAATTTTTCCTTTAAATTGTACGATATAGAAAGTTATAATTCCTGTAACTACTCCTAAAATAAGTGAAGAGCCTACGCCTATAAATCCTGCAGCAGGAGTAACCGTAGCTAATCCAGCAATAGCACCAACAGCAGCACCAACTCCGCTAACTTTACCGTTATTATGAATCATTCCAAGAATTACCCAAATTAACATAGCTGTGGCAGCACAAGTGTTTGTTACCAAAAATGCACTTACTGCTAAACCATCTGCAGCAAGACCAGATCCTGCATTAAAGCCAAACCAACCAAACCAAAGTAAAGAAGCCCCAAGAATAACAAATGGGACATTATGAGCTTTAACACCTTTACCAATATTTCTCCTGTTTCCAAGTAAAGCAGCAGCAGCAATAGCAGCAATCCCCGCATTAATGTGAACAACAGCACCACCAGCAAAATCTAATGCGCCTAGTTCCAATAACCATCCATTTCCATCCCACACCCAGTGTGCTATAGGTGCGTAAACAAAAGTTACCCACAATACTAAAAACACTAAGTAAGTTTTAAATCTAAATCGTTCACAAAATGCACCTGTAATAAGAGCAGGGGTGATAATAGCAAACATCATTTGAAAAACTGCAAATATTTGTGCATCTGGTGTGTCAACTCCAGAAAGGGCAAAATTATTCAATGTTCCGATATAAGCAGAACCTCCCTCTCCGAAAGCCAAACTATATCCCCATAATACCCATACCACACTAACGACCCCTACTGAAATGAAGGAATACATAATTGTTGAAACAACATTTTTTCTTCTAACTAATCCCCCATAAAAAAAAGCAACACCTGGTGTCATCAATAAAACTAAAGCTGAACTCATCAGCATCCAAGCGATTGAACCTGAATCCATAATTAACTCCTAAAAAATTATTTCCTATAAAATTCTCAAATTATATTACTAAAATGTTTCGTATATATTTCAATATTTAAAATAAATTAGTTTAATTAGTATCCCTAAAGTCTATATATCCTTAAAATTACTGGTTTAATTTGTGGTATGAATGACTGATTTGGGTGTTATTTATTTTTACTAGTCTATAGCCTGACGGATCTTCACCAAGAGGATACCCAACGGGACCGGATGTAATCATCTCCATTTTGCCGTTACGGGCATAATTGTTCCTGTGCCAGTGCCCGGCAAAAACCGCCTGAACATTTCCTCTCCCGAAAAGATCTATAAGATCCGATCTTGTAGGATTTGGAATAGTCCAGTATCCTGCCTTACCCGCTGGACTTGGAGCCCATTCTGGCTCCATTGGTCCTTCATTAGCATTGTCCAGAAACAGTGGATGATGAGTAAAAACGACAGTAGGGATATTTTTATCTTTAGCCTGATTCATTTCCACTTCTATAAATTTCATTTGGTCTAAATATTCTTCAACAACCAGTTCAGGATGGGCTAAAACCACACTATTTATTCCCAAAAACTTGTATCCATTATTTGTGAATGAAAAATAATCTTCGCCAAATTCTTTTCTATATTCATTAAGACTTTCAATAGTTGGAACTTCTGTATCTGCTCCTACATCATGATTACCTGGAACCCAAAAAATTGGTATGTTCGTTTTCAATTGCTGGGATATAGTCTTCACCGCATTTATCTGTTCCTGGTTCCCTGGAGTGTTTACCATGTCACCACAAATCACGACGAAAGACACTGACAGATCATTAGCGATCGATATCGCTTTGGAAAACAACCTAGTTTCATTCTCCAAGTGATAATACTTGGATTCCTTATTGACTTTCAGATTACTTCTTTTGTATGTCATTATTTGGTGGTCTGACATACCACTTAAATGGGCAAATTGCCCAAACTGAGGATCTGCTAACTGAATAAATTGAAAATTCGTTTCCATAAAAAATTTAGATACCTACTTCCATTACAGAAATTTCAAAATAAGATTCAAGCCATTTGCTGTTAATGATTTTGCTGTAGTTACGACCTTGAACGAACTAATTTTTTCTGCTTCAGAAATTTTTTTCCAGATAGTCTATTTATTTTTAAAATATATTACTAATCAAACATAAAATAATCTTTGTTATTTATTTGTCACTGAATTAATTTATTCTTGATTTCTAAAATAATCTCTTCATATTAAGTAAGATAATATAGGTTATTTTCTTCATTAAGGACTTCATTTAGATCAAACAACTCTCCAGAATCGTTTAGAGCTAAATTCAATTTCATTCTGTTGATAATAATTGATCTTCAAAGTTATAATTTGTCCATAATCTAACATGGAGTTTTAAAAAAAATGAAAATAACAAAAGTTACCCCTTGGTTGATTGAAGCCCCTGAACCATTTCTGGATACAGCAAATGATAATAAAAATCCTAAAAATCGCGAGTATGTTTTCGTGGAAGTGAACACTGACGAAGGAATTACAGGTTGGGGTGAAATTACCGGAACATCTAAAGTATCGAATAGGTCCGTATGCGCTTCACTGCGCCACGTAAGCGAACTCATTGAAGGTGACGATGCCAGATTGATAGAAATGATTTGGAACAAGATTTTTCGTTCATTTACCTACACTGGATCGCGCGGTGCTACAACAAATATTATCAGTGGCATTGATATCGCACTATGGGATATAAGAGGTAAAGTTTTAGGACTACCAGTTGCAGAATTGTTCGGTGGTCCTGTCCGCGAAGGTATTCCGATTTACTGTCATCCTAATTCTGGTCCAAATTCTGTGGACGATCTGGTCCAACATGTAAGAGCTATAGTAGAGACAGGACAAACAGCTTTAAAAACCGACCCTTGGTTTCCACATCATGAGGAAGAACAAGCAGGTTATCTAACAGGTAAACTAAGTGCTACAGCAGAAAATCTTGGTGCTGAGCGTATCGCGGCTGTGAGAGAGGCCGTTGGTCCTGATATAGAAATTCTAATCGATTGCCACGGTCGTTTCGATGCCCCTACGGCCATAAGGCTTGCAAGGACACTTGAGCCATACAATATTTTTTGGTTTGAAGAACCAGTACCAGTTGAAAGTCATCATGCCTTGCAACAGGTTAGAGATCATGTTGGCGTACCAATCTGTGTAGGGGAAAGAATACATACCAGATGGGAATTCGTACCGATCCTGGAAAATGAATTAGCTGATTTCATAATGCCAGACGTAACTTGGACTGGTGGGATTTCAGAAATAAAGAAAATCGCAACCATGGCCGAAGCTTACTACATTCCTATTTCTCCCCATGATGCAAGTGGCCCAATCAATGTTCTAGCCGGGGCACATGCGATGGCTTCAGTTCCAAATCATTACCGTGTTGAAACTTCACGAGCGAAATTAAACGCCTACGACGCGTTCATTGATCATCCCCTGGATATCCGAGGAGATAAAATCTTTTTATCAGATAGGCCTGGATTGGGGGTAGAATTAGACCGAGATTATATGCGCTCACATTCACTTGAAGGTTATGAAGGATAGGTTCAAAGTTAAATTAAGTCAGATTTAGTTATAATTAACAAAAAATTTACCTATTAGAAGTTTATTGTATGAATACTGACAGAATAATTGTAGATGCTCATACTAATATTGGACCGTGTAGAAAAATATGTCGGTAAAAAATAGTTTAAGGAAGCTCCTTCTTACAAATAGAATCAATGCTACAAGAATCGATAAAATTGATAAAGAATTTCGTCCAAAATCCTTAGATGAAGCATATAAAGTACAATTTGAAATACATAAAGAACTAGAAAAAACTAAGATAGGACTTCGAACAGGTTGGAAAATAGGTTGTACTACAGATGTGATGCAAAATTATTTAGGTATCAATACTCCATGTGTAGGTGGAATTTTTGAGGGTACTGAGTATAACGGAAATGTGAAAATTCCATTTTCTGATTATGTTCGACCAGGTGTAGAATGCGAATTGGCAGTGAAAATATCTAAAGACACTAAAATTGGATTTTCTAGTTATACAGCGGATACCATTTCTAAACACGTCGATTCAATTGCTGCTGCCATAGAGATCGTTGATGATAGATGGGAAGATTATTCCTCTATAGACACACATTCCCTCATTGCCGACGATTTTTTTGCAGCAGGAATAGTATTGGGTAAATTTTTTAAAAATGATTTAGTAACCCCAAAAATATTGAACGGGAATATGGTTATAAATGGTGAAATGATCGGTGAAGGAATTGGGGCAGATATCATGCATGACCCTTATAATGCACTAGCGTGGATTGCAAATTGGTTATCAAGTAGTAACCAAAATTTAAAACAAGGAGAAATAATAATGTTGGGGTCAATAGTTCAAACTCAATGGATTTCAAAAGGAGATAAGGTCGAAATTGAAATCGAAAAATTAGGAAAAACTTCGGTAACTTTTTATTGATTACAAAAAAAGAAATAAGCCAATTCGAAAAAATTTCATAGTAGATTTATTCCCAGACATCAATAGTCGCTTTTTTGAACCGCTCCCAATCCCATTCAGCTCCCCAGCCAGGACCTTCAGGAGGTGAAATTCTACCTTTTTTGGGAATAATAGGATTTGTCATTCCCATAGACTTCCCTGTTTCATCAAGCCAACCTCCTTTGAAATATTCATAGTAACTTGTATTCTGTATCGAACACAATAAATGAGCGTGAACGAGACCCCAAAGTCCACCAGTACCATTAAATTCAACATTAGTTCCATATAGCTCAGCCATATGAGCAAGTTTCAGCCCGGCAGTAGTGCCGGTTCTGGCGTTATATCTGATGAGATCTGTTGCACCGGAGATCATCCATTGTGCCGAAATATCAACGTCAAACATTAACGTTTCGTTTGCCATTATAGGAATTGTTAATTCATTGGTCAGTTGCTTCAGGCGATTATGAGATCGTTCCGGTATTGGCTCCTCAAACCATCTATACTCAAGTTGTTCAAGAGATCTGCCAACAATTACGGCTTCATCATAGGTATATATCCCAACTGGATCATGCATTAGGTCTATTGATGATCCAACAGCATCTCGAATAGCCGTAAGCCATATGATATTTTCTCGGAAAGGATGGTAAAAATGATCCTTTGTCGCTATAAAACCATCCGACACGGCGCCCTGTGCATCCTCAACAGCTTCTTCCATCGTCGTGCCGAGGATATTTAAGTAAGCGGGTATCGACTCCCTTACTTTACCAATCAGTGCCCATACAGGGAGATTTGCTACTTTGCCTGCAATGTCCCAAAGACAGTTATCAAACGCTCCTGCCCAACCAGCTGAACGATAAACCCAACGAGTTCCCTGATGGAGTTTCTGGTATAGATGTTCTCGATGTAAAGGATTTTCTCCGATAACTAGCCCACGTAATTGCTCGACATCCAGTTTGGTGATTGATGCAACTCCTTCAGATATAGCCGTACAGTGACCAGTAACCCCATCATCGGTATCGACATGCATTACGAACTCGTGTTGGCGTTTGGAAGTTCTTCGACTTTGACCATTAAGACCTGAAGAATGTATCCATCTTTCTCGCTCTTGTCCGGGAAGTTTGATCAGTTGAAAATCGCGCACCAGCTGGTCAGATTCCAAGACACTCAGTCTAACGTTGGTAATTTTCATGATTTAATTTTACAATAATAATTAATTCGTTAATTTCGTTAATTTCGTTAATTGAAATCTTTAATAAAGTCGTTAATTAAAATCTTTAATAAAGCAATGAAAATTATTACCACTATTCACTGGACATTATTAATATTTTTTTTATTTGCTTGTACTTCAACAAATGATTTAGAAACTACCTCGACTGAAAAACCTGTTTTAGATTTATTAACTGCCGTAGATCAAGGAAATGTAAAAATAGTAACTCAACATATTATTTTTGGAACAGATCCAAATGATATATTTGTACCTGCTGGAATTCCTTTTGAGGGTGCATCTGCCCTTCATATAGCTGTCCTTAAAAGCAATCAAGAAATTATAAATATATTAATCGAAAACGAGACTAATATAGATATTAAAGCAAAAGATGAATATGGCGGTTCACCTTTAGAATGGGCATCTTTTTGGGGTATTGAAGAAATGGTTAAATTCCTTATTGAAAAAGGGGCAAACATAAACTCGAAAAATAACTTTGGTGGAACACCTTTAGACGCGGCAGGTACACATAATCCTTTTATTGATAAAGGAAACCAAGAATTTTTAAAAAACCGAGCGTTAATAAAAGAGTATTTAATACAAAAAAATGCGAAATATGGGACACAATAGTTGAAGCTAATATTTTACTTGGAATAATAAAAAGGCATTATTATTTCATAGATAATATAATAATAGAAAGTCAGTCAAATCCTTTTTTACGAATATTATAAAATTTCCTTTTGATAATTAAAATTCCCACAAAAACACAAATGATAACTAATGTGAGTATTATCAGAAAAACAGTTGGATTATTATTTAAAATTAATAGTAAATCAAGTTTAAAGTTACTATCAGATTTATTTATTGTTTCCCTTGAATACCATTTATTTAATCTTTCTACTGTAATATCTTCAAAATCTCCGTCTATATATCTTTTAAAAAAAACTTCTTTATAGCCAACAGATTGAACAAATCTAAGTGGTGAAGAACTTCTAGATAATAATTGAATAGAATATTTGTTAGATTTAGCAGGTACATTATATGAAGCTATTCTAAGTAAATTCATTTTAGTAAATGGCTCATAAAACTCGATCCGTATATCTGGTCGAATCTCTATATAATCATTTTTATTAGAACTTATTTGTAATAAAGGTAGTTCATCTATATTTATTTCATTTTCAGGATATTTATTAGGAATTAAAACTTGAACTAATAAATCTTCACTATCAGAAATATCTACATCGATTATAGTAAATTGATTTTTCTTATCAAATTCACCATATAAAGCATGTGATATTGAAGCATCAGAAATTTTTATGCCCAAACCATTTTCTATTTTGCTATATGATTTAATAAAATAAGGTTGATGGGCATAAATTTTTTCATTTATGATGATATAAGAAACGAAAAATACAAAAATAAATATTATAAAAAGTTTATTTTTTAGAGAAATTTTCAATATTAAATCTTTCAAAAATAATTAAATTTTTTCTTTGCAAATTTAATTGAATCTATATGATATTCTATTTCATAATTATGAATAAAATTTAATATTTACTAATAAATAAAAAAATGACATTCTCAATATTAGCCAAAAATCCAAATACTAAAGAAATCGGTATAGCTATTGCTACATACTCTTTAGCAGTAGGAGCTACATGTCCATCCTTTATAAAAGGTGAAGCCGTTATCACATCTCAATCAGCAACTAATCCTAAAATTGGAGAAAAAATTAAAAAACTTATACTAAATAAAAAAGATCCTGAAAATGCGTTTAATTCTTCAATAAAAGAAGATCCTTTTTATAATTTTAGACAAGTAGCGTTACTTACTTTTGGCAATAAACCTCTGGTATTTACCGGAAATGAAGTAAATAAATATTGTGGGTCAGTAATAAGTGATAATTGTATAGCTATAGGTAATTATCTTGCGGGTAAAAATGTTTTAGATTCAATGATTGAAAATTTTGAAAATGAAAATGAAAACATTTCTTTGGGTGAAAAATTAATATCATCTTTATTGTCTGCTAAAAATTCAGGAGGACAAAAAAGTTTAGAAGGGAGTGAACTTCCAGAAAGATCTGGATGTATTATAGTTAGCTCACCAGAAGAATCATTCCCTGTAAATTTAAGAATAGATTTTTCTTCAAATCCAATTAAGGACCTATCAGAATTATATTCTAAATATATAGGTATGCATAAATATTATTTAAAAAGAGCATATAACCCTAAAGATTTGCCTCCACAATATAAATTAAACTTCTAGTTAAATATTAAAACTCAGTAATGATTGGTAGATCATCAATTAGATTTAATTTACACTTTCATAAAACTGACTAAAATAACACCCCTAAACCTATAATTACCATTATGAAATTAAAGCACTGTTATAACTATTATGATTTCAGAAAACTTGCTAAAAAAAGACTCCCATCACCTGTCTTTCATTACATAGATGGTGCTGCTGAGGATGAAGTAACTTACCAAAGAAATGCAAGTGCTTACAATGATGTGGATTTAGTCCCAAATGTTTTGAGAGGTGTTGGAAATGTAGATTTATCAACGACTATATTTGGAAAAAAACTTAATTTACCTTTTTATTGTTCTCCTACAGCATTGCAAAGACTTTTTCATTATGATGGAGAGCGAGCGGTAGCAAAAGCAGCTAAAAAATTGAAAACCATGTTTAGTGTATCTACTTTATCCACAATCCCGGTTGAAGAATTATCTTTGATTGATACCCCAAAAATGTTCCAATTTTATTATCATAAAGACAAAGGTCTAAATGACGTCATTCTTCAAAAAGTAAAAGAAGCTAAATTCGATGTATTGGCATTAACAGTTGATACATTAGTTACTGGAAATCGTGAAAGAGATTTAAGAACAGGTTTTACTTCACCTCCTAAAATAACCTGGTCGAATCTGTTTCAATATGTAACTAAACCAATGTGGGGAATTAATTTTATGACCAGGGGTAAATTTGAGCTACCACTTTTAAAGGATCATGTAAATGAACTCTCAAATGTTCCTATGACGCTTGGAAATTACTTTTCTAATTTTGTAGATCGTTCAATAAACTGGAATGATGCTGCAAAACTTTGTTCCGATTGGGGAGGTCATTTTGCTCTTAAAGGAATTATGAGTGTTGAAGATGCTAAACGAGCTATTGATATTGGATGTACAGGGATAATTGTATCCAATCATGGAGGTAGACAACTTGATGGATCAAGATCTTCTTTTGATCAACTGGCTGAAATAGTTGATACAGTTGGAGATAAAATAGATGTAATTATTGACGGAGGTATTCATAGAGGAACACATATGATAAAAGCATTATCAATGGGTGCTAAAGCTTGTGGTGGAGGAAGATTATATCTTTATGCATTAGCAGCGGCTGGAAAAACGGGAGTTGAAAAGGCATTAAATATATATAAAACCGAATTAGAAAGAGATATGGTACTAATGGGATGCACTAAAATCAGTGAACTCAGTAGGGATAACCTAAGATTCAGGTATGTAGCATAATGATTTTAGAGGTTTGTATACTGATTTGTTAGAAGATTGGCTAAACGTTAAAGCAAAACCTATATAAATGGTATTTACGAAAAAATATTACCATTTTCTTCTTAAAAAAATAGATTAGAACGATACAGTATCAGGAAGGAAGACAAATCAAAATATGCCAGCAATAACAAATATTGAATTTAGACAATTCTCAGCTAATCATCATAATGCCCAGCGTAATTGGCTAATAGTAAAAATAAACACTGATGACCCAAATATTTATGGTCTAGGAGATGCATCACCGATGCAAGACGACGATCAAGTAAAAGCACTGGGAACTGGTTTTGTTGAGCAATATCTAAAGGGTAAGGATCCTCTTGAATCAGAAGTACATTGGACGAACATGTATCAGGATACCCAGTCAAGAGGTGGAAGATTAGCTACAACAGCATTATCAGGTATTGATATCGCTTTATGGGACTTAAAAGGGCGTTTGTTAGACAAACCAGTTTGGAAATTGTTGGGAGGTGCACACAGGAAACGTATTAGAGTTTATGCCAATGGTTGGTATACTAATCCAGGTACCCCAAAACAAAACGCGGAAGAAGCCAAAATCGTAGTAGATATGGGTTATACAGCTTTAAAATTTGATCCTTTTGCTCAGGAAAATTTTTATAAAATATCACTTGAAGAAGCCCAAATTGCTGAGGAACGTGTTGCAGCAGTAAGAAAAGCAGTTGGACCAAACATAGATATATTAGTGGAAGCTCATGCTAAATTTAACGTGATGAATGCTATTCAGTTAGGTAAACGAATGGAAGAATATAGACCTCTGTTTTATGAAGAGCCCGTTTCTCCAGAAAGAATTTCAGAATTAGCAGAAGTACGCCAGAAAGTTAATATTCCTATTGCTACAGGAGAAAGACTTTATACTAAGTTTCCTTTTGCAGAAATCATTGAAAAGCGCGCAGCGGATGTACTTCAACCTGACATAGCTAATGCTGGAGGGATTACTGAACTAAAGAAAATAGCTGCTATAGCAGAATCCAAACATGTCACCATGGCACCTCACAATGTATGTTCACCAATTGGAGCAACGGCTGAAATACAGCTTGATGCATCATTAATCAATTTCGAAATCCAAGAATATCATGCGGAATTTTACTCAGAACATTATTTCACTGTTCTGAACGGATTCATCAGACAAAAGGACGGTTATGTTGATTTAAGTGATGCACCAGGACTTGGACTAGAATTGAACGAAAGTGAAATCGCAAAACACCCGCCTCTGAAAAAACCCACAGCATCTGGAGGTACCCTCAGAGGAATATAATATCAATAGTTTATTCGAAGAGATTTTAGAGTAATTTAGAAAGGGCAATATTTTTCTGTTATGGTTGATTTAATTTTATCTAATGCTCACGTAGTTGATCCACATAATAAAACAAATGATTTATTTGACCTTTCAGTTACTAAAGGAAAAATAGATTCTGTCAAACAACACTCAGACTCTAGTAAAGGAGAGGTTGTA
>PBDR01000015.1 GCA_002717385.1 Chloroflexota bacterium
GAGATTCGAACTCGCGACATTCTGCTTGGAAGGCAGATGCTCTACCAGCTGAGCTACCACCGCTTAATTCTATCTTACTTTGAACTCAAATATTAATCATTAATCTTAGATGTTTTTTCTCTCTTTGTACCCCCAAAGTACCCCCAAAATACCTAAAAACACCCAAAAGTCAGAATTAGAACCATTAATAAAAAGTCTCAAATAATGGGGGGACTATTTAAGGGGGGCTATTAATCCTTTAAGTTAACTATTCAAATGTTATCTATTGGGGGTTATTAGGGGGGTGTAGGGAATATATTTAATCATTTCTTTTATCCCCCCAATATTTTTAGAGATATAAAAATATAGAAAATATTTACTTTAATAAACCTTGTACATCTAACACCTATTTTCAGCTCGTAAAAACCATAATTATCCGTATAAGTAATCGGATAAATTTGGACTAGTATCTATACTGAACCATTTTTTATATAAAAGATTCCTTAAATAAGTTACTGATTATTTTTTTTATCTTTTATATATTGATATATTTTCTGTGATTCTTTCGAATGGAAATTAGCCTTCTCTATGTCGTTAAATTCGTCTTCATAGATTTTAGATAAAAAATAATGTGAATGACCCGCAGACTCAGATAGGGGAGATTTTTCTATAGCAGTATTTAAAGCAACTATAGAATCATTTATGTATCCAAGTTTTAACATTATAAATCCTTTGGCATACCAGGCTTGTGAAAATGGCTCTTTTTCCTTCTCTGGCAATACATCGAAAGAGATTTTTTGTTCAATTTCTATGACTTTGTTAGCAATAATTTCAGCTTCATAAATGTTTCCTGTTTTAGCTAATGCGATTGAAGATAAACTTGATATTACAGGAAAAGCAGGGTATTGGTTTGAGATATATAAATTTCTTTGTTTTATTTCATCGGCATATTCTGTAGATCCCAAATCCCAAAGGCTATTAACTACAACAGCTAATGCTAATTGTATATCCCATTCATATGGATCAATATCTTCGTATTTTTCCAGAACACTTTTAGACATTTCTGCCCAAAGTATTGCTTCATCATTATTAGCTTTTTCTGACTCTAATTCAGCCCTTAGTGAAATACTTTGGGCATGGTTTCTAATTATTTTTTCATGTAAAGGAGCCAGTTCCGTTGCTTTTTTCATAGTGTGAAATTTATCGTATGAATCTGTCATTTTCATACTCGCAGCGGCTAATCTACTAGCGTATATACGTTTTAAATCCCAATGTACAATAGTATAAATTAGTACAATCGAAATTATAGTTACAAATAAAAAATTTTGAAGTTTAGGGGATAAAAAACTTTTATTTGTAACTTTTTTATTATTGTGTTGGATTTTATGAAAATTTATTTTATATAAAGCTACAACTGAGCCCATTAGAATAAAAAGGGTTGATAAGTCTTCAATTCTAGGTACCCCAATAATCATTTCAATTAATTTTGATATTATAGCTGGCACTATAGCTGTTAGGATTATTAGAGATAATTTGTTTGATTGAGATTGTTGATTTCTAATTATTTGTAAACCCAAAAAAATAACTATCAAAAATAAAATATTAAATAACAAAAAATTAAATATTCCTATTTCAATTAGTATTTGTAGGTAATAACTATGTGCATGTTCGACATTAATTAATGTAGTTTGTGGTTCCATAACAAAATGAAAAGAATAAACGAATAAATCTGGTCCTACTCCAAAAATTGGACGAAGGAGTTTCGTCACTGTATTTTCAGTCTTAGGAGTATCCCAGGAACTAAGTAGTTTAAAAGTTCCTTTCCATATTTGTAGTCTTCCTGTTAATCCACCTTGAATATTCGTATTTGTAAGGTTTGCATTAGGAGATACTACTTCTGGAACAATTCTTTTTAATCGATATGTTGAAATTTGACCAGGATCATTTCCTTCTATAATTTCACCTTTAGGAGCAAACGATAAAATAAGGATTATCGACGAAGAAATAATGATCAATCCTAATAGTTTGGGGATTAACTTATGAATGTTCTTGAATAATTTAAGTTTTTGAGATAAAAAAATAAAAATTATCATAGATATGATGACAGCTATCCAAGAACCTCTGCTAGCTGTTAACCATAGTGATGAAAATTGTAAACCTAATAGTATCCCTGCACCTGTTACCCAATACCATTTAGAATAATTTTTGAAGTATAAAAAAGATAATGTTATAGGAATAGACATTGCGGTAAATGAACTAAAACTAAGAGTGTTCCCAAAAGTAGAATTGACTCTATCTTGTTTTTCTACAAATTCAATAGGCTCAACACCAAAAATTTCAGCTAATCCATAAATTGAAGTAAAAAATGACATCACTACAATTAGCATTAACAGTAAACGTAAGGACAATATATTTTTGAAAATATATGGAACAATGCACATAGCTGTCAATAAAGTTAAAATATCATATGCACTATAGCCATTACGATTGTAGCTACCACCAAAAAAACTTACATAGGGAATAGGAGATAGAATTGTTGAACAAATAATTCCAAAAATTATTAGTATTACAGTAAAAAAAAATGAATAAAGTGGTTTTTTTATAATTTCCTTCAAAGATACACCTATATATTCAAACCTTTGCAAAGAAAAATCTTCTTTAATTAATTGATTTATTAGTAGACTTAAAAAAGAAAAGATAATGAAAATATGAAATATGTAAGTTTTGGCTTCGGTGAAGGTATAAAAATTTTTATCTAATGGGATGAATAAAATATTAAATGCAAATGCGAATAAGAAAAAATATTTTGATAATGTCATCATTGAGAGATTATTTTATTGGGATTAGTTATGAATAAAAATTTACTAATTACAGGATGTGCTGGATTTATTGGTTCACATACAGTTATGGAGGCAGTTTCATCTGGGTATGTTGTGTTTGGTATAGATAACTTGGAACGAACATATGATCCAAGTTTGAAAGATATTAGAGTCAAGGAATTAGGTAAGTTAAAAAATTTTGAGTTCATACATCAAGATATAAATGATAAATATCTAATTAACAAGATTATAGACGAAAAAAAAATCGATTGTGTGATTAATTTAGCCGCTAAAGCTGGGGTTAGGAAATCTGTTTTACATCCATATGAGTATTACCAAACAAATCTTTTAAATACCTTGAATATTCTTGAAATATTGAAGGCAAATAAAAATATTAAATTAATACAAGCATCAACTTCTAGTGTTTATGGAAATACTGAGGGAAAGTTCAATGAATCTAATACATCTATAAATCAGATTTCTCCATATGCTTCTAGTAAAAAATCTGTAGAGGATTTGTGTTACGTTTATAGTCAAATTCATGGAATAAGAACTACAATACTTAGATTTTTTACTGTTTATGGGCCATTCGGGCGACCTGACATGAGTATTTTTAGATTTATTCATTGGATTTATGAGGGGAAAACTGTGAAAATTAATGGAGATGGGGATCAAAAAAGAGATTTTACATATGTGACTGATGTGGTTAAGGGAATTTTGAATTCTACTAAATCTGAATGGGAATATGAGATAATCAATATAGGTTCAGATAATCCTTACAGTATTAACTATGTTATAGATTTAATTGAAAATTATTTTGGGATGGAATCAAAAAAATTTTTTGGACCTCGTGATCCATCGGATATAGGATCGACTCAAGCTTCTATAGATAAAGCAAAAATTCTCCTAAATTGGTCTCCAGATACTTCTTTGAAAGATGGGATAATTAATACATGTAAATGGTATGAAGAAAATAATTATTGGACTAAAAACCTGGAATTTTCATAAGATATTTATATTAAATTTATGATGAATAAGAAAAAGATTTGTGTTTTAGGAATGGGGTATGTAGGTTTACCCTTATCTGTAGCTTTATCCAATTATTATGAAGTTTTTGGGTACGATTACAATAATGAAAGAATTTCTCAACTTCAGAAAGGTTTTGATAAAAATAGAATTATTACCGAAGATGATTTATTATCACAATCGATCAATTTTACTTCAAAAGAAGATTGTATCCAAAACTCCAATATAGTTATTGTCACAGTACCAACTCCAGTTAATTCAGATAATACACCTGATGTAAGTTATCTAGAAAAAGCTAGTAGAACTATTGGACAACAGTTTTCTTATATAAAAAAAAGGTCTTTTAGACCAATAGTTTTATTTGAATCTACTACTTTTCCAGGATGTACTGAAGAAATTTGTGTACCTATCATTGAGGAATTTTCAAATTTGAAATGTGGAGAAGGTTTTGATATTGGTTATTCTCCTGAACGTACAAATTTTGGTGATAATAATCATAATTTAGAATCAATTGTTAAGGTTATTGCCGCTCAAAATAAGAGTGTACTAAACGAAATTGCTGAGGTATATTCAAAAATTATCAAAGCTGGTGTTTATATTGCTCCATCTATTAAAATTGCTGAAGCCGCTAAAGTTATAGAAAATATCCAAAGAGATATAAATATTTCTTTAATGAATGAGCTATTAATAATTTTTGACCGTTTAAATATTGATACAAATCAAGTACTTAAAGTCGCAGAGACGAAATGGAACTTTGTTCCTTTCAAGCCAGGATTAGTTGGAGGGCATTGTATTCCTGTTGATCCTTACTATTTAACTTATATAGCAGAAAAAAAAGGTTACAAATCAAAGATAATTTTATCTGGTCGACAGATTAATGATCAGATGTACGAATTTATTGTAAAAAAAGTTGAAGAATTATCAGAAAACCTATTGGATTTTCCTGGAAATAAAAGTGATATTAATATTTTAGTTCTAGGTTTAGCATTTAAAAAAAATGTTACAGATACGCGTAATTCTCAAGTAATTAAACTTGTTAGAGGTTTGACTGATATTGGGTATAAAGTTGAAGTTGAAGATCCGTTAGTAAATGTTAATGAGATATATTCATATCAACTTAATATCAGAAATAAAGATAAAGTAAATTATGATATTGTAATCTTGGCGGTCGACCATGATATTTTCATAAATCAGGGTTATGAATCAATAAAGAATTTAATTTCTGATACTGGAATATTAATTGATCTAAATTCTACTTTTTATGATTATGATCATAAAAATGAATCAATATTATATTGGTCTCCATAGTAGGTTTTCAAGGAATGATAGCAATAAAGAAGAAGATATTTTTTATTTATGGTAACACACCTAATCCTTCTTTGATTGAGAGAGCTTTAACGGCTGAAAACTCAGGGGAATATGAATCGTATATAGTTTTTTGGTCTAGAAAAAATTCTGATATTTCTATACCTTTTTCTAAATTACTTCCGCTTGATCGCTTTATTGATATTTCTTTGGGTGATCCTAGAGGTAACATCTTTAGGCGCATAGTACTTTCATTTCTTTTTTCAATTAAATTGAGATCAAAAATACGTAGAATTATGCCAGAAATAATCTATCCAGTTAATTCTGATATGTTAGGTCTATTTATGTTAGCTAATTACTTATTGAAACCTGTAAAGATAGTGTATGACTTTCAAGATCAGAAGGGTGAAAAATTAAACTTTTTATATAAATCTCTTTATAGAATTTCCGCTCGTAAAGTTTCTACAGTTTTTATTAGATCGATAGGTTTTATGGATCACATTCAAAAAAATAATCTTTTTAGTGATGATGTACCTATAAAATATTTTGCGGAAGCTCCTTTAGGATGGAACTCCTGGGATAAAAAATTTCCTAATAACTTTGAAGAAAAATTGATAGTAGGTTATTTTGGGAATATTAGAGGTATTAAACAAATAGAAGCACTTTTATTGGCTACCAAAATGATTAATAAAGAGGGGAAAAATGTTCAACTGAATTTTGCAGGTGTAGGTTCTGAAGTTAATTTGGTAACCAAGGCTGTTCGGGAATTTAATTATGTGAATTATTCAGGTCCATTTGATTATTTCAAAGATTATAAAGAGATTTTTTTATCAGCTGATATTATCTATGCTGCATATCCTACAACTTTATCAAATTACAAGTTTCATGAAGCTAGAAGATTTCATGAATCTATAGCGGCAGGTATTCCCATTATAGTCAGTGAGGGAACATATATGGCTAATAGAGTAATTGATCTTAATGTTGGTTGGACTATTGATCCTAAAGGTAATTCTGAATCTGTTGAAGAAATTTATAAAATTTTTTCAGATTCGATTAAACATCCTACTTTTTTAAAAACCAAAAAAGTTAAGTCAGATTTAAGAAAACAGCATCTTATGGAATTTTATACAGAATCATTTTTAAATTCTTTTTCGGATTAGAGAATCTATTTTTTTGTAATTATTTCTATTAGTTCTTTCCACTTTTCACCTACATGTTCATCAGTAAATCTATGAGAAGACTTTAGACCTAATTTAGTCATTTTTTTGAAATATAATGGGTCATCCAAAGCAATTTTTAAATGATTTGTTAGTTGATCAACATCACCAACTGTAGTTAAAATACCGGCTTTACCATCCAGTAAAGTGTCTCTGGGTCCCGATGGACAGTCGGTGGAAATAATTGGAATTCCTAAAGCTTGCCCTTCAATAATTACATGTCCGGGACCTTCCCATTTACTACTCATTACTAATACTGAAGATTGTTTCATGTATTTATATGGATTTGGTTCAAATCCAGGCATATCTACTAAGGTTGTAATGTCCAGATCAGAAATCAATTTTTCTAGATTTTTTCGATCTTCTCCTTCTCCCAAGATTAATAACCTTGCATTCTTATTATTAATTTTCTTAAAAGCGTTGATTAGTGTTGGGAAATCTTTTTGTCTTGTTAATCTGCCGACGGCTAATATAATTGATAAATCATTATTCTTATACCATTTATGAGAGATGATCTCTAAAGATTTTTCCATAACTTTTTTATCTATAACTGGATTAGGAATAATTTTAAATTTTGTATGAGGAATTTTAGAAATTATCGACGCAGAAAGTGCAACTCCTTCTGTTGGAGCAACAAGTTGTGATGCGTATGAAAAAAGTGATTTCCAAATTATCGATCTAATGGGAGACTTTTTTGGTAATCCTCCCATACTGATTATTAGCTTTGTGTTTGTGGAAGCTATTTTATGTGCAAATGTTGTTGGTCCAGTTAACATTCTTACAATTAATACATCAGGTTTGTGTCTTTTTAGGTAAATCGGCAGTCGAAAAATTATTGATACACTCATAAAAAGCGACCATACCCTGTAACTTGTCCATGAAGATAACCATCTAAATGTAGGAATAAAAGGAAAAATTTTTCTTGTACCTAAATCTAGTATTTCTATATCAGTATGAGTTTTTATAATATTATCCCATTCTCCTCTGCAGTTAATTAGATCTATTTGATAGCCCATTTTTTTTAGTTGTTTAGCTAATCTTGGTACAGTCGCAGCTTCTCCAATAGCATCAGCGATAGGGGACATAATTGCTATTTTTTTTATTTTCATTATTTATATTTTTTTATTCCATCAATTATCATTTTATATTGTTTTAAAGATTCTTTGATATGAAATCTGAAAAGATTTTCTTTCCCGGTCTTAATGTATTCTTTTTGTAATTTTTTTGAAGAAAGCATTTTTATTATTGCTTTTGTCATTGCTTCATGGTCATTTGTTGGTATTAAAATTCCTGCCTTTCCATTTAATAAAATTTCTTCAGGTCCATATTCACAATCTGTTGAAATAATTGGTAAATCACATGCCTGTGCTTCAATTAATACATTTGGTAAACCTTCATATTGACTTGATAATACTAAGATAGAAGCGTTTTTCATATAATCGTATGGATTTACTACAAAACCCAATAAAGTACAAAAATTATCTAATTTCAAACTTTTGATTATCATATTTAAATTATCTTTTTCTGGACCATCACCCAAAATTATTAATTGGGAATCAATTTTTTTTCGAACATCAGAAAAAGATCGAATTAATAAACCAAAATTTTTTTCTTTTGATAATCTTCCTACTCCAAGAATCACAGGTGTTTCTGGGTTCTTAGGCCATTTATTTGGAGGTGTGTTTTTTTTTCGATTCTCGTAAATTTTTGGATCATAAGTAGGGTTATATATCAGGTTGATTTTTTGATTGTTATTTTTCAATAAACTACTTAATTCTTTTTTTACTCCTAAAGAATTTACCACTATTGCAAATGCTTTTTTATATAATAATTTAATCAGAAATTTAATTGCAATTCTCTTTATTAATGAACTTTGATTTAAGGATAATTTTACTGAACTTCTTTCACTAACAATTACTTTTGTTTTATTACCAGATATGAAATTTGATACTAAGGCAGAAACATTAGCATAATGTTGAATTGAAATTATGACATCAGGATTTTTTTTACGGATAATTTTTGATAAATCAATAATGGATAGTATAGTTTTTGATTTTGGGATTATATGAAATTTGGATATTTTTTGTAAATTATCGAACATGTCACCTTTTGCTCCGAGAGTAATTACTTCCAAAGTATGACCTGATTTTTGGAGTCCATCAATAATTGGTAAAGTAGATCTTATTATTCCTCCATCAGCGTGAGGCATAAAAAAGAAAATTTTTAATTTTTTATATTTAATATTTCCCCCCATTTTTTTGCTATTATATTTGGTTCAAACCTGTTTAATGATTTGAAAGCTGGCTTAGTATATTTTTCAATAATTGATGGGTTATTTAATACTGATTCGAAAGTCTTTGCTAATTCTTGATGAACATTTTGGTTGTTTTGGATTAGGAAACCGTTTTTACCGTTTTCTAATATTTCTTTTGGACCGAAAGGAACATCTAAAGCAACTACCAATGTATTGCAACCCATGGCTTCAATAATAGAATTTCCAAAACCTTCAAAGAGTGAAGCGGAAACAAATATTAAAGATTGTGAAATCAGTTTTGAAATTATTTTTGGATCATCTATCCATCCCATAAAGTTACAGTTTTCATATACTCCTAAAGATGCTGCTAAATTTTTTGCTTCAGTCTCATAACTCCCACTACCAACTAAAATTAATTTTGCATTTATATTTTTATCAATTAGGGCAAAAGATTTGATAATAGTATTTATACCTTTCTCCCTGCTAATTCTACTAAGACAAATTATTTCAGGATTCAGCGATTTATTGGAGATTTCATTTGATTTTTTTGATGTAAATGATTTGATATGATTGATATTTTGTATGGCAGTAAATTTTTTTTCTGGCAAATTTAATAAATTTGCAGAATACACTGTAGCTTCTTCGGTAAGAGTAACAATCTTGTGAACATTTTTATAAGTGAATTTTTTTATTGCTATTTTTATTGGGAATAAATTTTTACTGAAAAATTGTATATTTTTATCTATGACAGTATTTTCTCTTGCGATTATAAAAGTTTTATTTCTAGATAGGTATTTGCATATCACTACAATAAAATGACCTTGAAATGAAACAAAATATTCAGGTTTAAATCTTAATAAATAAATAAATATTCCGATAATTGATTTAATAGATGAGAGGTATTTTCCCCAGTTTAAAATTGAAATTAGTGGAATCCCTGAAAATTTTCCTATATTAATTATTTCTATATTTTTCCTTAATTTTATGTCAGGTACTTTTTGTTGATTAAGTAATAAGTGGAATCTGACTTCAGGATAATTTTTTGATAAAGCATTAACAATATTAATATATGAAACACTTATTCCACCTCGATCAAGAATAGGGTTATATAATGTGATGATTTTCATTTTTTGTTCATCTTATTAGTAATAATTTCAATAATTTTTTGGGATCTTTTTTCCCAAGTCCAATCCTTATATTTATGTGAAGCATTTTTAGATAAAAAAGTTCTTAATTCGGGATTTAACATTAATTCGGAAATTCTATTAGCTAATTGATGATAATCTCCTGACTTAAAAAATAGAGCAGTCTTATTGTGATCTAATATTTCTTTAATTGGAGTTAGATCACTAGCGATGATAGGTCTTTTAGCCGCGATGTATTCAAAAAGCTTTAATGGAGATTGTCCGTGAATATCAGTTTGTGGGAGGACAAGGATTTTTGCATTAGATTGAATTTTTTGTATTTTTGACGGGGATAAATGATTAATAAATTTTACATTCTTTTTTGGGTTTAGTTTTTTGATCAGGTCTTTTCTGTCTTTTTCATTACCTCCTACTATCGTGAAGTTAATATCTGGTAATAGTTTGGATGATTGAATGAAAACATCAACTCCACGTCCTTCATACAAATGCCCAGTGTATAAAACTTCGAACTCAAAAACTTTATTTTCGCGGGAATTATTTTTCAGTTTATATGTTGGTAATGCATCAGGTAACACCTCAATTTTATGTTCAGATACACCAATATCAATAAGAGTATTTTTTAATTCATTTGAAATAGATGTTATAAAAAATCTTTTTTTTATTTTACTTAGTAAAAGAATAGCTTTTAGTGCCCTTTTACTAAATTCATAAGAACCTGCTCTATGAAGTTCAAAGACAACTGATTTTCCAGCGAACAATAAGACGAAAGCTGATAACCAATGTCTTGTGTAGTAGATATCTGGATTCCAAGATTTTGTTGAAATAATTGTAGTGAAAGCAAATACTAAATTTGCTAAAAACATTAAAGGTTTCAAAAAAGGTTTTATGAAATTTTCTAAAGATAAAACATCAATATAAAAAAGAGATTTCATTTCAAAGGTGTTATTTACTCCAAAATATTTATATGGATCTAAATTTTTTAGAGCATGGTTACTTTGTTTACGATTCGAAAAAAATAGTTTTACTTTCGCTCCTGCTAGTGAAAGAGATTCACAGGTTCTCATAATTTGTATACCATGAGCCTTTTCTGTGGGCATACGCATTTCAGAAATATAAGCTATACGTAATTTTTTTATATTTTTTTCCATAATATTAATTACATTATTTAATAAAACTAATTTGATTTTTATATTAAACTTTTTTTGAAAATTAATTTTTCTTATTGATCATCTAAATCCGCCTAATAAAAATCTGAACTGTCAATAACTGTGTCAGAGAAAGTATTTGGATTATAGAAAAAAGGGATTGAATGTGAATCTTTCAGTAATTTTGCATAGTGTATTCTATCGGATGACATTGGGACTTGATTATGTCTTATACTTGTCCAAAATGCTAAACACGATGGTACATACATAAGATCTGATACGTAATGGTTTTTATATGTGATTCTACTTGATGCAAGTCGATCAATATTAGGTGTTTTAACATCATTATTTCCGTATAAATTGAGAGTCTTTGCTTTCAATTTATCATATATTATAATTAAAATGTTTGGACCCATTTGTAATTTACCTATTGAATTTTAATGCTCACTTGATATATTCGTATGATAGCGTAATACCTCATTTATATTAAGATTAATATTTATATGAAAATTAATTTTTTCAAATTTCATTAAACGTTCTATGTCAAAAATGATTTTAATCACGAATGATTTTTTACCTGATATGACTACAAATGCCAGGTTGTTAAGTGATGTTGTCACAGAATTTTCTAAAAATTGTGGAGATGTAGAAATATTTTGTAGTAAACCTAGAAAAGAAATTGTAGAAAATAATTTCTCTTCTAAAAATTTTTTTAGTATAAATATAAAAAGATTTTGGAGCCCAAATTTAAAAAAAAGTCAGGTTATAGGTAGATTGATAAATTCCTTTTTTGTATGTGTAGGAATTTTTATAACACTTGTGTTTTTTAGAAGAAAAACTCTAATTCTTGTAGATACAACTTCACCATTTCAAGGACCAATTACTTGGATTTCATCCAAAATAAGAAAACATAAATATATTTACTTGGCAACTGAATTTTATCCAGATGCAGCAATAGCTTTAGGTTTTTTGAAAAAGAATAGTATAGTCAATTATTTATGGGAATATTCTAATCAGAGAGTATATAGTTCTGCTTCTTATGTGATAGTAATTGGTGAACGTTTACGTAATAATGTTGCTAGATATTTTGAAGATGGAATAAACCATAGTAATCTTGTTGTAATCCATAATTGGGCTGATACAGAAAAAATCAATCCTATTAAACCTAAAGAAAATTATTTTCGAAAAGATCTCGGGCTTACCGAGAAAATTGTAATTTTATATTCTGGAAATTTAGGATTGTCCCATGATTTGTCAACATTAATAAAAGCCGCTGATAATCTACGTAAAGATGAGAGAATAATTTTTTTAATTATTGGAGAAGGACCTCAAAAGATTATCATTGAATCAGAAATAAAAAAATTAAATCTTTCTAACATTATACTTATGCCTTATCAATCTGAAGATGTTCTACCTTATTCATTAAGTTCGGGTGATTTATCTGTGGTTACATTGAATCAATCTATGGATAAACTCACTGTTCCTTCCAAACTTTATCCTGCGATGGCTGCAGGGCAAGCTATTATCGCTTTATTTAGTGAAGAGACTGATATATCTGATATTGTCAAAGAAAATAATGCAGGAATAGTTATAGAGCAAGGAGATTATGAGAATTTTGCTAGGGAAATAAGTAGATTAAGTAATAACAAAGTTTTATTAAACACAATGAAAGATAATTCTAGAAAGACTGTGAAAGAAAAATATTCAAAAAAATTGTGCGTTGGGAGATATATTGAATTACTTGAAAGTGTAATGATTGAGAACAATTAAAATGAAGAAAAAAATTTTAATCACAGGAGCTGGAGGATTTATAGCTCACCATTTAGTTAAATTTTTAAAGTTGAAGGGTGATTGGGTCAGGGCTGTTGATATAGTAGAACCAGAATTTGAAGAAAGTAGTGCAGATGAATTCAAACTTTTGGATTTAAGGATTCGAGAATCATGTATAGAAGCTGTGCAAGATATAGATCAAGTTTATCATCTAGCAGCTGATATGGGAGGAATAGGATATATTACGGCATTTCATGCTGATATTGCTAGGAATAATATACTGATGAATACTCATATGTTAGAAGCTAGTAGATTAGCGAAAATAGAACGTTTTTTTTATTCTTCTTCAGCATGTGTATATCCAGATTACAGACAAAATTCTAATGAATTAGAAGGATTGAAGGAAGAAGACGCATATCCTGCTGCACCAGAAGAGGGTTATGGTTGGGAAAAGCTTTTCAGTGAAAAACTATGCGAATATTATACTCAAGATTATGGGTTTAAGACTCGTGTTGCGAGGTTTCATAATGTTTATGGTCCGCTTGGAACTTATGATGGTGGTAAAGAAAAAGCTCCAGCTGCATTATGTAGAAAGATTGCTAATAGTAAATTTGAAGATGATATAGAAGTTTGGGGTGACGGAGAACAAACCAGATCATTCATGTTTATAGATGATTGTGTAGAGGGGATTTATCGTTTAATGCAGTCTAATCATAGTGAACCTTTAAATTTAGGTACTGATGTAATGGTTTCTGTAAACGAATTAGTTGACATAATCGCAAATGTTTCAGGTAAGAAAATCAATAAAGTACATGATCTTACTAAACCTCAGGGCGTTAGAGGGAGAAATAGTGATAATTCAAAATTATCGGAATTTCTTAATTGGACACCAGAGATTGAATTAAAAGATGGGATGAAAATTACTTACGAATGGATCAATAGTCAAGTTAATTGATTATGACTAGCGAAACTAATGTATTTGAAATTTCAAAATCCAAAATAATGCTCAGTGATTATAATAATTCAAAACGAAAAAGGGTTGTTGATGTTTTTGTGAGTATAATTGCTTTGTTATTTTTATTATTAATATTTCCTTTAATTTATTTGGTCATAAAATTTGACTCAAAAGGGCCAGTTTTATATAAAAGGGACCGCTTGGGCGTCAATGCTAAACGATTTCATTTAATAAAATTTCGAACTATGGCTGTAGGATCAGATTTGAATAAATCAGGATTAAGAACTAAGAATTTTGATAATCGGGTAACTAGAATTGGAAGATTATTGAGGAGGACGTATTTAGATGAATTTCCTCAATTTTGGAATGTATTAATTGGTCAAATGAGTATAGTGGGACCAAGACCTGAATTTCCTGAACTCTACTCGGATTTGGAAAAAATATCTCCAAATTTTAGAGATAGAATGTTAATTAAGCCTGGGATTACAGGTTTAGCTCAAATTAAATATAAACATGCCCATAATGATATCGAAGCTGCAGGCAGGCTAGTATATGATATTGAATATATAAGTTCAGCGAGTTTATTCGGGGATATCAAAATTATTTTAGAAACTTTAAAAAGATCAATTAAGTTACGTGGAAGTTAATACTTACTTTTATTTAAATCTTCCTTGATGTAGAGACGTAGAGTATTCATTGATTCACTATGTGATAAACCATCGTCTCTAAGTCTTTGATATTTTTCAATATCAATTTTAGCCCAATCTAGAAAGCCTCTAATATCATATTTCCCCTTAATAGATATAGGTAATTTTTCTTCTTCGATCATTTTTTCTAATGGATATTCTTTTTCTTTCATGGGGAGATGTATGACTTTATTGAATCTTGCAGATTCATATATCGCCATCATAATTTCAACTGTATCTCTACCTTTTCGCCCTGAACATCTATGTTCTGGACCACCTTCTATCCATTCAATTAATTCTGTAGTTTGTGATGCATTACTATTCCCTCCTATAGCTTTATCTCCCTCTTTTAAGTCAAGATCAATATCTTTCCAACCATTACTAGATTCATTAAATAATTTAACCTTTGTTTCGGTTATGTGAATCATACCTTCGGTACCTCTAATAAAAAATTTACCTGCATCACAATTGTTATCCCATAGATCAGATTGTAAAAAAAACTGTAAACCATCTTCAAAATGAATTAAGCCCATACAAGAATCTTCAATAACAGTTCCTCTTTCATATTTTTCAGAATTTCTTTCAACAGATCCCATTACCCATAATGGTTTAGGATCATTCAAAACAAATCTGGCTCCGTCTATTGCATGACTTCCCCAGTTTGAAAGCCCATCTCTTATCCTTAAATCTGCTCTTAATGGAATTCCTATAGAACCTTTCTGAACAATTTCTCTTGCTTTTTCCCATCCAGGAGTAAATCTTCTTTGGTGAGAAATTATTAATTTCACATTATTTTCTTCGCAAACCTCAACCATTCTGTCAGCGCGCCCCATTCCAATAGCCATTGGTTTTTCACATATAATTCCTTTTACGGATTTTCCTTTAGCAAGCTCTACAGTTACAGTATCATGTAACAAATGCCATACACAAACACTAACAATTTCAGGTTGAGCATCATCGAGCATTTCTTGAATGGTTTCATAACCATTAGGGATATTATAATCATGCATATAACCGTTTCTAGCTGTCTCAACCGGATCAGTTGCAGCTACTACTTCAACATTTTCTAATTTGTTATATCCTTCCATATGTGCATTTCCTATGCCTCCACATCCGACTATTCCTACTCTATATTTATGTGCCATTTAAGATCCTTATATATTATTTTTTTATCAAAGAATTGGTGCCGAAGGTGGGAGTCGAACCCACACGAGCTAAGCTCAAAGGTTTTTGAGACCTTCGCGTCTGCCATTCCGCCACTTCGGCTGATTCAGTGAACTATATACTAATGAATTAAAGAATAGCAAATATATAAGTTTTAGACTTTAATTATTGATATAAAGAATACTAGTTGATATATATAGTGTTTATTTTAATATGTAGTAGATATACCTCTTATTAGTTTCAATAAGGTGTTTAAATTTTGTTAGATAAACCAAAAGTTCTTGTAACACGACGTCAGTTTAGTGATCAAATAATTAGACTTAAGGAAGTTGCGGAAGTTATATATTTAGAACGTCCACTTCCGCCAACTCCAGAAGAATTAAGAAATCATGTTTTAGATTGTAGTGGGATTTTTGCTCATATTACCGATTTGATTGATGGGGGAATAATGGATTCTGCAGGTCCTAATTTAAAGGTTATTGCTGAATTTGGTGTTGGTTACGATAACATTAATGTTAAAGATGCATCTTATAGGAATATTGCTGTGGCTAATACTCCTGGAATTTTGACTGATACGACGGCTGATTTTGCATTTACAGTTCTACAATCTGCTGCTAGGCGAATTGCCGAAAGTGATAGATTTGTTAGAAACGGAAATTGGAAATGGTTTGATCCTTTGGATTTACTTGGATTAGATATTAAAGGTTCTACTTTGGGTATTATTGGTTTTGGTAGAATTGGTAGATCTTTAGCTAAAAAAGCGCTTTCTTCTGGGATGAAGGTTTTGTATTTTACAAGATCTCAGCCTAATGAAGATTATGGTTGTTTTGAAGTGGAATCATTAAAAGACTTATTAAAAAAATCTGATTTTGTTTCATTACATTGTCCTCTTACTGATCTAACTAAAGGTTTAATTGGTAAGGAAGAATTTTCTTTAATGCAAAAACATGCTGTTTTTATAAATACTGCTAGAGGTCCAATAGTAGATACTGATGCGTTGACTGAAGCCTTAATCAACAAAGAAATTTCCTATGCAGCATTAGATGTAACTGATCCAGAACCTATTTCTTCAGATCATAAATTATTATCTTTAGATAATGTTACGATTTTACCTCATATAGCTTCGGCTACTGTAGGTACTCGTAGGAAAATGTCTGAAATGACTGTAGATAACATTATTGCTGGATTGAATGGAGAAGTACCTCCAAACTGTGTAAATAGTGATGAAATTAGCCGTTAATCATATATTTGTTTACTTTTGATTTATAATAAGTAAACAAATAATATTGTTATGTTATGTCCAATAAATATTAGAGGAATTATTTATGCGTACTTTAAATCAGAAACAGCTTGATCATTTTGAAGAATTTGGATTTTTGAAAATAGATAATATTTTAGATCCAGAGAGTGTAATTGACCCTATAATCCAAGAATATAATATAGTTTTAGATAATTTGGCCGAAAAGCTTTACAGTGAAAACTCTATTACTTCAAAATATGATGATTTAGAATTTGGTGAGCGTGTTACAAAAATTTATTCTGATAGCGGAGAAGTCCATAATCAGTTTTTTGATTTTTCCTTGCCTCAGTCTGGTATCAAGCATAATACTCCTTTTTGGGCTGGACCAGCAGTATTTAGAGCCTTAACTGATTCAAATTTATTGGATGTTGTTGAATCAATAATCGGGGCTGAGATATATTCAAATCCCGTACAGCATGTGCGTATTAAAATACCAGAGAAATATTGTCCAAGAGATGAAAATGGTATGGTAAAATTTGGTGCTACTCCTTGGCATCAGGATAATGGAGTTGTAACAGAGGAAGCTGATGATACGGATATGTTAACTGTCTGGTTCCCACTTATGGATACAGATGAACAAAATGGTTGCCTTACGATTGTTCCAGGTTCACATAAGGGGGAATTACTAACACATTGTCCAAATTATCGAAATCGTGGATTAGAAATTCCTGAAAATTTATTTGATATAGGAAATTCAATGCCTGTTCCGATTAAAAAAGGCTCTGTTTTATTGCTTACAAAGAAAACTGTTCATTCAGCATTGCCAAATATTAGTAATAGAATCAGGTGGAGTTTTGATCTTAGGTATAACCCCACGGGTCAAAAGACCGGTAGAAGTGTATTTCCGGGTTTTGTTGCTAGAAGTGAATTAGACCCAAATTCTATTTTAGATGATCCATTTATCTGGAATAAACTTTGGACCGAAACGAGGGATTATTTAGCCAAATCTGAACAGTTTTCCTTTCAACGGTGGGATGGAAACGATATAGCTTGTGCTTAATTGAGAGTTAGAGATTTAATTACAAAATTACCTAGTAAGATTTTTTTAATTTAAATTTTTGGGTATCGAAAATTTAGCATATTTTCACTCAATTTCCATAATTGTTCCTGGTTTTTTTTATCTCTAGAAAATTTTGATGAAATAGAAATATTCTTTTCGTGGTAATAGTTGCCAGAATTATTATGTTGTGCGTTATCATATGCATTAACGATATTTTCTGCACCTATCCTTGAACTTTTGCCAACAATTTTTAGGCCAAGATTTAATATCGGTGAGAATAATCCATTATTTGATAATAATCTAGTACCAATAATTCCTGGATGTACAGCATTAACGATTGTATTGTTAGAAATAAGTTTATTTGATAAGGTATAAGTCCACATTAGAATTGCGAGTTTACTTTGTCCGTAAACTTTCATTCCATTAAATCCATTTTTGTAAGATATATCATCAAAATTAATTTCAGATTTTTCATGAGCAATGGAAGAGACATTAATAATTTGAGAATTTTTCGTTGATAATATTGTTTCTAGTAATAATCCAGTAAGTAAAAAATGTGACAAATAATTTACGCTGAATGTCATTTCAATATTTTGCTTATCTAACTCGCGGTTTAGAAATATACCCCCGGCATTATTGATTAGGAGATGGATTTTTTTTGTTTGGGAGGATATTTTTTTTGATAACTCTTTGATTTGTTTATGATCTGATAAATCACATTTGTTGATTATAAAAGATTGATTATTTGAAATTTTGGTTATTTTATTCTGTGTATTTAGACATCTTTTTTCATTTCTTCCAATACCAATAATTTTAAATCCTTTGGAAGCTAGAATTAGTGCACATTGCTCTCCTATACCTGAAGTCACTCCAGTGATGACACATGTTTTAAGATTTTCATGGAGCATTATCTGATTAATATTTTTATTAAATTTTTCCGTCAATAATCACATCTATCACTGTAGTTTTATTGCAGTTTAATGCATCTTTTATTGCAGGTCCTAATGATTGAATTTTTTCTATTCTAACTCCATTTGCTCCAAAAGCTTTTGCGATAGCAGAAAAATCGAAAGGGGTAGGGAAATCCATATTTAGATATTTACTAGAGTAATTTTTTTCCTTTAGAACTTCTTCTTTGTATATGTTCATATTAACTTTTAGTACCCGATATGATGCGTTATTACAAATAATATATACCACGGGGATTTTATAGTTTACAGATGTCCATAATGCTTGGACGGTCATCATTGCAGTTCCATCCCCTAATACTGCTACTACATTCTGGTTAGGATTTGATAATTTAAGACCTAATGCTGAACCCATACCCCAACCTATTGCACCTCCTCGTGATCCGTAATATGTTTTAGGTTTTGAAAATTTAACTGCTGAATGTAAAAGACCACCTGAACTTACTGAATCATCAAAAACTATAGTATTTTCCGGTAAATTTTTTTGTATAATTCTAGCCATTGCTGCTACGCTTATGGGTTTATTAGTATATTGAGATAAGGATAATTTTTCGAATTCGCGATTAATTTTTGATGAAATTGATTTTAATCTTGTTTTTCTAAATTTAGCGGATTCTAATTCTTCTCCAGAAATATTTTTAGAAATAGTTTTTTGTATAGATCTGATAGTACTTTTTGGTGCCGCATGTATTCCCAACTTAGTGTTTTCAATTTTTCCGATTTCATTTCTGTTTATATCAATATGAATTAATGAAGCTTTAATGTTTATTGGAGTTTTAGGTATAAAAAAGTAATCAGAAAAAACTGGACATCCTACTGCTAAAATCACATCAGCTTCATTAAATTTATTTATAGTTTCGGTATTTCTTACACTACTCCACGGTAATTTTCCCAAATATTGTGGGTGGTTTGTAGGAAAATTCACTTGTGTACTTGTATGTCCGTATACTTCTGCTCCTATCGTTTCAGCTAAATTTACCACCTCTGTAACTGCATCATATTGACTAACTCTATCTCCAACTAAAATTATTGGGTGATTAGCAGATTTGAGTAAATTTGCTGCTTTATTGATATCTTCAATTGAGGCTTCTGGAAATGATATATTTTTTGAAGATGGATGAATGTCCATTTCTGCTTTATCGTCTAAAGAATTTGCTGAGAATGAAACAAAAACGGGACCTGTTGGAGGAGTAATTGCTTCCAAGAATGCTCTACGTAAAACGCTTGGGTATTGGTAGGGGTGGGTGATTTCTACACTCCATTTACAAAATGGTTCAGCCATTTTAGCTAAATCCGATCTTCCTTCTGCTAATTTACGGACATCTTTGTTACCAGCTGTGATAACCAAAGGTGTTCCGGCATAATTACTATCTGCTAATAAAGAAAAAGCATTAGCTAAACCATTATCAATATGTAAACTTATGAACCCAACTTTACCAGTTATTCTTGCATAAGCATCGGCCATTCCAACTGCTACTCCTTCTTGAACAACCAAAATATATTTTATATCAGGAAAATCTTCCAAACCATCCATAATTGCAGCTTCACTAGTACCAGGATTTCCAAAGATATATTCGACTCCTTCAGCTCTTAGCATTTCTAAAAGTCCGTATGTACCAGTCATTAAAGGCATAGTTTATCCTAGGAGATTAAATTTTTATCTTTTTGTTAGATATTAATAATGACATAAAAATTATAACTTTAGTAATAGAACATATATTCTAATTAATATATAAACATTGCATAAAGGAAAAATCATGAGTTTTGTAATAATTGTTAAAAATGGTGATCTTGCAAAGGCTATCGAAAAAGCTTGGTCCAAAACACATAATTAATCATTTAGATGCTTTACTGCATCTTCGATTTTTGGAGGATTAAAACCATCAATAATTTTATTCCCAATGACTATGATTGGTGTTGTGTCAAATCCTAATTTATTTATTTCTACTTGAGCATCTAAGTCCGTTGATACGTTTTTTTCACTAAAACTAATTTTTCTTAGTTTCATATATTCTTTTGCCATTTCGCATGAAGAACACATGTTTGAAGTGTAAATAATTATTGAATTGTTATGTGTCAATTTATTTTTACCGATTTTATGAAAGGTGCATGAATACCTAGAGAAGTTTTTAAAAAGATTTCTACTTGATCATGTGTTGGTACACATTCTGGACATTCTTCATTAATTCCTGGAAGATATTTTAGACTTAGTGAATCTCCGTCCAATTGTACTTCAGTCAATTTTCCACCTTCCGATTCTACCATTGTAGAAATTTGAGTTAATACAAACTCAACTTTTTGATCTAATGCTGATTCTGACATATATAAGAACTCTGTATTTTTTACTTTTTTTCAAATTATAGTATTTTAGGGTATTAAATGAATAGATTTTAGGTGGTAAGGTTCGAGATATATTAATTTTTTGGAGATACTAATGTTTGAACTTGAAGTTTTGAATCCTATTGCTAGGCAACGGGCTATGGAAAATATTTTTAATATCAATTCAAGACCTAAAACTATCGATAATAAAACTATTGGTCTTGTCTGGAGTGGTACTCATGGTGGTGATGTAGCTTTGAAAAAGGCTGGTGAAATGTTACAAAATAAATTTTCTAATGTGGTTGTTAATTTTTATACAGGAGGTAACTATCCAACTCCTCCAGATATTTTATCTAAAGCTGCAAAAGAATCTGATTTAATTATTGGTGCGACAGGAGACTGAGGTACCTGTGCATCGTGGATGGTCCACGATATGATTGAAGCTGAAAAGCTTGGAGTACCAGCTATACCTTTAATTTCTGGAAGATTTGAAGGTGATGCTATCGCTAGTTCGCGGGCGTTTGGAATGCCAGAACTGAAATTTGTTGTAGTTCCACGTATTTATCGAAATCTTGCTATTGATGAATGTATTAGCCAAACTGAAGAAGCTTTTGATGATATTGTTCAAGTACTAACTGATAATCCAGAGGATAAAACTTTTAAACTAAATGAAATTGATACAGATTCATATTTTAAATATAAATCTAATGATAAGTATGAATGTTCTTTACTAATGAATAGAGATTTATTAGATAAAGATATTTCTGATGGATTCCCGGTGTTTCCAGCAACAAGGGAAAATGTGGATGAATTATTGTCTGGAACATCTCTTTCTCCTGATGACGTTATATGTGATATGCCTCCAGGATTTGGGATAGCAACAATAGAAAAAATTGCTATTAATGCCGCATATGCTGGAGCAAAGCCTGAACATATGCCTGTAATAATAGCAGCAGTTAAAGCTTTTTCCTTACTAGGAGCATCTAAAGATCCATTGCTTAGTGGTACCGGGACTAATCAAGGTAAATCCTTATTGATGTCTACTAGTCCTCAGGCTCCACTTTTAATAGTTAATGGTCCCATTGCTAATAAACTAGGAATTAATTCAGGTTCAGCTTTAGGTCCGGGAAAAGACAATGAAATTAATATTGTAATTGGGAGAGCATTTTACTTATGTTTGAAGAATATAGGCTACTGGTATCCAAATGAAATGGATATGGATACTATAGGAACGACAAGAAAGTTTGTTCAATGTATTGCTGAAAATGAAAGTATGAGTCCATGGGATCCATTTCATGTAGATTTAGGTTACGGAGTTAATGAAAGTACCGTTAGCGTTTTTGTTACTGATGGGGAGCTAGATGTTCAAGATCAAGGAAACACTTCTGCAGAAGATCTTTTAAAAGTTTTAGCTTATGGCTGTTCATTTGGTACTGCTAACATTCAAAAAGGAGATAAAGGATCAGGAGGGGCTGAGAGATTAATATTAATGCCACCTGATGTAGCTAATCCTATAGGTACTGATGGAGAATTTTCTAAGCAGAAAGCGAGGGAATTTATACATAATAATTCAGTGGGTAGCCTAGGGAAAATGACTCACTATATGCCTTTACAGGATGCAAGGGTATCAAAAAATTGGCAATGGATTAAAAACTTAAGCGAAGAGCAGAGAAAACTAGTTGAAATACCAATTATGGACAGCCCAGATGATTGTTATATTGTTGTAGTTGGAGCAGATAGGGCAAAAACAGCTGTTTTTCCTTCTGGACCTGCTCCATCAACTGTTAGGATAGACGATTTTATTCCATAATTGGTTATTTTTTTAATTTTAATATCTGAATAAGTTCAGTAAATTATAGAATCTTTTTAGGATACTATGCAAATAGTCGATTCACACCCCCATATTTACTCGGGAGACATTAAAAAATTTCCGAGTATTGATGACGCATGGGAACCTGGTGAACCTGCATCAGTTGAGGATTTAAAAAAACATATGAACGATAATGGTGTTTCCAAAGCCGTATTTATTCAGACCAGTACTTATTATGGTTTTGACAATAAATATGTTATTGAATCTGCTAATACCAATAAAGATTGGGCTACGGGGGTAATTACTTTAGATCCTGATAAGCCAGAAAATTTAGAATTTTTAGAAAAAACTGTTAAAAATTCAAATATTAGGGGATTAAGAGGTATTAAAGATTCAAATGGCAAAATTTCTTCTCAATCTGTATATAATTTATGGGAAAAAGCTCTTGAACTTAATATTCCTGTAAATTGTATGGTTACCGATGATCTCGATACTTCTTTTGAGATTAACCAAATTGCTAAAGATTTATATCCTTTAAAAATTATAATTGACCATTGTTTTATGTTAAATTCTATTAGGAAAACTACAGAAACATTAGATACATTGGAATCACTGTCAAAAAATGAAAATATTTTTGCAAAGCTAACTAGTGGAACACACGGTTCTGCTCGTATATTTCCTCATAAAGATATGCACCAACCAATTAAGGAAGTAATAGAAATGTTTGGATCTTCAAGATGTGTGTGGGGATCAAATTTTCCTAATTCTTTATGGTCTAAAGGAACAAGTTATTCAGAGAATTTGGAATTTATTTCAACTGAACTGGGCTTGAGTTTATTAGATAAAAAAAACATTCTAAGTAATGTACCTCTACAATTATGGTTTAAAGATACCGATAAATCGATTTAAATATTTCTAATTTTTAATGCCAGGTTATTGATAATAATCTTTTGTATCAAAAACAATATTCATTGGTGCCCATTCATCAATTTTTCCATTTTCTAATTTTTTTAATAAAGGAGTCATAGCTGTAGACCATTCCGCGACTTTTGGTTGTGGAGGTTCAATGTGAATTCCATCTTCTATATTAAAATCTTTTTCTACTTCCAATAACATGACCAATCTATTATTGGAATTATATATGCGCATTCTTCCTACTGGTCTTTTCCTAAGATCTTCTATGACTTCTGGCCAAACATCTGCATGGTAATCTATATATTCCTGGATTTTAGATTTGTCTTCAGCAAGATCTACATGTAAAATAATTATTTTTTTATCTGGCATATTCATCTTCCTATTCTAAAAAATTTAAATTGAGAAGTATTCTATCATTTTTACGATGATTCTTTAGTTTTCTAATGTGTTTTATATTTAAAAATATTAATGTGTTATTAATGTGTTCCTATTTAAATTGATCAAGTTTTTATTGATAATATAATTTATTCCGGGTAAAATCCGGATAATAATTATCATCAATAGGATTAAAAAATTGGTTATTGGGAATAAGGTTGATCTTACAAAATATTCGGATTTAGCTCATTTATTTCGCAGAGCTGGTTTCGGTATTAATAATCAAAAAATTAAAGAATACTCCAAATTAGATTA
>PBDR01000016.1 GCA_002717385.1 Chloroflexota bacterium
AAACATAAGGAAATAGTAAGAGCTGAATTGAAAGATTACAAACTAAAAGTTTTTTTTGGAGAAGGAGAAAAAACATGACCCTTACAGAAAGAATAAAGATTCTAGAATCTAAAATAGAGGATCTTGAAAAAAAAATTGCTTCCTATAATAAATTCAATCCAAGTTATATTATTGAGGAAACACAAAAAAATCTAAAAGATATTTCAGACAATAAGAAAATATCCGCTACTATAAATTCATTTAATACATTAGTAAAAGATTTGGAACAAACTTGGATATCTAATAAAAAAGAAAAAAAATCAAAAAAGAAAAAAAATCAAAAAATAAAAGTGGAATAATTTTATTGATAAAAATTACTAATGTAGAAACTATAGCCCTCCGGGATAATTCTGACGGCAACATAACATCTTGGAACCTCTCTTATGAAAATTCTACAAATCACACACCTGCCTCGACAGGTGGCTACAATATTACTATTGTTAGAGTAAATACGGATAAAGGAATATAAAGTTTTATTTATCTAACGAATATCCATTATTTATAAGTTGATTTTTTGAATAATGTACAATATTCTATTTCATACTTCAATATACTATAAATTAAAGGATTAAAAATGCCACGTGGTGGAGCAAGAATCGGAGCAGGTAGACCAAAAGGTCAAGGAAAGTATAATGAACCAACTAAACCAATTAGAATACCTGCAAGCATGATTCAAGAAATATTAGAATATGTTCAAACAAATGGCTACAAATTACCACTATTTACAAGTGCTGTACAAGCAGGATTCCCTTCACCTGCAGATGATTACATGGAGGGAAAACTAGACTTAAACAAACATCTTATTAAACATCCTACAGCTACATTTTTTGTAAGAGCAGCTGGCGAATCCATGATTAAAGTAGGAATACATAATGGTGATATTTTGATAGTTGACCGTAGTTTAGAAGCTAAACATGGAAAAATTGTTATTGCTGCGATAGATGGAGAATTAACCGTAAAACGACTATTTAAATCATCAAAAGGTATATATTTGATGCCAGAAAATGATGAATATAAACCAATAAAAATAACAGATATTAACGATGTGGTAATTTGGGGAGTAGTTACTAATGTACTACATGAATTATAAAATCTGATGAATATATTTGCTTTAATTGATTGCAATAATTTCTATGTATCCTGCGAACGAGTATTTAATCCATATTTAAGAAACAAACCCACCATTGTACTTTCAAATAATGACGGATGCATAATTTCTCGTTCTAACGAAGCAAAATCCCTTGGTATACCTATGGGTGCCCCATTTTACAAATATAAGGATATTATAGAAAAAAATAACGTAGAAGTTTATTCTTCTAATTATCAATTCTATGGTGATATGTCTCATAGGGTTATGAAATCACTAGATATGATGATCCCATATAAAGACATAGAAATATACTCGATTGATGAAGCCTTCATTAGATTAGATGGTTATGGAAAACATAATCTGTTTGATCTATCCCAAAAAATTAAAAAAAATATTCTTAAATGGACAGGAATCCCTATATCTATTGGAATTGCACCCACTAAAACATTAGCTAAGGTTGCAAATCATGTTGCAAAAAAAAATACTTCAACAGGTATATTCGATCTACGTGATAATAATTTACAAAAAAAAATTATCTCTAATTTTCAAATAGAAGATTTATGGGGAATATCATATAAATGGGGTAAAAAACTCAGAGCATTAGGAATTAAAAACGGACTAGAGTTGAGAAATTCAGACACAAAGCTCATTAGAAATAATTTTAATGTAATACTAGAGAGAATGGTATATGAACTTCGAGGTATATCATGTCTTAATCTTGAAAACTCAACTCCTAAAAAATCAATTATGTCATCAAGATCTTTTGGAAAACTTGTTACAGAATTGGAATCACTAGAACAGGCTCTATCAACATATATAACAATAGCTTGCGAAAAATTACGTCAACAAAATAGTAAAGCACAAGGTATTTATGTTTTTTTACAAACAAATCGTTTTAGAAAAGATCTTCCTCAACATAGAAAAAAAATAAAATTTAAATTTGATTATCCTACTTCAGATACAGGTTTTATTATTAATATAGGAAAAAATATCCTTCAGAAAATCTATAAAAAAGGGTATTCATATCATAAATGCGGAATCATACTATTTAATTTAATATCAAAGGAGAATCAACAGGGAAATTTTTTCATAAAAATTAGCCCATCTAATGATTATTTAATGAAATCATTGGACAGAATCAATCAAGTTATGGGATCAGAAACAGTTTTTTTCGCAGCACAAGGCATCAAACATAATTGGAAGATGAGACGTAATAAACTTTCATCACGTTATACAACAAATTGGATAGAACTACCAAAAGTATACTAAACTTGAAATGGCACGCCCGGAGGGATTTGAACCCCCGACACCTAGGTTCGAAGCCTAGTGCTCTATCCACTGAGCTACGGGCGCATATATATAAATTAACAATGGTATGAGCAGAAAGATAAACCCTCATCTCCTCTTCCATTTTATCTTAAATTATTGAGTCGATAGAAGAATTTGAATCCTCGATCTCCTAGATATTTTTTTCAATATAAAACAAATATACTGTAAAATAAAAAATATTATTTTGAACACAGAATTATTACTATAAATTTATTTGTTATCATAATGAAAAAATTAACAATCTAACTTATAGTTTATGATAGGAGAATATTAGAAATGAATACAGCTAAAGCTAACTTAATAAATTCAATATCTCTCATTATAATGGGACTATGGGGATTTTTTGATGTTTCATCTACAACCGCACTGATTCCAGTATTTTTTGGAGCAATACTATTTTGCTGTTTTATAACATCTTATAAAAAACCAGACTTAAATAAAATTATGTCCCATATTGCTGTATTTTTGACTTTAATCATTCTCTTATCACTAATTGTAATGAGATTACCACAATCAATTGAAACTAATGGAATAGGTCTCTTAAGAGTTATAGTTATGATAGTAACATCGGCTCTGGCAACAGTATTTTTTATAAAAAGTTCTATCGATGCAAGAAAAAAATAATTCTCCAAAAAACTTCTTCTATAATACCTAATTTCAAAAATTCATAGATGAAGTTAGCTTTTCTCATTCCTAGTGCAGCAACTGGTGCAGCAACCCTGTGGCCAAAAGAGATGATGTTGCATAAGGTGATTTGTGGTCGATTACCCATATTTGTAGGAATTTATAAGGATTTACACGTAATGAATTGGTATAAAAGTTATTTTTATTGATCTTTTTTTAATGAAATTTATAGTTTTTTGAACTTGAAATGGGGTGAGCGGAGGGATTTGAACCCTCGATCTTCTGGGCCACAACCAGACGTGTTAACCACTACACTACGCCCACCATAGATATTTAGATATATAAATTGTAGATCAATGAAAAAAAAAATGTACAAGTATAATAATTTTTTACTACAACAATTAAATGATTTTATTGGTATATTTTTAGTGATTTTTTTTCTTAGATTTAATATATTCTTTTTTAAATTCTGGAGTTGGAGGGTAATATTTCCCCGGTTTTACATTTTCAACAAGAATTTTATTTTTAATTTCAGCTTCCACTTCTTCATGTGTCTCAACCCAATCAATACATGTTTTGGCCCACCAAGATGGTACTACTACTACACCATCGTCATCACCAACTAGTACATCTCCTGGTTTTACCAAAACCCCTGCACACTGAATATCAATATTTTCTTCCGAAGGTTCAGCCCATGGCCTACCTCCATAAGGTGTTCTACCTTGGGCATATACTATCAGGTCATAATCTTCTTCTTCTAATACACCCATATCACGAATTGCACCATCTGTGACCAAACCATCTGCATTGTTCATTTTAAGTTGAAGTAATTTTACATCTCCAGCTACAGCAGCATATTTTTTACTCATAATATCCGCTACTAATACATCCCCTGGACCACATCTTTCCATTGCTAAGTATTCAGGAGAATTTTCACCTCTCTTAACATCTTTCTCTTTATCAATTCTAGGAGGTAAAAATCTTAATGTTCTCGCTCTCGCAGCAAGACGCTTATTAGGTGTAAAACTTCTAACTCCTTCCATGAAAGAAAGAGGTACACCTAAAATTGAATTTACAGCCATCCAAACTGTCGCTATAGGTACATGCTTAAATCTTTCTAATATCTCATCACTTACTTCCACGGGAGTCATATCTAAATTTTGATTCATTTATTTTTCACCTATTGATTATTTCTTTCACAGATAATGTATCCAATATTAACCTAATTATTGTTCTAGTAGTTACACCAGTAGCACCTTTTTTATACCAACTCCTTCCGGAAGAAATCATTGATGTAGCTGCAATATCAATGTGAATCCAAGGAGTATCACCAACAAATTCTGATATGAAATGAGCAGCTGTTATGGTACCTGCTGACCTACCTCCGGAATTTTTAATATCAGCTATATCAGAGTGATTTTGTTTCTTAGATACTGGATCTAATGGTAATCTCCAAAATACTTCCCCAGTCAATTTAGATGATTCAATTAACATTGATAAAAATGAATCATTATTACTAAAAATCGCACTTTGTCCTTCTCCCAAAGATACTCTTGCAGCACCAGTCAGTGTAGCAATATCTATAATCATACTAGCGTTATTTTTTTTAGCATAAGAAATAGCATCAGCTAATGTAAGTCTTCCTTCAGCATCAGTATTGTCTACCTCTATTGAAATCCCATTCATTGCTACAACAACATCGCCAGGTTTTTGAGCAGAACCTGAAGGCATATTATCTGTTGCAGGACAAATAATATTAACATTAACTTTAGGTTTATATTGACAAATCACCTCAAAAGCTGACAGGACAGCAGCACCTCCACCCATATCACCTTTCATGGCTGACATACCTACAGGTCCCTTGAGAGAAATACCACCTGTATCAAACGTTATAGTTTTCCCTATAATCCATATATTATTATCAGGATTTTTTTTGTCTCCTTCATAGGTCAAATGAATAAATTTTGGAGGTCTATCTGATCCAGAAGTAACGCCGATAAACGCGCCCATACCAAATGATTTCAGTTTTTCTAAATCATAAACAACAGATTTTACATTTAGTTTTTTTGAAATGTCTATAGCACTTGATGCGAATATTTCAGGGGATAAATTATTCGCAGGTTCATTAACTAAATCACGGGCAAAACATTCTGCTTTAGCTAATCTTATACCTTTTAGAATATATTGATTGATTGAATCGAAATTATCATCTTGAAGAACAATATTACAGAGGTTAGGAATAGTAATAGGAAGGTTTTTTGTTTTATATTTATCAAATTTATATATACCAAAATATAACCCTTCTGAAAAAGAAATATAAATTTCTTTAGAATCGAAATCTTTGGATAAATCATCTGGCAAAGATGAAATAATAGTACTAACGTTTTTGTTAATTAAATACATGCTTACCTTTGACAATAATTCTCGAAAAATATTATGATCAAATTTTTTTCTCTGACCAAGACCTAAAATCAAAATTTTTTTGGATTTAATTTGAGGGTAAAATTCTCTTGGAGTATAAAATAACGTAATTTCAGATAATTTTCCTGTTACTTCATGATTATCAATCAAAAATTTAATATATCCATCTAAAGATTGATTTACAAGAACAGTAGATGAAAGAAATTTAGTCTCATTTTGGAATACACCCAATAATAAAAGATCAGATTGAGTGTTATTTAAATCGCCAATTTTTACATTAATATTCATATTAAAACCTTATTAATTCTGTTTGATTTTTAATATTAATATAAAAATTTCAAGTAACTATAGAAAAAATTAGGTGTAATTTGAAAAAATTAATTAATATATAAATTCTATATTTTGATCTTATATTTATACTAATTTTGAACAAGTTCAAAATAAAGTATTTGTTAAATACAGTAAAAAGAGTACTAAAGTACCTTGTCTTAATAGTACTTTTGATATACGATTCCGTGTAACACCATAATTATTTGGTGAATTATTTCAATAAAAATATTTAAAAAATTAATCGATTGTCCGATCGAATTAATAAATATAGGGGGCATGTTATGATTAACAATAGTGCTTTAGCTGTAAGAGTAGTAAGTGATGGTAGTTTTCTTCTGGATGGAGGTCCAGTCTTTGGTCAAGTTCCTAAAACATTATGGGAACAGAATGCAAAACCTGATAGAAAAAACCGAGTACGATTAGGACTTAATTCTCTATTAATAAAGACTCCAGAAAGCAATATATTAGTAGACGCAGGAATTGGAAGTAGAGAACCAGATGTGAATAGGACAGTTTACGGACATGCATCATCAAAATTGATCAGAGACCTAAAAAGACAAGGAGTTAGTGTTAGAGATATAGACTATGTAGTTCTTTCTCATTTATCTTTCTTTAGATCAGGTGGTGCTACAAAATTGGATAGAGAGGGAAACATTATACCAACATTCCCGAAAGCAAAATTTCTAATACAACGTACTGCTTGGGAAGAAGCATTTAATCCAAGTGAACGATCTGTACCAGTTTATGGAACAGGATCAGAACATTTAAAAATATTATACGATAAAGGAATGGTAAATCTAATTGATGGCGATACAGAAGTTGTACCAGGTGTTTACACAGTTGTGACTGGTGGGTATTCAGAAGGCCATCAGGTAGTCATGGTAAACACTGGTAGTGAAAAAATAGTTTACTTAGCAAATCTTATCCCAACGCCAAATCATATTCCTTTAGCATATATAACGGCATATGATCGTTATCCTGATGAAACTTTAGCTATGAAAAAAGAAATGTTAGATAGGTGTGAACAAGAGGGTTGGTTAATGGTTTTCGCACATGGATACAGACAAGTTGCAGGGTACTTAGAAAAAAGAAAAGGTAATTTACATTTCAAAGAAGTAGATTTTTCTTAATAAATCATTAAATAAAAAAACCTCATATGTTATCTGTTGAGGTTTTTTTATTTAATGATTTCAGCTAAAACTTCCTCATCTATAACTTTCAATAACAAAACAGAATCTATAGTATTTTTTTTTACCTTTTTTTTAAATACCATATTTTTACTTAATTTAACACGAACATAATTATCTGTTAAACCAGATCTTCCTTCGTTTTCTTCCCACAATACTTTCCTAATCTGGCCTATTGAAGATTCAAGGTAATTTTTTTTATTTAAAATAGCTATTTCACGTAATTCAAATGAACGAAAATCAATGATTTTAGTAGGCGTTTTCTCATTAATATACATGGATGTTGTTCCAGGTCTATCAGAATATCTAAATACATGTGAATCAGATAATAATAAATTTTTTAGATAATTTTTACTTTCTTCATGATCATCATCTGTTTCTCCAGGATAACCAGCAATAATATCAGTAGTTATAGAAGCTCGAGGAATGTAAGTACGAATTTCATTCACAGCATTTTGAAACATTCTTAAATCATATTTCCGACGCATAGATTTTAAAATTTTGTCACTACCACTTTGTAAAGGAATATGAAAATGAGGACAAAGACGAGAATCATCCATCCAAATTTCGAGTAAGTTTTGGTTTAATTCATGAGGTTGTATTGAAGAAACTCTAATTCTTGGAATTTCAGTTTCACTAAGAATTTTTTTTATGAGAATATCTAAAGACATGTTTCCGAATTCAAATCCATATGTCCCCAATTGTGTTCCAGTAAGTACAACCTCTTTAACTCCTCTATTTGCTAAATTATTAATTGAGTTAATTATTTCTATTGGAGGGATGCTTTTTTCCCTACCTCTTACTTTAGGGACAATACAATAGGAACAAACTTGATCACAACCTTCCTGAATTTTAACTGAAGCTCTTGTCCGTCCCAGTAAAGAATCATTCCCAAATTCTGATATTTCAATTTGACTTATTTTACGATTATTTAAGCGATCAATTATCCTTGAAACAATTTCATTTTTTTTCTTCCCACCTACTATTAAATCAACACTTTCAAGGGATTTTAATCCTTTAGGATCTCTTTCGGCGTAACAACCAGTCATTACCACTAATGAATTTGGCCATTGTTTTTTTGCATAATTTGCAGCTTGTCTAGCTGTTCTATCGGCATTTGCGGTTATAGTACAAGAATTAATTATATAAACATCAGGTTCATTAAATTTGTTCCCAACTATAAAACCATTTTGTTGAAATTCTAACGCCAATTTTTGACTATCAGCCATATTGAGTTTACAACCATGGGTTTTGATATAAATTGTAGGATTAATAATTTTTCACCTATTACTTCAGAAAACTTTGAACGAATTTAATATATAGTTTAATAATTCAAATTTAAAATATATCCAATATGAATAAGTATATATCTATTTTGATGTATATTACGGATTGGACTTATAATTGTTTACCTAGAAAATGAGATAGTATGACAAAAAGAATTGTAGTAACTGGTATAGGATTGGTAACACCTTTAGGCCTAGACAGAAATGAAACATGGGAATCTTTGATTTCTGGTAATTCCGGAATAGATAAAATTTCAAGTTTTGATAGTGAAGGCTTCGAAACCACAATCGCTGGGGAAGTTAAAGGTTTCAATCCTGAAAACATAATTGGGAAAAAAGAATCACGAAGACTTGATAGATTTTCCCAATTTGCAGTAGTTTCCACATTAGAAGCATTAGAGCACGCCAAAATAGATATGATAAAGGAAAATCAAGATAAAGTAGGTATCATGATTGGTAGTGGAGTTGGAGGTATAATGACACTCAGTGAACAATATTCTGTTTTAGATAAAAAAGGCCCTACAAGAGTCAGTCCTTTTCTAATACCTATGATGTTAGGTGATATGGCTTCTGGTCAAGTTTCAATGAAAATAGGAGCTAAAGGTCCGAATTTCTCAATAGTTTCTGCATGTGCTACAGGAGCAGATTCAATTGGAATTGCCTCAGATATGATTAATGATGGAAAAATTGAAATCGCAGTAGCGGGAGGTACAGAAGCAGCTATTTGCCCAATAGGAGTGGCCGGATTTAATTCTTGTATGGCTTTATCAAAAAGAAACGAAAATCCCCAAGGTGCTTCAAGACCATTTGATAAATTAAGAGATGGTTTTGTTTTGGGTGAAGGAGCAGGTGTAATAGTTTTAGAATCTCTTGATCATGCAACTAATAGAAATGCTAAAATCCTAGCAGAATTAATTGGTTATGGAGCCACTAGCGATGCTCATCATGTTACTCAACCTCATCCAGAAGGGGAAGGTGCTGCAAAGGCTATGAAAATTGCAATTAAAAATGCTGGAATACTCCCAGATGAAATTATGTATATCAATGCTCACGGTACATCAACACCATTAAATGATAAATTTGAAACAATTGCGATAAAAAAAACTTTTGGGGAACACGCAAAAAAAGTTTTGATTAGTAGTACAAAATCTATGACAGGACATTTATTAGGTGCTGCTGGAGGTATAGAAGCTGCTTTTACAGTAATGGCAATAAATAAATCCATAGTACCTCCAACAATAAATCTTGAAAACCCCGATCCTGATTGTGATCTTAACTATGTTCCAAATCTTTCAAAGAGAGGCAATGTAGAAATAGCAATGTCTAACTCGCTAGGTTTTGGAGGTCATAATTCTTCTTTAATTTTCAAAAAATTTTATGAATAAATAATTAATGATAGATATAAAAAGTTTTGGATTTAATATCCCAAATAATTTAGGTAATACTCTTTTAGAAAAAAGAGGGATTTATGATAAAAATACCGCCAAAAAATTCTTTCTTTCATCTATATCAGAAATCAAAGAAAACATTTCTCTTCCTTCGATTAGTTTAGCTACAGAAAGAGTTATTAAAGCAGTAAATAACAATCAAATTATTGGTATTTTTGGAGACTTTGATGCTGACGGTTTAACTGGTACCGCAATAATTACCAGATCAATAAAAAAAATTGGCGGTAAAGTCATAACGTATATTCCGGATAGAGAAAGAGATGGCCATGGACTTTCTAAAGAGGCGGTTAAATCTTTTCATCAAGCAAATGTTCAATTAATAATAACTGTCGATACTGGATCAACAGCAATAGAAGAAACTAAATTAGCAGAAACATTAGGCATAGACACAATAATCACTGATCACCATGTTCTTACAGGGAATTTACCCTCTGCCATTGCTTTGGTTAACCCGATGCTTGATGATCCTGTTAAATGTGAATACTCTGGATCTGGAGTAGCTTTTAAATTAGCACAAGCAATTTACGATAAATTAAATCTGGATTTCCCAACTGAATTATTACCATTAGCGGCGATTGGTACTATCGCCGATTCGTCACCTCTTACAGGAGAAAATCGATGCATAGTTAAGAATGGTCTAGATATACTGGGAAATACAAATTTAGTCGGGTTAAAAAATTTACTGGAAATTTCTAAAGGTAACAAATTTTATGGAAAGCCAAATTCTGAATTTGTTTCATTTCAAATAGCTCCAAGATTGAATGCTCCAGGTAGAATTGGAGATCCAGAACCTGCGTTACAAATTCTTCTTAATGACAATCATTTTGACTCAATAACTATTTCGGAAAGATTGGATGTAATAAATCAAAAAAGAAGAGAATACAGTGCTTCTGCCTGGGAATTGGTTAGTAAACAAATTCTTAACCAAAACAAACATATCATTTCTGTAGAATTGCCTAAAGTACCTCTAGGTATCTTAGGTCCAATTGCAGGGCGTATTGTAGAAACCACTGGAAAACCTGCTATTGTATATCAAAAATCAGATGGATTTATAAAAGCTTCATGTAGAAGTAATGAATATACAGATATCCATAAATGTCTAGAAGAAACGAGTAATTTAATGATTAGATTTGGTGGACACGCCGCCGCTGCAGGTTTCAGTGTACATAATGAACATCTTGAAATAGTATTAGATGCAGCAAATAAATATGTTGAAAAAAAACCTTCTAAAGTAACTAAAAAATTAAATCAACCCGATGCAGAAATTCTAATAAAACACCTTACCCCAGATCTATGGAAATTTATTAGAAGTATGGAACCTTATGGTAAATCAAATCCTGAACCTATTTTCTTTATAAAAGAAGTACAAATTACAAATATTAAAACTGTGGGGTTGGATAAAAATCACCTTAAGTTAAATTTACTTACTGAAAATAGTAGTATTGAATGTATAGGATTTGGTCTAGGAAAAAAACCATTAGGAAACAGCTATGTTGATATTACATTCAAATTATCAACAAAAAATTGGAGAGGGAAAATTAAAGAACAAATCGAAATAATTGACATAAATCCATCAAATTAACTCGATCTATAAATTTCTAGATTTTCTTCTTCTCTCAGATCTAGTACCTATTTTTGCTAAAGTGTTATTTTCTGTTTTAAAAGATAGTCTAGTTTTAAAAATTATAAAAATCCCCGTAATAAAGAAACATATAAATGCGATAATATGAGCTTCCTGAAATATTCCAAATTTTATTGAATCTAATCTCAAGAATTGAACAAAAAATCTACCAATTGAATACCAAAATAAATAAATCATAAAAATAGAACCATCAGGTCTAACCCTTCCGCGTAATAACGTAATGATAATAAAACCTATCATATTCCATATCATTTCATAAACTATTGCCGGATGAACTGGAGTTTGGTAAGAAGTCCCTTCAGGGAAATAACCTTGACTCCAATTTGAACTCTTTTCAATACAATATCTTCCTGGACTATTTGGATGAGTAAAAAACCAACCCCAAGGAGCATCGGTTGAAATAGCACAATGTTCACCATTGATAATATCTCCAATCCTACCAATAGTTTGACCGACTAATAAAGATGCCGCCCCAATGTCCATTAACTTTCCAACATTCTGTTTAGAGAAAAAACCATAAGCACTACCTCCAAGCCATCCACCAAGTATTCCACCCCATAAACCAATACCTCCTGACCACATTTGAAAGATACTTACTGGATTGAGTGAATATACTGACCAGTAATCAATCACATGAACAAGTCGTGCACCTATAACTCCTCCAATAATTCCCCATATTGCTGTGTTATAAACTAAATCTTTATCTAAATTATCCCTTGAAGCTGCCCTACCCGCCATCCAAACTCCGACAACCATTGCTACAACAGAAAAAAAACCATGCCAACTCAACACGAAATTTCCTATTGAAAACATATTAGGATTGAAATGAATCGGTATTGCAGAAACGAAAAACAATGTTAATTTAATTCTAATAAAAAAGCTTAATTTTTGAAAATGTGTTTAATTCACAAGCAGGATAATATTCTAGCATATGTTATGTTATTTTATATAATGAAAATTAACAAGAGGCTATCAGAAAATAAAATTAAATTACTTAGTGACGTAGATCTCTTTGTTAATTTTCTTAATATTGAAAGAGGATTATCTTTAAATACTATCCAAGCTTACCAAAACGATATTTATGATTTAATTGATCATCTAGATAATCAATCTCCAGTTATAGACAAAATACATTCCTGGGAAGATTTTGACATATCACATTTTAAATTATTTATAGATCTGATGAATTCAAGAGAATATCAAACTAGTACAAAATCTAGGAAAATTGCTTCAATTAAATCTTTTATTAAATTTTTACTATTAGAAAAAATAATAAAAAAAAATCCCCTGAAGGATGTGAAACAGCCTTCTAATAATCCAAAAATCCCTTACACTCTATCATCAAATCAAATTGAAACATTATTAGAATACTCTTTCAAAAAATCTAATGATAATGAGATTAGAGATAATGCAATGATAGAACTTATGTATGCAACCGGAATGAGAGTTTCAGAAATAGTTAACATCAATCTTAAAGATCTAGACTTATATACTGGTACTATAAAAGTAGATGGAAAAGGATCGAAACAAAGAATAATTCCCTTACATGAATGGTCTTTAAAAGTATTAGAAAACTATATAAATAATATCCGTCCAAAATTATGCAAAAATAATAAACATGAAAATGCAATATTTGTTTCTAATAGAGGAAAACGTATGACTAGACAAAATTTTTGGTTCCATATAAAAAAAATTGCTCACCTTGCAGGGATAAATGTAAAAATTTCTCCTCATACTCTTAGACATAGTTTTGCAACTCATTTGTTATCCGGTGGTGCTTCTATAAGACATGTACAAGAACTATTAGGACATTCAAACCTAGAAACAACTCAAATATATACTCATGTTGGTAACATTAAATTAAGAAACGTTTATAATAGTGCTCATCCAAGATCATAAAATATCAAATAGAAAAAATGTCTAGTATTACTATAGAATCAAATATTGGTTCAGAGGCAAATGAAATTTGTAGAATTATTGCTAAAGAGTTAGATTTTGACTTTGTAGATCGTATTATTTTATCTCAAATAGCAAAAAAAATGGGGTCAACAGTTACTGCTTTAGTAGAGAACGAAAATTATGCCCCATCAAGATTAGAAAAATTATCAAAAAAACTTCAAATTATTCTAGATAAAAGTCCGATATATTCTGTTGGTGGTGATGCATATACAGGTCCAGGAATCGAAAATATCTTATCAAAAACATATGTAGAGATAGAACAAATGCCATTAACCTCCGCAGTAGAATTAAATGAAAAAAAATTTATCTCATCTGTAAATGAAGTTGTAAAGGATTTGGCTGATATTGCTAAAGTAGTAATTTTAGGTAGAGGCGCTGGTCTGATTCTAAAAAATCGAAAAAAAGTTTTAAGAATCGCAATTAACCTTGATAAAGAAAACAGAATTAAGAATCTAATAAAGCTGAATGGTATCAATTTTGAAGAATCACAGCGCATTGTATCAAATTCAGACGAAGCACAAAAAAGATACTTTAAGAGAGCGTTCAATTGTTCTCCATTTGATCCTAATATGTATCACATGATTTACAATAAATCATTATTCACTGTAGAAGAATTAGCGATGAATATTATAAAATTATACAAAGATTTCATAAATAGTGAGATATATAGAAATGCCTAGAAAAAAACGTACACGAAATAAAAAAGATACCAAACCAAACGTTTTCGTTCAAAAAAATCCATCAGAAGTAAATTCTTCACAAAACAAACAAAATGATATTCAAAACAATAAAATATCATCTAAAGCTAAAAAAAATGAAGTTCGTTCTATCAAAACTAGGACTGAAGTCTATACCAGAACACAATCTAAAGAATTAAAAAAAATTGGGTTGATTGGGATGTCAAACTTAATCATTTTAATAATTATCGCTTTTATACTCTAAAGGCTTCAGGCAAATGTATATGACGCCTGAAAATTCTTCTTCAAATTTAGTTTATAAGTTAGCTAATCTACCCAATAAACCAGGTACATATCTGTTCAAAAATAATTCAGGAAAAATAATCTATATTGGGAAAGCATCAAACCTAAAAAAGCGTATTTCATCATATTTTGTTAATAAATCTTCCAGTAATAAAAAAATTATAGAATTAAAAAGTAAAATTAACGATTTTGAAATCATTATTACAGAATCCGAACAGGAGGCTTTATTACTTGAAAATTCGCTTATAAAGAAAAATAAACCGTTTTATAACGTAAGGTTAAAAGATGATAAATCTTACCCTTATATAAAGGTAAATCTAAATGAAAGTTATCCTAGAGTTTATATCACTAGAAAAAACTCTGATGATGGTGCAAGATATTTTGGGCCATATGCATCAGCGAGCAGTATCAGAAAAACATTAAATCTACTCAATAAACTTTTCCCATACCGATCATGCACAAAAGTCATTGATGGTAATGACGAAAAACCTTGTCTTGAATTCCATATTAAAAGATGTATAGCACCTTGTACAGGAAATGCAACTAAAAAAGAATATATGAAATTAATTGATGAAGTTATCTCATTTCTTGAAGGAAAAACAAAAAATATTAAAACACGTATAAAAAAAGAAATGCATGACGCATCGAAAGATTTAAATTTTGAAAAAGCAGCATTGATAAGAGACAGAATAAAAGCTATAGAAAAAATCGAACAAAAACAAAAAGTAGTGGGTATAAAAAAAGAAAATATTGATGTTATTGGAATGAGTATTAAAGAAAATTTTGCTTGTTTAGAAATTTTCTTTATTCGTAATGGGAATATGGTAGGACATAAAAATTACATTATGGAAGGTACAAAAAATGAAGAAGAAGATATACTAATCTCAAGATTTATTGAAAATTTTTATTCAGAAAATTTATCTATCCCAAAATCAATAGTATGTTCAGTTATTCCAGTAAACTATAAATTTATTATTGAGTGGCTATCAAGTAAATCAAAGTCAAAAATTTCTATTAAGATCCCGAAACGAGGTAAGAAAAATAATTTAGTTAAAATGGCAAATGAAAATGCTAAAGAGAATCTAAAACAATTAAATTCAAAAATTAATACTAACGAAAAACTTATATCTCAAGGATTACGAGAACTACAAGAAGAATTGGGATTACCAAACTTGCCAAAAAGAATCGAATGTTTTGATATATCACATCTGCAAGGATCAAATGTAGTTGCTTCAATGTCAGTTTTTCAAAATGGTCAACCAATGAAATCTCAATATAGAAAATTCAAAATAAAGGACAATAAAATTGGTAATGATGATTATGCCTCAATGAAAGAAGTGATAAAAAGACGATTAACAAGAATAATTGAAAAGGGAAAAAAAGATTTTAGCTTCTCTAAAATTCCAGATCTAATATTAATTGATGGTGGTAAAGGTCAACTTAGTGCTGTAATGGAAGTTATTTTGAATTTAGGAGTAAGAGATATTGCAATTGCTTCAATAGCCAAAAAGGAAGAACGAATATTCTTACCCGATTTTTCAGAATCAATCACACTTCCTGAAAAATCTCAAGGTTTATTTCTTCTACAGAAATGCCGAGATGAGGCACATAGATTTGCAGTTACATATCATAGGAATATTAGAGCAAATTCTGTTTTTAAATCTCCACTTGATCATATATTAGGAATAGGTCCTAATAAGAAAAAAACACTATTAAACAAATTTGGTTCAATAAACAGCATAAAAAATTCTACCTTGGAAGAAATATCACAAACTAAAGGAATCAACAAAAATCTTGCAATAAGAATAAAAGAGTCTTTATAACATCGACTGGGTATTATTTTAAACTATCAATATAATTCTCAAGTAAATAAATACAAGATTGTAAATTTTTTGAATTTATAGGTAAATTGATGCTTACCCCAGGAAAAGAAAGCTTAACTTCTTTCGAAGTAAGTTGGTAATCATCATTTGTATTTGATTGATGAATAAAATTATCAATTTTACTAATTTTATTACCGGTTATATGTTTAGTATTAATTTCACTTAATAAATAATTCACTGATATGTTTGAATATGTTGAATTATAAACTTTTACTAACGAAGGTAATTTTTTTTTAATAATAAATGGTTCAACATTTGTAATATCTTGAACTATAGGCCCTAAAATTTCTTTATTGAGAATATTCAATTTAGTACGAGTGATAATTTCATTAAAAAAAGGAATTTTTAGAAAAAAATTCAACTTTTTATAAGAATTGAAATCTAGAGAATGAAGATTTATAACAGTTTTGGCATGCTCAGTTAATTCAATATTACCTCTACCAATAATAATGCCCCACATACGAGCTGCAGCAAGTTTAGAAGCAAATGCACCTCCAAAAGGAGACATGTTTAGAGATCGAGAAAGAGTGTTTCTGGAGACAGAACCATTAAAATGACTGTTTATTATAGATCCTAATTTAAAAGAGTCTAAAAGTGAGTAATCAGGGAATTCAAATGTGTTTAGCTTGGCCATAATAGTAATTTAACGATTTTAATTATTATTATAGCAGTTCAATAGCAATTTGCCATATTTATCCGCATGTTCTACATATTTATTCTTTATTGCAAGGTATTTAAGGGTGTAATTACTATTTAATTGAATTTATCGACGTAGATAATAATTTATTTACAGTTCTTGGATGGATATAACAAAGTGTTTTTTGCTAACAAACTATTTTGTGTTTTTTTTCATTCTTTTTTCGATTTACTTTATTTTTTTAATTTTTTTTCCTATTTTTAAAACCTATTTCTTTTTTAGCGTTAAAATTAGATGCTTTTATTCTTATATAAAAGCAATTTGCCTAAATTAATTAATTACTTCCTCCTGCACCAACCGTTGTACCCCAAGCACCTACAGCCATCATTCCTCCATCAACATTCAAGTATTCACCTGTTATAAATGATGCTTTATCACTTGCTAAAAAAAGTACAGCATTAGCAATATCTTTACCATACCCTATCCTTCAAATAGGATGAGCTTCAGCTGTCTTTTCTAATTCCAGTTCAAGATCTCCCCCAGTTCCAAGTATTGCATTTCTTACCATAGGAGTATCAATTGCACCAGGATTAATAGCTACTACTCTAATATTGTCCTTTGCAAAATCTAAGGATAATTGTCTTACCAAAGATAAATCCCCTCCCTTAGTCGCTGCATATGCAGATACACCTCCCATAGATTGCAAACCTTGAACACTTGCAGTATGTATTAATACTCCGCCACCACGTTCGCGCATATAAGGTATAGAATATTTAGCCATAAGAAATCTACTTTTCAAATTTACATCTAATATTCGATCCCAAACTTCTTCTGGTAAATCAACAGCATCAAGATAAGAATCTGGGGGTTGTATTCCAACATTATTGAAAACAATATCAACACCCCCATATGAACTGACAGCTTTCTCTACAATTTTTTTGCATCCAGATCCAATACCTGCATCAGCTGAAATATATTGAACATTACCACCCTTTTCAAGTATCTTTTTTTCAATTTTTCTACCCGCTTCATCATTTATATCCATTATAGTTACATTTCCTTCCTCAAAAGCAAAGGCTTCAGATGCTGCAGCACCTATTCCTAAAGCTCCACCTGTAACTATTATTGATTTATTTTTAAATATTCCCAATTTATCCTCCTTATATGGATTTTGGTTTATAAATTTTTAATTTTCGAGATTATGAAGTGATTTTACACTATGGAAAATTTAATACTATGCGATCATTGATTTTTAAAGAATATTCAGAATATTATATTGACAGAAATCAAAAAACAAAATTTATCCCCAGATCGACCATGGTCGGCGTTCAAATTTTTAGATTACCGAATTCTTTGGGCAAGTGCCGTAACTGCAATGTTAGCTATGGATTTAAGAATCATTGCTACAGGAATATGGTTATATGAAGAAACTGGATCTGGTGCTACTTTGGCTTGGATGGGCATTGTAGAATTTGTAATGAGAATTCCAGCTAATTTATATGGTGGAGCATTAGCTGATCAAATAGATAGAAAAAAAATTATAATTGGATGTCAATTCATTTCTTTCTTTGTAATGAGCATCCTTACTATATTACTTTTTATGGGAGAGTTAGAAATTTGGCATATATACTTTGCAACTGCATTGCTATCTGCTACTAGTGTAATGAGCCATCCATCAAGGTCCGCATTAACAGCAAATGTGGTACCAAAATCATTTCTTGTACATGCTGTAGCAACGAATACCATAACAATGCAAATTTCAACTATTATAATGCCATTGATATTTTGGATAACTTCACTAACTACAACATTAACTCTGACATTTGCAATAACTGCTATTTTCGGATTATCTTCCACAATTATTCCTTTCTTTATTAAAACATCTGGAACAATACATATTAGTAATAAAAAGAAATCAACTATAAAAAATATTTACGACGGATTATTATATGTAAAATCTCATCCAATTCTGCCTGGTTTGTATTTATTAGATATTTGTGTCACAGTAGTAAGTTTTTATAGACAATTATTCCCAATATTCGCTGATCAGCTTTACAAAGGATCTAGAGGTACAGTTTCATTACTTACTGGAGCAAACTCTTTAGGTGGTATTTTAGGAAGTTTATTGGTAATTTTGACAGTTCGTTACAAATCTAAAGGAATGTTAGTTCTTTATGCTACTCTTATTTATGCAATATTACTAATTGCCTTTGGTAGTATAAACATTTTATGGATTGGAACAATAATTATAGTTGCATTGGGGGCAACAGATTCTATAGGTATGACAACTAGGCAAACAGTTGTACAATTAACTACTCCTGATAATATGAGAGGCAGAGCCGTTGCTGCTCATTCCCTTGCGGCTATGACTGCAAATGGTATTGGACAAGCTGAAGTTGGTTTTATGTCGGAAATAATTGGAGCTGACAACACAATGATTGTAGGAGGTATAATATCAATAATTGCAACCCTACTAATCTGGTGGATTATTAAAGGTGTAAGAGAGTATAAATTTGTAGATGATTCTAATAAATAAATTACTAATAAAATTATATGAAAATCACTAAAGTCAAAACATTTATTGTTGATGGGGTATTTAGGCCTTGGACTTTTGTCAAGATAGAAACAAATTCAGACATTGTGGGTTGGGGAGATTGCACAGATTGGCAAGCTGCACCTTCAATAGCTGCTACTGTAGATCAACTAAGTGAAATTCTAATCGGCAAAAACCCAATGTCATCAGAATCACATTGGTGGGAAATGGGTGCATTTATGGTTCGTCAGAGGGGAGGTATAGCATATAAAGCTATGTCAGGAATAGATTCTGCGCTTTGGGACATTCGGGGCAAAAGGCTAAACTCACCTGTTTGGCAATTACTTGGTGGTAAAATGCGAGACAAACTTAAATTATATTGGTCACATTGTGGTACAGATAGAAAAAAATATCACAAAAAATTGAATGTTAAAAATCTTAGCAAAATTGATGATATTAATGATATTGCTCAAGAAGTAATCGATCAAAAATTTAAGGCTATCAAAACAAATATTCTGAATTTAGATAATATATCTGGCAAACCAAAAATAACTGATACACTCCATAAAAATTATTTAGGTGTCGGAAATAGTGGTCAAATTTCTTTTGAAGAATTGAGTAATGCCGTAGATGTGATTTCTACATTTAGAGAAGCATTAGGTCCACAAATTGGTATAGCAATAGATACAGCGCTAAAGTACAGATTAGGCGGAGCGATAAAATTAGCTAAAGCCCTTGAACCATATGACTTAATGTGGCTAGAAACGGAAACATGGAATCCAGATTCCTTAAGAACTGTGAGAAATTCTACTTCTACAACAATTTGCCATGGTGAAAGCCTCATAGGTCCAGAAGAATATAGACCATTTCTGGAAAAACAATCACAAGATATTTTGATGCCAGATTTCGCTTGGAACGGAATTACCATGGGGAAAAAAATTTGTGATTTATCACACATTTACGATACTGCTATTGCCCCACATAATTGCCATTCTCCAATAAATACCCTAATTTCATCAAATATTTGTGCAGTTATTCCAAATTTCATGATCCTAGAATTCATTAATGATGACGCACCATGGCGAGATGATATAATGACACACCCATTCGAAATTGAAGATGGTTTCCTGAAAATCCATAATAGACCAGGGATAGGTTCAGATTTAATTGAATCTGAATTACTTAAACATCCTTGGATAAATGGAAATAATTGGTAATTAAAACCGGACCTTTAACTCCATACTCTATCATGGGCATCAAGATTATCCCACCCAGAAGTTTCTTCAAATACCCCATCTGGGTATATATCATGGCGTCTATTACTTGGTTTTGCTAGACGTTCTTTTATTACATCTTCATTTAAATCTATTCCAAGACCTGGGGTATCTGGGACATTTACATAACCATCTTTAATTATTGGACCATCATGATCAATTAAATTTACTACGTTATTCCACCAAGGATTATCAACTGAATGCATTTCTAATGCAATAAAGTTTTCTATAGTTGCTGCACAATGAACATTTGCCATTGCCACAACAGGAGAACCAGCTTGATGAAGTGCAACACCTATTCCGGCATCGCGACAATAATCAGCAATTTTTTTCGTTTCTAAAATTCCTCCAGATGTTGCTAAATCTGGGTGTGCTACTGAAATAGCCCTAGAATCTACTAAAGGTAGAAATCCTTCTTTACAATATATATCCTCTCCAGTACAAACTGGCGTATCAACTCTATTCTTTAACATCTTCCATTGATCTACAAATTGCCATGGAATCATATCTTCATACCAAGCCAAAGTAAATTCATCCAAAGCTTTACCAATTCTGATAGCATTTTCTACTCCCATATGACCAAAATGATCTGAAGCTAAAGGTATTTCGTATCCTATGATTTCTCTAACTGTACTTACATATTCTTTCATATTAGAAATCCCATAATCTGTTACCTGAATACCTGTAAAAGGATGCATTATATTACCAGATTCTTCAATTATATTTTTGTTTACAACGCCATCTTTAAATTGTGATGCAATCCACAAACCTATATCCATTTTTAAAAATTCAAAACCTCTGTCAATCCTACCTTTTAAAGCCTCACCCATTTTAATTGGATCTTTTTTTAGTGGTGTGTCCGCATAAACTTTAACTTTACTTCTATATTTTCCACCAGCAAGCATATAAGCAGGAACTCCAAATACCTTACCTGATAAATCACATAATGCCATTTCAATACCACTTACCCCTCCACCCAATCTTCCATGTCCACCAAACTGTTTTATTTTTTGAAATATTTTATCTATATCACAGGGATTTTCACCAAGAATACGACTTTTTAACATAAGTGCATACCTGGCTGATGCACCATCTCTAACTTCACCCAATCCAACCAAATCTTGATTGGTAAATATTTTTATGATTGGCCAACGCCAATTACCTTCCCCTATTACAGATATTCTCATATCTGTAATTCTTAATTCTGAAGGAGAAGAAAATTCATTAAAGTTTCTATCCGATTTATATGATTTCTTTTGGTGATCCATAACTAACTTATCTATAATAAAATTCTTGTAATAACATTATTTAAGATTATCTCAATAAATAGGCTAAAAACTAATTAAACTCGCTAAAATAATAATTTATTTGAACTCTAGATTTTTTATAACTTCTTTTATATTTATATCGTTCTTATTATCATCATGTGAACTAAATGAAGATCAAAAAGTTGATCCGAAAATTTATTTACAATCATTAGATATATCGATTGGGGAAAACAGAATCCCTTTTTATATCAAAAGATCTGATGGTTCATTTGTAGCAGAAGATCCATCATTACTATCGGTCATTTATTACAAAAAAGAAGATGCTGTTAAATTAAATGCTACAAATACTAAATGGCGTAATTTTCCTTTGAGAAGTGGAATCTATGTCACAGATATGGAATTTGATTCAACAGGAATTTGGATTGTAGAAGTATTATTTTCGGAAATTAAAAATCCTATGAAAGGTCAGCTAATAGTTAAAGCCAAGACAGATTCTCCAAACATTGGCACAAGTGCACCAAAAGTTAAAACAAAAATCATAAATGATTCTAATCCTATCGAAACAATCACCTCAGACATTAATCCTGATCCAAAGCTATATGAAATTAGTCTTGATCGGGCACTAGAAAAAAAAATCCCAATATTGATTACTTTATCTACACCTGGGTACTGTAGATCTGCTACATGTGGGCCCCAAACAAAAGTATTATCAAATCTGATAAAAATTTATGAATCGGATAAAATTATTTTTATCCATATCGAAATCTTTGATAATCCTGCAGAAATGAAAAAATCAGGAGACACTTCGATAGGAATTAAGTCCACTCAGGTAACCGAATGGAAAATAACTACCGAACCTTGGACTTTTCTGATAAATAATAGAGGACTTATCGTTGAAAGATATGAAGGGTTCGTTTCTTTTGAAGAATTACAGGAAGATATATCTGATTTATTGAAAGGTACTAATTAACATCTTTTATCGAAATTATTTCCAATAAGTTTGATTTTTTAACATACCCTATCAATATAGGTTCACCTAAATCTCTATGCTCTATTAAATGACTTGGAGTAAAACCTTTAAATTTTTCTGTTCGCTGAAAAATCCATTCTTTATTGTTACGATCTTTAATTATTAGAGAATTAATTGTGGTCAATGAATTAGATTCTACATAAACAACATAACCTTCTACTTCACTTGATCCATTGTCCAAGCAATTTATAAAAAGAAAAAATAACAAAAAAACAATTAAATATTTTTTGAATTTACAATCCTTCCAATATTTTTGATAATGCCTTATAATCCAGAATACCGGCATCCTGTCTCCATAATGATTCTCCAGAGGAATTTAGTAATATAAAACTTGGTGTGGCAAAAAATTTAAATTTTTGGATATACTCTGGTGCACTTTTGCTACCAGCATCAATTCTTAAAATCATAATTTTATAACCAAAATTTTTCTCAACTCTTTTGACAAAAGGTTCCGATAATATACATCCAATTCAAGTATCAGAATAAAATTCCACTAGAACTGGTTTCTCTAACAATAAAATTTGATCAATTTCTTTTTGCCCAATATTTTCATACGAAGGCATAAATAAAGACTTAAGAAACAATAATATGAAAATCGAAAACCCAAAAAGAATTACTTTATATAAAAGATTTCTAATAGGAAAAAAAAATATCAGCAATCCAATTAAAAATACTAATATAATCAATGAATTCTGATTAAAGTATTGAAACATATTCAAATCATAATAAAAATAAAAATTTCGTTGATATATTAATATATAAGTATATAAGTATATAAGTTTCTAAACTAAAAAATAATTAAACACTAAATTGCACGACTCACCTTTATTTCATGTAGCTGAATTGATACTTCAATTATGTATTATTTTATTTGCTGCAAAGATTGGTGGAGAAATAGCAATAAGATTTTTAAAAATACCTCAGGTTTTGGGAGAATTAATTGCTGGAATACTTATATCCCCTTTTGCCATTGGTGGAATTATTTTTCTTGATATAGGACCAATTTTTTCATCACAAAACAATTTACCTGTCTCAAAAGAAATCTTTTTTCTTGCTCAATTAGGTGCCGTTTTCCTTCTATTTGAAGTTGGAATAGAAACGAATAAACAAAAATTTTTATCCTCCCTTAAGCCTTCTATTTTAGTTGCATTAGGTGGGGTATTAATGCCATTTATTTTTGGCTTTGTATGTACTATTTTATTTGGATTTGCAAGTACAGAGTCTATATATTCTTTAGCTCCAGCTTTATTTGTTGGAGCGATCATGACAGCAACATCTATAGGAATCACAGCTAGAGTCTTATCAGACCTAAATCAACTAGATTCTCGTGAAGGAACAACTATTTTAGGAGGAGCTGTTGTTGATGATGTTTTAGGAATAATAGTCTTGGCTATAGTTATAGGAATTGGTGAAAAAGGTGAAATTTCTTTAAATTCTTTATTGATAATTACTATTAAGGCTTTCGGTTTCTGGATAGGATTAATGGTTTTAGGCACATTGATTTCAAAAAAATTATCTTCTTTTGCTCTATCTCTTAAATCAACTGGATCTCCATTATTATTATCTTGCCTATTCGGTCTAATCGCTGCATCAATAGCCGAAGTATATTTCGGGTTAGCTATGATAATTGGTTCTTACACCATGGGATTGGTTTTATCAGACACAAATCTCAAGCATAAAGTTGAAAAACAAATTAATAATATTAATAAAATTCTTGTACCTATATTTTTCACTGTCGTAGGAATGCAATTAGATCTCGGTTTCTTATTTGATAAAAGTGAATATAGTATTATTGCAATAATACTATTTACAATTTCCTTAACTATTTTGGCTATTATAAGTAAGATAGTTGGTTCTGGGGTTCCAGCGTATTTTTCAGGATTTAATTATAAATCCTCTTTAAAAATTGGCTTGGGGATGTTGCCCAGAGGTGAAGTAGCAATAATAATAGCAGGAATAGGATTAACTTCAGGTGTAATTGGTTCGGAAATTTTCGGAATATCCTTAATTGTAACTATAGTTACAACTATACTTGCACCAATTTTATTAGTTAGAACCTTTAAAGATAAAAAGTAATCCTACCACTGTACAAACATTGGCATAACAACATGGGTATAACCCGGATTTGATTCAGAACGAAACACTCCTGGGCCTGAAGAAGAGTCTGTCTCAATTATAATTTCTTGACCATCTAAAACACCCAAAACTTCTCTTAAAAATTTACTGTTAAAAGCTACTTTCGTACCTTCACCTTCTATTTGAGCATCTATGTTCGTCTCATTCTCTCCCATATCTTCAGCTTTAGATAATACGTTAATTTTATTTTCAGGACCATCAATAATTAATCTAATTATTTGAGATCCATCCCTTGCAAATATAGATGCTGCACTACTAGCCTGTCTAATATTTTCTGAATTAACTTTAGTAATTGTAGATGTGTTTTCAGGAATGAGTTTATTATAGTCAGGAAAAGTACCTTGAACCAATGAAGTTACAACTTCCGATGAATCTAGTTTAAATTTAGCTGCACGGCTATCAGAGTCAACACTCATTTGGATATTTTGAGAACCATCAGATAATAATCTTTCAATTTCAGAAAAAGTTTTAGCTGGTACGATTATTTCGATATCTTCTCCAACTTCAGACAGCAAGGATCCTGTCTCTACAGCTAATCTAAAACCATCTGCAGCAGCCAAAGTGTATCTATTTCCAGAAAGATCAACTTTAACACCTGTCAAAACAGGTCTGGAATCGTCAGTAGCAGCCGCAATCACTACTCTTCTAAGCGAAGATCTAAATGTTTCTGCATCTATTTGAGCAGGATGAGATGATGAAACTTCAGGTATTGGGGGAAATTCATCTGAACTTATTCCATTAATGGTAGCATCAGCTGATCCACATAAAACCTTGACTCTGTCAGGATCATCAAGTAAATCTATTTTTATTTCTTCACCTACTAAAGCATTAACATAATCTGTAAGAATTCTAGCTGGTATAGTTATTGAACCTTCATGCTCAATCTTTGCGCCAATCCAAGTACTGATGGATATTTCTGTATTGGTGGCAGTAATTTTTAGTTGCCCATTACTGGATTCAAGTAAAACATTTTGAGTGACTGGCAACATAGAACGTGTTGAAACAGCTCGACTGACTGCTGTCAAGGCTCTACTTAAATTATCTCTAATACAGGTAATCCACATTTTTATTAGTTATTTCACAAAATATAATATATAAAACTAGTTTAAATACCTACTCAATAAAAGGTCAAATAAATATTGCCAAAAAACTATGAATTTTAACGCAATATAAAACTGTAGTAATATTAACATAATAATTACAATGAACAAAAAAATCCTATCTGAAATATTTCAAAGACTAGAATCAGGAAAAATTTCAAAAAATAAAGCTATTGATGAAATATTAAATAAAAGACTAATCGAAGAATATGATTTTGCGAATATAGATTATGAAAGAGAAGAAAGAGTCGGTTTTCCAGAAGTAGTATTTGGATCTGACAAAACTGTTGGACAAATTATAAAAATTTCAAAAAATATTTTTAACCACTCAGGAGTAGTACTAATAACCAGAACAAACTATGAAGTTTATAAATCTGTTTCAAATGAAATACCTTCAGCAAAATTTTCAGAACTTTCAAAATGTATATGGGCAGATAAAAGAAATATAGTAAATCAAATAAATGGCATTACAATTATTTCTGCAGGAACATCTGATATTCATATAGCTGAAGAAGCTAAAATTACAGCTAATTTAATGGGTTGTTCAGTAAAAATGATCACTGACGTTGGTGTAGCTGGACTTCATAGACTTACAAATAGGCTGGAAGAAATAAGAAAAGCAAAAATTATTATAGTAGTTGCAGGTATGGAAGGTGCGTTAGCCAGTGTAATATCAGGATTAGTAAAATCACCTATTATAGCTGTACCTACTTCCATCGGTTACGGAGCAAATTTTGAAGGAATTTCTGCTCTTTTATCTATGATTAATTCCTGTGCACCCGGTATATCAATAGTCAATATAAATAATGGATTCGGAGCAGGTTACCAAGCAGCAATGATTCTAAAAGTAATGGAAGAAACTACTTAATAGTTTTCAAATATGCTATCAAATCATTTAAATCGGAATCTGATAAATCTACAAACGTTGCAGGCATCAAATTCTCAAACCCTTCTACTAAATATTCTCCTGGATATTTAATTGACTGAATTATGTAATCATCATTAGATAAAGAAGTTCTTGAACCTGCCCTTTCATAAATACCTAAAAAACCAGGTCCAACTAATTTATCATCTCCTAAAGAATGGCAAGCGTTACAACCTAGATTTGTAAACAAAGTTTCACCTGAAAAACTATCTCCAGATAAATCAACTGACTTAGAAGTAGAAGAATTAGCATTTTCTGAAATACGTGAACCTTTTACAGCAGGAGTAGGTTCAAATTTAACCGGAGTTGCTGTAGGAACAGGAACTTCGGTACAAGAAAAAAAAGAAATTAATAACGTGGAAATTAAAGTTAACGCAAAAAAAGATCTATATTTCAATGAATTCAACCTCAAAAAAGGATTAGGAAGTAATCTCAAGATTAAATCTTACCATCGAAAATAAATATAATATCGAAATAAAATAGGAAAAATAGTTTTTTAAAAATTTTAAGAATTAATTCTTTTAATTTCTATAGTTTCATCAGGTTGAAGTGCAACACGCCTAACACGAATCCCAAGTTTTAAAAGCCAATAACTTAAAGTAGCTTTTGTGACATTTAAACGGTTCGCTGTTCCAGTAAGACCATGTTCATTAATAAGTTCAGGTAAAAGCTGTTCCAAAGGTCTTCTTAGACGCTTCTCAACAGAAAGCATTTTTTTTGATTTTTTTTCAGGCATAAAAGTTCTCAGGAAATAATAAACAATACAAACACTAATTATACAAACTATTATGACTGAGTCAATACTTATTTTATATTAATTCTGTATTAATATTGAACAAATATAAAACTAATTAAATATTAGTACAGTTAAAATATAAATTCAAGTTCAATAAATCAAATAATAGGAAATTTATTTTGTACAGAATATGGTCAGGTAGATATCATATTATGTTATTTTTTATAATAATCAAGATTTAATATCGCATTTTTAAAGAGTTAGAATCATAATCTCCGTGCACAACTACTAATTTAACGCTTTAGAGTCCCCTTTTGATGCGTTAAATCATAATTTCCATGCACAACTACTAATTTAACGCTTTAGTAATACATATATATATATATCTATAATCATCACAATTGTTACAATTATGTGATTGTTGAAAAACATTAATGCATATAAATAATGTTGATATTTAACGAAATAAATTTATTCATTGCAAATATAGAATCTTTTCTACTCTCTTATACTGCTTCTGTGTACGATGCTATTGGGTGGCCTGGAGTTATGTTTCTTATGGCTTTAGAAAGTACAATATTACCTTTACCTAGTGAAATTGTAATGCCTATGGCTGGCTGGAAACTAGTTTTAGATAAAAATCTTAGTGAAGTACATATATTCCTTGCTGGTCTATATGGTGCAATCGGATGTCTAATAGGATCTTTATTTGAATATTATATTGCAAGAATTGGTGGTAGAAAGTTAATAGAAAAATTTGGTAAATATTTTTTAGTTACAAAAAATGACATCTCGAAATCAGAAAATCTTTTTGAACGAAAAGGTAATACAATAGTACTTATTGGTAGAATGATTCCCGGTATAAGAGGTTTGATTTCAATTCCAGCTGGTGTGGCAAAAATGAATGTAGTTAAATTTGCTCTGTTCACTTTTATTGGTTCTTTTCCTTGGACATTAGGTCTTGCATGGGGAGGATATATGCTGGGTAAAAATTACGAGAATATTCGTGAAATATCAAGACCATTTGATTTACCGATAATAATGGCAGTTCTAATAATAATAATAATATTTATTTGGTTTAGAGTTAAGGGTATTAGATCTGAAAATATTAACTGATCTAAAATGTTAAAATTGGAAAATTGAACTAAATAGTACTTATAATAAATATATAATCTTGAAACTCAACAACACAATTAAAGTGAAAGCCACAGTAAACGGTATTACGAATTATGTGCCAAGTACAGAAAAAATTTTAAGTATCGTAGAAAAATCAGGATTTAAGATCCCCAAACTTTGCTTCGATGAAAGAACAGGACCAAGAGGATCTTGTCGTATGTGCTTAGTCGAAATAAGTATAAATAACGAAAAAAAGATAGTTGCATCTTGCACTCAAGATGTTTCAGATGGAATAAAAATTTCGACTCATAATGAGGATCTTGCAGAGTATAGAAAAAACTTACTTGAGTTGATTCTTTCTGAAACAGATTCACCAATAAATTGTCCTAAATGTAACTCTACTGGAACATGTGATCTTCATTTTGCAGTTGAAGAATATCGAGCAAAATGGGACAGATTTCCTAAATTGGAATCAAAAGGTAAACCCAAAGATAACAACCCTTTCATTAGTAGAAATTATAATTATTGCATTTCTTGTTATCGTTGTACTGATATTTGTAATGATTGGGAACAAGCCTCCGCGATAACTCCTGCAGGAAGAGGACAAAAAACCTCTATTCACTCATTTTTTGAAAACCAACTTTTAAAATCACCTTGTACTTTTTGTGGACAATGTATAAATACGTGCCCTACTGGAGCATTAGTAGATAAAAAAATTCTAAATAAAACCACTCCTAGTAAATTAAATAGAACCAAAACCATTTGTCCTTACTGTGGTGTTGGTTGTGGGATTCATTTACTCACTGAAGAAGGAGAAATAAAGGGAGTAGAACCTGATTTTGATTCTCCTAGTAGAGGATCTTTATGTGTTAAAGGACAATTTGCATCATGGGAATTCGTTAAATCAGAACAGAGACTAAAATTCCCTCTTATAAAAAAGAAAGGTGAATTTATAAAGTCATCTTGGTCTGAAGCATTAAATTTAGTTGCAAAAAAATTTTCTTCTATAAAAGAGAAAAACGGACCTGATTCTTTAGTACTTTGGTCTAGTGCTAGAGTAGTAACTGAGGCCAATTATTTAATGCAAAAATTTGCAAGAGTAGCTATAGGAACGAATAATATAGATAATTGTTCTCGTACCTGACATGCTCCAACGGTCGCTGGTATGGCGGTCATGGTAGGTAAAGGAGCTATGACAAACTCCATAGAAGAGCTTTCCGGTACAAACATGTTACTCGTAGCTGGTTCAAATACAACTGAATCTCATCCAGTAATCTCCTTAAGAATGAAAAGAGCAATAAAAAATGGAGCAAAGTTAATAATTGTAGATCCAAGAAAAATCGAATTGACAAAATGGGCAGATAAACATCTTCAGATAAAAATAGGAACTGATATTCCATTATTTAACGCAATAGCGAATGTGATAATTTCCGAAAAACTCTTTGACAAAGAATATATAAATCAACGTACTGAAGGATTTGAAGAATTTTCTAATCATATTAAAAGATATACGCCTGAATATTCATCAAAAATATGTGGAGTCTCTGCAGATGATATTGTTTATACTGCACGTGAATATGCCAAAGCTTCCCCAAAAGCAGCAATTTGTTACACTTTAGGCATTACTGAACACTCTTGTGGTTCACATAATGTTCAATCTTTAGCTAATTTGGGAATGTTATGTGGAAATTTTGGGAAACCTAACGCAGGCGTAAACCCATTAAGAGGACAAAATAACGTTCAAGGTGCAAGTGATTCTGGTGCCTTACCAACTGATCTACCTGGTTATCAAAAAATTGAACGCCCTGGAGTACGGGAAAAATTTGAAAACTCATGGGGTGTTAAATTACCTAAACGCAGAGGCATAACAAAAATTACTGCTATGGATCAAATGTTAATGGGAAAAGTTAAAGGTGTGTACATAATGGGGGAAAACACAGTAGTTTCAGATCCTAACGTAAACCATGCAAAAAAAGCTTTAGAATCAGCAGAATTTATAGTTGTTCAAGATATATTTATGACTGATACCGCCAAAATGGCAGACGTAGTTCTTCCAGCAGCTTCTTTTGCAGAATCAGAAGGAACGTTTGCCAATTCAGAGAGACGAATACAAAGAGTTAGAGCTGCAACAAAACCAATAGGAGAATCGAAACCTGACACTGAAATCTTATTAGATTTATTCAAATTAATGGGACATCCTCAAAAAATTAATTCCCCGTCAGAAATCTGGGATGAAATGAGAAATTTAGCTCCCATTTTCAAGGGGATTAGTTACGAAAGATTAGAAAAAGGTATGGGAATACAATGGCCATGCCCAGATGAAAACCATCCTGGAACACAATTTTTACATCAAGACAAAATGGAGTCATCTTTAGCAGGATATTTTTCCGGTGTCGATCATATTCCTCCAGCTGAAGAGGCGGATGAAGAATTCCCATTTACCCTTACAACTGGCCGGAGGAGATCAACATATCATACTGGTACTCAAACTTCTAAGGCTACTGGATTTGAATTATTAGTACCAAAAGAAAAAGTTGAAATCAATGAAGAAGATGCTAGAAACCTCAAAATTATTGAAGGAGAAAAAGTAATTGTAGAATCTAGGAGAGGTAAAGTTGAAGTTACTGTAGATATTACAAATAAATCACCGGTAGGGACCCTTTTTATGACATTTGCATTTCCGGAATCCACTAGGACTAATGCTTTAACGAGCGACGCATATGATTTCATTACAGAAACACCAGAATTCAAAGCATGTGCAGTAAGAATAAAAAAATTAGATATTAACCATTTTTGAAGACCAAAAAGATGGATCTCCAGTCCTGGGAAAGTCTATGTAATCTACTAACCCTTTCGGTAATTCTCCTTCCATGAAACTAAATAAATTTTTAGTTATAAATTCAATGACAAGTCCATCTCTACAAGATTTTATGTCAAAATTATTCGAGAAATTTTGAAAAGAAATATAACGATTATCGACTTTCATTTCTTCTATTTCAGAAATACAACTATTATCGATCAACTGTTCATCTGAAAGATTTATCAATATAGAATCCTCCATCATTAATGAAAGTTCCCTATTAGAAATTAATGGTATAGAAGTAGGTCCAGGTCTAACATGCAATGAAACGATTTGACATCTAGAAATCAATAGATCCAAAGATATACGTCGAATTTGACTATTTATTCGACTATGAATTGGAGTCGTAATATCATGATAGTATACCTCCATGTTATTTGATATCAATTTGTTTGCTACAGAAGAACCTATCTCACCTAAACCAATTAACCCTACTTTTAAATCAGATTTTCTAATGTTTTTTGAAAGAATATAATCATTAATTGACTTTGCAAATTGATTAGCTATTAAAGGGGAAATTGACGAAACTAAAATATTCCTACTTTTCAGATTTTTAAGATCATTTGACATTATTTTACAATTCAAAATCTGAATAAAATCTGGAGAAAACTTTCCGACTTTTGAACGTGAAAACAAAATGGAATTATTAGGAAAAGATTTATTGTATTGATCAATAATAATTATATCAGGATATTTTTGTACAATAACCTTTTTTATTTTTTCTATAACTGAAAAGTTTAAATCGATATTAAATAAAATTCGCATTATTTCTTAGTTTAGTAATATTTTATTAAATCCACATGCTCAAATATAATATTTATTATAGTTTATATAAATTTTCTGAAAATTATATCGTGCCCCTGTAGCTCAGCTGGATAGAGCGAAGGACTTCTAATCCTTAGGTCACAGGTTCGAATCCTGTCAGGGGTGCCACAAATTCCTAAAGTTTGTGTTTGATTTTGACCTACCCTACCCTAAAGCTTTATTAGAGAAAAATAACTTTTGTGACAATACTAATTGCACTTATTTTCCTGGCCGCATACCGCATCACATGTAATGTCAGTTACAACCACTTCCTTTGCACCTTTACCAATAAACATTTCTTTTATAGTTTGTTTTCCAGATGGGGGAATAGGTGCAATACTATATTTCAATCCCATACTAGCTACCACATTCTTCGATTCTGAAAGAATATCAACATTAACTGCTAGACCCTCACATTCTTCTGATGATCCATTTGTAACATTTATGATCACATCACCGCCTAGAGATCCTTTAGGTGCAATAGTTATATCATCAATAACCATTCCAGTGTCGTTCACAAATTTATTTGTAGTTTCTTGACTAATAGATTCTTTGGTTTCTGAAGATGTATCTATTTGCTGACCTGGTGGTGGTGGTGGTTCAGAATTTAAACAACCAAGTACAGAAAATGCAATTAAAA
>PBDR01000017.1 GCA_002717385.1 Chloroflexota bacterium
CATTTAGATGAAAAAGATGTTCTAGTAGATGGTAATCCAATATCAGCTACTTTATTATCTACGGCACTAACTCTCTATTATTCTGGACAGTCACAAAATAAAAGAAATCAGGGGATATATTTTTACATCCCTAAAATTGAATCTCCAGAAGAAGTAAAAATTTATAAAGATATTTTTGATGAATGTAGAAATCATATAGTGACAATTAAAGATTCAACCATAAAAGCAATTCTTTTAGTAGAATCTTTTCCTCTTATATGGTCTATGGAAGAATCACTTTACAATCTTGGTAATTATTCTACGGGTTTAAATGCTGCAAGATGGGATCTGAAGGCAAGTCTATTAGAATACGTAATGTCAGATCCAAAATCTGTTTGGCCTGATCGTTTTGAGGTAGATATTAAAACAACTCCTTTTATAGAAAATATTTTTAGAAGGTTAGTTGCAATCTGTAAGAAACATGACGCCATTCCTATAGGTGGAATGGCTACTGCTCTACCCCATAAAAATCCTGAAATAAATAGTATTGCTGCAAAATCTATAACAACAGATAAAAAATGGGAAGCTGAATTGGGTTTCATTAGAGCTTGGGTAGCACATATTTACCATATGGAACCAGCTTCTTATCCATTTAAAGACTTCGCAAATCAAAAAAACACAAGCTCGACTTCTTCAAATCCTGATGATTATCCTATTAGTATTGAAACGCCTACAGGCTCAACTACTGGTGAATGTACCAGACAAAACATAAGAGTCTTATTAGAATATATTGAGGGTTGGTTGAATGGAAGAGGTGCTAAAGGAATTGATAGACTCGCCGGAAAACCAGGGGAAAGACCAGCATTAATGGAAGATTTGGCCACTGCAAGAATGTCTGTAGCACAGATTGCCCAGAGACTTATACATGAAACTAGTTGTGAAGATATAAATCAAAAACATGACCCAGATTTTGTAGAAAAATTGATAATCGATGAATGTAAAAGTATCATAACTTCTCAATTGAAAACAACAAATACTACTAGTGTAGATACATACAAAAAATCTCTAAACATTGCTATTAAGTGGATTAAAAATTACACTGAATTTAATTTTCGATCACTTGGCTCTTATTCGATCTCAGAATTAGAAGAAATAGGATCAACAGATCAAAAATTACAATAAAATCTAATTTACAATCTGGTAAATTTAGTTACTCTTTGCCCGGTACCTTCTTCACCAATTTCTGCAACAAAAATATTGCCTTTTGAATCAACTGCACATCCATGAGCTGCAACGCATGCATCAGAATCTCCTCTCCATCTGGTAATCAAATCACCTGAATCAGTCCATATAGAGATTCCATTCCCTCCTCCCTGTTCCACAACATAAGCTAAATTATCATCAGTAAAGTAAATATCTCCCGGCCCTACAAGATCATCCCATTGTTTGAGATATTCTCCATTTGTATCAAAAATCTGTATCCGATTATTTTCACGATCACAAATATATATATTATCTGAAAGATCAACACCAACTTTGTGTAGAATCGAAAATTGACCAGAATTTATTCCTGCTTCACCCCACGAGTGTTCAAGTTCTCCTTTATTAGAAAATCTATGAACTCGCCTGTTACCGTAACCATCAGAAACAAAAATTTTTCCATCTGAACTTAAAGCCACACCTGTAGGATTATTAAAAGGATCTCCATTACCTCCAGTTGTATTAATTGTAATACTCGCATATCCAAAAATTCCTAGTTCTAATAAAATTTCCCCATCATGATCATGCTTTGTTATCAGGTGAGTCTGATGATCGGCCAACCATATCTTATCTTGAGAATCTATATATAGACCATGAGGCACTCTAAATTCACCATATTGATCCCCTGAATTCCCCCATGAACCAATGAAATCCCCATCATTTGTCCAATAAGTAATAGGATGTTTAGATCTACTAAAAAGCCAAACATTATCATGCGAATCAATACCAACATCAGCACATTGACCTAGATTCCAAAATTTAGGTCTTTTTCTCAACCAATCTCTATCAACTTCATATTTATATTCTCCATTACCTACTAATTTCATAATATATATGTATTATAATCAACTAATTCTTTCCCATTTTCTTAAACTAACCATTTCTCTAGGTGGTAGTTTACGCGAACCGACAGATGTATAAGAAACTTCTGCAATATATATTGAACCATCCGAATCAACAGCTATACCATGCGGGGCTACAAATTGATGAAAATCTTCTCCTAATGTACCACTACCAAAGCGTGTAATTCTTTCACCTTCTTTATTTAAAATCTCTACTCTTAAACCAAGATTACTTACACCATTTTGTACTGGAGGGGGAGCAGCTTCAGCTACAATAAGTTGATATTCTTGTAAACCCTCTGTAATGGCTATAGGTCTGTGCATATGCTTAAATGATATAAAATCACCATTCAAATTAAAATATTGCAGTCGAAAATTTTCTCTATCACAAACAACTACATTATCATCTCCAAAAAACGCTATATTATGCGGTAATGAAAATTGACCTGGTAATGATCCTGGTTCTCCCCAAGATAAAAGTAATTTCCCATCAGAATCATACCTATGAACTCTTGAATTTCCATAACCATCTGTAATAAATAAATCTCCTGTTTTTGGATGTATAGCTATATCAGTTGGTTGATTAAATGGATCACCTTTTTGTTTATCACTAGGATTGTTTTTGTCACCTAATTGGAATATCAAATCACCTTTTTTAGTTCTTTTCTGTACAAAATGTGCCTTATCATCGACTAGATATAAGTTATCATCTTTGTCAATTTTTATTCCATGCGGTCTCGTAAATTCTCCCTCTCCCCAAGTATCAAGAAAATTGCCTTGTTTATCAAATATAATTAACGGATTTTTGCCTCTATTAAAAACATAAACATTATCCTCCGAATCTACAGCTACAGAAGTTGCTTCAGAAAACAACATCGGATGTGGAAGTTTAGCCCAATATTTAACAGGTTGATATCGCATATTTATCTTATTAAACCATCCTAACTTGTCCTAATCCATTTTCTTAAGCTAATAACCTCACCTAATGGTGGATTATTTAACCCAGAATTTTCTGGTCTAGAAAAATAAGCTGTCCATGCAACCTCAGCCACATAAATCGAACCTTCTGAATCAGTACTAATTCCATGTGGGGATGTAAATTGATTTAAACCTTCGCCTGGAAGAGAATCTCCTATTTGCTGTATTAACTGACCATCTGGATTTAGTATAGAAATTTTAGCTCCTAAATTTGGTACACCTTGCTGTACCGGAGGAGGTAACATCTCACCTACATAAATTCGATCGTCTCCTTTTTTACCTTCGGTAATTGACATAGGATGATGTATATGAATTTGTTTAATATATTCACCATCTAAAGAAAAAATCTGTACCCGAAAGTTTTCTCTATCGCAAACTGCTACTTTATCATTTCCTAAAATAGTAATATTGTGAGGTAAGGAAAACTCACCTGGTTCGGTTCCAGGTGATCCCCAAGAAAGTATATGTTTACCATCAGAATCAAATTTATGTATTCGTGAATTACCATACCCATCAGATATAAATAAATCTCTACTAATGGGATGAATAGCTATATCTGTTGGCCTATTAAACATCCCTCCACTCTGCCATCTACATGGTTTACCTTTTTCTCCCAAAGTAAATAGAATTTCACCATCATTATTTCTCTTCTGGATAAAATGTCCATCATCATCTACTAAGTATATATTATCATCTAAATCTATTTCTATCCCATGAGGTCTAACAAAATCTCCATGCCCAAAACCACGTATAAAATCTCCATCTTTATCAAATACTGCTATAGGATAATTACCTCTATTGAAAACATAGACATTATCTTCTGAATCGACAGCTATCGAAGTTGCATCACCCCTAAAGGTTACTCCCATTGGAATTTTTGCCCACATATCAACTGGAGCAAATTTAGTGGTAGAATCAACAAGATTTTTCATTAAGTTAAAATTTATTTCTATCTATTATTAAAATTAATAATCTTCAAATTAGTTTTATTGTTGATACTATGTAACATCATATTTATTAGAATGTTAACTCATAACGTGATATTTAATGAAAAAACAAAATAAATACCACAAAAAATTTTAATGAAATCGATTTGAAAAACATTTATCGTGGTGTACCTATAAGCATTATTGCTTTTTTATCTACAGGACTTCCAATAGGTATGGCTCAGTATTCTTTTGGAGAATTTTCTTTTCCTCTAATAGAAAAATTTGGTTGGACCCAAACAGAATTAAACCTTGGTTTATCTATGGCTTTTATATCAAGTATTATAGCCCCAATATCAGGAAGATTATCAGATAAAATAGGAATTAAACCTGTGATGATTGTATCCATGGTAATGATTGCTTTAGGATTTGGACTAAGACCTTTTATATCAAATTTATGGGAATGGTATTTTTTAAGTGCGTTAGTTTTTGCAGGATTTCCAGGAACAACCGTTTTGCCTTCAGGTAAATTAGTTGCAGCATGGTATCCAGAAACACGTGGAAGAGTAATGGGAGCAGTTACCGCAGGCAATAATTTTGGAGGTGTTTTCATGCCTCCTTTAGCTGCCATCCTAATCTCTTCACATAGTTGGGAATCAGCTTATGTAGTTTTTGCAGGCGTAATTGTTTTATTATGTATATTAACTTTTTTCATTGTCTCAGATGATCCAGAATTAATTAAAAATCAAATGAAAAAATCTGGTAAGAACTTAAATTACCTCTCACAAAAAGTAGGAATTAATGCTTCTGGTAAAACACTTAAAGAAGCTCTTTCAAATAAAAATTTTTATTTTATGACTATCGCATTAACCGGTGCCTGTTTCACATATCAAGGAGTATTGACTCAACTAAGACAACATTTCGAAGAAAATGGATTTTCCCCTGCTACAGCCACAGCAGGTTTAACTGCCGTGGCACTTATGGGAATAGGTTCGAAACTTTTTTTTGGAAGATTTAGCGAAAAAATTACAGCCAAAAACGCTACAATATTATCAATATTCCTTCAAACAATAGGTGTGATAATTTTTGCCATAGCAAACAATAAAATAATATTGTGGTTTGGGATATTTATTTTTTCATTAGGTTTTGGAGGATTAGGTGCATTAATAGTACTGTTAGTACAAGAATTATTTGGACTATTGGAATTTACATCAATAATGGGAGTAATATTGTTCGCTAACATAATCCCAGGAATTTTCGCTTCACTGATGGCAGGAATTATTCACGATAAAACAAGTTCTTTTAATTTAGCTTTCATCATTATTGGAATAATTTTTGTAATCTCAATGATTTTTCTATTATCAATAAATCAAAAAGAAAAATACTAACCCATGATCAATACTATTCGAATTTTTCCCATATAGATTTCGCATAGTTCAATGATTTTTCATCATGGTACCACTGGTCCCCTCCCCATGATCCTTCTATAGCCATATATCCAGAATAATTAGCATCAGACATTGCACTTATAGCATAACGATAATCTATATCACCATCTGGTAAAGGCGCTCTAATAAAAACTGATCTATTATTTTCTGGGTGATAAACCCTAAATAAATTTTTACAGTGCCAATATTTAGAAACAGATGCCATTTTTGATATTGATTCATCAAAATCTTCTTCGGGTACGTCATAATTCCACATTATATTACCCAAGTCAGGATTAATTCCAAAATTCTCTTTTCCGACCATTTCATGTAATAAAAGAGCGGACCAAGAATTATCTATAGGAGAATTTTGGTGAACTTCAACAGTTAAGTTAATATTGGAATCTTTGGCTTTATCACAAATTTCCTTGAAAGTTTGAGAAAGTTTATCAAATACCCAAAGGGTTGCTTCTTTAGAGCTATCCTGGGATATTGGCCAACCATGCTGACTACCAGGAAGAGATCCAGGAGGATGTCCAGGATTTCGAGGTGGAGAACTCAACGCACCGTTTATTACCTCGGCATTAGTCCATCCAGCATAATTTATAGATTCATGTAATTTATTGATATTATTAGGACCATTTTGTGCATCAGTTAATGATCCTCCTGATCTTATCGCACCAACTACAAGACCATGAGATTTCAATTTATCAGCAAATTCTATTATTTTCTTTTTATCGTCAATTTTTTTGAAAACTTCATACCCTACTTCAAGCGAGTCAAATCCTGTACTTTTTACTTTGGATAAAAAATCATCAGTGTAATTATCAAAAGATAAATTCCAACTGTCTACAGATTGTGGATATAACGTAAAACGCCTATGAGCATAACAAAATCGCATTTTCAGTACCTTTACTTGATAGAATCTATAATAAAAACAGAGTGTAACACTATCTTGAGCGTAAAACAGGATAAGAATAAATGAAAATCACTGATTTAAGGGTATATCTTACTAAACCAGAAAAAAATAGTAGATCTTGGATATTTGTAGAAGTTGATACGGATGAAAATATTACTGGAGTAGGAGAATGTACTAATTCAGGTGGAGGAGGAGCAATTGTAATAGCACATGCAATTAATGTACTAAAAAAAACATTAGAAGGGCAAGATTTTTCTGATGGTCTTATAGGGCAAGATCCTAACCATATTGATAGAATATGGCACCAAATATACAGAAGATTTACTACTTTAGGTTCAAGAGGTTTTGCCACAACTTTAACTAGTGGGATAGATATGGCACTATGGGATATAAAAGGAAAGATGTTAAATAAACCTGTTTATGATTTATTAGGTGGAGCAATGCGAGAAAAAATCCCATTATATTCACATATATCTCCTGCTGATAACATTCAAAAATGTGTTGATGATGCAAAAAGACAAATTTCTTTAGGGTATGAAGCGTTGAAACTTGACCCTTTTTCTCCAGAAATGCAAAAGAGTCATCGCAGATATATAGATGGTAAAATTTCCCATTCGGCAGCTAATCATGCAGAAGATTTAATGAATGAACTTAGGAAATCTTTAGGAAATGATATTGAATTAATGATTGACGCTCATGGAAATTTCGATGTATCCACAGCAACAAATTTATGTAGAAGAATGGAAAAATTTAACTTAACATGGTTTGAGGAACCTCTTCAGCCAGAAAGTTTAGAATCTCATAGACAACTTAGAAAAAACACTGACATTAATCTTTGTATTGGAGAAAGAAAATTCACCAGATGGGATTTCGCTCCTTATTTACAAGAAGGTCTTGTAAATTATATTATGCCTGATATATGTTGGACTGGTGGAATATCGGAATTAAAACGTATTGCTGTACTAGCTGAAACATACTATATCCCTATCAGCCCCCACGATGCTTCAGGTCCAATAAATATTATTGCCGGAGCTCATGTGATGATGAACGTTCCAAACATATACAGATTAGAAATGAACGAACATTCAATTAAACAATATAACTCTGTAATTACTGACAAACTTAATATCAAAAATGGTTTTATCCATTTACCTGATAAACCCGGACTTGGAATTGAATTAGATCATGATTTTATTTCTAGTCACCCAGATTTAGACTGGGAAAAAATCAATTCGTGATTTTTTAAATCAATGAAAATAAATAACAAAATTCTATTCATGGGAATAGGTTCATCATTATTTTGGATTTCTCTTTATCTATATTCTCCGGTTTTACCAATCCATGCAAAAAATTTAGGGAGCAACTTAGAAATGATAGGACTGATCGTTTCTTCCTATGCTTTTGGTCAAATCATCCTAAGAATACCTATAGGTATATATGCAGATAAATTCGGACGGAAACCATTTGTAGTATTCTCACTTTTACTTAACACTATAGGGGCAATATGGTTAGGAGTATCTCAAGATCCTTGGTCATTATTCTCAGCCAGAGCAATTACTGGGATAGCTGCAGCAGGATGGGTAGCAATAAGTGTGATGTATGCGTCATTTTTTGATAAAAAACATTCCACTAAATCTATGGCACAGGTAATGAGTATTAATACACTGTCAGTTTTAGGAGCAACATTTATAGGTGGTATCATTTCAGATTACATAAGCATTACTTTTACCTTTTATTTATCTGCCTTTTTTTCTTTCGTCGGTGCGGTAACAATATTTCTTGTACCAGAACCAAATTATGGGAAAATAAATTATTCATTTAAAAAATCCATAAATGCTACAAAATCCAAATCACTCATACTTTTATCATCTGTAGGAATAACATTACAATTTGTTACTTTTGGGGTAACATTCGGATTTTTACCAATATTTGCCGAAAACATTGGAGCATCAAAATATTTTGTAGGTTTAATTACCAGCATTGGATTATTATCAGCTTTTATATTTACTGCTATTTCTCCAATATTAGTGAGAAAAATTGGAAACAAAAATTCTCTTCAAATAAGCTCAATAATGATCATTTTTTCTCTTTTGATTATCCCTTTTATTGAATCATATTACTTAATTATCCCGCTACAAATAATAAGTGGAGCCGGCAGAGGATTAATTAATACTATACTTATTAGTTTAGTAATAAAAACAACCCCAGAACATATTAGAGGAACCACTATGGGAAGTTATCAAGCAATTTATGCAATAGGAATGATGTCAGGACCACTGATTTCTGGTCTGATAGCTTCAGTTTATGGGATTGATTCTGTATTTTTCACAGGTGTAATCATCACCTTGATAGGAATGGCAATCATTTATAGCATTAAGTTAAAATGATCTAGGAAGTACTCTTTGGAGAAAATAATGAAAAATAAAGAAATGCGTAAAGAATCAGATTCAATGGGTGAATTAGAGGTACCTTTAAAGGCTTACTATGGTGCAAATACTAGAAGAGCAGAATTAAATTTCCCAATTAGTGAACTAAGATTTGGTAGATCATTTATAAAAGCAATAGGACAAATTAAACTTTCTGCAGCTAAGGCTAATAAAGAATTAGGAGTCCTTGACAATAAAATTGCTGACGCAATAATTGACGCTTCATTAAAAGTAATTAATGGTGATTTTGATGACGAATTTGTAGTAGATGTTTTCCAAACTGGTTCAGGCACTTCTACTAATATGAATGCCAATGAAGTAATTTCAAATATAGCTATAGAATCACTTAACGGGAAATTAGGTTCTAAAGATCCTGTTCATCCTAATGATCATGTTAATAAAGGTCAATCTTCAAACGATGTAATTCCAACAACTATTCATTTGGCAGCAGCAGTATCAATAAAAAATAGTTTGATCCCAAGTTTAAAAAAATTAGAAAGTTCTTTAGAAATAAAATCTCAAGAATTTTGGAATGTTGTTAAAACTGGTAGAACACATCTACAGGATGCAACGCCTATAAGACTTGGACAAGAATTCCTGGGATATAAAGGACAAATTAATCATAGTATTATTCGTGCAAAAAAAGCTCTTGAGGAATTATCAGCATTAGCACTTGGTGGGACAGCTGTTGGAACCGGAATAGGAATGCACCCTGACTTTGCAAAAAAAGTGATTTCAAATTTAAAATCAGAAACAGACATAAATTTTTATGAGACGGAAAATCATTTTCAATCTCAAAGTTCAATTGATAACTGCGTATCAGCTTCAGGAATAATGAAAACTATAGCTGTTAGTCTAATGAAAATTGCTAATGATATAAGATGGCTCGGTTCCGGACCTAGAGCGGGTATAGGAGAGATTACTCTCCCAGAAGTTCAACCAGGTTCTTCAATAATGCCAGGAAAAGTTAATCCCGTAATAGCAGAATCAGTAACAATGGTTTGCGCCCAGGTTATAGGAAACGACTCCACTATAACAATTGCTGGTCAATCAGGTAATTTCGAACTTAATGTAATGATGCCAGTTGCAGCTCATAATCTATTGGAATCCATTGATTTACTTTCTAAAGTATCTGAAAATTTTGCAATACAATGTATAGACGGATTAAAATCTACTAATCAAGGACCTAAAATGGTAATGAACGGTTTGGCAATATGTACAGCTTTGGCACCTATAATAGGATATGATAAAGCAGCAAAAATCGCTCATGAAGCATCTCATACTGGTGAAACCATTAAGGAAACAGCTTTAAGATTAACTAACCTTTCAGATTCTGAACTTGATAATATTCTTGAACCTTTAGGAATGACTGAACCAAAATAAATTAGGAGCTATTAAAATGCAAATTGAAAAAAGATTAAAAAAACTAAATATACAATTACCCGATACACCAAAACCAATAGCAAATTACGTACCAAGTGTTAAAACAGGAAATTTAATTTTTTTATCTGGTCAAGGTCCTATGGATAAGGCAGGAAATTATATTTCTGGTAAAGTCGGTGTAGATTTTAATTTAGATGATGCATATGATGCTGCACGTACAGTAGGATTACAACTAATATCCATACTAAAATCTGAAATACAAGATTTAGATAAAGTTAAAAGAATCGTTAAGCTTCTAGGAATGGTAAATGCAGGAGGAAATTTCACAGATCACCCTAAAGTAATTAATGGGTGTTCAGATTTGCTAGTTGCAGTTTTTGAAGCAAAAGGTAAACATGCAAGATCTGCTGTTGGAATGGGTAGCTTACCTGGAAATATCCCTGTTGAAATAGAAATGATAGTTGAAATTGAATAATCATTTAAATCTCTTATTTAATAGAGATTTAAAATAGATTATCTTATGGGTTCTTCGACTGTAGAAAATCTCAAACCCCTTATTTTTTCAGTTTACATTCCAACTTTTTTATTCGCAGTAGCTCAAGGTTTATTAATTCCTATACTTCCTATTCATGCAAGAGATAATCTAGGTGCAAATGAAGCTCTAATTGGAATGGTAGTAGGCGCAAGATATCTAGGAGCAATGACTTTTGATATACCTTCAGGTATATTGATTTCATCTTTTGGTTTAAGAAAAACGATGATAACAGGAATTATAGTTTTTGCATTAGCATCAATTTGTGCAGCCCTTAGTCCAACAATATTACTTTTAATAATTTCAAGAATTACTGCTGGAATTAGCCTTTCATTATGGGGTATATCAAGACATTCATATATAGCAGTAAGTGTAAAATCTTCCATTAGAGGTAGAGCATTATCATTATTCGGTGGAATCGCAAGGATTGGCATGATTATTGGTCCAATATTGGGAGGTATATTAGCTCAATATACCAACATATTAATACCATTTTATACTCAAACATTAATAGCCATAATTATATTAATTCTAGCGTTATTTTCTGCACGTACTCTTACAATAAAATCAGATACTTTTGATAATAATTTCTCTCTAAAAGCTACAATGTATACTTTTAGTAAATTTAGAAAAGATTTCTTTACATTAGGTGTTGTAGCAGTAGCAATTCAATTCCTAAGAGCCGCAAGAGAATTCATAATCCCTGTGTGGGGAGATGATATAGGTCTTCGAGTAGATGAAATAGGTTTTGTTACTGGAATATCATACCTTGTGGATGCATTAATGTTTCCTATAGCAGGGATAGTTATGGATAAATATGGTAGAAAATCATCCGCAATTCCAGCACTTATATTAATTGGCATATCACTTGCATTAATTCCATTTTCTACAAGTTACTTACTTCTAATAATAGTTGGGATTATTGCTGGTATAGGTAATGGCATTTCTAGCGGATTAATTCTCACTATTGGATCTGATTTATCACCTAAAAATCGCCCTGGTGAATTTTTAGGGATATGGAGATTTATTTCTGATAGCGGAGGAGTTGTCGCACCTCTATATATAGGCTGGTTAGCTACAATAACTACCTTAGCTTTGTCGTCAACATTATCTTCAGGTATAGCTGTTTTTGGGTTATTACTAATTTTTATCTCAAAAGAGACAAAAGATAGAAACGATTAACTACAGATTTGTTTCAACCAATTCAATCAAATCTGATATACACACAGAATCTTCCTTAGGACTTCTTCCATCAACCCAATCCTTTGATTCTCCCGACATACCTTCTACAGCTCCATGTTCCACACTTTTTTTAACCCATTGATATGCTTCATCAACAGTTGGAAGTAAATTCATTCCTGTTTTAATTGACATATCGGCAACTAAACCATAACCTCCCCAATTAGAACAACTAGCAATTATTAATTCTTTAGTAGTTGTAACACATGGATCTTTAGGTAGATTTTTTATAGTTGGTATAACCTTTTTTAAATTTCCCATTCCTATTTCATTACCACCATCACCTATACCGATAGTATATGGATGTTGGTCAAATAAATGATCTATTTTTGCATTATATTCTGAAAAATCTTCTCCTCTCCAATTCCTATAAGTTCCATCATTCAATAAACCTGCTCGCTCAATTGATAAGATAACACCAATATTCCTGCTATTGAGTAAATTTTCTGAAAAAAGTGCTGATTCTCTATGTGAAGTAATAGGAAATTTAATTACTTCTAAATCGCCTGCGAGAGCCTTAAGGACTTGATAAGAATATTCATCTGTGACCAATGAAGTTTTTAAACCAATTTTATTTAAAGCATTTGAAATTGCGATAGCACCAGGTGGCCCATCAGTTTCTGGAGATTTTGCTTTTAAAATATAAAAACCTGTAACAATTAAAATCTCTCCTTCAGATTTAAGAAGTAAATCAGAGGCATTCGATACATAATTTTCACACATAAACTCACTTAAATGTTTCATCCCTCTAAAATCTTCTTGAAGAATTATGTCTTGTATCTTTTTGTAAATCATCTCTAAAAAAATTAGATCATTGCTATCTGTTCATCATTAACATCTGTCACAAACATATGGCCAGGAAAATGTGTAATCATTAATTTAGGCTTACTTTGCAACACAACTGCCTGAGGAGTAACACCACATGCCCAAAAAACTGGTATGTCATCATGATTTATTTTTGTATAAGGATCCCCATAGTCAGGATTTGACAAATCCTCTATCCCTATCTTATCTGGTTCTCCTATATGAATTGGAGCTCCATGAACTGTTGGAAATCGGGATGTCGATTGAATAGATCTGACAAGTTTATCTCGTGGTATCCATCTCTGGCTAACTACTAAAGGACCTGAAAACAATCCTGATGGTTCTGTTTGAATGTTAGTTATGAACATGGGTACATTCTTTCCAGAATTATAATATGGCAAATCAATACCATTTCTAACCAATGAATGCTCAAAGGTAAAACTACAACCTAACAAGAATGTAACAAGGTTATCATCCCAAAAGTCAAGGATATCTAAAGGTTCTGATATAAGTTGACCATTTTGATAAACCTTATATCTAGGTACATCAGTCCTAATATCTGAATTAGGTGCAGAAATTTTTGCATTGTAGCTACCTACATCAAAAACTTCAATGACTGGGCATGGTTTAGGATTTCTTTGGCAAAAAACCAAAAAATCGAATGCATATTCTTTAGGAAGAATAACTACATTCGATTGAACATAATTTGGTGCATGCCCACTTGTAGTATCAGAAAACCTACCATTTCGCGCAGATTCTCTTATTTTTTTACCAGTTGTATAAATTTCCAAAATAAATTCCAATTAATAGTTATTTAAAAGTAAAATAAAAATTTGTTTGTGTATATCTTATTTATACACAGTATAAAAAATTTTGACGGAAAGAAAAAATGAAAATCAAAAGGATCGACCAATTTTCACCAAGACCTAGAACCAGATTAATTAGAATTTCGACTGATATTGGAATAGATGGATGGGCTGAAAGTACTCTCGAAGGAAAACCTAAGTCTGTAACTGCAGCAATAGAAGAATATTCAGAATATTTAATTGGTAAAAACCCACTTACCATAGAAAAACATTGGCAACAAATGTATAGATCGGCTTTTTTTAGAGGAGGTGTTCATAATATGAGTGCTATAGCTGCTATAGATGCGGCACTTTGGGATATTGCAGGAAAACATTATAATGTCCCTAGTTACAATCTTATGGGGGGAAAAGTTAGAGATAAGATCAGAGTATATGCTCATTGGGGATTGCAGGATCTAAGTGATGAATCAAAATCTGCTTCTAAAGAAAGGTTGAAACATTTATCAAAACTTGGATACACGGCTTATAAGTCTGGTCCTCCAGGATTATGGCGAGCTCACGAACCTCCATCAAGAATAGATGAATTCGTAGAAATAGCTTACACACTTAGAGAATGGGTTGGATCAGAGGTTGAATTATGTTTTGATTTTCATGGGAAGATGACCCCAGCTCTCGCGATAGAAGTATGTAATGAAATTAAAGGTATGAGACCAATGTTCGTCGAAGAACCTGTCCCTCAGGAAAACCCTGAAGCTCTAAAATTGGTTTCCGATCATGTAACTTTTCCAATTGCTACTGGTGAAAGATTACTTAACAGATGGGAATTTAGAGAAGTAATCCAATCTCAGGCAGTGGCGCTTTTACAACCTGATGTAGCGCATTGTGGGGGTCCATCCGAGTTAAAAAAAATAGCTAATTTTGCTGAAATATATTATCAACATATAATGCCACATTGTGCAATTGGACCACTAGCTCTTGCAGCATGTATGTTAGTTGATTCGGTAGTACCAAATTTTCTAATTCAGGAACAAGTAGATCAAGCATTAGGTAATGGGTTATTAAAAGAAGACTGGAAAGTTGAATCTGGACATATCACTTTATGGAAAAAACCTGGACTAGGAGTTGAAGTCGATGAAAATGAAGCAACAAAAAATTATAACGGTCCAGAATATGGATATCATGCTGAACTTGGAGGAGAAACCTATTTTAAAGATGACAATTCGGTTGCAGACTGGTAAACAAAAAACATACTAGATTTTTTCTTAATTCTGTTTCTATAAAAATGCATCCCATTCACGTGGGCTGGAAGTTAGAATTTCGCATCCATCTTCAGTAACTAAAGTAGTATCTTCAATGTTAATGCTACCAACACCTTTAACCCTCATAGTAGGCTCCACCACAACTATCATTCCAGGTTCCAACGGCTTATCTGACCCTTCTACTAAAAAAGGAGGTTCATGCGCTACTCTCCCTAATGAATGACCTGCTTGTGGAGTCAAGGAATCATATCCCTCTTCTTCAAACATTTGCATCGTTAAACGATATAGATCTGATGGCAATACACCTGGACGTACAGTTGCTCTCAATTCCTTGTTCATTCGTAAAATTGCAGCATGGGCCCTTTTTGCTTCATCAGAAAGACCACCATTCCATGCAAGTGATCTAGATTGATCAGATACATAACCGTTCCACCAACCACTAGCGTCTATTCTAAGTATCTCACCCTTCTTTAATTTCTCTTCAGTGGGACCGGCGAACAAAGCACCTTTAGGCCCAAAACCTACATCTGTCCATAAGTGGCGAGAAGCACGTTCTGCAAAAGCTACTCCAAGATAACGCTCCAAATCCCATTCGGTCATACCTTCATAGGCTATTTTCTCATAAATAGAATTAATCACTTCACTTGTTATGTCTGATGCTTTTCTTATACGATTAATTTCTTCCTTTGATTTGATCATTCGTAACTCCCAAAGGATAGGCTCTGCGTCCACTAATGTGGCCATCGGTAAAAATTCCCTTAAATCCTCAGCGAATTGCATTTCTATATGGCGCCATTCTACTCCAATCCGCCCTTTATCAAGATTTTTTTCTCGTAAAACTTGTGCGACCCTTGCTATCGGATTATCAGCAGAATCCATTTGGTTATCTGAACCATCAACAACAAAAAGGGGACCCCAATAACGAACATCTTTTATCCAAATATTGTAATTCTCTGGATACCCAGTTTGTGAAGATGGAGCGATATAAAACGGATCAATATTTTCATCTTTTGGAAGACCAACAAATGAGGCGGCATAATTTTCTCCATCCTCTGTCAGAAAATTTTCCTTATCAAACCATCTCATCCATTCAACATCAGTTAAGTATTCAACATTAGGTTTTGTTCCAGCTAATATCACATCAATATTGCGTAAATGCATTGCACTGGATAATTTTTCGTAATCAAAAAGTCGCATATTCTTTATCAGAATTTAGTTTATTACTTACAAAGTTAAATTAAAAGATAAAATTTAATTCAATATTGCTCCACCATTAACATTTATGGCTTGACCAGTTATTTTACTAGCATCATCTGAAGATAAGAAAGCTACTGTCTTCCCAATATGATGTGGAGTTTGTGGTCGGCCTAGCGGCATGTATCCTTTAATCAACTCTAAAAATATTTCATAAGGAGAATAATCAGCATAATCAGGGTTAGTTTCTTTATGGTTAATAGCAATAGATTCCCAAATTGAAGTCCATAAACGTCCAGGACATACCGCATTTACGTTAATATTATATCTACCTAAATCTATGGCCATCTGATGCATATATTGAATGGCAGCTGCCTTTGAAACCATATAAGGATGTTGTCCGGTTCCTCTTCCTTTTTCTCCTACCCCTCTAGGTTTACGTCCACCATGGGAGGCTATTATCACTATTTTTCCAGATTCTTTTGATATCATATCTCCTTTAACTGCTTCAACAGTATTTACAACCCCTTTAACATTAACTCCCCAAGTAGATTCCCAATCTTCATCTATAAAATTCTTTCTGTTTTCGAATCCTTTTGAACCAATTACACCTGCATTCGGAACACAAATATCAATTTTCCCATATTGATCAATAACTTTATCCACAAAAGTTTTTATAGAATCTTGATTAGTAACATCCACAGATCCTAAAATTATTTCTTTACCATTATCTGATACAGATTTTTCTAAATTAAGAAAATCTTTTTTATCTAAATCACAAACTGCCAAAATAGCACCACGTTCAGACAAAATTTCAGCTATACCTTGACCTATTCCTCTTGCAGCGCCAGTAATAAAAGCAACTTTACCATGTAAATCAGTTGAAGTTGTCATAAGTTCCTCCGAATATAAACTATCAAATTTGATAAATAATAAAACACATAGAAAAACACAATTATTGTATATTATGATTCTTCATATTGTAATTATATTAAACTAACACCTAAAATTAAATTATTATAACTTTACTTCCTACTATAACCTAAAAAAATTGCCAAATTACAATACAAATAACACAAAATTAGAATCATTAGTTTCTTTAGCAAAAAGAAGAGGTTTTATTTTTCAGAGTTCCGAAATTTATGGGGGCTTGGCTAGTACATGGGACTACGGGCCTATAGGGGTAGAATTAAAACGTAATGTTAAGGAACAATGGTGGAAATCTTTTGTAACAAATAGAGAAGATATAGTAGGTATTGATGCTTCTATACTCATGCATCCTTCAGTCTGGGAAGCATCAGGACACTTAAATAATTTTTCTGATCCACTAGTAGAATGCAAAAAATGTAAAAAAAGATTCCGCGAGGATATGATTGAATCTAATTCTTGTCCTGAATGTAATGGTGAATTAGGTGAATCTAGACAATTCAACCTTATGTTCAAAACATTTATGGGTCCTATAGAAAACGAATCATCAATTGTTTATATGCGTCCAGAAACAGCTCAAGCAATGTTCGTTAATTTTGACAATGTTCAAACCACTACCAGAAAAAAAATACCTTTTGGAATAGCTCAAATAGGAAAATCATTCAGAAATGAAATCACTCCTGGAAATTTTACATATAGGACCAGAGAATTTGAACAAATGGAAATGGAATATTTTTGCGCGCCACAAAATGATGAAAAATGGTACAAATATTGGATAGAATTTTCACTTAACTGGTTCATTTCACGTGGTATCAGAAAAGATAAATTAAGAATTAGAAAACATACAAATAATGAAATTCCTCATTACTCTAAAGGTTCTTCCGATATAGAATTTAAATTTCCATGGGGATGGGGGGAATTAGAAACTATTTCTAACAGAACTGACTATGATTTAAAAGCTCATTCAAAAAAAAGTGGAAAAGATTTGACATATTTTGATCAAATTAATAACGAACGTTTTTTCCCTTACGTAATTGAACCAGCTATGGGAGCCGATAGATCTACATTAGCTTTCCTCTCTGATGCTTATGATGAAGAAAATCACAAAAAAGAAAAAAGAACTGTCCTCAGATTTCATCCAGAAATAGCACCTATAACAGTCGCAGTTTTACCTTTATCCAGAAATGAAAAACTAATTCCTATGTCAAAAAAAATATACGAATCATTACTTGGTAAATTCAATGTAGAATATGATGATTCCCAAAGCATAGGTCGTAGGTACAGGCGTCAAGATGAAATAGGTACTCCGTTATGTATCACTATAGATTTTGAAACTATAGAAAAAGATAATTCAATAACCATTAGAAATCGCGACAATATGGAACAAATAAGAATTAGTACTGATAATTTACTAAAAGGAATTAATGATCAATTAGAATCGATAAAAAATTCTTATATTTAAATAAATATATGCGAGTTATATCTAATTATTTTTTACTATTTTCAATTTTTTCAATTTTTATTCTAAGTTGTAATGCTGATAATATTCAAAAAGAGGAGAAACATCATTTTTCATACACTGGCGAGACACTTTTTGGAGAAAAGTATGACAGTAAAAAATTTTTAGGAAAACCTATGATAATAAATTTTTGGTTTCCCTCTTGTCCACCTTGCACATATGAATTTGAAATTTTGGAAAAAACTTACCAACAATATAATAATTCAATAGGATTCCTAGGAGTAATGCAACTTGGATTAGACACTGAAGATGACGGTAGAAAATTTATGACTGAAAGAAACATATCATTTCAATCTATATCTGACAATGAAAATATTATAAATAAATATGATATAAATTATTTTCCTACTACACTATTTTTAGATAAAAATCATAACGTAGTTGATTCATGGATAGGGGTAATAGATGAAAAAAATTTTACTGAAAAGTTAAAAGAGTTAAAATTATCGAAATAGTAATGGATATTAGCGAATACATAATAACTTTTTCAAGATGGTTACACATCGTAGGTGCAAGTATATGGTTAGGAGGCACTGCAGTATATTCATTAATATTGAATCCTGTAAAAAAAACCAATCCTTCTTATAAAAATCTTTTCAAAGAAATCAATACTAAATACAAAGAAATAATCAATATCTCTATAATAATTTTATTAGTCAGTGGTGTAATCATGATGTTTGAAAGAATCACAGGTTCCCCACCACCAACTCTATGGTTTATATTTCTCTTTATTAAGATATTTTTAGCTATAATAATTATGTTTTTATCATGGAGATTAAGAAAAAAAATAACTACCACTTCCAAAAATTCTTTCATTGAAAAAATAAGTGATTTATTAGGTTATAACTTAATTTTAGCTTTGGGAGCGATTATTTTTTTAATAGCTTCATATTTAAGAACCATTTTGGAAAATAATCTATAATTTTTTTAAATTATGATATGGCAAAGTTTTAAGAAGTTCTCCAATTGTTTTTTGTTCAATTGGATGAATAGTTTGGGAATCAATTTCATTCAATGGTATTAATACAAATGGTCTTATATGCATAAGCGGATGAGGAATGGTCAATGTTTTTGTATTTATGATTTTATCTTCATACAATAAAAGATCAATATCTATAGTGCGAGGTAGCTTTTTCTTTTTATTCTCTCTGCCCAAATCAAATTCAATTTGATTCATATCATCCATTAGTTCATTAGGCGAAAATGTAGTCGAAATTTTTAAGACCATATTAATATATTCACCTTGAATATTATCAACCCTCCAAGGAGGATTTTCATATAAAGAACTAGAGCAAACAATTAAATGTTTAGAGGAGATTTCCTTGATCGTTTTTTTTAAATACTTTTTACGATCTCCCAAATTTGAACCTAATCCTAAATATACAATATGTTCAAGCTTAATATTAATTTTCCCTTACTAAATGATCCATTAATCTAGAGACTTTTGACATAAATTGGACATCATGTACTCTGATAATATCGACGCCCTGAGTGATACAGTAACTTAATGCTGCTGCTGTACCTTCTATCCTATCTAAACCTTCATCGTAAATTATTGAAGATATAAAAGACTTCCTAGACACCCCTATCAAAACAGGAAACCCCAATTCTGATTTAATAAAGTTAATATTCCTTAATATTTCTATGGATTCTTTAGCATTTTTTTTGAACCCTATTCCAGGGTCAATTATAATTTTTTCCTTAGAAACTCCATTTAAACCTGCATATTCAGTAGTTTTTTTTAGATCATCTATTACTTCATCAACTACATTCGAATGTTTTTTGTTCCTAACGTGACTGACTACTAAAAAAGTACTATATTTTGCAGAAATTTTAACCATCTTCGGATCCGATAACATTGAAACATCATTGATTATTGATGCACCTAATTTACATGCTCTTTCAGCGACATTAGATTTCATCGTATCTATAGAAATCGGGATGTCAGCATTTTCAGAAATAATCTTAATTACTGGTTCAATACGAGAAATTTCTTCAAATTCTTTCACTGGTTTACTATCTGGGTATAAAATAGCAGGTTTTGTCGATTCTCCTCCAACATCAATAATATCTACATTTTGTGCTTTAAAATCTTCCAGTTTTTCAAGAATAATTTTTTCTGTATTTTGTCCTGAGGATAATATACCATCACCAGAAAAAGAATCAGGAGTGACATTTAAAATTCCCATTACATGAGTTTTATTCCCAAAAAGCATGTGATTATTCTTATTTATATATTGTTATGGTTTATTCTCACAAGTAATATTTAAGTGTAAGGAATTTTCCTTATAGAATTCAGTTTTTTAAACTGAAATTAGCAAATATCTAATGAACATATAATAACTCCAAAAAGGTGTGATACTCTATATGAAAAATGATAGTGGGGAAAAATTAATAAATGATTTGAACGCAATGCATGAAAAAGCATTGATGGGTGGAGGTCAAAAAAGGATAGATTCTCAACATAAAAGAGGAAAATTAACTGCTAGAGAAAGAATTGAAAAACTTTTAGACAAAGATAGTTTCTCAGAAATTGACCAATTTGTTACACATGAATCAAATGATTTTGGTTTGGAAGAACAAAAATTCCTAGGAGATTCAGTTGTTACTGGTTTTGGCAGGATTAATAACAGAAAGGTTTTAATCTATTCACAAAATTTCACCGTTCTTGGAGGATCTTTATCTTTAGTAGCATCTAAAAAAATTTGTAAATTGATGGATTTAGCAGAAAAAAACGGAATTCCTATAATAGGAATTAATGACTCTGGAGGCGCAAGAATCCAAGAAGGAATAGATTCGTTAGCAGGTTATGCCGAAATATTCAAAAGAAACACCTTATTATCAGGTGTAGTTCCACAAATCACAATTATTGCGGGACCGGCTGCAGGTGGAGCAGTATATTCTCCCGCCATCACTGATTTTATTTTTATGGTACAAGGTATAAGTCAAATGTATATCACGGGTCCAGATGTAATAAAATCTGTTACCGGTGAAGATATTTCTCATGAAGATCTCGGTGGTGCTGATATACACTCAGCAAAAAGTGGAGTTTCACATTTCATTGCTAAAACTGAAGAAGACTGTTTCAACGATGTTAAAAGATTACTTTCATATCTCCCTTCAAATAATTATGAAAACCCACCAAAAATTAATAGCAATTTTGAACTAAAAAAAGATGAAATTCTAAGAAAAATAATTCCTGAAGAATCTAATAAACCCTATAACGTTTTAGAAATTATTAGTCGAATTGTAGATACAAATTCTTTCTTTGAAATTCATCAATATTTCGCAAAAAATATCATTACAGGTTTTGGAAGAATAAATGGGAATGTAATAGGGATAATTGCTAATCAACCATCTGAAATGGCAGGAATGTTAGATATAGACGCATCGGATAAAGCTGCAAGATTTGTAAGATTTTGCGACGCATTTAATATACCTTTGGTTACTTTGGTTGATGTACCTGGATTTATGCCTGGAACACACCAAGAATATGGAGGAATAATTAGACATGGAGCAAAATTATTATATGCTTACACTGAGGCAACAGTTCCGAAAATATCTGTAATACTGAGAAAAGCTTATGGTGGAGCATATATTGTTATGAGTTCTAAAGGTTTACGAACTGATATAAATCTTGCATGGCCCACAGCAGAAATTGCAGTTATGGGACCTGAAGGCGCTATAAATATTATTTCTAGAAAAGAAATATCTGATTCAGAAAATCCTGATAAGAAAAAAACAGAGTTAATTGATGATTACAAAGAAAAATTCGCCAATCCATATGTTACAGCTAGTAAAGGGTATTTAGATGACGTGATTGACCCTTCAGAAACAAGGATAAAGATAGCTAAAAGTTTAGATTTATTATCTACAAAAATCCAAAGTAATCCACGGAAAAAACATGGAAACATCCCACTCTAAAAAAGAAAATAATAAATTTAGAAATACTTCTGATAAAAAAAAATTTATAGATGCAATTTCTTCAATGGGAAAAGAGGTATGGGAATTTCATAATAGATTTGGATTAGGATCAGGAAAACATAAAAAATTATCAGCTAAAGAAATTATTAATAAACGAAAAAACATTTTAGATGAAGAAATAGAGGAAATGTTTGAAGCAATTAATAGTAAAGATGATAAAGAAACATTATTGGAACTTGCAGATGTTTTATTTGTTTTGATGGGACATGTTGAATCAACGGGAAATTCAGGTATCCAAGCAATCAATGATATCACTAAAAAAAATTCTAAAAAAACTATAGAAAAATATGCCATTAGAGCTGATACTGGAAAATTATTACCTCTCGAAGGTAAACCTCATAAATGGAAATGAAAATAATCTAGGAGATCAAATGATTGACTTAATAAGTATCGCCAAAACTGAGGCTGATGGTGGAGATCTTTTCAAAAAACTATCGGGTCTATTTGTTGATGCAGACATTAAACCTAAAGGTTATCCGAATGCGGTTGTTTGGCAAGGAGGTAATCACGATGGTAAGGTTCGACCAATTGCTCATTCACTAACAGATGCATACGCATTAATAGGAACTATAGCAGCAATAGATATCCTTGGATTACCTTTTTATGCTGTTCCTATGTGGAGTCAATATAGGCATGATTCAAAATTAGAAGCTTTAGCATGGTTTGGGAATATCCCATTTACTTCAATTAAATGGTCCACAGCTGGAGATGCATATGTAAATGATAGTAATGGTAAAAAAGTAGTAGTAATGGGAAAATCTGGTAATGCTCCCTTACGGACACAAGCCGGAGTGTACTGTAATGTTAGACCTTATGGTCCCATAACTGTTGTTAGAAGTATGCCGTGTCTGCCTTATTCACAAAACAAAGAAAAATTTAGCGTTGATAAATCAGGAGTAATTCATTCAGAAATGAATACACCTGGTGTACAAATGGCATATGCAAACAGACTATTCTTAAAATTAGTCAACGATTCAGGTTCTATTGGAAGAGTAGCTACAAAACCTACACAAGCAATGGAAGATGGGATTAATGCTGGTATTCATTCATGGTTATTAAAAGGTACCAAATTTGAAGTTGGACGTAAATATGCAGTTGACCCGTATGAAGAACACAAAGATAAAATAGAAAATATAATTAAATTACTCCCAAAAAACTTTAAAGATGGAATGGAAAATTGGTCAGGCAAAATAGAACAACATATTTCTGACACTAACTATGGATTATTAATATGGGATCTTATTAATCAACAAAATACTATTGTATTTTCTACCGATTTAGATGGAGATAGATTAACTGATTTACTTGCTGATATTTCTGAACCTTTAAGATCTTTTGGAGGTAAAGTAGCTAAACATATAGGCAAAGATGTTAATATGCAAAAAATATGGTCCGAAATGGGATACATTACTGGTAACGGTCGAGATATGACTTCAATCATGCATAGAATGAATGGACCTGCAATTCATGAACAAACATTAGGTTCTGCAGATACAATGCTTTTAAGGCTTCTTAATGGTGATGAATGGGTTAAAGGAACAAAACAACCTTATGATCCAAGAATTCATTTTGTTTTAATTAGAGATGCATATGTTGATGCAAATCCTGAAAATAAAGAGCTTCATTTATGGCTAGAAAGATCTCTTGAAATTTTTGATGAAATTTATAGTGGGGAAAGACCAGGTTTTATTGAAGGATACAAATCTCTAAAAGAAACGATTAAACCTTGGGGGTCATAAACAAAACATAAAGGATCATATTATGAAATTTAAAGTATCAGTTATTGGAGCAGGAAATGTGGGAGCAACCACAGCTCAAAGAATTTATGAAAAAGGATATTCTGATGTCGTATTAATTGACATTCTGGAAGACATGCCTCAGGGTAAGTCTTTAGATATGCTTGAGTCAGGACCTGTACTTGGTACAGATGCAAATATTATTGGATCTAATTCATATAATGAATCCAAAAATTCAGATGTAGTAGTAATCACAGCCGGAATTGCAAGAAAACCTGGAATGAGTAGAGACGATTTACTAATAACAAACATGAAAATTGTTGGATCAGTAACTAAAGAAGTTGTAAAAAGATCACCGAACGCAATTCTAGTAGTGGTATCAAATCCTCTAGATGCAATGGTTCAACACGCTTATAACATTAGCGGATTTCCTAAAGAACGTGTAGTTGGAATGGCAGGAATATTGGATACCGCACGTTTTAGAACATTTTTATCTCAAGAATTAAATGTTTCAGTTACTAATATTTCAGCTTACGTTTTAGGAGGACATGGAGATACTATGGTACCTCTGATAGGGTCAACCACTGTAGGAGGTGTGCCTATATCAACCTTAATAAAACCCAACCGTTTAAATGAAATTATACAACGTACTAGGGATGGAGGAGCTGAGATAGTAGGTCTTCTTAAAACTGGCTCTGCATATTATGCTCCTTCTGCAGCAGTAGCACAAATGGTTGAGTCAATTTTACTTGACAGGAAAGAAATACTCCCATGTGCAGCTTTATTAGAAGGTGAATATGAAATCAATGGTCTTTATGCAGGTGTTCCAATAAAATTGGGTGCAAATGGAATTGAAGAAATAATAGAGATAGATCTTACTGATGAAGAATCAAAGGCACTTAAAAATTCAGCTGAATCGGTAAAAGAATTAATCGAAATAATGGATAAAAATTAAATTTTATAAATCAAATCGACTAAAAAAACAAAAAAGCTATAATCACTACCGCTGATCAACAAATAGAAAATTGAATTTTAAGAGCTTTTATTGTTTATCTAACTTCTGGTGAAGGACCTTATATGGATAGATAAAATGTTGTAAATTTATAAAGTGATTTCTTCAATTTTTTTTACAACATCTTTAGTTGAAACAATATGTTTTTGAAGTCCTAGTTCTTTTTTTGATATACCCATAGCTAAACCAATTAATTGTGGAACATGTATTATAGGCATATCAGCTTTATCTTTTCTGTTTTTCCTTCTGGCTTTAGGTTGATATCCATCTAAATTAAGATGACAAAGTGGACAAGGTGTAACAATAGCATTTGCTCCAGAATCTTTTGCATTACCAGTATGGTTTGAAACCATTTTTAGTGAATTTTCTTGATTGATAAATAATATAGGGAATCCACAACATGCAGTAGTTCCAGAATATTTAGTAACCGTAGCACCAGTAGATTCAATTAATAATTCAAGCGAATTTTCTCTATTAGGATATTGATTGAATTCCAAAGCATCTGAAGGTCTTACCATATAGCATCCATAAAAAGGTGCTAATTCTAGACCTTTCAATTCAGAAACAAACGTTTTCTTTAATTCCTCAAGACCAATATCTTCTATGATAGCCCAAAGAAGATGTTTTACCTTAGTGGTTCCATTATACTTCAGTCCTTCATCTCTTAAAACTTCGTTTATTTCATCAAGATATTTACTGTCTTTAAGTACCCTATGATTTGCTTGGCTAATTACTCCTTGACAAGTTGAACAAATAACTAACATTGTCAATCCCATCTCTTCAGCCATAGCCAATGTCCTAATATTAAGTATGTCACCCATTTTTTGATCTTTTTCTTGTAAAACACCTGCTCCTGTACACGATGCCCTAGTTAGTTCTACAACTTCAATATTCAATCGTTCCATCACAATTTTTGCAGAATCATACAACTCTGGAGCACCACCTTTAGCTACACAGCCAGGGAAAAAAGCATACTTCATTGTTTTTTTTCTTCCACTTTTTTGTAAATATCTTTTATTTTCTCTTTATCTTCTGCCTTATGAGGTATTAATGGGGGGAGCTTACCTTTTAGTAGAGCTTTCATACCTATAGGAGCCAAATCAAGTAATCTAGGTATATTTGTAATACCAGCAGAATCCACTGCAAGTCTTGTTTCATCAAGTCTACCATGTTTTTTAACAGAATTATAAAAAGACTCTGTGTGTTTGTAACCTGAAGTACTTTTATTACCAGACTCTATAGCTGACTCTCGCATTTCCATTATTCTATCCATAGGGGCTACCCCTTTTGGACAAACTTCTACACACTGCATACATCTTGTACAATCCCAAATACCACCATCTTGATCATTTAAATATCTTAATCTTTCCTCTTTTTTACCATCCCTTGGATCTTCAACAAATCTCCAAGCTTTTGCTAATGCTGCTGGTCCAATAAATTTATTGTCAACCTCTAAAACGGTACAATCTGAAACGCAAACGCCGCACATTATACAATTCATACTAGTAAGTAAATTTTCCATAGATTCATTCGAGGCGATAAATTCTCCCGTTTCAGGTTCTGAATCAGGAACTATATATGGAGTAACTTGATCGATTTTTGAAAAGAAACTGTCCAATGAAACAACTAAATCTCTAATAATAGAGTGATTCCCTAGTGGTTCAATATTCAAAGGTTCATTGTTTTTTAATATTGATTCAACTCTAGTTTTACAAACCAATCTAGCACGACCGTTAACCCTCATACCACATGAACCACAAATAGAAGCTCTACATGCGCATCTTAAAGCTAATGTTCCATCTATCTCATCTCTTATTTTAATTAAAGCATCAAGAATAGTAGTATTTGAATTTATCTGTATACTATACTCCTGCCACCACTCATTATCTGATGGTAACTCTGGATCAAATCTTTTTATATTTAATTTTACTTCCATCAATATTGCCTCTCTACTGGTTCCCATTTAGTTATATTCACTGGTAAAGTTTCTACTTTAACTCCATTTTTGCTTTCATTATCTTTAGAAACTAGTATATGTTTTAACCAATTTTTATCATCTCGAGTTGTTATATCTGTTCTAAAATGGGCTCCCCTACTTTCTTTTCGAGAAATCGCTGAATGAACTATTGACCAAGCAACATCAGTCATAAATTCTAATTCCAAAGCAAAAATTAAATCAGTATTAAATACTGCCCCTTTTCGATCTATAGAAATATTTTTAACTCTATCTCTAATACCAGAAATATCATTAATCGCCTTTTCCATAGTTTTTTGATTCCTAAACACCCCTATTCCTAATGTCATAGAATTTGCCATTTCATTCCTAACAATAGCTGGTCTTTCACCATTTTTTCTGTCAATTATTGACTGTAATCTCTTTTTTTCATTTTCCAAATATGAAGCATCAAGATTTACATGTTTGATATTTTTTACATAATTTGTTGCATGATCAGCAGCACGTCTACCAAAAACCACTGTGTCAAGTAACGAATTTGCACCTAATCTGTTTGCTCCATGTACACTCACATTAGCACATTCTCCTGCTGCATATAAACCATCAACTGAAGTAGCACCATTAACATCCGTCTTAATTCCTCCCATTATATAATGCATTCCTGGTCGAATAGGTATTGGCTGCTCAGCTAAATCTATTCCCATGAATTCAACCCCAACTTCCTGTAAATATCCCAATCTTGACTCAATGTATTTTCGACCCAAATGCCTAAGATCTAATAAAACGTTACCATCTATACCTCTGCCTTCATTGATTTCAGTTTGTTCGGATCTAGAAACTACATCACGTGAAGCCAATTCCATATATTCGGGAGCATATTTTTCCATAAATCTATCCCCATCAGAATTCAAAAGGTACGCACCTTCTCCTCTTGCAGCCTCGGACATCAATATTCCAGTCCCTGCGAGAGTTGTAGGATGATATTGGATCATTTCCATGTCCATCACCGCTGCTCCTGCTTGCCAAGCCAACGCTAAACCATCACCTGTACAAATTATTGCATTTGTAGAAGGTTCAAATACCCGACCAGCCCCACCAGCAGCTATAATTACCGATTTAGCACGTATAACGTATAATTCTCCTGTTTTGATATCTAAAGCTATAACACCACAACATTTTCCTTCTTCTATAAGTAACTTTGTAACAAACCATTCTTCATAAACATTTAATCCGTATTTAATTGATTGCTCAAATAATACATGAAGGATAGCTGAACCTGTAATAGCACCAACAAAAAAGGTCCTTGCAATCTTCTGTCCACCAAATCTTCTAGTACCTAATTTACCATCATCACCTCTACTAAAAATCACACCCATTCTTTCCAACTCAATTACAGACTCACCTGCTTCCCTTGACATGATTTCAACTGCATCTTGATCAGCTAAAAAATCTGAACCTTTAATAGTGTCATAAGCATGATCTTCCCAATCATCTCCTCTATCAGTTAACGGAGCGTTAATACCTCCTTGAGCTGCATTAGAATGACTCCTTACAGGATGAACTTTTGAAATTACTCCAACATTCATGCCATTTCTAACCCCCTCAACAGCTGCACGAAGACCTGCAAGACCTGCTCCAATTATCAAGATATCGTGTTCATACATTTTTCACCTCAAGATATAAAATTAGTAGAATTACAAAATAGTTCAACCACTAAAAATTGTATTCATCAAAAGTAAAGCGATAATTGAAGTTTGATCTACAATTTTACCTTTTCTTATCAACTCAGGAACATTACTAATTTTAATACTATTAATCTCAATGTGCTCATCTAAATCTGGCTTTAATGGCGAATGAAAAATTTCTTTTGCTGAAAAAATAGAACATTTTTCCGAAGAATATCCTGGAGCAACTAAGGTTTCACATAATAAACTGATTTGTTTAGCATCATAATTAGTCTCCTCTCGTAATTCCCGTCTAGCACACTGAATGGATGATTCTGAAATTTTTCTATTTCCAGAGGGAATTTCAAGTACATATTTTCCAACAGAATATCTCCATTGCTCCACTAAAATAATGTTTTCTGAATCTAGAAAAGGAATTATTGCGGATGAACCAAAATGTTCAATATATTCATGTGAAAAGAATTCATTATCTTGAAATTGAAAATCAATTTTATGAAGAGAAAATTTATTTCCATCATATACAACTCTATCTTGTAAAACATTTGGTTTCATATTTTATATGTACCTTTTCTTATCCCCAATTTTCTAGACAAATTTCCCCAATATTCATCAGGTGATTTCATTCTCAAAAATCCAACCTTTCTATTTGAAATTTTAACTTCTACTGAATCTGTATTTCCCATCTCAATATCCATAAATCCATCAATATTTAAAATAGCGTCATTTTGAGTAAAAACAGTCAATTTTATTTTTGAATTACTTCCTAAAACAACTCCTCCAAATTGACTCATATGAGTTGCGATTGGTTTTAGTAAAATATTATTTGAAGTTGGATCTAAAACGGGAGAACCTAAAGAAAGTGAATAAGCTGTTGAGCCAGTAGGAGAAGAGGCTACAACTCCATCTCCTCTGTAAGTAGCTAAGTGTACACCATTTATTTCAGTTGAAATCTCAATAACTCTTAAAAATTTCCCACGAGCGAGAGTAATATCATTCAATGCATGGAGAGTATTATTGCTTTTTATCTTTGCTTCCAACATAAATCTATACTCTATTCTCGCACCACCATTAAAATAATTTTGAACTTGAGTTTGAAAATTATTTGATTCCAATTCACTCATAAATCCCACTCTACCTGTATTTATACCCAAAATAGGAATAGACGATCCTGAAATCTTATGCGCAGCTCTTAAAATAGTACCGTCACCACCAATTGTTACAACTAAATCCGTAGATTTTAATTCATAATTTTCCAAATCAAATTCATTAATCTTATTAAAATTATATCCTTTAGAAAAATCATTAAAAATTTTATCTGCAATGACACTTGAATTTGAGTGTGTATCATTGAAAATAACTAGAATGTTATTGTATTTATGCAATTTTAATTTTATCCCCATTTCAAATTAATGATTCAATAGCACTTTTAGTCAAATTTAACAATAATGCCGGTAAAACACCGAGGAATATTATTCCTAAAGCACCTATAGAATATGTTACATATAGAGTTTTATTTACTGGAATGTTTTCAGAAGAATTTGATTTATCAAAAATTATCTTTTTTATAATTCTAAGATAATAATATGCTCCAACAACTGTATTAATTCCACCTATAACAGCCAACCAAATTAACCCAGAATCTATAGCTGCACTAAAAACAAAGAGTTTCCCCATAAAACCAACAGTAGGAGGCATTCCTAATAATGACAATAATCCTAAAATAATAAAAATTGCAAGAAAAGGTGAATTATGTATTAGACCATTTAGATTATCTATTCGATCATCATCAAACTTGGAATTGATCAATAAAAAGACAAAAAATACAGTTAAATTAGAAAATCCATATCCAGCTAAATAATAAAGTAAACCATTTACTCCCAAACCATTTGATGTAAATGCAGCTATTCCTATAAGCATATAACCAGCTTGGGCAATAGTTGAATAGCCAAGCAGTCTTAAAAAATTTGTTTGCCTCAAGGCAATGAAATTACCAATAGACATACTTAATACAGAAACTAGAGAAAAAACAGTTACCCAAAATTCTACAGAAATAGAATTATCCAAAGTAATGACAAAAATTCGGATCACAATTGCAAATGCCGAAGCTTTAGAAGCAACTGATAGAAATGCTGTAACTGGAATAGGTGCTCCTTGATAAAAATCTGGAATCCATGATTGCCAAGGAACTAAAGCCATTTTAAATCCAAAACCAGCAATTATAGCAACTATTGAAAATAATAAGGCAGGTTCAGCAATATTAGTATTTTTTAGCTCGATTGCAATCTGAGTGAGATGTGTGGATCCAACAAGACCATATAAAAAAACAAACCCATAAATCAAAATAGCAGTAGAAACAGAAGATAAAACAAAAAATTTCAACCCAATTTCAGCAGAGTATTTTCCTCTTCTGATAGCGCCTAAGGCTATAAGTGGTAATGAACTTAATTCTAATGCTACATAAATTGTAATCAACTCCCTTGCTGAAACCAAAACCATCATCCCAGTAAGGGAAAGTAAAATCAGTATTAATAATTCTCCCCTATCATGTTTAATTCTCAGTAAATAGTCACGTGAGACAATAAATGTAAAAATTGTGACAAAAATAATAAGAAAATAGAAAAAAACTGCAAATTTATCAACGGATATTGTGTCTCCAAATAGATATTCAGATGAAGATACAAATGTCCATTCAAACCATATATTCAACGAGGATAGTAAAGCTAATACTAGAAAAAATAAACTTGTATAAAGTGTTTTATTAAAATTATTCGCTGTTACTTCAACTAAAATTGTAGCTAAAACTGAAATTCCCACAAATACTATAGGTAATATCATCCATAATTCTTGATTCGTCATATTTTTACCTGATTACTGAACTAATACCTTTTTCAAAAATATCTACTAAAAGCTTTGGCCATATTCCTAACATTAGAATGGGTATTACCAATGAAACAAGTGGAATAATATCTTTCCAATTAGCATCTTCCAAGCTATCATAATTTTTCTTTGATAAGCCACCTTTAGATGGAACGTTTCCGAAAATCACTCTTTGTATCATCCATAATGAATATCCCGCCGCTAGAACAATTCCAAATGCTGCAACAGTTGTCTGAATTGGCCATACTTTAAAAGTACTGATAAAAATCATAATTTCCGAAATAAATCCCGATGTCCCAGGTAAACCAAGAGAAGCAAACCCTGCCAGTAAAAAAAATACTGAAATAATTGGGGTTTTTTTCCATAGCCCCCCCAGATGAGGTATATATCTGGTGTGGGTTCTATCGTAAATCAAACCAATCACTAAAAATGCCAAGCCAGTAATTGTCCCATGTGTAAACATCTGTAATGCAGCACCACTCATTCCGGCAATAACAACACCATTTCCAATATTATAAGAAAAAATGCTAATTCCTAATAATACATATCCCATATGACTTACGGAACTAAATGCTATTAAGCGTTTCATATCAGTTTGACGAATAGTCACTATAGCTCCATAAATGGTAGAAATTGCAGCAAGCGTAGCTAAATAAGGTGCAGCAGACATAATAGTAAAATCATTTGTCTCCTGAAAAAACCCAACATTTATTCTCAATAAACCATAACCAGCCATTTTCAGTAAAACTCCTGCAAGCATTATAGAAACCGCAGTAGGAGCGTCTGTATGAGCATCTGGCAACCAATTATGTAATGGCCAAACTGGTAATTTCACCAAAAAAGCAATCAAAAATAAAATAAATACTAATACGGTTGGGGCTATTAAGTTATATCCAGCAATCATATCAGGTATACCTTGATCAATCCCAACAGATGGAACTGAAACCATAGCCATACTTGTAATTGGATCAGACATATAAATTATTAATATGCCTATCAATAAAAACACACCACCCATTGCAGTAAATAAAACAAATTTCATTGCACTATAGTGAGATCTACCACTACCCCATATTGATATCAACATAAACATTGGAATCAACTCAAACTCAAAAAATACAAAAAATAAAATCATATCTAATGATGTAAATACTCCTAATACTGCTGATTGTAGTAACAGCAACCAAAAGTAATATTCCGTTATTCTAATATTCACTCGCCATGAAGCTAAAACTGATATCATCCCAAGTAATCCTGTTAATAAAACTAAAGGAGCACTTAATCCATCAATTCCTAATAAATACGATGTTTTTAGTGAATTTAGCGGGATCCAATTTTCATAATAATCAACAAATTGAATCCCACCTAAGTCAGTATCATAGTTTAGGAAAGCAACCAAAGAAAAAACAAAAGTGAATACCGATCCAAATATGGAAATATTTCTAATAATTGTTTCAGAATTAAAAATTTTATTTGTTATCAAAAGTGATAACGCAATTACAGCAGGAGAAAAAACTAATATTGTTAAAAATCCATCAAACACTTAAAAATCCTCAAATGTATACAAGTATCTTAAAAATTCCATAAGACTATACCACAAAGTAATATTATTACCCCCAAAATCATTCCTCCAGCATAAAATTGAAGATAACCTGTCTGTCCAATCGACAAAAGTTGCCCAATTTTTAAAGTAAATTTACCCAAGTAAATATTTATATTATCTAAAAATTTCAAATCTAAAACTTCAGTGATTTTAAACAGCCGATTATAAAGAAAACTGTTAACCAATTTATCTTCATAAATTTCATCAAAAAAATATTTTTTATCGAGTAAAATTTTTAATTTATTTATTATAAATGAATTTTTAGGTAATGAAACGTAACCTTTAATATAAATGGCCCACGCAAGCATTATTCCAATAATCGCAATAATTGAAGAAATTATCGCAATTAAGAATTTGAAATCTGTATGGTGTACATTATCACCAAATACTGGAACATTTTGAAATAATAAATTTGAAAACCAGTGTTTACTTATTAAAGGTATATCAAAAACTGGATTCACAAAAAAACCAAGGAAAATCGCAAAGAAAACTAGAATTAACACTGGAATTAACATGACTTTTGGTGCTTCCGACTTGTGAACATCCTCTAAAGTTTCAGGTATAACAAGTCCTTTTTTCTTTAAATCTTTTTTTTCTTGTGTCCCTCCTCCTCTAAATTCACCATCAAAAGCCAAAAATATCGCCCTAAACATATAAAAGGAAGTCATAAAAACACCAATTATTGCTAGAAAAAACAATATTGAATTTGGTGAAAGAAAAGAAAAATCATTAAATAAACTACTTAAAATTTCATCTTTAGACCAAAATCCAGAAAGTGGGAAAATACCAGCTAAGCTCAAACTTCCTATTAACATTGACCAATAAGTCACTGGCATAATCTTTTTCATACCACCCATATATTTCAAGTTAAATGTCCCAGTCGAATGATGTAAAGATCCAGAACCTAAAAATAATGCAGCTTTAAAAAATGCATGGGTCAAAAGATGAAAAATTGCTGGACCATATGCACCTATACCTAATGCAAGCATCATATATCCTAATTGGCTTACAGTTGAATAAGCTAATACTCTTTTAATATCATTTGAAACAAGAGCCATAGAAGCGGCAAAAATAACCGTAAAGGCACCTATAAATGAAAGTATTATCTGAGATTCATCAGAAAGACTAATTATAGGGAAAATTCTTGCAATCAAAAAAACACCCGCAGTTACCATAGTTGCAGAATGTATTAAAGCTGAAACAGATGTCGGACCTTCCATTGCATCAGGTAACCATGAATGTAATGGGAATTGAGCAGATTTACCGACAGCTCCAGCTAAAAGAGCAATTGAGAATATTGTGGCCACTGTATGGGTAAAATCCGGAAGATGTACCGCATTATAGAGTGTTGGAATATCAAGCCATTCAGGATTTTTTGAAGCCAGATACATAATCCCAAACAAAAACCCAAAATCTCCAAATCTTGTCATTAAAAAAGCTTTCTTAGCTGCCTTAGCAGCTGATGGTCTATTCATCCAAAAACCTATCAGTAGATAGGATGTAACTCCCACTAATTCCCAAAAAACAAACAATTGTACAAGATTTCGAGATGTAACCAAACCTAACATTGAAGCAGTAAATAAAGACATATAAGCATAATATCTAACGTAACTAATATCATTTTTCATATACCCGATACTATAGATTTGTACAAGTAAACTTACCCCACTTACAACCACAAGCATAATGGCAGTTAATTGATCTAATAGTATTCCAAATCCAATTTCGAATGATCCATAAGAGAACCATAATCTTGAATCATATTCATAATTACCATTGGAATTCACATGGTATAAAGCAAGTAAAGAAAATAAAAAAGAAATCGAAATAGTAAAGATGGTAAGAAGGCCAGAAATTTTGGAATTAGTGCCAAAAAAGATCCGGATAAAAATAGAATTTACCAAAAAACTAATAATCGGAGATAATATAATTAAATATACTGGGATATCAGAATCAAACAAGTTTCATACACCTATAATTTCCTCAAAATCTCATCTGCTACATGTTCTCTACCTTTTGGAACAAGAATTCTATAAGATGATTTCTCATCCCAATCAAGAATTTCCCCTTCAGGAAAAATTTTAACTGGAAGGCCTTCACCTTCAAACAAATCTCTCCACATTTCAGCTGTTTGAAGATTTTTAGTTTTTTTATAATCAGACCACAATATTAATCATCCTTTCAATTCATTGAAATCTACAATATCAACAGATGATTTTTTGTTAAACATTACGAACACTAAAGCCAGAGCCAAAGCTGACTCTGCAGCAGCTATAGAAATAATAAAAACCCCAAAAACATGCCCAGATAAAGCAGTATTAAGAGCAAATGAAGAAACATCAAAACTATTATTCATTAGTAATGCAGATGGAGTAAAACGTGAAAATGATACCGCTGCAATAATGATTCCGTTAAACATTAATTCGATTGACATAATAGTTGAAACAATATTTGTTTTCGATAAAATTCCATATAATCCTATACAAAAAACTGCTGCAGATAATATAAGTAAAGAATCTAATGTCATTGTTTTCTTCTCTGTCTAATAATTGTCAGACTGCCAATTAATGCTGAAATTAATATAAAACCTATAACTTGTAATGGAATCAAAAAATTAGATATCAGGGAAGAACCAATTGATAATGTACTATTTATAAAAACTCCTTTATTTACTCCATCAGATAAAACCTCTGCCTTTTTAATTAAAATTGATCCAGATTCGGATTCTTCGAAATAAAATCCCTCTAAACCAGCTAATGCATCTTCATTCTCTATAGAATCCATAGAATTCCATTCAGTTACTTGAGAAATAAAGATCAATACAAAGAAAAGAAAAGAACATAAAAATGCAGATAATAACCTATACTTTGAATATTTACTTCCATCCACAACATCTTTAATAAACATTACTGCAAAAGCAATTAATACTGAAACTGCTCCCACGTATACTAAAATTTGCACAACCCCAAGAAATTCTGCATTTAGAAGAAAAAATATTATCGCAACGCATATAAAAACAAAAGATAGTCCAATCGCTCCTCTAAAAATATTTCTAGCTGTGACTACATAAAAAGAACCTAGAATAATCAAAAAACTGACTACCCAAAAAGTTATATCTATAAAAAAATTCCCTGACATATTAATTATTTCTATCAACCCATCTATCTTTCATAGTTCTTTTTTCAGGTTTTTCATGCCTTCCTGCTTCATAATGGTCTTCAATTTCGGAATCAAAAGGGTTAAATTCTCTTTCTTCAAATTGTGGTCTATACCAAGAACTAGGCTTTTTATCTGAATTATTTAAATTATCTTTATTAATCACCAATTTATTTCTTACAGTTGTACTTCTTTCAAAAGATGTTCCCATATGTAAAGCATCGTAAGGACAAGCTTCAACACACAAACCACAAAACATACATCTACCAATATCTATATCAAAAACATCAATTGAATAATTTTCGCCCTCTTGAATATCTGTCGACCCTGGAGAAGTAACAATTTCTATTATCCCAAGTGGACAATATTTAGCACAACTAGCACAACCAGTACAACGATCTTCAAACCATGCAAATTCATTCCCTCTAAATCGAGGAGATTGTGGTATTTTCATAGGAATTTCTGCCATTCCAAATAATGATAAGATTGCCGATTTTGGAGTCTCAAGAAACAATTTCAAAGGAGTGAGTGAATTATATCTTGATAACTCAGGGAGCCAGACTCTTCTATTAGGATACTGAATAGTGGCTGGAAATCTAAAAAAGTTAATTAGGGTTATTTTTAGACCTCTTAATAAACCTGGTCCTATCAATTTACCATCTCCTTCTTATTAATAAATGAGCTTTTTATTTTTTCTGTTCCAACAGGATAAGGGGTAGTATTTTTCAAATTACTAAAATTATCCTTGACACTTCTATTTAAAAATTTACTTACTATAATCAAGGAAAATATACATATTACCCAATTAATTATGGCCATTATCCACATCTCATTTACAGAAGGGTCAGGTTTAATTGATATCATTATAGTGGTAACTATTATATTTATTAACGTAAGTTCAAATAGTCCTTTCCATGCGAGATGTAAAATTTGATCTATCCGCATTCTAGGCCAAGACATTCTCACCCAAACTATCAAACCCAAAACTAAAATTAATTTAATGCCAAACCAAATATGACTTGGTAAAATTTCTGGACCCTTCCAACCAGCAAGAAAAACTGTAGCGATAACCGCCGATGCTCCTATAGTTGCCGCAAATTCAGCCAAAAAGAAAATTCCAAATTTCATACTCGAATAGTCATTTAAATAACCCGCACCAAGCTCAGATTCTGCTTCAGTTAGATCAAAAGGAGTTCTATTAATCTCAGCAAGGGAAGCTAAAAAGAAAACAACAAAACCGAGCGGTTGCAATAAAATAAAAGGGATTTTTTGAGCTTCAACGATACCATTCAACGATAAAGTTCCTGATAGCATCAATACTCCAACTAAAGATAATGCCATGGGTATTTCATAACTTATCAAAACTGCAACAGCTCTTAATCCTGAAAAAATTGATATCCTATTCCCTGATGCCCACGAAGCAATTACCACTGCCAATCCACTTAAGGAAGTAACAGCCAAAATAAATAACAGACCTACATTTAAATCAACTACAAAAGTTCCAATACCCACTGGAATAACTGAGAAAACCATAAATACAGGAAAAACCATTAAAACAGGGGCCAAGTTAAACAAAAATTTATCAGCGTCTACAGGCACTACATCTTCTTTGAACATTACTTTAATCGCATCAGCCGTCGAAGTGAAAACACCCATCGGCCCCCAACGATTCGGACCAGATCGGTTTTGAAATCTACCATATAATCTTCTTTCACCCCATATTGATAAAATTACTGCTCCTAAAATCCCATTGATATAAATAAAACACAATAAAAATCCAGATATTAAGAATGCAAGCCATTCAAATCCTAAAGGTAAAATCCCTAAAAAATTTCCGAAGTCACTACAACTTTCATTCGTATTCACCAAATTACAATAGATAAATCGAAAAATATTATTTTCCACTATCATATCCATTATCTATCTACTTCTCCCATATTTAAATCTATGCTACCGAAACTAACAAATAGATCGTTAAACAATTCTCCTATAAGCATTTCTCTTAAAAGAGTTAGGTTTATCAATGAAGAAGCCCTTACATGGCACCTATAAGGTGCAATACCGCCGTCACTTACCAAATAGAATCCAAGCTCGCCTTTTGATCCTTCTATTGCCGAATATACGTCACCTGGTGGTGGCCGTAACAATCTTGGTACTTCATCAAAAGATGGTCGAACAGGACCAGGTTCAATTTTATCTATACATTGTCTAATTATTTTTACACTTTCTCTAGCCTCTTGAATTCTTACCCAAAATCTTGCAAAATTATCAGAAGAATTATGTAGTGGTCTATGAAAGTTGATCTGATCATAAAAATCATATGGGTTTCGATGTCTTAGGTCCCAATCTACTCCACCCGCCCTTAACATCGGTCCTGTTATTGAAGCATTAACCATAGACTCAGGAGATAAAATAGAAACCCCAATAGTTCTAGACTTAATGATTTCATTGGCTGATAACAATTCCTCTAATTCATCAAATGCATGAGGAACATCTAACAATACTTTATCCAATGCAGGCCAAAATTCTTCTGGAGCATCCATATAAACTCCGCCAGGTCTCAAATAAGAATTTGTAATACGAGCACCACATAACATTTCAAAAAGATCCAATATATATTCCCTTTGCCTCATAGAATAAATTAAAGGGGTCCCAAGAGCCCCTAAATCTTGGATAAGAAATCCTGTAGCTACTAGATGACTGGCTATTCTTTGTAATTCTGAAGCAATCATCCTCAACCAAACACCACGAGGTGATGGTTCAACATTTGCTAATTTTTCTACAGCCAAAATATAAGACTGATTATTCAACATTGATGAAACATAATCCATCCTATCCGTAAGAGTCAAAACCTGCGTATATGTTCTTTCTTCTGCTAATTTTTCAGAACCTCTATGTAAATAACCAAAAACTGGCTCTACATCAACAATTTCCTCTCCGTCAAAAGTTACTCTCATACGAAAAACTCCATGAGTTGATGGGTGCTGTGGACCTAAATTTACTGTAACTGGCTGAGTGGAGGGCATTTTATTTATTATCAGTAACTATTGATTGATCATATGTAATATAATCTTTTCGTAATGGATAACCAGGATATCCTTCCCATAAAAATAAACGTTTAAGATTGGGGTGTGATAAAAATTTTATCCCTAATAAATCCCAAATCTCTCTTTCTTGATAATCAGCGCCTCTCCACACACCCACTACACTTGATAAAGATGGGTCTTTTCTTCCAAATCCCACTTTAGTTTTAATAACAGCCGAAGCATTCTTTGATAAAGATGTAATATGATAAATAACTTCAAAATAATCTATATAATCAACAGCTGTAATACTATTTAATAAATCAAATTTAAATTCCTCTTTCTCTCGCAAAACATTACATACTTCTAGTAAATTCTCATTTTTAATCCACACATCATATTTATTTGTTGATACTAAACAGCCAGGTAAAATTTGATTTAGCATTTTTCCTAATACAATACCTTTCCATTGATCTGTCATTAATTACCTGCCGGATTAGTAGTTAGACTGTATCGTCTTACTTTATCGTGTAATTGCATTATTCCATATAAAAGAGCATCTGGTCTTGGTGGGCATCCTGGAACATATATATCAACTGGAACAATATGATTTACACCAGGGACTACAGAATAACTCTGATAATATGGTCCGCCAGAAGTTGCACATACTCCCATAGAAATTACCCATTTAGGTTCAGGCATTTGATCATAAAGTCTTTTCAAAGGAACAGCCATTTTCCAAGTAACAGTACCAGCAACAATCATCAAATCTGCTTGTCTTGGACTGGCTCTCATTGCCTCCATTCCAAAACGTGAAATATCATATCTTGCCATTGCAGTTGCAATCATTTCGAACGCACAGCAAGCTAACCCAAACTGTAAAGGGAACATAGATGATTTTCTAGCCCAATTTAGTAAATAATCTACGGATGTAACCATTATATTGTTTTTTACATCTTTAGGAATATCAACTAAAGGCTCCGGATAAGGTTGTATGTTATTAGCTTTGATCTGATTAACCGACTTACCTTCATTTTTATCCATATCCCATGTAATTTCATGTAATGGTCCATCAGAAATATCTGGAATAGGAACACCATATCCATCAATGGTATCGTCTAATTTCGGTTGTAAATCCATTCTAAATCTCCTTTACGCCAAGCATAAATGAAAGGAACAGTAACTATAAATAAAAAAACAAACATAGCAAACATAGCAATTAACCCAAATTGCTTGCTAAGCACACCATACTTTACTGCCCATGGAAAAATCAAAACAGTTTCAACATCAAATACTACAAATAAAATAGCATAATAATAATATCGAAAATTAAACATAACCGGCTTTGGGCCGAAAGGGGGTAACCCGCTCTCATAGGCAGATAATTTAACTTCATTCGGTTTGGAAGGTCTTATTTTAATGAAAGTTGCTAAGTAACTGATAAGTAACATTCCAATGGGAACTGCAATAGCAAGTAATGCATAAACTACTAATACACCATATTGAAGTAAATAATCTTCCATTTTATCCAAAAAATATCAATCCAAAATCTAGATTTACTAAATCACAATAAGAGAATAACATCAGCATTTTTATTGATCAAGTAATTCATGAGTAATCATAAAAAATCTGAATTTTAATCAAATTCCCTAATTTGACTGTATGGTTGCACCAGATTTAAGCATATTGGCTACTTTTGCTTTTAAATCCTTAACTTCCATAATGTGAGGAGACCTTCCTTCTACTGTTTTATCCCATAATATATTACCATCAACTGTAACCTTAAATGCACCACTGTGACCGGGAACTACAGATATAGCCAATGAAGGGCCACCTGCCTGAAATAATTCACTAACCATATATGCGGCTAAATTTCCGTATCCACAAGGAACGCAATATTCAATTTCAGCTTCCATTTTCCAATGATCTGACATATAATTTTCCTTTCTTTTATAATTAATGTTAATTGTTTGATCATGATAAAAAAATATCTAATCAAGACTTCAATGAAATTTATTGTTAATATTTATTGAAAATATATAAATTATAAATAAAAACATAAACTGTAATAATTCACTAAAAATATGGCAATAGTAAAACTAAAACAAGTAACCCGAGAAGATATAAAAAGAATCTCAATTTGGTTAGAAGATAAAGAAGTAAATGAGAATTGGTTTGGAAGGTATACATATGGAGACGCGGCGCATTTGGGGTACGATCCCCAAAAAATGCTAACAGCGTCTATAGAAGAATGGAATAACATTTTTCATGATCCTAACCATGAACCCCATAGAGATATTTTTTCTATTTATACTTTAGAAAATCTACATATAGGAGAAGGTCAATTGAACATTGACGAACCTCTTGGAGATGCTCAGGTTTCTATATTGATAGGTGATAGAAATCTATGGCACAAAGGGTACGGAACGGCTTCAGTATTAGCAATGTTAGAACACGTTTTCGATCACTTAAATCTATTTCGAGCGTGGGTAGATGTTCCTGAATATAATAAAAGTGCAAAAATGTTATTTGAAAATATCGGTTTCCAACATGAGGGAACTCTCAGACAAAGTAGACCACATCATGGATCTAGATATAATTCATTTATTCTGGGAATTCTCGATACAGAATTCCGGCTAAAATTCCCAGAAGGAGTTGAAAGTCACGTAATAGATTTCTGATTTAACTCTTAACAGATTCTGTATATTTCAAAGAGGTCCCAGTGTTCATTAATATTATTTTCATATCTCTAGAAATATAATTTGAATCTAATATCTTTTCCAAAGCTGAAAGAGTCGAACCTCCTTCAGGAGCAGAAAATACACCTTCGAATTTTGATAAAAGTTTAATAGAATTCAACATAGATTCATCAGAAACCTTTACAACTATACCTCCACTTTCTTTGATAGCATTTAAAACTAAAAAATCTCCAATAACAGAAGGAACCCGCATACCAGCTGCAATTGTTTTTGGATATGGAATTTCTTTAGAAAATTTTTCTTTCTTTATAAATGCATCATATATCGGAGAACAACCTTCAGCCTGAACAGAAACTAATTTTGGTCTTTTATTATCTATTAAACCTAAATTTTCCATTTCGTCCATTCCCTTCCAGATACCAACTATACCAGTACCTCCACCTGTCGGATAAATAATTATATCTGGAACTTCCCAGTTTAATTGTTCAACAATTTCATAAGCCATAGTTTTTTTACCTTCAACTCTATAAGGTTCCTTCATGGTAGAAATATCAAATAAGTTAAATTTTTCCGCGTGATCAGCAGAAGCTTTACCACAATCATTAATAAATCCCTCAACAAGATGCACATTTGCTCCATAATAATCACATTCTATATAATTTGCGATAGGAACATCTTTCGGCATAAAAACATGTGCGTTCATTCCTGCTTTAGCTGCATAAGCAGACATTGCACCTGCTGCATTACCTGCTGATGGCATAGTTATATCACGAATCCCTAATTCATAAGCACGTGATATTGCTGACGATAAACCTCTAGCCTTAAAGGAACCAGTTGGATTTAGACTTTCATCTTTTAACCATAAATTGTTGATACCCAAAAATTTGCCTAATCTTTTTAATTTGAGTAAAGGAGTAAAACCTTCTCCTAGTGAGATAATATTTTCAGGATTTCGTACAGGTAATACTTCTTGGTACCTCCACATAGTAGGTGGACGAAATTTTAAATTGTTTTTTGTAAGGGTTTTTGATGCAATTTCTAAATTATATTTTACTAACAAAGGTCTCCCAGTGGAAGGATTGAGCCTATGAGGGTAATCAGGATCAAATTTTTCACTTGTTATAGGGCATAAAAGATGGGATAAACTACTATCAATATTTTTCATAAAAATCCTCATATAAAGGTTCTTTATCAAAAGCTAAAGTAATTTTACTAATTAAAACATTGGATACTTGTTTAAAAGTAATTTTTGATTCACTCTCATTATTCACATTTGTAAATTCTGTACTAGATATTCCGCAAGGTATAATGTGATTAAACATCTGTAATTTAGTTGAAACATTTAATGCAACACCATGAAAAGTAACACCATTGGATATCTTCACTCCTATTGATGCTATTTTTTTTTTAGACTTAAAATTATCATATACCCAAACACCTGTTTCATTTTTGTAATTTGTAGATTCAATTCCAAATTCTCCAACAGTATCCTTAATCAATTTCTCAAGAAATCTTACGTAAGAGATCGGACCAAAGTTATGATCTTTGATGTTGATTATTGGATATATGATGAGTTGACCTTTACCATGATAAGTTGCCTGCCCTCCTCTATCAGTATGAAACACTTTAACTCCTAATTTCTTCAAATCTTCATCTGAAGACAATAAATCATCTCTTTTAGCCCTCCTTCCTAAAGTGATTGTGTCTGGATGTTCTAATAAAATTAAAGTGTCTGGTCTAGTATTACTTACACGCTGAGAATGAACAATTTTTTGGAGTCTCATAGCTTTTCCATAATCGACCGTACCCAAAGAAATTATATTTAATCGATTATTTATCAAATGATTTTACTGTCATAAGTAATCGATTCAAGAGATTTCTTCACAGATTGCACAAAATTACTAGCATCTAAACCATCTATAATTCTGTGATCAAATGATAAGCATAAATTCATAATTGATCCAATAGCAATAATTTCTTTGCCATTAACTTTTTTTACTACAGCTCTATCAACTACCGATTCAGTAGTTATAATTGCTGCCTGGGGATAATTTATGATGGCTCCTCCAATTACCGATCCTAATGCACCGGTATTATTAAGAGTAAATGTACCTGATTCTAGATCTTCTAAATGGAGTTTAGATGTACGAGCTTTTTTAGTCAAATCAGAAATTTTTATACATAATTCTAAAACATTGAAATTATCTGATTTTTTTATTACAGGTACAACTAAACCACCTTCTCCTGCCATAGCGATACCTAAGTTTACATCTTTACGTAAGATAATCTTTCCGTCTAACCATGTTGAATTTATATGTCGATGCTCTTTTAAAGCTTTAGAGACAGCATTTGCACAAAATGGCAAATATGTTAATTTAGCATTGTGCCCAGAAAATATTTTTTCCTTATTCAAATTAATAATTTTCTTTATATTCGTCATATCAACTTCAATTGATGTCCAAGCATGAGGTATCTCAGAATAAGATTTTTTCATCCGAGTAGCGATAATTTTTCTCAAAATTGTTGGTTCTTTAATTTCATCATCATCACTAATATTTAGTCTCAAGTTGTCACTAGATTTAATTTGGTCTGCTCTTTGTATATGATTAATAACATCAATTTTACTTATACGACCTTTATTACCAGTACCAACAACATCATTCAAATCCAAGTTATGTTTATAGGCCAAACGTAGCACAGCAGGAGAATATTTATCAGAATTATCAGGTTTGTTATCAATAACAACAAAATCTTCATTTTTTTGATTCGGTAAAATAATGCTAGTGTCATTAAATTCCCCTCCAGTTGGACCAACATTTGCTACATCAGAAAAAGAACCAATAATCGTATCGTCAGGTATTGATCCTGAAATATTTTTATCTATATAATCTGCATCAGTAATCTCCATTACGGCAATAACTTTCCCCATACCAACAGTTTCACCTTCACTGACTAAAGTTTCAATTAATTTCCCATTGTATGGAGATGGAATTTCCATAGAAACTTTATCCGTAATAATTTCTAATAGAGGTTCATATTTTTCTACATCATCATTAATGTTTTTCAGCCATTTTTCAATTACTGCCTCAGTCACAGATTCTCCTATATGAGGTAGTTCTATTTCTATGTTCATTTATATCTCCAATAATTCTCTTATTGATTTAACAATTTTAATTTTTGACGGCATGTATTCCGCCTCCTGGATAGGAGAGAAAGGCATTGGAGGAATTTCTATAGGTGTCAATCTCTTTATAGGTGCATCAAGATCGAAAAAACAGTCTTCTGCAATAATTGCTGCAACTTCTGAAGAAACACTAATAGCTCTAGTATCTTCTTGAACAATTAGTGCTCTGCCTGTTTTATTAACAGATTGAACAATAGTTTCAGAATCAATAGGTCTCAAACAACGCAAATCTAAAACTTCTACATTTATTCCAAAATGTTTACATTCTTCAGCTGCTTGTAGAACATAATGTAACATCAAACCATAAGTTATTACGGTAATATCATTTCCAACTTTTTTCACTTCAGCTTTACCCAAAGGAATAGAATAATCATTATCTGGCACCTCCCCTTTGACCAACCTATATGTTTTTTTATGCTCTAAAAAAACAACTGGATCATCATTTCTGATTGAAGATCTCAACAAACCTGCAGCATCATAAGGTGTCGCAGGAGCAATAACTTTAAGTCCTGGAGTATGAGCAAAAAGTACTTCTATGCTTTGAGAATGATATAGACCACCTCTAACTCCTCCACCATATGGGATGCGGATTGTAATTGGACATTTTTTCTTACCAAATGTTCCATATCTAATCTTAGATGCTTCACCCACAATTTGATTAATTGCAGGCCAAACAAAATCTGCAAACTGAATTTCTGCTATAGGTCTCATTCCATTCACAGCAGCACCAATAGCTACCCCACATATGGAAGATTCTGCCAAAGGTGTATCAATAACTCTTTGATCACCAAATTCCTCTAATAAACCATCTGTAGCCAAAAAAACACCTCCTCTAGATGCTACATCTTCTCCTAAGATGAAAATTTTTTTATCTCTTTTCATCTCCATAAATATCGTTTTTCTTACTGCTTCGATTACTGATATAACTGACAAAATATTATCCTATAAATTAATTTAGATCAGAATGTAACAACATATTATCTAAAGAAGGAAATGCTTCCTTTTCAACTTTGTCTGTAGATATATTTACAATTGAAATAACTTCTTTTTTCATTAATTCAATATCTTTTTTATTAATAACACCTAAATCAATCAATTGATTCTCAAAAATTGGAATAGGATCTCTTTCAATCATATGTTCAATATCAGATGCTGACCTGTATTTTGTGTGATCATCATCTGTAGTATGAGGTAATAAACGCTCTACTTTGGATTCTATAATTGTGGGACCCAAACCTTTTTTTGCTCGATCTACAGCCTCCTTAGTAGTTTCATAAATAGAAAAAAAATCAGTCCCATCTACTTGAATCCCGGGTATATTATAAGCTGAAGATCTTGAAGATATATTATCTACATTCATCTGTTTTTCTAATGGAACTGAAATAGCATAACCATTATTTTCACAAAAAAATATCACAGGTAAATCATGAATTGAAGCAAAATTCATAGCTTCATGACAGTCTCCTTGACTAGCAGCTCCATCACCAAAAAATACTATAGTAACTGAATCTTTGTCATTCATTTTATCCGCTAAAGCGACTCCAACTGCTTGAGGTAACTGAGTAGCAACAACATTAGAAAAAGAAAATAAATCTACTCTCGGATGAGATCCATGTAAAGGAAATTGACGAGCTCCGCTCATTATGTCACCTTCTTTTGCTAAAAAGTTTCTAAGTTGTTCTTCAGGAGTGGTACCTAATGCCAGCATTAAAGTAAATTGACGATAATAAATCAAAAAATGATCACGAGATGAATCTAGAGCTTCAACACATCCTAATTGGCTTATTTCATGTCCTTGACCAGATGCGGCAATTGCTGCCCTACCCTGTCTATTCAACATCCATATACGTTCATCAAGCGCTCTACTAATTAAAGCTGTTTTATATATTTCTCTAAGTCTGATTTTTTCCATTTTTTTAATCTTAATCTTTTTTATTCTCTCATATGCAATACAAATTTAATTAATTGAGTTATAAACTTATATAAGTTTTTTGTAGTATATGAAAATTATTGAGGAGATAAATGAGTTTAATTCAAATCTCAAAAGTACTTTTATTCATGTTCATATCCCTAAGCATAATAAGTTTAGGTTGTACAGAAACAAGTAATAAAGAAAATAATCAAGAGATACAACAAGTTAAATTGGAAAATAAGCAAATGACTCAACCTTATTATGAATATGATCCTCCTAAAGGTTTTTTAAATATTGACAAAACCTATTTAGCAACGATTCAAACTAGTCAGCCTGAGGGAGAAATAGTAATAGAACTTTTTGGTAAAATTGCTCCGATATATGTTGAAAATTTTATAAATCTATCCAAAGCAGGTTTCTATGATAATTCTTCATTCCACAGAGTAATTCCTGGCTTCATGGCTCAAGCAGGAACAAAAGATGGGAAAGGTGGTGGACCAGGTTATCAATTCAATGATTTTTTCCATCCTGATATGAAACATGATTCTGCGGGAATAGTTTCTATGGCCAATGCAGGACTAAATACTAACAGCTCTCAATTTTTTATCACCTATGCACCTACTCCATTTCTTGATCCGTATGATGAAAGTGGGAATCCAAAGGCATGTGGTTCTCCTGGAGTTTCTTGTCATGCTGTTTTCGGTAAAGTAATGAAAGGTATGAACATTGTAGATAAAATCACTCCCATTAATCCTGGAGAAAATATAGTTCCCACAAAAATAATTAAAATAGAAATTCACGATCCTATAAAAATGAATTAGTCTTTTACTAGTCTGATCAATCTACCTGCAACACCCAAAACAACATTATGATCTAGTTTAATAAGATCTGTAGATGGTATCCCATTGACTCTGATAGAGGGATCATTGATTTTCGGGTCTTTTTCTAATATTATGCTTTTTTTCCTAAATATAAACACACCTCCAGAAAAAGGTAAATTATATATTTCTGTAGCATAAATTCTATTGCGGCTAAAAATCAATTTGTTAAGTGGTCGTTTTAAATTTTTGAAATCAACTATTAGATTATCTTGATCATCTAATAGTCGGCCATAGGGAGCAAATCTAGAAAAATAAAAAAACAATCCACCTACTAAAATAGCCAAGAAAAAAATTACGAATAATCCGATTCTAATATATTGCAATAGCGTTTCGGTAAATGGAACTAATATCTTAACATTAATAGCCTCGTCAGGTATATTTGAAGAAAAATTCTTATCAAGATATTTACCAGAAAGGGAAGCACTGATCTTATACAAACCTGTATCAGGAAATATTACAAAAATATTAAATTTCCAATATTTTTTTTCTTCTACTACATCTATAGGTACAAGTTCTATGATTGTATCTGATTCTAAAAATTCATTAAATACCATTAATTCAATTTCGTCTGTAGAAACATAATATGGATAATCAGATTTTTTTGTCGTAATTTGACCAATATATATTTTTTCGTCTAATTGAACTTCAACTGATTTATCAACTGTTAGATTAATATAAGGAAAATACTCGGTTCTAAATGAAAAATCATGAGTAATTATTGCAGAAGAAGAGTTCCAGGATATTCTTAATTCAGCATCGTTAATTCCTTGATTTTGATTTGGCAGAAACTTAGTTGAATAAATACCATCAGATTCAATTTTATCTCCGTTATAACCAGTATCAAAAAATTCGTACATAGCAATTTTACCGGTAGGATCTTTTATTAATGCTTCTATCTTAGAATTTGAAATAACAATTTTTGGATCTAGATTGTCGATTTTAACTTCTAATAATATTTCTTCACTAACAGGATAAACAGGATCACCTATATAAGAAATATTAATATCATTCCGAAAATTAACTAGGGATTTAAAATAAGAATTTTCACCATCTGCTCTTATCAACCATTTACCAGCATCAGGGTTTTGAATAGAAAAAAAATCAAAATTTTTGGTCGTGTTGATATAAATATTCGCAGTCGAATTATTTATTTGTTGACCATCAGGCATATATATTTCAGGAAAAATATAGGGTTTTTTTATCAGAATTACTTTTAATTCCGTAGTATATGGTGGAATATCAAAACTCTTCAATGTTGGAACATCCTTAGTTAAATTAACATTTAGGATTTCTTGAAATTTACTACCTGTAATATCATTCAGTAAAGAATTTACCCCAATAGAATCCCCCAAATCATAAAATTTTCCATTAGTATTATCTGAAACACTTTTAAAAATTTCCCTAACCGAAATCTCAGAAGAAGGCAACATTAATATATCTATTGCCCAACCTTCTTTTTTAAAAAGATCAGATAGATCCAAAAATCTATTTTTAGTGTTTTCTGATTCTCCTAATATTGTCCCATTTGTAATTAAGTAAACTTTTGAACCAAATTTCGCATCATTATTACTCAAATATGAATATATTTCACTTAAATTTCCTAATTGATCGGATTTTTTGTTTTTAGCATCATATCCTTTTATGATAGTTAAATCTTCTAAAATTTGGCTTTTAGGAACATTAGAAATTATTTTAGATATGCTACGATTGAATTCACCATAAATACCAGAAGCAAACAATTTTTCATCATTAACACTGATTAACGTAATTATTGATTCTAGTAAATCTAAATCTACTTCGTTTTCCGCTGCACCTTGATCCATAATAATTACATTTTTGGTCCCTGAATTATCTTCAGCTAATAAAAAATTAGAATATGGGTTAGAAGATATAAATAATGTAGCAACTAACATTGCTATTGAAATGACCTTCATTCTATATAAATTTACCTTGTTGCGAATTGTTATAGGTCCTAGAACAGATAATACTGATAAATCAGATGTAATTGCTCTATAAATTAATTACGAGTTTAATAAACATTTTGATTTAGATATGGATTGACCACATGCATTTGAGTAAATAAACTCGAACTTATATATATATAAATGGAGCTAAATAATGAAAATAACCTCTGTAAATAGTTACTATATCTCAGATAAATCACAAAATAACTGGGGAGGAGGTAAGGAATATTTTATAGTAAAGATCGAAACAGATATTGGCCATTATGGACTTGGAGAAGTTGGAATTATTAAATGGGGAAATTCTATAGCATATGCAATAAAACACTTATCAGAATTAATTATCGGTTCTGACCCATGGGAAACAGAAAGATTATGGCAAGAAATGTTTAGGTCTAGTTTTTTTCCAGCAGACAAAGTATACACTTGTGCTATTTCTGCAATAGATATTGCACTGTGGGATATAAAAGGTAAATCAGTTGAAAAGCCAGTATATAAACTTTTAGGTGGTCCAGTAAGAAATAAAGTCATCTGTTATCCTCATACTCAAGGCAGTAACATCAAAGAATTAGTTGAAAGTTGTAAAAAAGCAGTAGATGACGGATGGAAATTTGTCAGATGGGGGCTACCCGAAAGTTCTAGTATTCACCAAAAAAATCAAGAGATTTCAATTTTAGAACCAACAAAATCTATGAGAATAGCTGTAGAACAAATGTCTAAAGTGAGAGAATCTGTTGGTCCTGATATACAAATTTGTTTTGATGTACATACCAGACTAGATACTGCACATGTTGTTCAAATGTGTAAAGATTTAGAAGAATTTAAACCTTTTTTCATAGAAGATCCTATTAGATCTGAAAATCCTGGTAGCTATAAAAACTTAAGACCCCAGATTAGATTACCTATAGCTGCAGGAGAACAATGGGGAACAAAATGGCCTTTCAGAGAAGTAATTGAAGATGAATCAATAGATTATGCTAGAATAGATTTATGTATAGTTGGTGGTATTACTGAAGCACTAAAAATCACCCATTGGGCGGAAACTCACTATATAGATATTGCCCCTCATAATCCTTTAGGTCCAATTTCCGCTGCGGCATGTGTTTCTTTATCAATGGCTTCTACAAACGTAGGAGTACAAGAAATGCCGCAAAAACCCGGATCTTACTCTACTAAATTGTTCCCTAAACAAATTAATTGGGAAGATGGATTTGCTTGGTGCCCAGATGAACCTGGCTTGGGAGTAGATATTGATATGAATGAAATAGAAAAATCAATCATCGAACCTTTGGGTTTTCCACCGAGGCTAAGAAGAGAAGATGGTTCTATAACAAATTGGTAAAAAATAAAATTTAAGGAGAAAATTATGCCTTTTTTAAGGTTACCTTCATTATATGGTTTCATAGCAGTATTACTATTTTTAGTAATGTCACTAAACTCTTTCCAAAATGATCAATCTGGTTCAGGAATTTTATGGGGAATTACTGCAATAGCTTATTTCTTGAGAAATATTCCAAAATTCTTTATTTTTGGTTTTATTAATATTTTTGCATTTATACTGCTCATTATAGGTGCAGGTGGAATAATACTTAGTTCTTTAGAACTTTTTAATTTTTAAAAAAACTAATCTATCGAAGCTCCACCATCGATTATCATATTCGTTCCAGTCATGAAAGATGATTCGTCAGAAGCTAAAAATAATGCCCCATATGCTATCTCTTCTGGTCGTCCCATCCTGTTTAAAAGAGCATCTTTCCCAAACTCTCTATAAGATTCTTCATGATCAAGACCTAGACGTTCAATATGTATATCAGTTGCACGTGTTTTTATTGATCCAGGAGAAACTGCATTTACTCTTATATTTTCTTTAGCAAGATCCATTGCTAAACAACGTGTTAATTGTAATACTGCACCTTTAGAAGAATTATATGGAACAAATTCAGGTTGGGCTATGAATGAAGATACTGAAGCAATATTTACTATCACTCCTTTGTTATTTTCCCTAAATGAAGGTAGTACTTCCCTAACACAGTTAGCGTATCCAATTACATTCACTCCAAAAACCTTTGACCAATCATCATTAGTAATTGTTTCCACAGTACCAAATACAAAAGCGGCTGCATTATTTATCAATATATCAATTTCTCCAATTTCTTCAATTGAAGATTGTATTAGATTCTTAACAGATTCTGAGTTGGAAGTATCTACATTTCGATATATAGCTTTATTACCAATATTAGTAATATCTTCAACAATTTTTTTCCCACTAAAATCTTCAATATCGGCAACAACTACATTTGCACCTTCATTAGAAAATAACTTAGCTATTGATGCACCAATTCCATTTCCTGAACCAGTTACTATAACATTCTTTGATTTGAGTCTATTCATATATTAATCTCCGGTATAATAAAAAATATTGAACTTTTTTAATTTAATTATTGTCAGCATATATTCAATTTTTTATGATGTCCACGATCTGGAAATAAAATTATGATTAACAAGGGATTTAACCAAAAAAATAATTTAAGTAATAAAAAAAAATTACCTCCTGGACAATATTTAGTAGATTATTTGCCTATCCTAACTGCAGGACCTACACCAAAAATTGATTTAAAACTTTGGAATCTAGAAATTTATGACAATCAAGATTTAATGAAATCTTTTACATGGGAAAAGTTCCTTAAATTACCACAATCAGAATTTTTCACAGATATACATTGCGTTACCAAATGGTCTTTATTTGATACTGTCTGGAAAGGAGTATATCTTGAGGACATATTAGAAAAATCTAGTATAAATTTTTCATCTGGATATATATATGTTTCATGTTATGGAGGATATACGACAAACATTCCTATAAAAGACATCAATAATAAAAAAGGAATGATCGCACATAGCTACAATTCAAAACCATTAGAACCTCCACATGGTGGTCCGGCAAGATTAATTGTGCCACACCTATATTTTTGGAAATCGGCAAAATGGATCAAATCTATACATGTAATTGACAAAGATAAACCTGGTTTTTGGGAATCATATGGATATCATATGTACGGTGACCCTTGGAAAGAACAAAGATATTATAGTGATTGAAAATATTTAGGTAAAATGAATTGGAATATAGGTAACATAGAAAGTATTTTCAGTATTAGTCCCAGGGTAAAAGTTTTTAAGTTAAAACTAAAAAATAATCCCAAAAAAATAATAGCTGGGCAATACTTCGATATTAGATTAACTGCTGAAAATGGTTTCCAAGCACAAAGAAGCTATTCGATTAGCTCATCTCCAAAAAATTTAAAGTTTATAGAATTTACTATAAGCAAATCTCCTAACGGTGAAGTTTCAGAATATTTGCACAACAATTTACAGATTGGTGACAAAATTGAAGTCAAAGGTCCTTTAGGCAATTATTTTAATTGGATACCTACCAATAATGATCAAATAATTTTTTTTGCGGGAGGGACAGGGATTTCTCCATTTATGTCAATGATTCGTCATAAAATAGAAACTCAAAATAACTCAAAATTTAAACTCATGTTTTCATCTAGAACAATTAAGGATATTCTTTTTTTTGATGAACTGAATAAATATACAATTCTAGATCCTTCATTCGATATGAAAATCACTTTAACAAGGGAAAAAAGTTCATTGTGGAAAGGTTTGACAGGAAGATTTTCAATCAATGAAATTGAAAAATCATTACATAATATTGATAAGAATTCAGTAAATTATATTTGTGGTCCTACAAATTTCGTAGAAAAAATTTCTAGTATCATTCTTGATTTAGGAGTAAATTACGATCTTATTAAAACTGAAAGATTTGGATAAAACTTATAAATTTAAATTTACTTAGGGTAATCTAATTTTAAATTACATTTATAGTCCGATTTTTTAGAATCCTTAAAAACCTTCACAGGAGGATACAAATTCGCTCTTCTTACTGGTCTTTTACGATCTTTAACTAAACTCATAGGTAATGGAAGTACGACATTCTGTGAGCCTGCAATTATTCCACTGGGATCATGAACTAAATTCGGTCCCCCTTCTGCCTCAACCAACCAGTATTGATTGTTAGAAGACACAGTACTTTGATTTTTAATTTCTGTAACATTCCAAATCAATTCTCCTCCAGCTTCAGTAATAAGCCAATCATACATAGTTTGATCACTTGGCCAAACTACATATGGGACTTTATTTTCACTGAGCTGTATATAACCGCCAGCACTCACAACAATATTAGCTCTTTCAACATCACCTATCCCGTAATGTTTAAACCATAAATCCGTTTTTCCTGAAGGAGCAGGACATTTTTGTAAATCAAGTTTTACAATCTCAATTATTTCTTCGTTAGATTTTTTTTCAGTACATGAAAAAAGAAAAAAACTAAAGAAAAATAAACTGATTGGTAAAAAAAAATATCTCATTGTAAACTAATAATAATGATGTTAATTACCTTGAAATTTCGGGAGTCTTTTTTCCATAAACGCTCTTCTACCTTCGACATAATCTTTACTTTCAAAGCATTCTTGAACCATTTTATTAACCTTCATAATATCTCTATCATCAGGATCTTTTATGCCTTCATTCACAGCAGATTTTATAGATCTAATTGTTAAAGGAGCATTATTAACAATATTATCAGTTATTTTATGGATATAAGAATCTATTTTTTTAATTCCAATAACTGAATTTACTAATCCCATTCTTAATGCTTCTTCAGAATTAAATTTCCTTCCGGTAAAAAAAATTTCTTTCGTATAAGATGGTCCTACTAATTCCATTAGTTGTTTGACTCCAGCATACCTATAACCAACACCCAACTTAGCTGCTGGAACAGCAAATAATGAATCATTAGAAGCAATTCGTATATCTGCAGATAAAGCTATAGCTAACCCACCCCCAATACAATAACCTTTAATCATAGCAATTAATGGCTTTTCAGATGTTAACAATGATATGTTTGCTGCATTAGTTGCTTGATCGTATATTTCTACTTGCTTTTTAGTATTGCGTTTATCTTCAAATTCTGAAATATCTGCTCCTGATACAAATGACTTATTTCCTGCACCAGATATTACAATAACTCGTACTTCGGAGTTTGAATTAAAATAATCTATTATCTTCGGTATAGATTTCCACATATCAAAAGATACAGCATTTCTTTTTTTTGGTTGATTAAAAATCATCCACCCAACTCCATTTTCTGATTTTACAATCATTCGATCAGTATTAAGTAACAAATCTTTCATTTTAAAACGCACACCCTTTTATTAAATTACCTTATCGATTCGAAATTGATTTATATCCTCTTGAGAGTACCCAATTTCTAATAAAATTTCGTCGGTATGTTCACCTTGATCAGGTGTTGGACTTCGAACAGAAGAAAAAGTACGACTAAGTTTAATAGCCTGATTAACTACATTGAATATACCCAGTCGTGGATGTTCGATTGGTACACTCATATTAAGTTCCTTAACTTGCGGATCCGAAAAAACTTTATCTATAGTATATATAGGACCTGCTGGACATCCATTTTCATTAAGTAATTTTATCCAATATTTGCTTGTTTTTTTTAAAGTAATTATAGAAATTTCTTTATTCATTAAATCTCTGTTTTTTAGCCTCAAATCAGAAGTTTTAAATCTTTCATCATAAATAAGATGTTCTGCATTCATAGCTTTACACATTCGTTCATAAATAACCCCACCTGCAGAAGCAATATTAATATGCCCATCAGAAGTAGGAAAAACTCCTGTAGGTACACTAGTAGGATGATCATTTCCTGTACTTTCAGGAATCTCATTATCTTTAAGATATCGAGCAGCTTGAAAATCTAGCATTTGTATTTGAGCTTCTAATAAAGAAGTTGTCACCCATTGTCCTTTCCCAGATACTTCACGTTCCAACAATGCTAAAAGTATACCTTGGGCACAAAAAATTCCAGCACATAAATCGGCAATTGGAATTCCGACTCTCATTGGACCATATCCAGGTTTACCTGTAATAGACATTAACCCACCCATGCCTTGAGCAACCTGATCAAATCCGGGTCTCGAAGCATATGGACCACTTTGTCCAAAACCTGAAATACTTGCAAGTATGATTTTTGGGTTTATTTTTGATAATATTTTATAATCGATACCTAACCTAAATTTGACATCTGGTCGATAATTTTCAACAACAATATCTGATTGTTTAATCAATTTATAAAATATAGATTTTCCTATGTCAGATTTTAGATTTATAGTAATTGATCTTTTATTTCTGTGAAGATTTTGGAAATCAAAACCATCTCTATCTCCCCCTAAATCTTCTTTACCATCTGGTGGAACTTCTACTTTTATTACATTAGCTCCCCAATCGGAAAGTTGCTTAACGCAAGTAGGACCAGATCTTACACGTGTTAAATCAATAACTTTAAATTTAGATAATGGCATGATTTTTTCTTTTTATCTTTTTAAAGGAAATATATATATGATTTTCATCTATTACTACGTCTACCCTTTAATACACTAAAAAATCTATCTTGATATTCATCAAAAAGTCCCCAATTCTCCAATTCATTATGCAATCTTGAAGGATCAAGATCACCTTGTTTAACTTGTAAAAACATATCATCAATCCTTACTCTAGCATCATTAGGAATACCGTTGATTATATCTAATCTTCCGCTATTTTTAAATTGTTCTTTATTTGAAGAAAAGGATTGATTAGTCCAATCAAAAATAAATTTCATTAATGAAACATCCCATAATTCATCTACCCCAATTATTACAGCTTCTAAAGATCGGGATTCCTTGTCAATTTTTTTTGCTATACGCTCTGCTACTTGTTCAGGATTATTAGATACAATCTGGGTTTCTTTAGGCTGATTATGATAAGTGTAAAGTATCCCTGGATCATTTGCTTGACCTCTTCTTATAAGCTCTTTTAAAAACTCTTGAGCTTGATCTCCAAATCCTACTGCCCTAGACAAAAAATTTGGTGTCACTATTTTTGGAGTTTCTGCTCTCACAATTCCGCGCCTTACAATAGATTCTTCTTTTCTATGATCAATATTTATTGCTTGATATAAGGGTTGGGTAACTAAATTATAAGTGACCGTAGTTGTTCCAAATGCATATATTTCCTGTTTAGGAGGTCTTACGATTAGGGTATTTAGTAGAACCTTTAAATGTTTGGGATCCATATAATAAATTTTATCACTGCTAAAATATATAACTTATTTTATAACTATTTAGTATATTTGTGAATTTATTTAGAGAGCACAAAAGTTTTTGGGGAAAATTATTATACTTCTACTTTGAGAATTTCACATAATTCAATTTGTTGTTGTTGATCTAATGGATTTACTGATAAAACAGAACTGTTTTTTCCAGAAGAATAAAATTTTGATAAGTTTTCCAAAACTTTTTTAAATTCTTGATTAGTTATTCCTATATCATTAGGTCGATAACGAACTTTACATACTTCTAACATATTTTCTATTTGATAAGTATCTTCTCCACATGCAAATTCTACTATGACAGCTCCAAGAGCAGCCATTTCACCATGTATTAAACCTCCCCTGTTTAAAATGCTTTCAATTGCTTGAGTCATTGCATGCCCTGCACCGGTCATATATTCTGATTTAACCATTCTGTCGTCCCTCTCATGTATAGAATTCATAATAAATTTAACAGTTTCGTTAGAAAAATCACCTTCATCATCCAAAGTTTCTGGAAATTTTTCAACAAGTGATTCTAAATATTCTCTAGCAGGACGAATTAATTTTTCATCAACAGGAGGAAAAATTGGATTCTCTCCATCTTTAGAAAAATTGGATAAATATTTCCATTCATTAAAATCTGACCCCATACAAAGAACATCACCAATTCCGGCAGAATTTAAATACCAAGGTGATTTAAGTACTAAATCGTAGTCTACTAACACATGTTCAAAATCACAATATGGCCACTGATCAACCTGATCAATAGTGTTTCTGCCTTTCCATTTTGCAAACATCCCATGAATTATTGCTCCAGTAGACACAATTGAAGGAACTAATCGTAAAGGTAAATCTTTTTTTAAAGCAACATATTTTGAAGCATCTAATGCTGTTCCTCCACCAAATCCTACTACTAACTCCGCATCATCCGGCAGAGAATTAGAAACCTCTTCTAAATGTCCCCAATCTAGCATATTAACAGTACCTATTCCAAGAGGATCGGAACTTAAAAATTCACCAGCATTTTTACCAGAAGTCTTTGTGGTGATCATAATATAGGGAGGCCATTTTTCACTTTCAGACTTAATCAGTCCTGTCCCATACTTAATTTCAACTTCTCTTGCGGGTCTAAAATTAGTACCATTAATCCAACTTCTACCTAATTCTGTCATTTCATTCGTCCTTATCTACTATCATATCTAATATATCATTATATTTGTCTTAGTCTAGGATCATAATAATCTCTCAACCAATCACCTAAAAAATTAAATGCGAAAACTGTTAAAAATATAGCCATTCCTGGCATCACAGCGATCCACCAAGCGTTTGCAAGAAATTGTCTGCCATCTGCAACCATAGTTCCCCAAGCAGGTTGTGGAGCTGGTATTCCTACCCCTAAATAACTTAAAACTGATTCTGTAAGTATTAAGCTTCCTACTTGCAAAGTCGCTAACACAATAACTATATTAACCAATCCAGGAAGAATATGACGAAAACCTATCCTGAAAGGACCTGCTCCAGCTATTCTTGCAGCAGCAACATAATCAGTATCTTTGAGCTGTAAAGTTAATCCACGGGTCTGCCTAGCGAATGGGGGCCAACTAAAAATTATAAGAAGGATAAGTAATAAACTTAGACTACTACCAAATACGACTGTAGCTACCATTGCCACTAATAGGAATGGTATAGCGTAGGTCATATCTACCAAACGCATGATTATCTCATCCCATACCCCACCTTTATAACCAGCTACAATTCCAGCGAAAGTACCTATAGTTCCTCCAGATATAAGGACTGCTCCTGCAACCATCAGAGAAATACGTGAACCATAAATTATTCTACTTAACAAATCTCTACCAATAAAATCCCCGCCAAGCAAATATTCTAGTGTACCGCCTTCTAACCAAAAAGGAGGCTGTTTTATTTTAGAAAGATCAGAATATAGTGGATCATTAGGGGAAACAAACTGAGCAAAAAGTGCGATAAAAATCAACAAAATTATTATAAGTACAGGTAATATCGGATATCTTCTTATAAATGTATATGTATCGGTAAATTTTTTCATAATTTTTATTTAAATATTCGAATTCTTGGATCTATAACAGCATACAAAATATCAGCCATTAAACTACTCAACAAAAATATCCCTGAAAATATAACTGCAAGACCGGTAACAAGAGGAAAATCGTTATGTCTTGTTGCTTCAACCAATAATCTTCCCAGCCCTGGCCATGCGAATACGGTTTCAACGACCACCGTACCAGTAATAAAACTAGCAAATAAAACTGCAGCAACAGTTAGAGGAGCAATTAAAGCATTTCTAAATGCATGTTTCAATATAACTTTAACATTGGTCACCCCTTTGGCACGTGCGAGTTTTACGTATTCACTATCAAGAACCTCCAATAAAGCAGATCGTGTTATTCTTGCTATTCCAGCAGAAGCAAGCCATGCCAAAGTTGCTACGGGTAAAATATAATTACTCCAACCACCTGTTCTAGAAGTAGGTACCCAATCTAAATGCACAGCAAAAAAGTAAATCAACAAAATAGCTATCCAAAATGGTGGTGCAGCTTGACCAATTAAAGCAAAACCTCGAATAAAAAGATCAAAAAAGTTTCCTCGATTTACAGCTGATAAGATTCCTAATGAAAGGCCTAAAAAAATTGCCATAATATATGATACTGAAGAGAGTTTTAAAGTAGCTGGGGCTCTTTCAATAATAACATCCAATGAATTTCTTTTATGCCAAACAGAATCTCCGAAATTACCTTGTGCTGCCCTTCCCGCCCAAAGTAAATATTGAACCATAAAAGGCTTATCTAATCCTAGATCTTTACCTCTAGCATCCCACGCCTCTTGTGACCATCTACTTCCTGGAGTCATATAAAGTAAGCGAGGGTCACCAGACATTCTTGAAAGTCCAAAGACTATAAATGTCACTCCCATCATCACTATAATTATATAAATCAGTCTGAAAAACAGAAATCTAGCCATTAATAAAAAACCCCTCCATAGTTTTTAAAAAATACTTGACCGTAACCATTAATTTGGTCACGGTCAAGTATATAAGTAATTAGAGTATCTATTTACTTAAGAGTTATTGACTCTGGTCTATTTGGTAAAACATCCTGTGAGTTATAAGGAGACCAACTAGCAATGTCAGGACTTACTACAAACAAGTTCGCAGATGCCTGGAACATTGGAACGAATAACATTTGTTCAGACAAGTAATCTTGTACTTCAATATTATTTGCTATCCTCTTCTGTAAAGAAGTTTCAGTCGCATTAGAAAGACCAATATCACAATACTTTTGTTCCATTGTAAATACAACTATGTGACCACCAGCAGCACATATATATCGTGCTGAAGTAGCACCAGGTATCCAGTTAATACCATGGGTAAATGGAACATTAATTGTTTTATCTACCGTCTGAGGTCTTCTTATGCCATATTCGGTCGCATCAATAGTTCCTTGCATTTTCAATTCTTGTCTCCACATCTCCACAACAGCTTGAGCTGCTGCAACAGTACCTGGAGCAAAATTAGCAGGAATCCATATCTCATAATCAAAACCATCAGCATATCCAGCCTCAGCCATATATTCTCGAGCTTTATCAGGATCATATGGAATTACCCATTCATCTTTATGTGATGGGTCGCTTGGCAAAATATTCTGCCACGCGTGTATTACTCTTCCATTACCTTCAAGTATATTTTCTATAATTGACTCTTTATTAATTGCCATAGCCATTGCCCAACGAACTTTACGTGCATTTTCCATTGAAGCAGCATCAGAAAGATCTCCTACCCAAGGGAATCCTTTTTCCAAAGCTTCATCATAGCCTGGTCGAGGCATAACTCCACCTTCACATCCTGGACAATCTGTACTCCAGTAATTACCAGCCATCTGAAAACCTTGTGGACGAGCGATACCTATTTCTTGAATGCTCCCACCTATAGCTTCAACAGTTCCTGCAATTATCTGTGGAGAAAGTTCAGCAATATGAACCTCTCCAGCTCTCAAAGCTGCATCTCGGGTAGCTTCTTCAGGCATAGCAACAATCTCTACGTTCCCTACTGTAGCATCAGTACCAGACCAATGGTTTTTAACAGCTTGTAACGAAACTTTATCTTCACCTTTCCATTCTGTAGCCATATATCTTCCAGTTCCAATAGCTACTTCAGCAAATCCTTCTGGACCAAGTTCAGAATAAGCATCCTGGTTAGTAATTACAATTCCACTAAAGCTCGCATTACCTTGTAACCAAGACCATGTTGGATCAAATCCACCTGCTTCAATGTGTTGTATTACTTCCATTGGACCAGAAACGCTGAATCCAGATTTCATTTCGGAGCCTATTTCTTCAGCTCCATTATTCACAGAGTCTAGAGCAAAAGCTTGATTATAACTCCAAGCAACATCATTCGCATCCACATATCCCCAGTTACCACCATTTGAGTGCCAAGGAATATTATTTCTTATAGTGAATGTAATAGCTGTAAAATCTTCATTGATTTCCCAAAAAGAAGCAATCCCTCCATCATCTGGGGAATAGCCAGTATGATCTTGAGGTGGTGGTGCAGGAGGAGAATTATGAGGAGCTCTTACAAGAGTTTCATAAACTGAAAAGTCTTTTCCAATTCCACCTACAGCACTAATATCACGCCTTTGATCCTGTATCAAAGGTGCAATTCCACCTAGAGCAATTGTAATAGATCCTGATCCAGTTGGTTCAGTAGTCACTACGCCAGATGTATCAGGTTCTGCAACTACAATTTTTTCAGAAACTACCTCTTTAATTTTTTCCTGAATTACAACTTTTTCAGTTTCTACAGGTACTTCAACCGTCTTAATTTTTTCCTGAACTACAATCTTCTCTACCGGAACTTCCTTGATGATAGTTTGTACTTCACCATCGGAACAAGCGGTTAAGATAAATGCTAAGGAAAAAGAAAAGGTTAGAAGTGCAAAATAAAACTTCTTCCCTAAAAATGAATTTCCCATACCCATCACTACTCCTTTCATTAAATATATATTTAAGCGACCTAACTTATGGAGGATCGATTGCGATATCCGTAATCATAAACCCATAAAATACGCTATTTGAAACATATAATAAAGAATATTTGAAATATGTCAATAAATTCAGGTAAAATTATACTTGATTTAACGACAATTTAAATTTGGTGGGCCCTGCTGGACTCGAACCAGCGACCGGACGGTTATGAGCCGTCTGCTCTGACCACTGAGCTAAGGGCCCGTGTTAAACTATGATAATATTATCTCATCTGATTTTGCTTTCGTATACAGAGAAAATTTAATCATTTTAAAATAACAATTTTATATCCTTACTTTATGTATTAGTTTAGTTTAATGTTTATTTAAGATAATAGATAAGATAATAGAAAAAAATGTAACAGATTTTATGTTCGTAAGGCTAACCTCTAATAAAAATTACTAATTACTAAAAGTAAAAGAAAATCAATCATTCGGAGATATCAATGATAAAAATCACTGACCTAAATCTTAAAATGTACAAATGGCCTAGATCAAAGCCTATAACAAATGGTCTTTATACTTATACTCATAATTTACTAAGTATAGTGGTCATTGAAACTGATGACCCAAATATCACCGGAATAGGAATATCCGGAAATTTAGAAGTTACTCCGCAAGTTGGAAAACATATGTGTGACCACTTCAAAAAGGTTTTAATCAATCTTGACCCTCTAGACAATGAAAAAATTTGGAGAGAAATGTGGAGACCAAAACTTGTTGGAAGACGAGGCATTTCTACAAGAATAATTTCAGGAATAGATATAGCTCTTTGGGACATAAAGGCAAAAATTGCTAACATGCCTCTATACAAACTATTAGGTGGATTTACTAATATGGTAGATGCTTATATAGCTGGCGGATATTATGAAGAAGGAAAAGGTTTGGATGAATTATCTGAAGAAATGAGAGAAAATGTAAGTTTAGGGGCAAAAGCAGTAAAAATCAAAGTCGGTGCCTTATCAATAAATGAAGATATTGAAAGAGTAAAAATATGCAGGGAAGCAATCGGACCTGATGTAAAATTAATGGTGGACGCTAATAACGCATACAAACACTATGAGGCAATTGAGTTTGCTAGAAAAGCCGAAAAATATGATTTATTTTGGTTTGAAGAACCTGTAGAGCCTGATGATTATATCGGGCAAAGAGAAATTACCAGATCCACCTCAATACCAATAGCAGCAGGAGAAAATGAATATACAAGATATGGATTTAGAGATATGATCAACCATCGTGCAGTTGATATTTTACAACCTGATGCATTGATAATGGGAGGAGTTACTGAATTTATGAAAGTGGTTGCTCTCGCACAAGCTAATGATCTAGATATCGCACCGCATGGTGCACAAGAAATACATATACATCTTGTAACAGCTATATCTAATGGTATTATCCTTGAATATTACCGTGATACAGTAAACTCAATGTATGGGAAAATATGGGAAAATGAGTTGGAAATAAAAAACGGTCAAGTATATGCTCCTGATAGACCTGGAATTGGATTAGTTCCAAAATGGGATAAACTCGAACCTTATTCAATAGAAACATAGATTATGGAATCAGTATATAAAGCAGCAAAAAAAGAGTTGAATTCTGAAAAACAAATGGTTATTACCACAGTAGTGAAAACATCAGGTTCTACACCACAAAAATCTGGAGCAAGACTATTGGTAAAATCAGACGGATCAGCAATAGGAACGTTAGGAGGAGGTTGCGTTGAAGGTGACATATGGTTTGCCTCAAGTGAAATACTCAAACAAGGCCTACCTGCTGAAATGAGAAGTTATGAATTGAATGAAGATCTAGCCGCGAAAGATGGGCTAGTGTGTGGAGGAACAATGTATTTCCTTATAGACCCAATTAGAGAAAAAACTTCTAATGCCGAAACAATTATTGGTGAAATAATTCAAGCATATGATGGTGGAAAACCAGTTGCGCTTGCTCAATTAATAAAATCTAACAAAAAATATGACAAAATCGGGGAATCTTTATTGATCAGAGAAAATGGGTCAATAATCGGATCACTAGGATCAAATTCATTGAACTCTGACGCTATATCAAAATCAAGAAATCTTCTTGCTCTAGGAAAAAATGAATATGTTAAAAAAGATGGTAGAGAATATTATATCGAAGCATATACAACACAACCAAATCTAGTTTTGGCTGGTGGTGGACATATTTCTAACGCCATTGCTCCAATCGCAAAAACTTTAGGTTTTAAAGTCTTTGTCATTGATGACAGACAAGAATTTTCAAATAGTGAACGTTTCCCTGATGCAGATAAAACATTAGTAGCAGATTACCCGGAGGGGATTAAAAAGCTCGTCCCAAATGCAAACACCTTTGTAGTTGTAGCTACCAGAGGGCACCGTCATGACGATGATGCTATAGCGGCTGCATTAGAAACTGATGCAAGTTATATAGGTTTAGTCGGATCTAAAAGAAAAGCAATTCTAATTTTCGAACAACTTATTTCTAAAGGATTTACAGAAAAACAAATAAAAGAAATTAGATCCCCCATCGGTATTAACATTGGAGCAAGAACACCTGAAGAAATTGCTATTTCTATTGTTTCAGAAATACTTTCTTTCCGTTTGGGGGGAACAGAATCTTCTATGAAATTGGAAGAAAAAATATTACATAAAGCCATGAACAAAGGTAAACTTTCTAGAATCAAATAACCATTAAATAGTAATCAATTCCAATCAAAAATAATTGAAAATTTCAAAAAAAATAATCTGGGGAATTATTCTAACAGGTGGAAAATCTAAAAGAATGGGAACCCCTAAATCTCTCCTTAAATGGGGTGAGTCAACTTTAATTGAATATCAAATTAATTCATTAATTAAAGCAGAATGTGATCAAATTTTGATCATCACGGGTAAACATCATTCTGAAATTAGTAAAAATTTAAATTTGAGCCATAAATCAAAAATAATTTATAACGAAAATCATAATAAAGGAAAAAGTACTTCAATTAGGAAAGGTATTGAATGTTTACCAAAAGACATATATGCAGTAATAATTTTAGCCGTGGATCAACCAAGACCCCACTGGTTAATATCAAAAATGATTAGAGATCATATTAAATGTGATTCTTTACTTACTTCACCAATCAACAATAATGGTGGAGGACATCCGCTGATTTTCAGTTACAAACTAATAAATGAATTGGAAAAAATCAATGAAAAAACTTTAGGATTACGAAAAATTTTCAATATTCATAAAAAAGATATATTTAAAGTTAATTTCAATTCAAATATTATTCGTGTAGATATAAATAATCCTGATGACTATACAAAAGCTCTAGATTACTATAAATATATGGCAAAAAGCTAATCTATCCATAATTTCAGAAAATGAAACAAAATATCATGATAAAAAATTATAAATGGTCTGATCAGCAATATGAATCACATGAATTCGCAGTAAAAGAAATTTATAAAATATTGGATGAAGTTTTTTTATTTCTAAGTGAAAATATAAGATGGGCTTTGACAGATCATGATTTATCCGAATATATAAATGGATTATTGGAAAGATACGAATTAAAGTCTAGTGCACCTCCACTAATAGCATTTGGATTAAATTCATCTAAGCGGAATTATTTACCAAACCCATCAGAATCAGTAATTATCAGAAGAAATGGATGGCTATTAATTAACATTACTGCGAAAAAAAATGATGAAAATTTTAGTGAAAATATCTATGCTGATTTAAATACTTCCGTAATTTTAGGTAATTCAACTACTGAAAATGAAAAACAATTATTCTCTACTGTTACTGAAACTAGAGATTTATGTTACGAATTTCTAAAAGAAAAGGTTAATAAAAAATCATTTGTTTCCATTTCAGAAATAAATGATCTCGCCAAAAAAAATTTCTCCAAATATAAATTACAAAAATATTTTTCAGGTAACTCAGTCTCAATATTAGGAAAAAAATTATCATCCCCAAAAAAATCTTCATTACATCAATTGAAAGAAGGTGCAATAATAAATATCGCTCCAAGCTTATATACAGATTCAATTGGAGTCAAATCTAACTTAAATGTAATAATTTCTGATTTTGATACTAAAATAACAAATCAAAAGCAAGAAAAAATTAAATATATTGACACCTCAACTTAATTATCCCACATATGATTTATAGGTCCATTTCCCTGTCCTATAGAATAAGATTCTTTTATACCTTTCCAAACATAGTTTTTAGCTAATCTAAAAGCTTGATCTAAATCATTCCCTTGTGCAATAAATGATGCTATAGCGGAGGAAAAAGAGCACCCAGTTCCATGAGTGTTTACGCTATTTATTCGATCTAGAGAAATGTCAAGAAAAATATTTCCATCATATAATATATCGATTGCTTTTTTATCAGCTAAATGCCCACCTTTTATAATCACGTTCTTAACACCGTGACTGTATATTTTTTTTGCAGCTTCCGCCATAGAATCAATATCATTTACTCGTATTCCACTTAAATATTCTGCTTCAAATCGATTGGGGGTTGCAAGATAGGAAATAGGTAACAATTTTTCAATGTAACTATTTACTGCTTCATCTTGTAATAATTTGTGCCCAGAAGTTGAAACAATCACAGGATCAACAATTAAATATTTCCATGAATATTCTAAAGATTTATCTGAAACAAGACTAATTATTTCATTAGAAAAAAGCATCCCTGTTTTCACTGTAGAAGGTTGAATATCCAGACATACTGAATCTATTTGTTGCGCTATCAAATCAATGTTTATTTCTTGTATACCTTGTACACCGATAGTATTCTGAGCTGTAACTGCGGTAATAACTGATGCACCATAGGAACCTGTAGCAGCAAAAGTTTTTAAATCAGCTTGGATCCCGGCACCTCCACCAGAGTCAGAACCAGCAATTGTTAAGATTTTAGATATTTTATTAGAATTCAATTTTTCGTTTTTTTAATCTTTATTTATTGATTAAATCTATTCATACTATATTAATCTAATTAATCTAAATAAAAAAATTTAGGGACAGATTATTGCAAAAAATTAAATGTATTTTATTTGATGTATTTGGTACTGTAGTAGATTGGCGAGAATCTATCGCATCAGAAGCATCACTTTTAGGAAAAAAATATAAGATCAATGGTAATTGGTATGAATTTGCTGATAAATGGAGAAATGCTTATAACACTGAGATACAGTCTGTTAATCAAGGAAAAAGAAATTGGATAAGTGTTGATGATATCCATATGGAAAGATTAGAAACTTTATTGGAAGAGTATAAATTTCCAAAATTAGAAAAAGAAAAAAAAATATCGTTTAATCAATCTTGGCACAGGTTGAAACCTTGGCCTGATTCTGTAGAAGGATTACAAAGATTAAAATCAAAATATATTATCGCACCTTTATCAAATGGGAATATGTCATTATTGACTAATATGGGAAAATATTCAAATTTGCCATGGGATGCCATTATATCTGCAGAACTTTCAACAAAATATAAACCTGATCCTTCGGTTTATCAATTAGGTGCAAAATTAATGGGTTGTAAGACTTCTGAAACATTAATGGTAGCAGCACATAAATTTGACCTTATTGGTGCACTAAATGCCGGGTTACTTGCAGCTATGGTGATTAGACCAAAAGAATTTGGTGAAAGAAAAGCAGATATAGACAATGATACAAGATGGGAATATTATTCTAAAGATTTTAATGAATTAGCGGATCAACTAAATTGCAAATAAGTTAATAAATATGACATGGAAATTTGAAAACGCAGCACCAGTTATTGGGTCAATCACAGAAGGGAATTGCTGGGACGGAAAGTTCATGTTATATTCCAATATTGCTATGAATAGGATTCTAAAATTTAATCCTAAAAACAATTTAGTAAGTGTTTTCTGTGAAAATACAGAAGGAATTAATGGTCTTAATTTCGATGTCGAAGGCAATTTGTTTGGTTGTTCTGGAAATGGTAGGAAAATTGTTCAGATCGATACAAGTGGAAAAATCAAAAAAATAGTTGATCGGCTTGATGGATTGAAATTGAATGAACCAAATGATTTAGCGATTACGCCAGATGGAGAAATATATTTTTCTGACCGAATTGAAAATGTATCAAAAGGTATGGGAATTAATCATTCTTCAATAATTTCAGCAAAAAAAATTGATGGTAAGTACGAATGCTTTAGACGTACATTTGATACATCAATGCCAAATGGGTTATTATTTTCAAAAGATTACAAATATCTATATGTAGCACAAAGTGACTACCGTGCAAGTGAAAAACGAGAGTTAAGAGCTTATCCAGTAAACGATGATGGATCATTAGGTAAATATGAAATACTCCATGATTTTGGTCCTCATAGGGGCATTGATGGTATGACTTTATCTGAAGAAGGTTATATTGTTGCGTGTAATGGATGGGAAATATCTGGACCTGGTGGAATGATAACCATTTTTGATCAAAAAGGTAGAATACTTGAAACACATCCTACTCCATCATTAAGACCTACAAATTGTACTTTTATAGATCAAGATCTTTATGTGACTTCAATTGAAGGTCATTTATTAGTCGCAAAAAATACTGGTCTAAAAGGTTATTTACTGTATCCTAAAAAGTAAAATGGAGAATTGAATTGAAGAAAGAATGGCAATGGGAACTTATAAATGAACATGAATCTTTAACCGAAGGTCCTCTGTGGATTGGAAAGGGTCTTATATATAATGAATGTTATAAAAACACTACTTATTTCTGGGATCCTAAAACCCTAAATACTTCAATTTGGAGAGAAAACACTGGTGGTGCTAATGGGATGGCATTTGATCGTTCTGGAGAAATTTATGTTTGTGAAGGAGAAAATCACAGATTAGTAAACATAGACATAAAAAACCCTAACTCCATGCCTAAATTAATTACAACAAATCAAACTATAGATAAATTAAATATGCCAAACGACTTGGCTATAAATTCCAATGGGCAAATATATTTTTCTGATCCTAATTATTCTGACAAACCAAATTCTAGAGAAAATGAGTCGATTTACTTAATTGAAAACACTTTCGGAGGATTTTATCAGGTATCACAAGTTACTTTTGATACTAAAAAACCTAATGGCGTTTTGTTATCTGTAGATCAAAAAAGTTTATTCGTAGCCGAATCACCTCTCGATATTAATTTTTCAAGACAACTAAGAAGTTATCCTATCAAAAGTAATGGAACTTTAGACGATTATAAAATTTTACATGATTTTGGACCTCACAGAGGTATAGATGGTATGACTTTGACATCTGAAGGAAATATTTTAGCTACTGCAGGATCCAACAATTCAGGACCAGGTTCAATGATTTACGAATTTAATGAATCCGGTAGGATAATTACAACTCACCTATGTCCATCAAATGAACCTACTAATTGTTCTTTCGGTGGGGTTAATAATGACATCCTTTTTATAACATTCGCTACTGGGAAAGTATATCAAGTTAAAAACTCTAATCATATAGGACAAATATCATATCCGTCTACAAATTAATTCCTAATCGAAAAATTCATTCGTAAAACTTGAATCACCATCAAAATTCTCTGGTAATTGACCTCGTAACTTCATCCAATCAACAAATTCATTCCAACGATCGGGATCAATATACCCAAATTCTGGATTTTGGTTATCAGACCATATGGGCACTAATAATTCTATGCCCGCTCTTTCAACTTCTATATCCAGTGATGGAGGTGTCATAGAAATAAGTGTACTTAAAGCATCAGATCCATCATCTAAGGCAGTTGTATAACCACTCGACACTGCTTTCACCATTCGTTTAACCAAATTGGGAGTTTGATTTAAAGTGTCTTCTGAAGTCACAAGAACAAGTTCATAATAAGGTGGGACTCCCCACTGATCAGGCATTATGATAGAAACTTCAAAGCCTTCATTTTCCATAACAATAGACTCGTGTGTCCAATAAGCACCAATAATAGCATCAACTTCACCACTCATTAACGCTGGTGCTAATGACCAACCAACATCAATTAATTCAACATCATAAATAGTTAAACCTTCTGACTCCAGCATTGTAGCCAACATAGATCTGTTCCAATCAATTCCTGGATAACCTATTTTTTTACCAGCAAGATCAAATGGTCTATTTATTTTCGAATCCTTCAAACTCATAATGGCATTAAGTGGTTTATTTACAATACTCGCAACAGCAACCACTGGGATACCTTCATTTTGAGCTAACAGTAGATCTGGCTGATAAAATATACCAAAATCAATATCATCAGTACTTACTAGAGAAAGAATTGTCGCTGGATCTGATGGAGCTTCAATAGATATATTTATTCGGTTTTCTTTAAAGTGATCATACTTTATAGCAGAATAAAGACCAGCATGATTAGCATTTGGAAACCAATCCAAAATTATTTCTACAAAATTAAAATCAGGTGAATGAGTTTCTGTTTTTTTTTCTTCTTCTTTTTCAAACACACTACAAGATGTTATGAAAAACATAAAAAGCAAGATAAAAAAATAAAGTGATTTATTCATTACAATTTCCTTATTTCATATTCTATTATATTTTTTAATACAAATATACATTAATTTTTCGGATATCTTTTTAAGATAAATTTTTCCAATAGGATTGTAAATAAATACAATGCAATAGCAATAACTGATAATGCAAAAATAGAAGCAAATACCCTCTCAGTTTTGAATTGAGGTCCAGATAATTTTATTAACCAACCTAATCCTGCACTGGAACCAATCCACTCACCTATTACAGCACCTATAACTGCTAGGACAGATGCAACCTTTATTCCAGAAAATATTTGTGGCAAAGCTCCAGGAATATATAATTTAAGATAAATTTGGAACTTATTAGCACCAAGAGTTTTGAACATATCTACCATGACTTTATCACTCGATTTTAATCCATTTACAGTTGTTATGACAACTGGGAAAAATGTGAATAAAACTACAACAACTATTTTAGAAGCAATTCCAGTTCCAAACCAAACAACAATCAAAGGAGCTAAAGTAAAAATTGGAATAATTAGCGATGTGATAACAAAAGGAAAAACAGCTTTATTTATGATTGATGACCAGGAAATTGCAATAGATAATGAAAAAGCTAATATAAGAGAAATAGTTAAACCAAAGAAAATTTCTTTGACAGTCACCTGAGAATGCATTAGTAACAGCATGAAACTATTCAATAATTCAACAATTATTTGACTGGGAGCCGGTAAGAGCCAATCAGGAACATCGAAAATCTTTACAGAAATTTCCCATAAAAAAAATCCAAATAAAAAAAGTATGAATGCAGGTAACCAATCTCTAAACAAATTCAATTTGAACCTTTTCCAAGTTTTAGTAATTCCAAAATTTGTCTACGAATCAATAAGTAGGATTCATTAAAAATAATGTCCCCATTTTTTTCTATAATATTAGATGTACTAATTTCTTTAATAATTCCAAAATCTTTGTCTCCCATAACAAAAATTTTGCTTGAAAGTAGTATTGCTTCATCAATATCATGAGTGACTAATAAAACCGTTCTGGGATAATCAACAAGAATGTTTTTTAACCATTTCCGCAATGATGTTCTTGTAATAGCATCCACAGATCCAAATGGTTCGTCTAGCAATAAAATTTCATTGCTCAACAACATATTACGTAAAAATGCTATCCTTTGCTTCATTCCACCAGACATTTGCCAAGGCATTTTATATAAAGACTCAAATAATCCAAATTCCCGAAATAATTTAATAGCAATCTTTTTAGATTTATCTTTTGAAAAACCGTTAATCTCTAATCCCAAAATAGCATTATCTAATGCATTTCTCCAAGGTAATAGTGTATCTTGTTGGTGCATATGGGAAGTTTTCCCAAGGGTAGATACTTCTTGTCCATCAATAGTGATTTTGCCTGATTCTGGTAATTCAAGACCTGAAATAATGTTTAATAAAGTGCTCTTCCCTGAACCAGAAGGTCCAATTAATGAAACAAACTCGCCTTTTTGAATATCCAAATTTATATTTCTTAAAACAAGCTGATCATCATAAGAATAATAGACATTCTTTATAGATAAACTAGTGTTCATTAGATCATTCTTCATCTTGTTAATCCAATTAATATTTAATAACCTGATCAACTATAGATAAGTAGATATAATCCCTACGCTGGTATTATCCAGATCAGGTTAACGGGTCGGTATATCTTTACCCTCTCAGTCCAAAAATGAACTCCCCGAGAAAGAAAATCAAAATTAAAGTGAAATTCTACATTAATAATATAGGAAACAATTATACTTGAAACCAATAATTGTAAGCATAAATAGTAAGTTATATTCTTAAATTCAAAAAAAATCTTCGTAAATTTTGGAAACTCGTGAAGACATAAAAGATATTTTATCCTGTGATATATGCGGTAATATAATGCTTGATTTACACTGTAAAATAAAATGTGAAAACTGCGGTTTTTTCAGAGATTGTTCTGACCCATAAAAACTTTAAGAAAAACAAATTTGAAATACACAATAAATTATTTATTACTGGTAATATGTTTGGTTTTAATATTAGGATGTCAATCTAGCATTAGTGAAGATAAATTTCTTGAAACAGAAGAAATTATCTCCAATTCTCAAAAAGCTATGAAAGATATAAATAATTTTAAATTTTCTTTATCTCATAAAAAAGGATCCATTGATCTAGGTAACAACTTGAAATTAGTTAATGCATATGGACAAATCACCAAAAGTGGAATGAAAATTGACACAGAATCTTCTTTCGGAAGAGCATTAATAAAAACAAGTGCAATAATTATAAAACAGCAGACTTGGATGACAAACCCTTTGACTCAAACTTGGTCTGAAATTCCACAAAATGAAAGTCCTTTTAACTTCATAAATCCTAGTGAATTAATAAACGAAATTCTTTATAGTTTGTATGATTTAGAAATAAAAAGTCAAAATGAAAATTTTTATACTGTGACAGGTAAAACCTCTTCAGAATCTTTTAAGTCTCTTGTAGGTGTAGTAGAAAACAACCTTGAAGTGATACTGGATTTGGAAATTAATAACGAATTATTTACTATCAAAAAAGTTTTTATCTATGGTAAAGTCCAACCAAAAGATCAAAATGATAATTTGAGAATAATTGAATTCTCAAATTATCATCAAATAGAACGATTAGTTCCGCCATTAATAAATGATTAATACTTTTTCGTCCAATTTAAAATCTTACTTGTATTTATTTCCTTTATTATTTGGAATTTTTATTGCAGCAGATGATCAAACTGTGATTGTAACTATTCTTCCAGAACTACTCATGGATATGAAAATAGGAATTAATGAATTAGATAAAGCATCATGGACTATTACAGGGTATCTTATAGGTTATACAGCTGTACTCCCTTTAATGGGAAATATTTCAGATAAAATTGGATGGAAATCTGCATATATTATTTCTTTATTAATATTTGGTTTAGGTTCAATATTTATTGTATTTAGTTCTTTTTTTACTGATATTTTTCCACATTACGCAAATTATTCTTATTGGTTTATGGTTTTCAGCAGGTTTATCCAAGCAATAGGAGGTGGAGCATTAATACCTATTTCTATAGGAGCAGCATCAAAAATAGTACCAAAATTAAGTTCCCCAATAGTTTTTGGACTTATAGGTGCCAGTGCCGAAGCTGGTGGAGTAATAGGACCTTTATGGGGAGGAATAATTACGCATTTTGTTTCTTGGGAATGGGTTTTTATAATTAACATTCCCTTTATTATTTTAACGATAGTATTAATTCTTAAATACCCGAAAGTAGAAAGAAAAAAATCGAAAATTGATCTTTTTAATGGCACAATATTCGCTCTTTTTATTGCCGCATCTACGTTAGGATTTTCTAGGATAGGATATCAAGACAATAAAATGTATCTTTTTTTTATAATTTCTACCTTGCTTATGATATTGATGATA
>PBDR01000018.1 GCA_002717385.1 Chloroflexota bacterium
CTTGGAATATCCATAACTGGAATAGGATATTTACGAAACAACCTTTTCCCTAATTGGCTATCGGGTTTATTAATACTTACATCCTTTGTAATGTTTGCTTTTCTTGCTGTCTTGGATGGTGAGCAGTTAGCAGACATCGGGGGAGATATTGTTCCACCTTTATGGGGAATTAATAGCCTAGTTTTGGTTATCTTGGGAATATTCACTATGAGAAGAACAGAGTGAACTGATAACTCAGAATTAAAATAAATAGAAATTTACGATCTAAAACTATTTCATATAATTTATAATAAAATAGTTTATTTGGAGGGAATATGAATTTAACGCAATCTATTGAATCAGGTTTTTCTAATTATTTTAATTTCAATAGTAGATCCTCTAGATCTGAATTTTGGTTCTTTCAACTATTTTTAATTATAGCTGGAATTGTTGTAGGTTTAGCAGAAACGATAATTACTGCAACTTTAGGATTTCCTTTGTTCTTGCAAGCAATATGGGGATTGTTTACTTTTATCCCCAGCATTTCCATCGCCGTGCGTAGATTACATGATATAGATAAATCTGGTTGGTGGTTACTGTTACACATAATTATATTATTTGGATCAATTGTTTTATTAATTTTTCATATCAAAAATACACAAGGTCCTAATAAATATGGTGAAGGTCCTTTAAAACCTATTGAGAATACATAATTAAGATAAACATCTATTGAACCATGAAAATTGAAATTTCCCGATTAGATCTTAAATATTCTAAAGTTTTATTATCCAGATTCTTTATTTTTATATATAAATGAAGAAACTAACATCATTATTATAAGAAACACATTTATTCCGAAATCAAAATACCCTTCAGGATTAATAGGGATTGCTTCAGTTGAAATTTGATAAACGTGGTGAGCTTGTAATATACCTATTAATATAGACACAACTATTGCAGCTCTTGCTGCATCAGCCGGTTTATTATTTCTAATTCCAGCAATAATAATAAGAGTACCAAATACAGTCCATGTAACTCCAAGAGCTTCATGTAATGCAATAGTTACACTATGCATTGGGTTATCTACATTTCCTCCAACTCTATCAGAAAACATTTCGATTGAACCTGAACTACCGAATGCCAGGAATGCTCCAAAGAGTAAATTCAATATACCTGTGATTATTATCCAAAATCTTGGATTAAGAATTTTTTCCATTTACAACTCCAAATTATTGTCATTTATAAAATCATTATGAATCAATTAAATTAATTATTCAAATTTACATAATGCCGATTATTGCTTTGTATATACCTCTTTATTTGTATACATAAGTTGTTCCATTTTTATACTTTCGTTTTGTGTTATACTCTTTTTCTCTTTTAAAATTTTTTATACAACTATTAGGAGTTTATTATATGAATACTGACAGAATAATTGTAGATGCTCATACTCATATTGGACCTTGTAGAGTATTCGATTTAAATGATTCTGAACAAGATATATTAACTAGTATGGATTCCAATCAAATTGATGTTAGTTTGGTTCAACCTTATCCTGGAGCTCCATCATCTTCAGATGTCCATGATAGTATTGCTCGTATGTCTCAAAAAAACCCTCGTAGAATATTTGGGATTGCTAGTATTAATCCTCATCAAGATCATGATATATATTTTTCTGAACTTTCTCGTTGTGTTAAAAATTTGGGTTTCGTAGCAGTTAAGTTACATACTATAGGCCACGCAATTAATCCTGCTGGTGCAGATGGTACTATGATATTTGAATCTGCTCAACAATTAGAAATTCCAATAATGATTCATACGGGACCTGGTATTCCTTTCGCAGCTCCCAGTTCAATTGCACCTCAACTCGAAAAATTTCCAAATGTTCCGGTCGTTTTAGCACATGCTGGACATGGAATATTTTCTGGGGAGGCAATTGCATTAGCTAATATTTATTCGCAGGTGTTTTTAGAACCTTCTTGGTGTACTTTTTATAATGTAGGTGCCATGATAGATGCTTTAGGGGCTCATCGAGTAATGTTTGGTTCAGATCTTCCAGCGAATGTACCCGTTATGAAGGAAACAATTCGTGCTTTGGACCTTAATCAAAATGAAGAATCTATGGTAATGGGTAGGTCTGCAATCAATTTTTTTAAATTAGATTTATAGGAGAATTTAAATGATTTCTTTACACGTTTATTTAACACCTTTGACCGGGAAATTTTCCGACTTAAAAGTTGCTGTTACTGAAACTTGGTTACCAGCGATGACTAAGCAACCAGGATTCATAAATGCTTATTTGCTTCAACCATTTAGTGATATTGAACTAAAGAAAAATGATGCAAATATTCCGGACCATGATTTAGAAGTTGTTGCTTTTTGGCGATCTGAAAAAGAAAGACTTGAATGGGTTGCACGACCAATTCATGATGAAGTCTTTAATCAAGTTTTATCTTCAACAGAAAAAGTGTCTTATACTTTAAAAACAGTTGAAAACAATTGGTAAAAATTTTATTTTTTATTATCTAAAATGAATGATAACTGAATATACAAAAAATGACCTTCTTCCAATTCTTAATGTAATTAACGATGCAGCTTTAAAATATAAAGGAGTCATTCCTGACAGTTGTTGGGAAGAACCTTACATGCCGAAACAAGAGCTGCTCAAGGAATTTGATAATGCCGTTCGTATATTCGGGTATAAAAAAAACAACATTCTGGTTGGAGTAATGGGAATTCAAGAAGTACAAGATGTTACATTAATAAGGCATGCGTATACATTATCCGATTATCAAGGAATAGGTATAGGAAAATCATTATTGCAATATTTATTTAAGATTAATAGGAGCTCTAGTATGCTTGTTGGCACATGGGAAGATGCAACTTGGGCAATTAGATTTTACATAAAAAATGATTTTGTTCTTCATACAAGAGAACAGACAAATCGATTGCTTGAAAGATATTGGCAAGTACCTATAATGCAAATGGACAATTCCGTAGTATTAGAAAAAATATTTTAATATTTTTTAGTGATAACCAAGAGGTATTAAGTTGTACGCTTAATACTTAAAAACACTCATTAGCCCTTGGTTATCCCATATATTATAATCGAAGAATTATGAAAAAAAATATTTTTGTCGTGCTCTCAATTATTGCCTTTATAAGCCTAGTTGTCGGATTAATAAGCCTAACATTTGGTTGGTATTAGTAGTTATTTATATTTTTTGTTTTATTACATTACACTGCTATAGAAAAAATATAAATAGAACATTTTCCTGACAAATATCACATCTTAAGATAAGTAGTAAAATATAATACATTTATCGGTCAGATTAGTTCTTTTGGAGGATAGATGAAAAAAAACATATTAGGTAAAACTGGATTAGAAGTAAGTAGACTGGGTATAGGTTTATCTGAAATCGGCTTTAATTTTACTAGTAATGACTTTTCAGTTGCTGAAAAAGTTCTCAATGTAGCTTTAGATGAAGGTATTAACTTTCTAGACACTGCAGCCTGTTATGATATTAGTGAAGAAACAATTGGTTCAGCTGTTTCATATAGAAGAAATGATTATATACTCGCCACTAAAGCTGGTCATTACTTACCTAGAGGGGAAGGTGAAGATTGGACTTATGAATTAGTTACAAAAAGTATCGAAAGATCTTTACTTAGATTGAAAACCGATTATTTAGATTTAGTACAATTACATTCCTGTGATATTTCGGTATTGGAAAGAGGTGAAGTGATTCGTTCGTTACTAGATGCTAAAGCTGCTGGGAAGGTGCGTTTCATTGGATACAGCGGCGACAATGAAAATGCTGTTTGGGCAGTTACAAGTGGATTATTCGATACTCTTCAGACGAGTTTTTCTATTGTCGATCAATCAGCTAGGATAAATATTTTTCCTGAAGTACTAAACAGGGGTATAGGTTTAATTATTAAAAGACCAATAGGTAACGGAGTTTGGGGTAGAAAATCAGACCCTAGGCCTTACGAAAAGATACCTGATTACACAAAAGAATATTTTAAAAGAGCCCAATTAATGATTGATCAATCCGACAAAAAACTTCAAGCTGGAGGAAACGGAGTTGAATTGGCTTTGCGTTTTACTCTATCTCATAAAATCGTTAATGTTGCCATTGTCGGATCCCAACGACCCGATCATGTGATATCCAACGCAAAATTTGTTACAAGGTTATCGGAAGATAAAACTGAAGATTTAGAATTAATTTATGGGATATGGGATCAAGTAAATGATAATTGGAAACAATTGGGGTAAAAGAAGAAAAATATGTTGATACTCCTAAATTCTGTATAATGAAACAGGTAGATGTTGAATGTGGATTAGATTCACCAATACTGAAATTCTGATCCGTCCACCATACAGCATCTACTATGTTAATTTGGGGTATTACGAAATAACTAAATATCTTAATTATCCTTAAGAAGATATTCTTTACTTAATCGCTTCTAGTCGGCGACTTGGTTCTGTTACTGTATCGTGAACGATATCTTTCGACACTGAACCCTATTCTTTATAAATATTAAATCAGTAAACATTTTAATATAATTTAGGATTTTTTCTAATAAAAAGGTAAATCAGGATCAAGTTTACCTTCCATTTCTGGAATTTCCATAAGTACTGTTGCTCCTAAATCGAAGAATTTATTTCTTAAAGTTTTATCATAATGTCGTACGCATAGTTTTTTCTTGTTGTCTTTACAAAGTTTTACAGCATGTTCTATAGCAGTATCATTAGTTTTTGCAAAAGGATGTTCTGGATGAAAACTTCGATCCACCCCTAGGTCTCCCGGACCCCAAGAAAAACAATCTATTCCTTCTAATGAAAAAATAGGAATATTATTAATTGCATTTAATGATTCAAGTTGAATCATTAATACTCCTGTTTTATTCCACCATTTAGGATAAGCAAGCATATCTTGATCAATGTCATTTTTTCCTGAAGGTCTACCTGCTCCACCCCAACTTCTGACACCTTCAGGTCTATAATAAAAATTATCTCTTGCGTCTCTTACCAAGTTAAAATTCTCAGATTGAGGAACTTCAATTATAGTTGGGCCATGATCTAAATAATTCCCAATTAAGTACGAATGCCTGCTATGGTCAATTCTGTACTGAATTGGTTTATCTAGTTCATATGCAGCTTCACATATTTTCATCAAGTAATCTTCATTAGTTGGTGAATGTTGACTATCAACACATATAAAGTCATAGTCATAGTAATCTAAAAGTTTTTCTATATCTTCCTTTTTGGAACCATAATTAATTAAGCCCCCGATTAATTGTTCACCATTTGCTATTTGCTTTTTTAGATCTTTCATTTTAATTCTATGCTTTAGCTATCTTTTTTCAGCAATGTCAATATACCGCTTACTAAAGTTAAAGCGAACATCCCCAACCAAGCAATTCCATCATTAATCTGTAAGATCCCTATAAGAGATGTAATAACAAATAAAACACCAACAATTCTAAATAATAAACCAACAATCCCTTCATATCTTTTTACCACTGAAAGAGCAATACCAAGAATAAATATTCCTGTTGTAAACAAGAAAAAAACCATCCTTGTCATCTTACCAGCAGCTAATATTGCTTCACCTTCATTGTTTCCAAATTCTTTTGCACTGCTTATTGCTCCTATATCTGATCCTTGTAAGATTACCCATATTGGTACAGCTAGCAAAAGAAGTAATCCTCCTATTTCAGAACATACGTTACTTATCGAATTGTCACTTTTCAATGAACGTGCTAGAAAATATAGACCCATAAACATAGAGGTGAGTCCAAACATTCTTATCATTGCACCCATTTGTGCTTTGTTTTCTTCTGCTAAGAGGGCGTTTAATGTTTCAGAAACGTTCATCTCTGAAGTTTCAACATTATAAAACAACCATGTACCCATAGTTAATATGGGTCCAATAATTAACATAACTCCAATAACTCTGGAATTCATATCATGCTCCTAATCTAGATATAAAATTTTTTGTTAATGTTGATCATTCTATAACAAAACAAATATCTTAATATCTATCTTCTAATAAGTAATTTTATGTGTTTTATGATTTACGTACTAAAATTGTGGCAAACATTGTTCCTATTGCAAAAAAAGCAGAAAGACCAAATACAATCTGTGCTCCTAAAACGAATGATCTTGCAGTATTACCAGTAGGATCATTCGCTATTTCAGTTAGATCACCAATAGCTCCTTTCGCAATCATTATAGAGGTTATAATTGCTGTTCCTGCAGCAATAGAAAATAGCTGAGATGTATTTCTTACAAGATTTTGGATAGCTGCGGCTAAACTGAAAGATGATTTATCAGTTGATGCCATTGCTACCTCCCATAAAGGAGTAAGCCATATTCCAAAACCAAGCCCAGCAATTAAATTTATTCCAGCAAATATAAGTGGGTTTACATCCATCCATAAAGCAAAAACAAATAAAATATTAGCTATAGCAGCTAGGGTTACACCTAATAAAATGAAAGGTATTCGTTTTCCCTTAATTCTCCCTGAAATGAAAGAACCCATTCCCATACCAACTGGAGCAGTAAAAAGGACAATACCTACAATATCTGCTCCATATTCTTTAACGTCTTGAATGTAAAAAGGGAGAATAAAAAAAGCTGCCCCATATCCAAAAAAACTAAAGAATCGAACTATAAGAGAGTATGTAAATAATTTATTCGCAAAATGTTGAAATTCAAACAAGGGATGATGGTTATTTAATTCCCAGAAAATAAATGCGACTATACAAAAAAAACTTCCCATAATCATTAACAAAATAATAGGAGATAACCATCCCTGATCATTACTTTCGTTAAGAGTAATAACCGCTAAAGAGATTCCAAGGGCGATTAGTAAGGCCCCAATCCAATCAAAGTTCAGTTTTTTTCCGATTTTTCGGGTACTGACTTGAGATTCTTTCATAATTAATATAGTAGATATAAAAGCTGGTATTGTCAGGGATGCTATTATCCAATAAGCGGACTGCCAACCGATAAAATTAATCAAGTATCCTCCGGCTAAAGGACTTATAAGGAATCCTACTGATGCTACTGCTATTGTAGATCCAATAGCTTTTCCTCTTTCGGTATCAGGAAAAACAGCGGCTAGAATTGATATATTCTGTGTATGAATAATGGCGATACCAGCACCTGATAGGATGCGACTAATGATAAATATTAGTGGTGTTGGTGCCATTGCAGCAATTAATGATCCTACAAACATCAAAACTATTGCGATAAGTTGCATGCGTTTTCTTCCAAGTAAGTCTGAAAGACTTCCGGTTGGTAGTAACAATGCACCAATTGTTAATGTTCCTGCAAGAGGTATCCAAGCTGCTCTAGATATAGCAAGATTATAGTCATTTGCTATTGTTGGTAAAGCAACATTCGCAAAAAACATATCAAATGAGGAAAGAAAATTTGCAAATGCAAGTGCCCAAAAAACAAACCAAGGATTAATTTTATTTGGAAAGTGCATTTAATTTCTTATTTAGAATGGATTGTTATACCATAATCTTTACCATTAACACTTACATGATAATCAGAAGAATTTAAGCTTTGATTAATATCTTCATTAAATCTGATACCTAATTCACCTTTACCTTCTAGAAATGCGATTCCTTTAGCCCCACAAGTAGCAGAAATAAAAATATTCTCATCAGTTATTTTAATGTTTTTTTCTTTGAGTAATTGCTTATTATAATTTATACCGATTTTTGGGTTGTCATCATTGAGATCATGAATGTCCTCTTTGGTAGGTTCTAGTTTTAATTGATCTGATGCAATTTCAACTATTTTAGGATCAGGATCTGTAGGTGTTTTTCCAAAATAACCAAGTATCATTTTCCCATAATTTTCAGATATTTTGGACCATTTATCTTGTACTGTGTTTGTTAATGCTTGTTGAAAATAAAATTGTGAAACAGGAGTAACTGATGTCCCAAAGCCACCTTTAGCTACGACTTCTCTCATATTTTCTATCACCTTATCAAATAATTTAAGAGAATTGTTATCTCTCATCATTTGTGTGTTTGCAGTAAGAGCTCCACCTGGCATTGGAGAAAAAGGTATTATTGGATTTACTGTATTAGCTTCAGGAGGGAGGTAATATTTTTCCATCTTTTCGATAAATAATTTTTCAACTTCTAAAATTTTTTCTTCATCAATATCTAATGTATATTTTGTACCTCGTAATCTTTGCCACATTGTTAAAATATCTACTTGGGAAGTTCCTCCACTAACTGGTGCCATAGCGAGATCAATCATATCTGCACCTGCTTCAATTGCTGCTAGATTACAAGCTACTCCCATTCCGGCAGTATCATGGGTATGGAATTGTATTTTAGTATCTTTAGGTAATAATTTACGAGCATTTTTAATTGAATCGTAAACTATTGAAGGAGGAGTAGTTCCAGAAGCATCTTTGAAAGCTAAACTATCGAAAGGAATATTTGCATTTAAAATCTCTTTAATTTTATCTGTGTAATAATTTGCTGAATGATAATAATTTTCATTTAAACTTGGAGGAAGACCCATTAATGTAATAGTAATTTGATGTTTTAATCCTGCATTTGTTATACATTCACCAGAAAAAGATAAATTTCTTATATCCATTAGAGCATCAAAATTTCTTATCGTAGTTATACCATGTTTCTTAAATAGTTTTGCATGAAGATTGATTATGTCTCTAGACTGTGATTCCAAACCTACAACATTTATTCCTCGAGCCAAAGTTTGAAGATTTATATTTTTCCCTACAATTTTTCTCGATTGATCCATCATTTCAAAAGCATCTTCTTGACAGTAAAAATATAAACTTTGAAATCTAGCTCCACCACCAATTTCAAAATTATCGTTTCCAGCTTCAACAGCTGCTTTTAGGATAGGGAGAAAATCTTCTGTTTTTACTCTTGCTCCATAACAGGATTGGAATCCATCGCGAAATGAAGTATCCATGAATTTTATTTTTTTCATAACTCTTAATTGTAAGAGGTAGATTAACTTTAAGATATTTGTTCAGTATGAAAATAAACAATTCTACTTTTACTAACTATTTACTTATTAGGTAAGAAAGATAAGAAGGATAAACAAATTAATTATTAATTTAGTTTTTGATTATTCTAAAAATCCCTAACATAATTTACGCCTGTTGTTTTGAAATATTTAAAGGGTAAATTTAGTTCTTTTACTCTATCAATTAGTTCATCTGAAACATTTCCATATATTTCTAATCTTATTTCATGTGCTAATTCTTCCTGTTTTTTAAAACCTTCTACTACATGAGGATTATTTAGATGAAACACAAATGATTCACTATCTTTAAGTATTTCTGTCCAAGTAAGTGCTAGAGGGTCGTCAGGGTCTGTATTTAAATCATGAAATAACATTCCTGGTTCTGTATCATTAACAATATCGTCTATTTCTTTCCCAAACTTTAAATATTCTTCTTTTTTCCCATCTTTAACTTGTGTACGTGCAATTATTACAAGTGGGGTTTCTTCGTTTAACTTTCTCATTAAATATCTCCTATTTTCTTTTAATTAAAAAATACTATAGAATTTTCAAATTTCAAATAGGAGAACATAGGATATAGTCTCATATTGAACATCAATCTCAATTGAAGAATTGGAGCTTTTTTTATGATTGTTTTCAAGGTATCTTTTTCCTAAAAAGATAATCTCTTACTAATATGAGAAAACCTTATGTTGTTACTTCATTTTCACAATATCTAAATATTACAAAAAAGTAATATAATATTTTCATGAATTCAAAGATTAATAAAACAAAAAAATCTAGAACAAAAACAAGCGACTTTGGATCGTCAGGGCGGTACAGTCATGATTCTACTAAATTCTATTCGAGTAAATTGTATAATGGTGCGGATATAGGTGCTGATATAAAAAATAACCATGAATATTTTGAAACTCCTATATCAAAAGAAATAACAAACAGGATATTTCATAAATCCAGTGAAATTATGAGTGAAGTTCCAGATTCAAGTGTTCACTTAATGATTACTTCACCTCCATATAATGTAGGTAAAATTTACGACGAAGATATGAGTCTAGATGACTATAGGTCATTTATCAGAAAAATAATGAAAGAAGTATATCGTTGTCTGGTTCCTGGTGGTCGAATTTGTTTAAATATTGCGAACTTAGGTAGAAAACCATATATACCATTGGAAGCATATATTACTGAAGATCTGGTATCACTAGGTTTTTTAATGCGTGGACAGATAATATGGGATAAATCTACGAGTGCAGGAAGTTCGACTGCTTGGGGGAGTTGGCTTTCAGCTTCTAACCCAACGCTAAGAGATGTTCACGAATATATACTTATTTTTTCGAAGGGAGAATTTTCTCGAAAAAAATTATCAAATCGTGACTCTACAATAGATAAAAATGATTTCCTCGAATTAACAAAAAGTATATGGAGATTTCCTGCTGAATCTGCTAAGAGAATAGGGCATCCAGCCCCATTCCCAATAGAGTTAGTTAGAAGATGTATAGAATTATTTTCATTTTCAAATGAAGTGATTCTTGATCCTTTTATGGGATCAGGCTCTACAGCTATTGCAGCCCTTAAATCAGGGAGACGTTTTATCGGATATGAGATTAATTCAGAATATATTGAATTATCTAATAAAAGAATAAATAATTAGTTCTCTTTTTGTAGCACAGTTAATATACCTGTTATAAAGGTCATGAGAAACATTCCCATCCAGCCTATCATTCCGAATATATCGATTTGAAATATCATATCAATAAAAGCCGACACTGATGCGATAATAAATAGTATACCAATAATACCTTTATACTTTCGTAGCAAAGTTAGTGAGATCCCCAACAGAAATAATCCAACCACCAACAAGACTCCACTCATTTCCAACGCTGTAGAAGATGCTAGTATTGTCGCACCAACATCATTGCCGAATTCTTTAGCTGAGTCGATAGCCGGTAGCCATGCACCCACTAGAACTATCCATAATGGTACACATAGTAAAAGGAATAATCCACCTATTTCAGAAAAGTGATTACTTACGGAATTATCACTTTTCAATGACTTGGCTAGGAAATAAAGTCCAGTAAACATAGACATCACACCAAAAACATTAAGTATTGAACTAATTTCAGCTTTGTTCGTGTTTGCCATGATTGCAATCACTTCCTCGGATGGTGACATGTCGGATGTTTCAATATTATAAAACATCCAAACTCCCATAGTTAAGATGGGCCCAATAATTAACATAGCTCCAATAACTCTAGAATTCATATGATGCTCCTAATCTGAATGTATAGTTTTTGTTAATATTAGTTATTCTATAACAAAGGATTCTTACCATTCAAATTTTTACTACTATAAATAACATTGGAAACAGATAAATGTCGAAACAGGAAACTCCAAATATTAATATATCTAAAAACATAATGATACATATGCGGGATGGAATAAAATTAGCGACTGATATTTATAGACCAGCTGATATAAATGGGAATCCAAAAGAAGGGAAATATCCTGCAATTCTAGGAAGGACTTCATACGATAAAGCCAACCCTGTCATATGGGTAAAACCTGTGGCAGAATTCTTTGTCAGTAATGGGTATGTAGTGATTCTTCAAGACATTAGAGGAAGGGGAGATTCGGAAGGCAAAGGAGATTATTATCATACTGCAAACAAAAAAGAAGGTATAGATGGATACGATACAGTGCAATGGATTGCTTCTCAAAATTGGTCTAACGGAAACGTAGGTATGGTAGGAGCCTCACATGGTGGTATTGTTCAGAATATGGCATCAATTTATCGCCCTCCGAACTTAAAGGCTCTTTGGGTGGATGTAGCCCCCACTAATGCGTTTAAATGGGAGGCAAGGCAAGGTGGAACAATGGCTTTACAAATGTACGGAGCTTTGTATCTACATGGCTATGATTCTCAAGAAATTATAGGTGATGAAGAAGCAATAGAAATAATTGAAAATGGAGCTATTAATTTAGATAAAGAAATTTTAAAAACACCTTTTTATGAAGGATCAACGCCAATAAGAGTAGTTCCGAACCTGGAAAAAGTTCTTATGCATTATTATCGTGATGGAATTTATAACGACTGGTGGGGCCAAGAATCCCTTGATCAAACAAATCATTTCAATAAAATGGCTGATATACCTTCAGTTTATAGTACTGGTTGGTATGATCCTTTTACGGCAGATGTTTCAGAACAATTTGTTCAGATGCAGAAAAAAAATTCTACTCCCCAACGACTTATTATAGGACCTTGGAACCATGTTACTATGCGTGGAAAAGGATTTTCATCCACTGGGGAAGTAGATTTTGGTTCAGAGGCAAAATGGGGAGATGACGTACTTAATTATCACCGATTAAATTGGTTTGATAGGTGGTTAAAAGGGACAGAAAATAAAATTGAATATGAAGACTCTGTCAGAATATTTCTTATGGGAGGGGGTGATGGAAGAAAGACAAAGGAAGGAAATATATATCATGGTGGGAAGTGGAAAACAGGAAATTCTTGGCCTCCGTCAGATGTCAATATAAAAACATTATTTCTTAAATCCGATCAATATTTGGATTTAAGGGAAGAAAAAAAAGAGAGCAGTTCATTTTCATGGGTACATGATCCTAATAGACCAATTCCTACTATATCAGCGAACGTTACAGGTTTTTATAAATGGCTTAAAATTCCAAAAGAGATGGATGCATCTTATGTTCCACAAAGAGCTAGAATGGTTTCTTTAATTCCAGATGGACCTTTACATCAAAAAGAAAGAAAAACAACCATAGGTGTAGACTGTAATAATTTACTACTATCATGCCAAAGAAAAGATGTGATAAGTTTCAGGACAAACCCAATTGAAGAAAATATTGAAGTTATTGGTCCTGTCAATGTGACACTATATATATCTTCATCGGCAGTAGATACTGATTTCACTGCAAAATTACTAGATATCTATCCTAAATCAAATGAATTTCCTCAAGGATTTCATTTACCGTTGGCTGATTCAATAATCAGAACAAGGTTTAGAAATGGATTTACAAGTGAAGAATTTATGATCCCCGGAGAGGTTTATCAAGTCAGGATAGAATTACCTCCGATAGCCAACCTTTTTTTGAAAGGGCATATTTTGAGCCTGGAGATAGCCTCAAGTAATTTCCCTAGATTTGACGTTAATCCAAATACTGGAGAACCTCTTGGGAGACATACAAAAAACATAAAAGCTAAAAACACAATATTTGTAGGGGAAAATTATCCTTCAAAAATAGAAATAATGACCACATCATAATACTAGAATTCACTACTAATTTGACTTATTGTAACTAATAATATTTCAATTAATGTAGTAAAAAATCAAAAATTGGTGGCTAGAAATGGGTCCATACCAATTAGAATCCAAGCGATTAGAATTGGGGATGCCATTTTCGTTTCTATGCCCGTAGAGCCTTTTGCAGAAATCGCTTCCTCTATTAAGGCCGAGAGTTCTTTTGAAAATCTAATTATTTCAGGTTTTAGTAACGGGCATAATGCATATTTATCAACTACTGAAGCATACGAAGAAGGTGGTTATGAAGTCGATGTTAGTCCATTTGCTCCCGGATTTGATCAATTGGTAACATCTGCTTGTTTAAATGCTGTATCTTTAGTCGAATAGAATAAATTTACTAGGAAAAATATGACATACGATTTAGTGATAAAAAATGGAACTGTTCTTGATCCAAAGACAAAACTTTATGGAAAAAAAGATATAGGAATTGCTTCAGGAAAAATAAGAAGTATAGAAAATAGTATATCTGACAATCATGCTATAGATATCATTGAGGCTAAAGATAAACTTGTCTTGCCGGGATTAGTAGATTTACATGTTCATGTATGGTGGGGTGTAGCACATTTGGCAGTAGAGGCAGATCCTTTTTGTCTTGAAAGGGGAGTCACAACTGCCATTGATGCAGGTTCTTCAGGTGCAAACACTATTGCGGGATTTGAAAGGTATGTAATTTCAAAGGCTAAAACAAGAATTTTGGCTTTTTTACATATTTCAGGTATGGGGCAACTTGATAATGATATAGGTGAACTTGAAGATATTAGATGGGCCAGGATAGAAAAGGCTATTGAAGCTTCAACTCTACATTCAGATTCAATAGTAGGAATAAAAGTAAGATTATCTCATGATATTGTAGGGAAAAATGATATAGAAGCTTTTGAAAGAGCTTTGGCGGTTGCTAAAGAAATCAACAAACCATTAATGATTCATATAGGAGGAACATATAATACATTAGAACAAATTTTACCAAAAATGCGTTCAGGTGACATTATTACTCATTCCTTCACACAGCGACCCCATGGGATTTTAGATAATAACAATAAAATTATTGATATAGCTTTGGATGCTTATAAAAGGAATGTTATTTTTGATGTTGGTCATGGAGCTGGCTCTTTTTCTTTCCCAGTTGCAGAGGCATGTTTAGAACAAAATATTGTACCAGGAACTATTTCATCTGATATTCATAAATATAATGCTAGAGGACCAGTTTTTGATTTACTGACAACCCTTTCAAAGTATTTATATTTAGGATTATCTTTAAATGATGTGATTTCTAAAGCTTCATATATTCCTGCTGAAGCTATTAATATGGATTCAAATATTGGAACTATTCAGATAGGGTCTGATGCTGATATAGCCATAGTCGAACATCTAAAAGATGGGAAATTTAATTTTCATGATGCGGAAGATAATGTTCGATTAGGGGAAGAGCTTTTAGTTCCAGAAATTACACTTAGAAAAGGTGAAAGATTTAATCCGAAGCACAAAATACATGAGAAATTAATTTCCTAAGTTGAAAATAATCTTTCAAATATACATTGTGTGATTAGGAAAGATTTCATAATATGTTAGCTATCAGGACTTAATGTAAAGGAGAATCTATGGAACCAAAAATAGCCCTAAAAGGTTCTTACGAGTATGAAGTAGAAGAAGGTAAATCTTATAAATGGTGTTCTTGTGGATTAAGTAAAAAACAACCATTATGTGATAGTAGTCACAGGGACACAGGTATTAAACCTATTGTATTTACAGCAGAAAAAAGTGAAACTATTTATTTATGTGGTTGTAAGAGGACATCAGATAAACCATTTTGTGATATGACTCACGAAAAAATTTAATCAATATTAAAATAGATTATCCTCCTTCAATCTTCTTTTATGTTTAGTGAAAAATACTTTTTAAGGGGTTTATCTCTTTATCTTCAACTAAATTAGGTTATAAATAATCAATTAAGTTTCTATTTCATTTTGATACTATATCTATAAACTTATTAAAAATTAAAAAAGGGAATTTTTATGAATATTAGTCAAAAAACATTTATTGGGTGGAGCCTAGCCATCTTACCAATTCTTACGACGGTTATATGGATGTATATTTGGATGGGAGTTGGAGGAGATGTAGATTCTGCTACTTTCCTTGATAATATAGCTGAAAATGCAACTATTAATAAATTATTAATTAGTATTGCTGCAGTGAGTTTTACGTTTATAGTTGCTTCTTACGTAATGTTTTCTAGAGGAGTTGGAGCTGATAGTGATAATCCTTTTCTAGGTAACTTAGTTGCTTTATTACTTTTAATTTCTGGAACTATTAATTTGGTTGGGATGAATGCTTTTGTTAGTGCACTTTCATATCATGGAACTGAACCTGCAGAAGCCTTGACTGTATTGATAGCAAATTCTGGGGATTTAGGTGTAACAGATATAATATTTGGTATAGGGCTATTAACTTTAGGTAGAGCTATTAGGGATGTGAAGAATAAATTAGAACCTGCGATATTATTAAATATTGTAAGTTTTGGGTTTCTTATTACTGGTATAGCCAATATTGTTAATGTGTTTGCTATGCAAGATATATTGGGAATGATTAGTTGGTTTGGTTTTGTTATATTTACTACTTTACTAGGAATAGCTGTAATTAGAAGCAAATCATAAGATATAAACAAATGGACTGTATATCCATAAAGAAATACAGTCCATTTGTTTAAGCTACTCTAAAATAAATCATATATTCTATGGTTATGATTTTTACTTAGTTTATATCGGAATTTAAGATTTAAATTCTTCTCGTGCTTTTGGATTAAATATATTAATTAAAAGAAGAATTTCTGGTATTCCAGTTAGGATAAGATACCAAATTGCGAAGCCAGCGGATTCATTAAAACCTGCGAGAGGAAGTTCTATAACTTTTATAATACTTCCTAAAATAATCAAGTAATAAAATTTTTTTATTCCTCTAGCAAAAAGATAAGTGAATAAAATTCTTAAAATACCTACTGAAGCTAGCGCCCAACAAAATTCTACACCAGGAAAATCATCTCTAAAAATCACCCAAGTTGAAGGAAGTGCAAAAGAAAGACCTATCACTATTAGTAGTAATCCTCCTATATAAGAGAAAATTAGGGCACTTCTCAAAGGTGATATTTCTAAACCAATTAAATGTTTCAACATATATTGCTCCTTTTTAAATATTTTTAATAGATTATTGTTTTATGATGTTAAATTCAATGATCATAAAAATATTTTTCTTAAGAACTAAATAAACTAGAAAACACTAAAAAATATAATATTGATATGATTTAGTAATTATTATATAGATCGAATAAAAAAAATAATGAATGCAGAAAAAATATTTAATAATTTAAATCAGATAAAACTTTCAATAGATGAACATCAGCGTGAAATAGAAAAACTAGATCAAGAAATTGGTGATGGGGATCATATATTTAATATTCAAAGAGGTATCAAAGAATCATTAGATTTAAAAGATAAATTAATAGGACAAGATCCAGATCAAGTTTTAAAGGAAATTGGGATGAAAGTTATGACAACTGTAGGTGGCTCTTCCGGTGCATTATTTGCTACATTACTAATTAATATGTCGAAAAAATACAACAGTGAATTAACAAATCAAAAAAATATTGCTTCAATGTTTACAGAAGGTGTTGAAGCAATGAAAAAAAGAGGTAAAGCTGACTTAGGAGAAAAAACAATGTTAGATGTTTTTATTCCAGTGTCGATAGAACTTCAAAAATTATCTGATCATGAAGACGTAAAATACATTGCTAAAAAAATAAAAGAAGTAGCAAAAAATGGAATGTTATCTACTGAAGATTTAATAGCAACAAAAGGGAGAGCATCTTATCTAGGAGAACGTTCTAAAGGACATATTGATCCGGGTGCAAGATCTTCTCAATTAGCAATTGAAGCTATTTGTAATACGATTATAAAGACATAAAAAAAATGAAAAAATTTATAAATAATGTTGATGATATATTATCAGAAAGTTTAACTGGCTTTGCTGATGCAAATACAGATATATTGGAGGTGAAATTTAAACCAGATTTTATTGCAAGAAAATCTAAACCTGCAAAATCAAAGGTAGCTTTAATTTCTGGCGGTGGTTCTGGACACGAGCCTCTTCATGGAGGTTTTGTTGGTTATGGAATGCTTGATGCTGCTTGTCCCGGACATATATTTAGTGCGCCTACCCCAGACCAAATGGAGTCGGCAGCTAATTATGTTGATTCAGGGAAAGGTATTTTATTCATTGTTAAAAATTACTCTGGAGACATTATGAATTTTGAGATGGGGACTGATATGTTAGATCTTGAAAATCAAACTATTATTGTGAATGATGATGTTGCTGTTGAGGATTCTACTTATACAACTGGTCGAAGAGGAGTTGCAGGTACAATTATTGTAGAAAAAACTGTAGGTAGTTTAGCCGAAACGGGTGCATCTTTAGAAGAATGCAAAACTTTTGGTGAACATGTGAATAAAATGACTGCTTCGATGGGAGTTGCTTTTACAAGTTGTACTGTGCCTGCTGCAGGAAAGCCAACATTTGATATCGGTATTGATGAAATGGAATTTGGCGTTGGAATACATGGAGAACCGGGTAGAAAACGAGAAAAAATTAAAACAGCAGATGAAATCACTTCAGAACTGCTTGGGGCCATTTTAGAAGACTTAAAACCAAATCATAATCAAGAAGTTTTATTACACATAAATGGATTTGGTGGTACACCATTAATGGAATTATATTTGCTATTTAATTCTTCTAAAAAAATATTGGATCAAAAAAACATTAAAATATCACGTTCATTAGTAGGAAATTTTACAACATCTTTGGATATGGCCGGTGGATCAATCACAATCACAAAACTTGACCAAAAAATTATTAAACATTGGGATAGCCCAGTACATACTCCATCATTACGATGGAAAATGTAACGGTTTTATTGCTGATAATTAAAAATTAATCAGATTAATTTTATAATCATATATAAGGCCATTGCCGCCATGATTAAATTTTCTATTAGTGTTATGGGAGTTAAGGGCAAGTTAAAAGAGGATCCTAGGCATGCGCATTCCAACTGTTCTTTTCTTTTCAATGAATTGCCTATTCCAATACTTCCTACAGACATAACTATTAAAGTTAAAACATTTACATATAACAGACCAAAATTAGCAAGAAAACAAATTCCCAGAGTTAATTCTATAAACGGATATATTGTTCCATATATGGGTAGTTTTGAAGCAATTAAATCGTAATTAGAAAATGAAGTTGCAAAACCCTTAATATTTAATAATTTGAAGAGCGAAAAAATGACGAAGAAATATCCCATTATGGATTTCATAAATTCTTCAATATTAAATCCGTCTCTTATTTGAGGAACTAATGCTAATAGTGTGATTATTAATAAAGAAATTATAAGCGGTGTGAATTTTTTTTGTTCAGTTGTATTTTCTGAAGAAATTTTAATTTTATTTGATATACCAGGAGATGAGATATTTTTATAAGATATTCTATAATTTTTTAAATCTTTGATTATATTATTAAGATTTTCAGGTTTTAAATCCACTGTAGATTGAAGTTTTAAATTGGACGAACTTAGATCGATTTCAGAAGAAATAATTCTATCGTCTGATGAAAATTTTTTCTTAATTGAATTTACACAACCTTGGCAAGTCATTCCAGATATATGATATTCAGATTTATACATTATTTATCTCAGTGTATTTCGATCGTATAGTGATTGAACATTCGATATTTATATTAATTTTAATCTTTTTTACTATTGTAATTTTTTTCTTTTATTTAATTGTTATGACCATTCCCAATCATCCATAACATTATTTAAAAGACTTTGAGGGCCAGCAGCCATTAAACCTGCATCGACTGGTAGTAAAACACCTGTAATCCAACGTGATTCTTCGCTAGCCAAAAATAGAGCGGCTTTAGCAATATCTTCTGCATTACCTTCAGTACCAAGTGGAGCAAGATTTTTCCTTAACACCCTATTTTTTTTACTATACCCATCCGTCATAGTTGCATGTAATAAACCAGGAGCGATACAGTTGACTCTAATGTTTTGTCGCCCATGATGCACAGCCATTGCTCTTGTTGCAGCAATCATTCCCCCTTTTGCTACTGTGTATGGAATATTTTTTGTAAAACCTGCTCTCATACCATCTACAGATGAGATATTGATAATTGATCCTCCACCATCTTTTTCCATTACTGGTACTGCATACTTTGATATAAAAGCCATACTTTTTAGATCTACATCAATGACTCTATCCCATGATTGTCCAGTAATTTCTGTAACCGATCCTCTTCCTGAAATTGCAACACTATTGACTAAAATATCAATAGTTCCATAATTATTGGTTGTTGTTTCTACAATATCTCTACATCCTTTTTCATTAGCGATATCTGTAATAAATATAGAAGATTCTCCACCTAATTTATTGATTGTTTTTTGAGTGATTAATGCTGCTTTTTCATCTATATCTGCAATAAGGATCTTTGCTCCATTTTCCGCAAATAATTTAGCAATTGCCATTCCTACGCCGTCTATATTTTTTGATCTAGTTCCTGCACCAGTAACAATTGCAACTTTATTTAATAAACGTGAAATAAAATACCTCTTTACTTTTTAGTAATTTTGATTTTTACCTAAATATTTGTTTAATTACCAAAAAAAATAAATAATAAAAACCATATAACAACTCCAATAGCAAATACCAAGCCAGTTATTCCGATTCCTTTTAACCAATTCATAAATTGTAAGATTACCTATAAATAGAATAAATTCATTAGTTCAGTTAAGTAACTATTAGTTCAGTTAAGTAACTATAATATCTTTGTTTAAGTCTTGTTGCAATTTGAATTCAAGATATCTCAAACTTACTATATTTTCAATAGTTATTTTTTTGTATTGTTTTATAGATAATCTTTCAATTTATAGTAGAATAAACGAACATCCATTTAATTCTAAATTTAAATTAATAATGAATTAATAAAATGAAAGGAATACGAATACTAATGAGTAAATTAGGAAGAAGTTGGACAAATGGGAGTAATTTTAGGCCTGCGAGAGATGTGGAAATTAAATATGGTAAAGATTTAATTAAAAATGAAAGTAAAAATTGGCCTTCTTATGTAGTTGTTACTACTAAAACTTCTGGGAAAGATTTCAACCAATTTACAAGCTCCATTCCTAGAGGTATAGGAATTGTAAATATGCTTGATTGGGATCATCTTGAAGAAGTTAGTAATGCTTTACCTGATGATGCTGATCTTGTTATAGGACTAGGAGGAGGCACAGCTTTGGATGCTTCTAAATATGTAGCACTTCGTAAGAATTTACCATTAAGATTAATTCCATCAATAGTTTCAACAGGAGCAATTATTCATGGTGTTTTTGCTAAGTGGAAAGGTAGAAAGATTATAGCTGGTGAAGGGGCATATTGTGATTTTGAACATGTTTTAGTTGATTATGACTTAGTCTCAAAATCTCCATGGTATTTGAATACCGCTGGTATCGGAGATGTCCTTTGCATGTGGTCAGATTTTAGTGAATGGAAATTTTTATCTGATCATTCTGATTTTCCAACTGTAGATGAACAATTGATTTCACCTGCAATAAAATATCTAGAATCTTTAGTAAGTAATTTTCCTGCTACATTGGGAAGAAATGGAGAGTTTACTAATGAAACAATTAAATTTATTATGAATTCTATTCATGAACGTGATGACAGAATGGTGAAATCTAAGTATATGACTGGAGCAGGTCATTATATGACTTTAGCAATTGAAGGCATACTTGATAGAGGTGGACTAATTCATGGAGAATTAGCAGCACTTGGAGCAGTAATAGTTGAATTTGCTTGTGGCTCAGATACGAAAAATATTGAAAATATGCTTACAACATGTAAAGTTCGGTATAAGCCAGGTGATATAGGAATTACAACTGAAGAGTTCTTAAAAGTCCTAGATAATTTATATGATTTTTATTCGAAAAATAATATTAGTGTTCTGTCCCATGTAGATTTAAATAAGGAACAAAGATCAGCACTTTGTAAAATTCTAGACGTAAAAATTTAGATTCTTTATATCTGATTAGAACTTATTTAACATTCACATGGATCACATTCACATGGATCGCAAGTACAGTTTTTGTTTTCACACTTAGGCATAAGTTTCATTTCATTTTTTTTAATTGATAACTGATAATTAATAGTATATATAAATGTTCTGGAAACCCTTCATATCGATTGATGTTCTAACATTATCTGATCATAATTTATTAAAAAAACTATATACAAATGAATAGTTTGTTTTGATAAGAAACTAGTGATGTTTTTTGAAAGGAATTCATGTGAGAATTATTTTAGCCGGTTGTGAATATTCGGGTACTACAACACTTTCACAATCTATAGATGATTGGATGCAGGAAAATATGGGCTGTAGATTTTCATTAATCCATGATCACTGGAAGATACCACACACATCAGGACACCCTGATGATACGACTCAGGATGAACAAAATTTTCTTCTCAAATCCACTCCAAAATTAATGGAAATGCACCAACGTCATAGCATTTATTATCATATTCAAGCTGCTACTTGGGATAGACCAGATTGGATGGCTATTGGCTTACATATAGACGATTCAGTATATGGTCCAATGTATTTTGGTTATGGATTACCTGGGACAAGCCATGATCGACTTTTGGACATGCATCGAATGGAAAGATCTATGCTTAGATTTGCGGATGATTTAGTTTTAGTTAAAGTGACTGCTACACCGGAGACTATTAAAGAAAGAATGGAAAAATCTCCTCATCCAAATCAAGTAATAAAAAAAAATGAAATAGAAAAAGTGATTTCAAAATTTGATGAACTTGTAAATTGGTCCCTCATTCCTAATAAGATTACTGTAGATACAACTTCAAAAAAGAAAAAAGAATCTCTAAGGGAATTTACTACACTTATTAGACCTTATCTAACGGACACAGATCGTTCTAGGATCTTTGCTCATAAAGCCTTTAAAATTTCAGGAATTTAGAATTTATGTTTTTTTAAACATTAACTCGCTGTCGGTAATGAAAATTATTTACAGAAATAAGATTATGAATTTAGTTTAAAATAGCCAGAATATTTAAATTAAAATTTTATTCTGAAAGAGCCTTAACTATTTCATCACAAAATTCTGGCAAGTCATCAGGAACTCTTCCAGTGATAATATTTCCATCTCTGATTGCTGGAACATCCAATACTTTAGCTCCAGAATTTTTTAAATCATCGTGAACAGCTTCGTATCCACAAGTATTCAATCCATTTGATATTCCGGCAGAAACCAGAACCCAAGGACCATGACAAATTGCGGCGATAATTTTACCAGCTTCAAAGCATTTTCTAGTTAGATCTAATACACTTTGATTAATTCTAAGTAAATCAGGAGAATAACCTCCTGGGATTAAAAGACAATCAATATCTTCTGGTGATACAGAATCTAAATCTACTACAGAATATCTGTTTCCTTCTTCCATCACAGGAATAGGAACAGTATGTCCAAATCTCCCAGTGACTGGTTTATCGAAGAGCATTGGTCTTGGGTGAAAACCATCGTAGATTGGTACTATGGAGATTGTGGCACCTTTGTAACTCAGTTGTAATACAGGATAAAGTAATTATATATCTTCAAATTCTTGAGCTACAATTATGCAAATCTTTTTTCCTTTAATATTTGCCATAAAAAACTTCCTAAACGAAATACAATAATTTACTGATTTACAAACTTTATACGAAAATAAAACGTTTTTTGGTTTAAAACAACAATTAAAGAGATAAAAACTAAATTTTTATATATTAAACATTAACTAGATTGAGATAATAAAGGTTGTTGAAATCTGGGGATGCCAATTAGCAAAGTTGCACCTAATGCCATTATCATACTTAACCACAAGGCAAAATCATAGGAACCATTCATATCAAAGACTTTTCCAGCAACCCAAACTCCCGCTGAAGCACCAAAAGGCATTACACCAAACATTGTTCCATATATAGTTCCAAGTTTTTTTAGTCCAAAATATTTGGAACTTACTGAACCGGTTAGAGATATTACTGATGTCCATGACATACCTATAAACATGACACCTATTACTGCCATTTTAAATGAACCTCCGACTAAAAGTAAAACATATCCGATTGTCCTAAATCCATAAGATACAGCAAGAGTATATCTTGAATTATATCGGTCAGCAATATACCCGAATATTACCGCTCCAATAATGCTCGTTATTCCTACTGTTGCTAAAGCATACGATGCTACAAGGGTATCTTTTCCCATTCCGGTTATATAAGAGATGTAGTGTGCATTCACGAAGCCCATAGTGTACCCTCAGGTGAAGAATCCAATAGTCAGTGTCCAAAAAATTGGAGTTTTAAGAGCTTTTTTAAAACTTATTCCAATTGAAGGATTTTCTTTTTCATTGGCTTCTATATTTTTAGTATTGTTAGATGTTTCATTTTTTTTATTCATCAATAATAAACCTGAAATAGGTATTACAATAAAAATAATTATTAATCCTAAAATTTCATACGCTGTTCTCCAACCTTCTAGAACAACGATCAGTGCAGAAAGCGGGACTAATGCAGTCTCACCTATCGCAGAACCAGTTCCAGCGAGGGAAAGAGCTAAACTTCTTTTTTTTGTGAAACGTTCACTGACTAATTTTGTTAATGTAGCAGGTGATGCAAAAGTGAACCCTAATCCCATTAAGGTAAACAAGGTATAAAATTGCCAAAGAGATTGAATTAAAGATAACCCTATAAACGCTATACCACCAAGAAGTAAACCTAAAATAGCAATATTTTTAGGGTGAAATCTATCTGATAATATTCCTGCGATTGGTCTAAAAATTCCAGTAATAAGTCCTGCTAAAGCAAGAGCACCTGATACCGAAGCTCTTGACCAGGTAAAATCCGTTGTTATAGGATTCAAAAACACACCGAATGAAAAACGTCCTCCTGCAGTTGCAAAAAGAACAATACCTACACCGAAAACGATTGCCCAAGGATTATAGAATAGGAAGTGTTTAATATTTTCCATAAAAATTATTTTTTTACCGCTAGTATCTTAAAAAGTGTACATTTTAGTAATTTTGAAGTTTCGTATATATATTTAGCGTTTACACAGTAACTTTTTTACGTACAAATGTTTTACTAATAGTATATTTCTTTTATGAAAGTTTTAATTTAATATTTAATATCATAAAAGAAGAGTAATGTTTTTAGGTAATTAATGAAGCATATCAAGATATGTTATCTGGAGAAGTTGCAAGGGGTATTTTAATCCCATAGGTAAATATTTATAACATGTATAAAATTGTCATGATGTTCGCATAAGTTTAATACCAAACTCAGACTCAAAGTCATTCCATACAGATAATGGGACATTTGTTGTAGCGCTTTTATACACTTCTTTAAATTCCTTTGGATTTCCAGGTCCAGTGAGAACAATTCCATTACCTTCAACCGGAGCATTTAAAGCGAATTGTATTGCGAGATCTCGGATATTCACCCCATGATCTTTGCACCATTTCCACATCTTGTGAGCATAGGGTAGTACGGTAGGATCTGTTGGGCCACCTACTAGAGATGGTGGAAGTATCGAGTTTTGATTTTTCTGTAGATCATTTATTTTAGGTTCTGGTCCTGCAAGAAGTGAGCCATTCAATGGACTGGCTAAAATGATACCTATATCCTTTTTTAGTGCTAAAGGAATTGTTGTTTTTATAATAGATTGAGAAAGTAAAGTGTAGTCTAAAAATGATAACACTATATCTATTACACCAGTTTCTATTGCTCTTTGATGAAATTCATGTTGCCGTACACCAATCCCAATGTGACCTATACGTTCTTTTGTTTTCCAATTTTGTAATACATCTAAACAGTGTCCTAAAGGTGCTTCAATATCATATCGTGGCCCATGAATTAGTACAGAATCTACATACTCAGTTCGAAGTTTTCTAAAACTGTTCTCCAGGCTCCAAATTGTTGCTTTTTTTGAAAAATTACGCAGAAATTTAGGATGAGACCCCACTTTGGTTTGAAGGTACACTTTTTCACGCCAACCTCCATTTAACGCCAAACCTACACGATGTTCACTGAGGTTATATTCTGGGGAAGTATCAATAAAATTAATTTTTCGTTCAATAGCTTCTCGAATTGTTGCTATTGCTTCTTGATCTGGTTTTTGTGGGTTCCCAAGATATCCACACCCTAATCCAAGTGCTCTTGGTTTCATTTCAGTGCGTCCAAGTCGCCGAATTTCCAAATCTGACATTTTTCTCCTTTGGATTAGTTAACTTGTTTTTAGAAATTTAGTTCTTTTGTAGCCTTTATAAGATTACTATATAATTTTTGTTATTAGGAAATTCATTTAACTCGGAAGTTAAGTTTTATTTAAAGGAAATTATTCTTTGACTTTTTCTTTTTATTTGCGTCAGGAATTTATGGAGTTTATATCATCTGTAAAAGATGCTTTTATTAAATATAGAACATTTAATGGTAAAGCCGATCGCCCTCAGTTTTGGTGGTTTCAATTATTTTTATGGTTTGGATTTATAGTATCGGTAGTGTTAGATAATTTATTTTTTAGTCCAGATTTTTTTTTATCAGCGAGTAATATAGGTTTTATAGGAACTTTATGGGTTTTATTTAATTTTATACCTACGGTATCAATTGGAGTTAGAAGATTGCATGATACAGGAAGAAGCGGATGGAGACAACTTTTGTTTTTTGCAATTATTATAGGTTGGATACTATTAATTATTTGGTATTGTGAGGAAACAAGAGAAGACGATCCTGCAAAAAGACCTATTGGGATACCTCAATAATAATTATAAATAAATGCAATATAAACACATAATTCCAATATCAGATCAAAAAATTGAAAATTTATATACACTTTGGTTAAATAATGGATTTGAAAATGAAGAAAAGATAGATATTAAAAAGGCATTATTAAAAGGTTCAGAAAAAGATATAAATCAAATTCATTTATATTCAATAGAACATGAGGGAGAAATTTTATCATCAGTAATACTTATTTTTCAGATAGATAATCCATATATTTCTGGATTAGGAGAAGTATGTACTAAGATAGATATAAGGGGCAATAATTATGCATATAAATTATGTAAATTAGCAAGGGATGATTTTTTTTCTATAGATAATTCTCAAGGTAACTTTTTAGGAACTGTAAATCCAAATGCTGCTAGGATTTATAAAAGGTTAGGATGGGAAAAAATTAAAAATTCCGAAGTTATGTTTAATTCTAATTTTTTTTCGAGTTTCGAAAATTTTGTAGAGAATTATTATATTAAATCTGATGATCTAAAAATTTCTATCGGTGGACCACGTTTTAGATTATCATTGATCCCTTTTTTATTATCTAATAAACAATTTCTGTATAGCGATATAAATGTAGGTATTTTCGGTGAAATAAAATCTGCCGCCTGTTTAAGTTTATATGAGCAATATAACTCTTTATCTAGGAACAATGGTAATTGGTTGTGTATGCATAATTTATTTAATCAAATCTATGGGATTAGTACATATATTACCCAAGATAAAAAAAAGTACCGAATTGATGGAATCTCAAATCATTTATATAAAAATGATTTTTATGAGCTTATTAATAGGACATATAATTTAGTTTTAAAAAATGATCCTTCTGAAGTTTATGCAGATATATTGACTGAAGACGAATTTAAAATAGAAATATTTTCTGAATTAGGTTTTGTATTGTCCAACAATTATTATTATAAATTTGAAGATAAAATTGAAAAGTTATTTAATAGGATGGTAGCGAAAATCAAATAAATTATCTAGTTATGAAATCAATTTTTGTTTTTGGAGTTTAATATTAGAAAGTAAAATTCTAGTAAATGTGATTATATAAATTATTTTAAAGCGGAAGTGGCTCAGTGGTAGAGCATCTCCTTCCCAAGGAGAGGGTCGCGGGTTCGAATCCCGTCTTCCGCTCCACATTTCAAGTTCTGATAGTTAAGTTTTTAATTTAGATCGATAGTTTATTGATTTATCTTTCTTGGTAACTGACTCATCCTAGTAGCCAGTTTTTCAATAGATCTTTCAAAAAACCAAGCCATTCCGGAGTGTATATCATCATTAAATGGATCAAGCCATCTTTTTTCCAAATAACCTGGACCAAAATATGCTCCAAGTATAGACCCTGCAGTTGCTCCAAAGCTATCTGTATCTGCACCTTGGCTAACTTGAATACATATACCATGTCCTATATTTTCTGCGAATTTAAGGGTATTAATTAGCATCCCAATTTCTTGGTAGATTTTGCAATGTCCATATTGACCAAATTTATCATTTATACGATTGTACCCTTCTTCCCAAGTAGCTGATTCTTTTATTAATTTTAAACTTGCTGTTCCTCTTTCGTAAAACCTACTTTTTTGAGGAACAAATTGGAAAGCTGTTTCGAAAATTTTCATTCTATCATCTAAAACTTGAGCACAAGCTATAGCAGCAGCTACAAACATAGTTCCATATAGACCAGTTTTTTTGTGTGTAAAACTTGCATCTTTCCATCCAAGTTTTGCAGCGAGAGCAGGATTTCCAGGATTTGCGTAACCGTACGCATCAGCTCTTATAGTGGCACCACATAATTCATCTCCAGGATTTAATATATCATTAATAATATTCATAAAATTTTCTGATTCATCCACTTCGAATGTCTGGGTATATTCGTTTTCTAAGGGATCACCAAGTCCACCATGTGATGAAAAATAATCTCTAGGAATTTTTTCAAAAGATTCTAATCCAGATTTAATTAGCATTGTTCTTTCTGGACCAAAAGTTGTGCTAATAGGTAAATGACGAAGCCAAAGATTTTTTATATTTTTATGTGTAAAATTTGTACCAAATTTTTCCAAAATCAACATTCCCATAATTGTGTAATTTATGTCATCATCAGGAGCAACATATTGTATAAATTCTCTTGCAGTTTCTGGTAAGGATGAGTGTATTTTAGGTAAAAAATCTTTTATATTTTTTGAGACATATTGATTTAGAGGCCATTCACCTATTTTTTGTAGGGCAGTTTTAATTTCTTGTCCATTAAATTTTGCTTCAAATGGTTTACCCAATATACATCCACAAATTGATCCAAGAAAAGCTGATTTAACTCTCTTTATACTGTCATCTAGATTTATACTACTAATCAGACCTAAAGGTCGATTTGGATCTGATTCAGACCAAATTTCATCTAAGTTATTAGGTTCGACGTATGGCCAGTTGTCTTTCAATGGTAAGTCAGATAATTTTTTTGTGAAATTTACTAATGAATCATAAGAGTTATCTATAGAATCTAATTCCTTTTCTAATCCATCAATAATGTGACCTTGTTCACCTTTATTTAGGATTACAGCTTGTAATCTTTCTTTAAGTGTTTCTATCTTGATTAGCATAATAATACATTCTAAATTTTTTTAATAAATTTTTCTTTTTTGATTTTTATAATTCCAGTCAACAATCCAATCTTCAGGTATTTCCAGTCCAAATCCAGGTGCATCAGAAGGTAAAATTGTTCCATTTATTGGTGCACTCACACCTGGTAGTAAATTATTTCCAACAGGTTCGCCTATATCTGTATCAAGGAACCATTCTCCCATCGATGTTTCTGGCATTGCAATACCAAAGTGTTGCCCCCAGGGAGAATTTGCTCCTGTATGTGGGATTGTTTCGATTCCAGCAGCTTCAGCGTATGTGTAAATTTTTAGTACTTCAGAAAGTCCTCCACTCCACTCTATATCAGGTTGTAAAATATCTACTGCTCGTTTTGAGATTAATTGTTGAAAAGATTTTCTCCCATAATTGTGTTCACCTGTAGCAATAGCTGTCCAAGATATTGCTTGTTTTAGCTCGATATATCCATCTAAATTCCATGGAGGTAAAGGTTCTTCAAACCATCTAAGATTGTATGGTTTAAGGCGTTCAGCAACTCTTAAAGCAATATCTGTATTAAAAGACATAACTGGATTGATCATTAATTCTGCATTTTCTCCAGCACGATCTCTACATGAAGCTACATGATGTTCCAACAATGCAATACCTTCTGATCCTTCCTCGTAATAAAAAGGGTTACTTATTTTAAATCTTTTAAAACCAAGTTCCTTCATCCATTCGATATCATCTCCTGTAGCATATAGTTCTAATGATTTACGACTTGGTCCTCCTATGAGTTCATAAACGGGTTTTTCCAATAATTTACCTTTAAGATCCCACAATGCAAGATCAATTCCACTTTGAGCTGCTGTTGCAATTCCTCCTTGGAATTCTTCATTTGAACGCCAAATTAAATCGTTAATTAATTCGATGGCGAATACATCTCTCCCTTCAATGAGAGGAGAAATAAAGTAATTTATTAGTGGCGCTCCAAGTTGACCATGAGCAAACTGCCCAAGTCCGTATGTTCCATCTTCTGCAGTAACTTTTACCCAACCTTTATCAGTCTGTCCTGGTCGGTCTCCCTTTAAATCTACTCGTGTGAATTCTGGATATCTTGCAATTTGTCTTGACCTGATTGCATTTGTGTTCCATCCTGGAGTAGTTCTTAGAACTTTTTTTCTAGGAGGGATGTTTATATTTATACATTTCGCTTCTTTAATTATCATTTTATTTTTTAAGTTTTTTCTACTATGTCTTTTTCTTCTATCTCAATTCCAAAACCAGGTTCTTTAGAGGGTGTTATTTTTCCATTTATTGGAATTGGAGTACCTGGGATACTGGCAGTTAAAGGGATTCCAGGATCTGATCCTAACCAGAATTCAGCCATAGGAGATTCAACAGCAGCCATAGCAAAATGTTGCCCAAAAGGTAAATTTGCTCCTCCATGTGGAATTGTAGCTATACCAGCGGACTCCCCAATTGAATGTATCTTCATGGCCTCTGTTAAGCCTCCACCCCATTGCAAATCGGGTTGTAGAATATCTGCAGCCTTTTTTTCTACTAGATCTAAAAATGCATGTCTTCCATGGTGGTCTTCACCCGTTGCAATTGCTATCCAAGGAGCTTTTTTTCTTATTTCTGCCAAGCCATCAATATTTGTTGGTATTAATGGTTCTTCAACCCATCTGAGACTATAAGGTTTTATCTTGTTAAGAAGGCGTAATGCAAATTCTACATTATATGACATTACTGGATTGATCATTAAATCTTGATCAAAACCGATAATTTTGCGTGCGTTATCAACATGAGTTATCACTTCTCTTATACCAGAATCTCCTTCAATGTAATGAGCTGGATTAGAAATTTTAAATTTTGTAAACCCAAGCTCTTTAGACCAATCAAGATCATCCGAAGTTGCATAGCAAGAGATCGATTCTCGTACTGGCCCTCCAAGTAGTGTATATACAGGTTGTTGCATTAATTTACCTTTAAGATCCCATAATGCTAAATCTACCCCACTCATTGCTGTAGATGCCGTACCAGATGAACCGAAACGATATGATACTTTCATAATTAAATCATTGAGATATTCTATAGCCATACAGTTTCTACCTACAAGTAATGGTGAAATTATATTATTTATAAATGAAATTACAGGATCACCAAATCCACATTGTCCTATCCCCCAAGTGCCATCTTCAGCAGTAGTTTTTACCCATATATTATCTAACTTATTCCCCGGAATTTTTTGTGGTAAACGTGAAAATTCTGAGTAGTAATTTAGAGGCATAGCACGTTTAGAAAAATTTGCCCAACTAGAGCGATCAGGTATTTTAGTAGTCTTTATATCAGGAAGTTTAATTCTAACTACTTTAATTGATTTAATTTTCAAATAATTACTTTATCTTTCATCTTTAAATTTTGTTTCAAATGGTTTGTCTAATACGTAAATAATATAACCTTGCTCATCTTTATTTATTACGATGATTTAAATAATATTACAGTAATTTGTTCCTTTATATTATTTTAATTTTCAGATCAAAATATTTACTCATAAAAACAGGAATTAAAATTCTATTTAATGGGGTCTGTATTTAAATATTTTTTTTATTTACGAGATAAAATTAAATTCTACTTCTTTTTTTAATAAATAAACTTCGGAAATTTATTTTGTGACTAGTTTAAATACTGGGTGTATTTTGATGAACATAGGTACTCCTGATCATCCTACTACATCTTCTATTAGAAAATATCTTAAAGAATTTCTTTCAGATCCTGATGTTATTGATTCAAATAAAATTATTAGATGGATGATTGTTAATTTAATCGTTTCTCCTTTTAGGCCAAAGAAAATACTTCATCAATATGAAAGTATCTGGACAAAAGATGGATCACCATTATTAGCCAATTCAAAAGAATTTTCTTTGAATCTTTCGAATTTACTCCCTGAATTTAATATTGAAATTGGTATGAGGTATGGTAATCCTTCTATTTTAAAAGCTGTAAAAAATTTAAAAAATCTAGGAATAAACAATATATTACTTATCCCAATGTTTCCTCAATATGCTCAAGCCACATCTGGTACTTGTATACAGGCAGCAAAAGAAATTATAAAAGAAGAAATCCCGGATTCTAAAATTACATTAATAGAAAAATTTTATTCTGAAGATTTTTACATTAAATGTTTAGTAGAAAAGATATCAAATTCATTGGAATATAAAGAATGTGAATACTTACTATTCAGTTTTCATGGGCTTCCTGAGCGACAAATTAAAAGATTAGATAAATCAGGGCAACATTGCATGGTTAAAAATAAATGTTGTGAAGAGATTTGTGATAGTAATATTAATTGTTATAAGGCGCATTGTACACAAACGGTGAATAAGGTAGTTGAACAATTAAAACCTTCAGTAGAATATTCTATTTGTTTTCAGAGTAGATTTGGTTTAGATAAATGGATATCTCCAAATATCACTGATGTAATGGTGAGCCTTTCAAATAAAGGAATAAAAAAAGTAGCTGTTACTTGCCCATCTTTTACCTTTGATTGTTTGGAAACTTTGGAAGAAATTGCTATTAGAAATAATGAAACATTCGTTGAAGAATTGAATGGTGAATATTTAAAATTAATTCCTAGTTTAAATAATGAAAACTATTGGGTAAAAAACTTTAGTGAATTTATTAAAAGGTCTATTTAATGAAAATCCCAAAAAATGAATCTTCTGTTCATAAAATGAAAAAGAGTAATTATTTATTTGTTAGAATTCTTTGGATAATTTTAGGTTGTTTATTTGTTTTTATAGGTACAGTAGGTATTTTTGTTCCTGGCTTACCAACTACTATATTTTTGATTATCGCCGCCGCATGTTTTATAAGATCATCTGAGAAATTATATAAATGGCTTATTAATAATAAATATTTCGGAAAATATATTAGAGATTATCGTGAAGGTAAAGGAATGCCTAAAAGAGGAAAAATTACCGCTGTAACAGCTATGATTATCTTCATTAGTTTAGCTACAGTTCCATTTTCACCTATCTCTGTTGGTCCAATTCTTATAAAAATAATAATAATTCTTACTGGGGTGATAGGTTTTTGGTATATTGTTTTTCGGGTTCCAACTTTAAAAATAAATTTAAACGATTAATTTATTTTTATAACAAACAAGCGGATGTCCTGGTGATAGTTGAACATCAACTTTTATTCCTACATCATAATCATTGATGTGTGAAGATAGGCTTTTCACCATTTTTCCTGAATTCAATTTAATGTGATATATATAATACATCCCTTTATACTCTTTTGAAATAATGAACCCGTTTCCAGATTTATTTTTCTTAATTGAAACATCATCAGGTCTGACGAGTATTTCTACTAAATCACCATTACTGACATTTGAATTAATTTCTACAGTTCCTATTTCGGTTTGAGCATAATTATCAGCTATTTTTCCTTCAATAAAATCTGCTAATCCAATAAAATTAGCTACGAATTCATTTTGAGGTTTTTGAAAGACATTAATATTTTTATCAATTTGTTGGATTTTACCTTCATTTAATACTATTATCCTATCTCCCATATAAAGTGCTTCTTGTTGATCATGGGTAACAAATATACATGTGATCTTCAGATATTTAAGTATTCTCTTAACGTCGATTCTAAGCTGTGATCTAAAAATAGCATCTAAATTAGAAAAAGGTTCATCCATTAGCAAAAGTTTAGGGCTAGTAGCAAGAGATCTAGCTAGAGCTACTCTTTGTTGCTCTCCACCAGATAATTCATCTGGATATCTGTTACGTAGATTATAAATTCCGCAAAGTAATAGTAGCTCTACAATCGATGAGGTTTTTTTTTCGGGGTTATTATTTTTTTTAATACCAAAAGATATATTTTCTTCAACAGTCATATGGGGAAACAAAGCAAAATCTTGAAAAACTATTCCAACATCTCTATTCTCGACAGCAACATTAGTATTTTCATCAAAGACTTTAACGTTTGAAATAGTAATATTACCAATTTCAGGAGAGTCTAAACCTGAAAGACATCTTATTAAAGTCGTTTTTCCAGAACCACTTGGACCTATCAATGAAAGGATTTCTCCATTTCCAAGATTAAAAGATATATCATCTATAATTTTAGTTTTATTAAAACTTATAGATAAATTACTTACCTCTAGGTCAATTTCATCATTTTTAATCATGAGTAAGAATTTTATATTTTTGATATAAAGAATTATTTTTTTCTATTTATGAATTTTATCTTTATATCATCTATATGTATAGATAAATAGGTTGGAATAATAATAATTATTATAAGTAACAGCCCTGCAACACCAGCAGTAGAGAAATTTGCTTCCTCCAAATTATCCCAAATTACCGTAGATAATGTATTAAAGTTGAGTGGCGCTAATATCAACGTAACAGGTAATTCTTTCGCGGTTAAAATAAATACATTTAAGAATCCTTTGATGATACCAGGTCTGTATAAAGGGATCGAAATATTAATTAATGTATTTATGGGACCTTTTCCGAGAGATTTAGAAGCATTTATATATCTGTCACCGATTAAATTAACTGAAGTAACAATTGGTCCATATGCTGTAGATAAGAATAGTACTGTATATCCAAGAATTAATATTACCCATGTTTGATAAATTGGGAACATATAATTAATTGAAAAATATACGAATGATAAAGCGATCACAATACCAGGAAGAGTAAAACCAAAATGCATAACGCTTTCAAAAAAATATCTTAGTATTGTATTTTTTTTTGAAAGATTTAAAATTACTAATAAACTGATAATTACACATAAAATACCTGTCAAAGAAGATCCAATAATTGTATTGTAAATTGATGAATATTTTATTACACTAAATGTTTCATATATTCCTAAATTCGTTCTAGAAATGAGAGTAAAAATCATTATAAAAGGAATAATAAAGCTAATTAATACAATAATAAATAATATGAACTGAACTAAAGGTTGATACTTTTTTAGATCGAATAATTTTATATTTGAAAGATTAGATGGACGTTGACTAATTCGGGAAGAATTAATTATTGACATATTTATTGCATAATAGATTATAGGGATAGAAATTAAAACTAAGATTATAGATGATGCTGCGGCTCCATTTAGATCAAAAGATCTAAATTTAGTATAAATAGCTAATGTAAAAGTATTATATTGTAATGCAGATACGGCACCAAAATCACTAAGCGTATAAAGTGCGATTAAAACTCCTCCTGCAAAAAATGACGTTTTTATATTTGGAAGAATTATTTTGTAAAATGTTTTAAAATGGTTGTAACCTAGTACCCTAGAAGCATCTTCTAGTTTTCTATCTACAGATTTCAATCCAGCGGACAAATTAAGATATGCGTATGGATAACATAATGAACTCAAACAAACCCAAGCACCCCAAAATCCATATATATTAGGGATATTTCCTGTGAAACCTAAACTATTAATAAAATCAAAAATTTCACCTTTTGGACCATAGAATAAAATAAAAATATACCCAGCAAAATAACTTGGGATTACTAATGGGATTATAAGTAATATTCTCCAGATTTTTTTGTATTTCAAGTCGCACATTTCAGTAGCCCAAGATAAAAATAAACCAATAATTGAACTAGTAACGGTAACTGAAACAACTAAAATAAGAGTATTTGTAATTAGATTCAAGTAATTAATAGAGAAAAGATTTTCTATTGAATTGAATATTTCTGTGACTCCAAATTCGAAAAGGAAAATAAAAGGAACACAAAATAATATAAAAATAAAAAAAATTAAAATTCGGTTGATTGCAAACATAAAAAATTCTCGTGGTAAATTATTCTAATTCAGCAATAATAAAAAAACATTCTATTATTCAATAAAAACCTATAAAAAGAAACAACCCTAATTATTTAATCAATAATTAGGGTTGTTCTAGAAGCAGAGATGAGTAATTATTTCATCGTAAAATCCATTATTTATCGAGTATTATTTCGGTAATGCTCCAGCTTCTTGTAGTAGTTTAGCTGAACCTTCTATATCAGCAAGTTCTGATAAATTAATATCAGGTTGTTTGATATCTCCCATAGGAGTAATTAAAGGATGTGTTTTTACACCTTCAATTAGAGGATATTCTCTAATATTATTGACAAAGTAATTTTGAGCAATTTTTGAAGTCATAAATGTAACAAATTGTTCAGCGTTAGATTTATTTTCTGATGTACTTAGTATAGCTACTGGAGAAACCATTACTAATGATCCAGGACCTCCACCAAGTAAGTGATGATTTCTAGCTTTAAACTGATCACCTTCACCGGCATCTAAAACAAATTTATATAGATAGTAGTGGTTTACTAATCCTATGTCTATTTCAGATTTTCCTGCAGCCTCGACCTGAGGAGTGTTTTTAGGATAAACAGCCACTTCATTAGCTATCATACATTCAATCCACTCTTTAGTTTTTTCTTCCCCCCATATTTGTCTCATACCTGTAACCATTGTTTGGAACGAAGAATTTGTTGGTGCCCAACCCATTCGACCTTTCCATTTTTCATCACACAATCCATTTAGTGTAAGAGGAAGATCATCAGGGCTTACGTTATCAGTGTTATAAACAAGAACTCTAGCACGACCTGTAACTCCAACCCATTTACCTTGATCAGATTTAGCCCAATCAGGGATTGGTTCTAATATATCAACAGATAGAGGAGCTAACATATCAACTACACTACCAACTGCACCAGGGTCTTGTGCATAAAATACATCTGCAGGAGATTTATCTCCTTCAAGCATTAATTGTGAAGCTATTTCAGTACTAGTGCCATAATTTACTTCAACTTCAATTCCAGTCATAGATTGGAATTGTTCAATTATTGGACCTACCAAACTTTCTTTTCTACCTGAGTAAACAACAAGTTTACCTGCAGGTTTTTCTATTTCAAGTACCTCTTTCACGACTTTTTCAACTTGAACTTCTTTAATTACTTCTACCTCTTTAATTACTTCAACAGGTACTTCTTTGATTTTATCAACTTCTACCACTTTTTCCACTTCTACTTGTACTTCTTTAACTACTTCTACAGGTACCTCTTTGATAACCTCAACAGGTACTTCTTTTATTATCTCTTGAGCTTCTGAACAAGCAAAAGAAAAAGATAATAATAGAACCATAGAGAAGAAAAGGTAATACTTTTTATAATTAAACATATTAAATTCCTTTATTAATGACTATGTTTGGATATTTTAAAAATCCATCCCCATAAAAAATTCCTACTTAGTTAGTATACATTAATAATTTAGTTTGTATATATAAATAATAAAAGTCGTTCAAATTATATTTAAATTAAATTAATTTATTAACTATTTACAATTATCATTATCGGTATTACAATAATATATATAGTATAAATCTAATTAAGGCTTATTAGATATGAACTATATAATTCTACATTACAAATCAAATCTTTCGTATACATGAGGTATAGTATGTCGCGCGTAAAAATACTTTCAAGAAATTCTTTTTTCTCTGTGTTAATACTTTTAAATATTTTAATATTAAATGCTTGTCAATCCGACAGAAGAATAGTTGAAGAAATAGCATTAGAAACTGTGGTTGTTGAAAAAGAAGTTATAAAAGAAGTAGAGGTGATTAAAGAAGTTGAAGTAGAAAAAATAGTGGAAAAAGAAGTTCCTGTTGAATTAGAAAAAATTATAGAAAAAACTATGATCGAAGTACCAGAAACTTCTTATCCTGTAAGTGTAACTGATATGTTGAATCAAAATGTTTTAATTTCTAAATCTCCAGAAAGAATTATAAGTATAAGTCCTACTGCAAGTGAAATGATTTATAAACTTGGGAAAAATGTTATTGCTAGAGATAGTTCTTCTAAATTTCCTGAAGAAATTTTAGATTTACCAACTGTTGGTAGTGCTTATACTCCTAATATAGAAATGATTATTCAACAAGAACCTGATTTATTGGTTATTGAGGCTCTTACTCAATCAAGATTTATGAAAGATCTTGCACGACTTAATGTTCCTATATTAGCAGTTCGAGCAACATCACTTAATGATGTTACTCAGAGTATGAAAATATTAGGATCAGCTCTTGATGTAAAAGAAAAATCTGATGAAGTAATTTTTGATATAAACGCAAAGATAGATTTACTAAAAAAGAATGTAGATCAATCTCAAGATATTATAATCTTGATATCCGATGCAGATAGGAATATTTATGCTGCTAAACCAGAATCATATGCTGGTGCTGTAGCTCAAATATTAGGATTAGGTAATTTAGCAGAAGGTATGTCAGATATGGGACCTTATCCTGGTTATACTTTATGGACACCTGAGCAAGTTGCCACTTCTAATCCAGATTATATCTTTACTATTTCACCTGCTCCTCCTCCAGCTCCGAAATTATCGACAATGTTGCCAATGTTTCCAGGATATGCGAATTTAGATGCAGTGATTAATAATAAAGTAAAAGAACTAAATCCAATTTTGTTTATGCAAGCTCCTGGGCCAAGAATGATTAATGCAGTAGAAGAAATAAAATCTTATATTAATGAATAAATTGTTTAAAGTAAAAATTTGAAAAACTATAGATTAATTTATATTAGTTTATTTTTACTTATATTAGTAATATTTGGTTTTTTTATAGGAGTTTTATTTGGTCCCACAAATTTATCTTTCACAGATTTAAATGATGCTATTTTTTCTAAAGGA
>PBDR01000019.1 GCA_002717385.1 Chloroflexota bacterium
TCCTTCTCAACAATAACTTCTTTTTCTACCTCAACTGGAACTTCCTTAGTAACGATCTTTTCTACTTCTATTGGAACTTCCTTAGTAACGACCTTTTCGACCTCTACTGGAACTTCCTTAGTAACGACCTTTTCAACAGGAACTTCTTTTATAACTTCAACAGTCTCTGTTGTTGTACAAGCTGAAACAGCAACTAATGCCACTAACCCAGTTGCAAGAACAAAGAGTCTGCTAATTTTATGACTAATCAATTATAGTCCCTCCTCGGGGCAGTACCCCGGTTATATGTGATTACTAGCACCTATCAATAAAGATTTATTTTTAATAAACATAAATTTTTAATAAACATAAAACTTGGTGAGATACGTGCTCTCATTTCAACTCCCTAACAGGAGTTATGAACTCAAAGAGTATATTAATGTATACACGGATAGTCAAGGGTAACACGACATTTTTATGCAGATTTAAGTTTTATTATCCGGTTTCGAATTAGGATATAATTTTCAGTAACCAATATTATCTATAACAGAATCAACAACTTGATTCAATGATATAGATAAAGACTCCTCAGTTGAGCCAGCAATGTGTGGAGATAATATAACATTTGACAGTTTTTTTAGTGCAGATGAAGTAATTGGTTCTTGATCGAATACGTCCAATGCAGCTCCATGAATAGTTGAATTTTGTAGTGCTACTACTAAATCTTCTTCTTTGATTAAACCACCACGTGCAGTATTAACCAAAAATGCAGTGGGTTTCATAAACGATAATTCCTCTGAGCTGATTAAGTATTGTGTTTCTGGACTTAATCTAGCATGTAAAGAAATAATATCTGATTCACGCAAAATATCGTAAAATAATTTTTTTGATGACGAATTTCCAAAAATATGATCTTTCGAACGTGAATTTTTATCTTGCAGTGAATAACTTATTACATTCATACCAATACCTTCAGCAATTTCCTTTAGCGTTTCACCAACTCTCCCAGTACCAATAATTCCAAGAGTTTTTCCTCTCAAGAGAGTAATGTTTCCTCTAGGCCATTCACCATGTCTAACACGTTGATCTAATTGTGGTATACGTTTTGCTAGAGATAACATTAAAGCAAGTGCATGTTCAGCGACAGATTCAATATGCGTATCAGGGGTTGAAGTAATTAATATTTCCTTATGTTTTGCAATATTAGTATCTATATTGTCTGTAGCCGTACCTAAAATTGATATATGTCTTAATTTATTATTATTGGATTCAAGTACATTAGAATTAATTTTTGTACTTGATCGAGTAATTATGACAGTATGTGCTCCTTTCAACTTTTCAATTAATTCATCAGTATCAGTTAGTCGATCATTAAAAATTTTCAGAGAAACATTTGGAACACGTCTTAGTCTATTAATGGCATTAGAATCTAGAAAAACCGGAGGGTAATCGTCTGGTATGACAATATGCTTTATATTTGAATTATCTGTAGTCACAATTTAAATGATACATATCAAGCAACTTTTATACTCACGTATTCTTTACAAATATATACAATATAATTGAAATAGATCTAGTATGAGGGTACCAACTTGACTAATATCAGAATAATGTACTGGAAAGAAATTCCAGTACAAATACAAGCTTCAAATAACAAAACTACTAAAAACTACCAATTACCTGAAAAATTTCAAGAATCAGTTGATAAAGTTGCAATGTTTGATGGAAGTTATGGGAGCGATTCTTACCTTGATGGTTGGTCTTATGGTCCAATAAAAAAAATAAATCTAGATATTGATAAAGCTATAAGTAAAATTTCTGAAAAATTTGAAACTTTTGATGGTGATATTGTTCAAATAATTTCAAAAAAATGGAAAAATAACACCAGAAATGAATCTCCAGGATCATTAAATTATTTATTCGATATTGAAGGGTTATAAAAATTGGTTAAATCACATATCTCGAGCTCTATTTTAAGTAGACTGAAAAATGGAGAAATTTTGGTATTTGATGGTGCTACAGGCACTTATTTACAAAATCATGGACTTGAACCAGGTGCATGTCCTGAATTAATGAATGATGAAAACCCTTCAGTTGTAGAAAAAATGGCTTCGATATATTTTGAATCTGGTTCGGATATTGTTCTAACTAATACCTTTGGTTGTAACAGATTTAGATTAAAACATTATGGACTGGATAACCAAGTAATAAAATTGAATGAAAAAGGAGCGTCATTAGCTAAGAATATCGCACCAACAAACTGTTATGTTGCTGGATCCATTGGACCTACTGGAGAATTTATTAAACCCGTTGGTAACATTTCTGAAAATGAAATGTATGATGTGTTTACCGAGCAAGTTATAGCATTAGAAAATGGAGGTGCAGATGCTGTTATGATTGAGACTCAGATGGCAATAGAAGAAGTTAAAATAGCTATAAGAGCTACAAGGGAAAATACTAACCTAATTACCATGTCTTCTATGGTTTTTGATAAAGGACCGAGAGGTTTTTTTACTATGATGGGTATAACACCTGAGGCAGCAGTAAATGGGATGTTAGAATCTGGTGCACATATTATTGGTACTAATTGTGGTAATGGTATTGAAAAAATGCTTGAGATAGCAACTATTATGAGAAAAACTACTGATTCTTTACTTTTAGTTAAATCTAATGCTGGAATACCAAGAATTAAAAAAGAAGGAATAAAATATCCCGAGACACCAGAATTTATGTCAGAATATTATAATAAAATGTTAACTTTACCAATAAATATTATTGGTGGTTGTTGCGGCACCGGACCAGATCATATAAAAGCTATAAGAACTTTAGTAGATTCAATAAAAAAATAAATGAAAATTAATGAAAAAATATTAGAATTGGGCAACTGTATTGAATTAGTTGCCATAGATCCTCATTTTCATAACGTATCTATAGGATTATTTAGGAAAAAAAATATTTTAACAGTATGGAGTTACAGTAACAGAGAAAACATAAATGATAGATTACGTGTTATTAGAGATAGATGTTGCTTATTAGCGGATTTATACCCAATCAAAAAGACTCAAGATCAAATGACAATTAAGACAAAATTAGACATGGATAGACCAATAAAATTTATGTTTTCTGAAGCAGTTGAAAAAATATCTGAAATTACAAAAGATAATGAAATACAATCTAAAGATACTAAAACAAACTTAATTTTTGATATATCTCAAGAAAAAATCAATAACGAAACTGTTTACAAAGTTTCTACGCTAGGAGAAAACGAAAGAGCAAGTATGAGGATAAGAGCAGTAGTTGGTGGTTTTATAAAATATGGTGGTTGTGAAAGAGTAGAATTTGATAAATTTAAATTTTCAGATGGTCAAGAATATAATAAATTTGTTAAATTACTTTTACCCTATGCAAGAAACATAAGTGCTGTTGAAAACATGATATCGGCATCCGATTCAACAGGTCAAATGAATACTCAAACTTTAGGTTTTTCTCAAACTTAAAAAATATGGAAGTAAGATCAATGTCAAATTTAACATCTAAAGAAAGAGTAATGAATGTTTTCAATGACTTACCAATTGATCGTCCACCAGTGTGCAATCCAACAAATGTTGCGTCAGTTGAGTTGATGGATCTGGTAGATAGCTATTTTCCTGAAGCCCATAGAAACCCTGAACTTAATGCTAGATTAGCTTCAACTGGTTATACTGAATTAGGATACGACTGTATAACACCATATTTTTCTATTATCCAAGAAAGTTCTGCCCTGGGTTGTGAAATGCAATGGGAACAAAAAGATAATTGGCCAACAGTTAGGATGACCAATCCAATTTGGAAAAATTCATCTGATGTCCATATACCTAGCAATTTTTTAGATCATCAAGATACTAAAGTAATATTAGATTCAATTAAGGAAATTAAATCTGAATTCAAAGAAGACGTAGCAATAGTTGGAAAAACAATGGGTCCATGGACCCTAGCCTATCATGTTTTTGGTGTCGAACCATTTTTGATAGGAACTGTAGATGACCCTAAAGAAACTATGAAATGCCTCCACAAACTTAAAGAAATAACTATATTGTTCGGAAAAGCGCAAATAGAAGCTGGTGCTGATATTTTAACTCTTCCAGATCATGCAACTGGAGATCTTGTTAGCGCGGAATATTATAGGAAATTCCTTCTTGAAATGCATCAAGAATTAAAAGAAGAATTACCAGTTCCTATTATTCTTCATATATGTGGAAATACCATAGATAGAATGCCATATATAGCTGAAACAGGATTAGCAGCTTTTCATTTTGATTCAAAAAATGATCCCCAAGAAGCAATGGATACCGTAAATGGTGGGATAAAATTGGTAGGTAATATTAATAACCCAGTAACTTTATATTCAAAAAAGCCAGAAGATGTTAGAAAAGAGGTATACACTGCCCTTGATGCCGGAGTACAAATGATAGCTCCAGAATGTGCTATACCACTAAAGACAAAACTAGAAAACTTATTAGCAATACCTAAAGCTATTGAAGATTGGGTAGCTGAACATGGTCTCCATTAAGAAATCCGTCATTTTGGATTAAAATCGTTGGGAATTTTTACGAATTAACTGACAGAATATTATATATGTAAAAAAAAGAAGATACTATAATGCCCATAAATAACGAAGGTTTATTACGAGAATTAGAATACGTAACAAGACCTTGAGAAAAAAAACACATAGGTGAAGCATTAGATTTAGCTGATGATAATATGCAAGAAATTGCTTATCAACTGATCATAGGTGCAAATATTGAAGTTGGTAATCTAACAAAAAAAGCTTTAGATAATGGTTATTCTGCTAATCATATTTTAGATAATGGCTTACTTAATGGCATGGCTATAGTAGGGGTAAAATTTAGAGACAATATAATCTTTGTTCCTGAAGTATTAATCGCTGCAAGAGCGATGAAAGCCGGAATGGAACATATTGAACCTATTTTGTCGGCATCAGGTGTTGAACCTATTGGGACAGTTGTTATGGGAACAGTAAAAGGTGATCTTCATGATATTGGAAAAAATCTATGTATTATGATGTTGAGAGGTGCGGGTTTCACTGTGCATGATTTAGGTGTAGATACTTCCCCAGAAGAATTTTGTGAGGCATTCGAAGAATTTTCTCCACAAGTTATAGGAATGTCTGCTTTACTTACTACTACAATGCCAAATATGGGTAGAACTGTTTCTACATTTGAAGACATGGGGATAAGAGACGAAGTTCGTTTAATGGTTGGAGGTGCTCCAGTAACTCAAGAATTTGCTGATGAAATGGGTGCGGATGCTTATGGTGAAAATGCAGTTGATTGTGTTGAAGTGACAAAAAATCTAATCAAATTATTAGAAGAACTTAAATCAAGTTAATTATGCATAATCAAAAAGTTGACAAAGAAAAAATTAAAAAGAGTTTAGAAAGACTTTATTCGATTTATTCTGAAATGTCATATATTGCAGATAAAGTTATGCAAAGTAGATGTCCTTATAAAAATGCTAAATCACGATGTACAGCCCTATTTAATTGTAGAAACCAAAGTATAGTTAAATCTGGTGACCTGCCAGTATGTACTGGTAGTGATAAACTGGATTATAGATCAGCGTGGGAGTCATCTGCTAAATAGTATAATCTACACCATTTCTAAATCAGGTTTAATCAGAAATGTGCCCAGTCAAATTAAACTCTAAATCATTAAAAAGTATCCAAGGTAAAACACTATTTGAGTACGCAGATGAATTATCTGTAAGAGTCCCAACTTCTTGTCAACGTAATGGTGAATGCCATGAGTGTATTGTTGAAATTCAAAAAGGTTTTGAAAGTTTAAATCCTATGACAAAACCTGAAAAGTTTTTAAGAGGTAATTATAGGCTGGCCTGTCAGGCTTTCCTTAAAAATCAATCTTCTAATGTTGATTTTTCGATACTTCGTAGACAACCTAAAATACTTACAAAAGGTCAACAAATAAATGTCAAACTAAATCCATCCATAATACGTTCTGGTGATGATGTGATTTATATATCAAATGGATCTAATAAAGTTATTGATAAATATAGAGGGAAAATTCTTGGGTTAGCTATAGATATTGGAACTACCACTGTGGTGATAAATTTAGTTAATTTACAATCTGGGGAAATTCTGCATACAACTTCATTTGAAAACCCCCAAAGATTTGGTGGTAGCGATGTTATGAATCGAATTTCTTACGATACAGGAATTTATCATGGGGAACTTAAATCTGTATTGATTTCTTCAATTAATTTTGAAATTAAAGAAATGGTTAGAGAGCTCAAAATAAGACGAAATTATATCTATGAAGTAGTTGTAGTAGGAAATACTACAATGAGAGATATTTTTTTAGGATTGAATGTGGAATCTATAGGTGTAAAACCTTACAAATCTTTAACAGAATTTAAACAAATAAATTCAGAAATTCCTCACACTGCAATAACTGTTAATGCCAAAGATACTGGACTTCGTATAAATAAGAATGGAATAGTATACGGAGCCCCTTTGATTTCTTCTCACTTAGGCTCTGATATATCAGCAGATTTATTGTCAATAAATTTTGACAACCAAAAAGAACCTTTTCTACTAGTAGATATAGGGACAAATACAGAAGTGGTTTTTGGAAATTCCGGGAAATATCTTGATGCTTCATGCCCTGCAGGACCTGCTTTTGAAGGTGGAGGCGTCACTTACGCAATGCCGGGTTATTCAGGAGCAATTGAACATATTAGATTTAATAGTGATGCATCTATCGAATATGATGTAATTGACCAAAAACCTCCTATTGGTATCTGTGGATCAGGGTTAATTGATTTGATAGCAGGATTAATAAAAAAAGGTTCTATGAATGAATTAGGAGTTTTACAAAACAATTCAAAAGAATATGAATTTTCAGATATTAACAATCTAACAGTTTCTCGATCTGACCTTTCAGCATTAGCTCAAGCAAAAGCTGCAAATTATTGCGGACAGGCAATATTAATAAAGAAAAGTGGACTTAAAATAGGTGAAATCAAAAATCTATTTTTAGCTGGTGGATTTGCTAATTATATAGATATAAAAAATGCGGTAGATATCGGATTCATTGCAAACCTAGATTTGAACAAAATTTCAAAAATAGGTAATGCCTCATTGGTAGGTGCTACTATTATGTTATTATCAACTGATTCAAGGAGAAAAATAGAATCTCTTACAAAAAATATTGAGCATATTGAATTAGAAACTGTTCCTGAATTTTTTGATTTTTTCGTAGAAGGTTGTCAGTTTAAACCCATGGATATATAAATATTGGAGTAATTATGAATAAAAAGATCTTGATAACAGATTATGTGTGGCCAAGTGTTGAGCCAGAATCAAAAATTTTAATTGATGCAGGTTTCGAACCTGTAATAGCTCCAGATTCATCAGAAGAAACATTAACATCTTTAGCTAAAGAAGTAGAAGGTATAATGTTTTGTTTCGCAGAAGTCACATCAAAAGTATTAGAAAATGCGTCAAATTGTAAGGTTGCTGCCCGATTTGGAATAGGTGTTGATAATGTAGATATATCTAAAGCTACAGAATTAGGGATTATTGTCACCAATGTACCAGATTATTGCATGGATGAAGTTACAGATCATACACTGGGAATGATTCTGGCTTTAAACCGTCGTTTCCTACCTCATACAAAAAGTGTTACAGATGGAAATTGGAAGAATGTAACTCTTGATAAAGTTATGCACCGTACCAGAGGTTCAGTTCTAGGTATTGTTGGATTTGGAAGAATAGGTAGATCTCTAGCAAGTAAAGCAAATGGATTTGGATTTAATATTATTGCGTACGACCCATTGTTAAAAACAGGAGATACAGTTAATGGGGTCGAAATAGTGGATTTTGAACACCTCCTAAAATCATCAGATTACATTTCATTACATGTTCCTTTGATACCCCAAACTAAAGGAATGATAGGAAAAAAAGAATTGTCTCTAATGAAAAAAGGATCAATAATAGTTAATTGTGCGAGAGGTGGTTTAATAGATGAAAATGCATTAGCAGATTCTATTTCCAGTGGTCATATATCTGGGGCTGGACTAGATGTAGTTGAACCCACACCACCAAAATCAGATAATCCTTTATTCACCTTAGAAAACGTTATTATAACCCCACATACCGCATTTTTTTCTCAGGCTTCAACTCTAGAATTAGAAACTAGAACAGCACATGAAACGGTTAAAGTTATTAACGGAAGTAAACCAGAAAATTGGATAAACCCTGAAGTTTCTGGTAAGTCTAGAACAGGAATATAAATATTCATCTGCCAACGTAGCTCAGTGGTAGAGCAGCTGTTTCGTAAATAGCAGGTCGGCAGTTCAATCCTGCCCGTTGGCTCCATACTCAAGCATACCCCGTACAGCTGTTGTTTTCTTTATTCCCCCCGAAGTGAACTTCTGTATGCGGTGGTTACTACCGTCGGACACATAAAGTACCCTGAACTATCCACTGTAACTCCTCGTGAATTCTTGAATTGTCCGTCTCCTGAACCGTTACTTCCCCATTTCAAAAGGAAGGTACACATGCAGGTATTGAAGTCGATGTCGGTGCAGGTGTAGGCGTGGCGGTAGCTCCAAGTATAGGCGTCGCAGTTGGTCCAGGCGTAGGAGTAGCTGTTGGAAGGACCACTCCAACATCCGCACCGTAAGACACCTCAACCTCTATAACTGTCTCCACTAAACCTCCAAGCTCAATCTAAATAGAAATAATATTGAAATGTTTAATGGACACTATTACTTGATATAGATAGAATACTTGTTACTTTTGTTTAAGTTAGTTCCAATAATTAAAATATATTTCAAATATGGATAAGGTCTTATATGAAAATAAATAATATATCAGTCACGGTTTTTTCTTATAAAACGTCTTTGGTTAATGATACAGATGGACACACTCATCCAGGTCCTGAGCATGACACAGAAATGGGTATGTTAACGATAGAATCAAATGAAGGTATTGAGGGTATATGTTTTGGATCTCCACAAATATTAAGACCATATCTATTGGAAAACTACATAAAAAAAGTTCTCGTTGGGGAAGATCCTTTCAGATTTGAAAAATTATGGCAAAGTTTAGCTAGATGGCAAAGAGGTAGTGGTGGTCTATTATCTGATAAGAGCATTGCTGTTGCAGAAATGGCGTTATTGGATTTAATAGGAAAAAAATTAAATACACCTATATGGAAATTACTTGGTGGATTTAGAGATGAAGTTCCCGCCTACGGTTCAACTATGTGTGGTGATGAAATCAAAAATGGGTTGTCTTCACCAGAAGATTATGGTGAATTTAGTTTAAATTTGATCAAACAAGGATATAAGGCTATAAAGTTACATACTTGGATGCCACCAGTATCATGGGCACCTAACGTAAAAATGGATATAAAAGCATGTGCAGCTGTTCGAGAGGCTGTAGGTCCTGATTTTCCTTTAATGTTGGATGCAAATCACTGGTATTCCAGGACTGAAGCTTTTGAGTTAGGGAAAGGAATAGAAAAACTTGGGTATTACTGGTATGAAGAACCAATGGACGAACATTCATACAGTTCTTATAAATGGCTAGCAGATAATCTTAGCATTCCAATTTTAGGTCCTGAATATGCTGAAGGTAAGTTTCATACTAGGGCTGAATGGATTTCCAATGGAGTATGCGATATAACAAGAACTGGAACCATGGATGTTGGAGGAATAACACCTAGTATAAAAATAGCTCATCTTGCAGAGTCGTTCAATATGGATTGTGAGATACATGGGGGGGGGGCTGGCAATCTTGCTGTTTTGGGAACTATTTCAAATGCCCGTTGGTATGAAAGAGGTTTATTACACCCATTTATTGATTACAATATACCACCATCATATTTAAACAATATAATAGACCCCATGGAAGATGGAATGATAAGGATGCCCGAAAATCCAGGTCTTGGTGAAGACATTAATTTTGATTATATAAATAATAATGTCATAAAAAAGTATTAGAATTTTACCGATACTGTTCATATCTTTATTGTGAGCTGGATATTTTTTACTATTCATTAAACTTGTTAATTACGTAACATGGTTCAAAATACTAAGACTACACATTGAACTATATAACTCTATAGAAGTAAAATAATTCCAAATATAAAACCTTATTTAAACAACTTTTGAATGGAATATATTATGTATTTAATTAGAAGAGTCTACAATGTCAAACCACGTACAGCTATGAAAGTTGCTGAAGTACTTGCTAATGTGGCACAAATTTATGAAAAATCAGGACAAAGAGGTCCGACTAAAATTTATTTCAATGGAGGAACTCTTCCAGGTGAAAATAATGTTGTCTATATGGAATGGGAAGATGAATCGATTATGTCTCCTTATCGTGGAGACAATAAAATTCCACCAGAAGTTTTTGAAGTTGGTAGGCAGGTACGTGAGCACATAATAGATCAAAGAATAGAATTTTTTGAACTCATTAATAGAAACAAATAGAATATAAATTTTTTATTGAATTATAACAATATTAAATTACTAACAATCAAAGAGTTGAGGTTTACATGAAAAAAAATAATTACGATTTAGTTATTAAAAATGGCAGAGTCATGAATCCGGAATCTGGTCTTGATTCAGTAATGGATATTGGGATAAATGGTAGGACAATATCCATAATTCAAAATAACAATTTGTTAGGTCACAAAGTAATTAATGCAAATGGTAATGTAGTAGCACCAGGATTTATTGACATGCATGCTCATGGTCAGGATACAGAAAATTATAATATCCAGTGTTTAGATGGCGTAACAACTGCATTAGAACTTGAAGGTGGTGCTTCTGATATAGAAAAATGGTATAAAGATAGAGAAAACAACGCATCAATTAATTTTGGTGTTAGTGCTGGTCATATTCCTGTTCGAATTGAAGTAATGAATGATCCTTCACTTGGAGTGTTGCCAATCGGAGATGCTGCTAATAAATCTGCGAGTGAAGATGAAATCTCTAGTATTGTTAATAAGATTGAAAATGGATTGAAATTAGGTGCATTAGCTGTAGGGTTTGGAATAGCATATACCCCTGCCGCAACAAGAGATGAAATACATGCCGTTTTTGAAGTCGCAGCCGCATATAACGCGACATGTCATGTACATATCCGAGGTGAAGCACAAACAGAAGTAGGTATTGAAGCATTAGAAGAAGTAATTACTGCTTCACTCATAACTGGAGCTTCATTACATGTAGTACATTTATCTAGCAGTGGTAGAAAAAATGCTCCAGTTATGTTACGAATTATTGAAGATGCACAATTAAGTGGTTTAGATATAACAACTGAATGTTATCCATATAATGCTGGGATGACAGAAATTGGAGCTGCTACGGTAGGAAATTGGCGCCCAGAATATTCAGATTTTATTTGGGCTGATACCGTTGAACAATTAAATCAAGAGAAATTTGAATATTATCAAGAAAATGAACCCAGCGGCATGATAATTATGCCAATGATTCCTGCTGATGTAGTTGATGAATGTGTTAATAGTAATATTACAGCAATTGCTTCTGATGGATATATTAAAAATGGTAAAGGACATCCACGTACTGCAGGAACATATTCAAAAGTTTTAGGTCATTTTGTAAGAGAAAAAGGAACTCTTTCGTTAATGAATGCATTAAATAAAATGTCTTTAATGCCAGCACAAAGATTAGAAGATCGGGTCCCTATTATGAGGAATAAAGGAAGAATTTCAGTTGGATGTGATGCTGACATAGTTATATTTGATCCAAATATTGTTACGGATCAATCAACATATGAAAACCCTATATCACCTTCTAAAGGTATCAATTATGTAATCGTAAATGGGACTATAGTTGTTAATGCAGGTAAATTGAATACACAAGTGTTTCCTGGATCATCAATAAGAGGAATTATTTCTAATACATAAAATTCGATTAAGAATTTGTATAAGATCCGTCATTTTTTTGTAGGTGTGAGGTTTCCCAAAATCTAAATGGTTCAGATAAAGATGATTCATCAACATCTACACCAAGCCCAGGTTGATTTAGTACAGTTACTTTCCCAGGAACTATTTCAGCTTGAACAGGATAAATTTCTTTTGAATAAAAATTTAAGTCTTCGCCAGCAGATTCTCTTATCTCTAACCATGAAAAATTAGGTGTTGCCATTGCCATATGTGCAGTAGCAGCTACACATATAGGTCCTAAAGGATTATGGGGCATCAAATCAATATAATGAGCTTCAGCCCATCCAGCAACTTTCATAGCTTCCGTGAAACCACCAACATTGCAAATATCAATTCGCGCATAATTAGTTATTCCTCTTTCAATATAAGGCAAAAACTGCCATTTAGATGCGAATTCTTCTCCTATAGCAAAAGGCATAGGGGTCATTTTACGAAGAGCTTCATAAGCTTCAGGAGTTTCATCTCTGATAGGTTCTTCCAAGAAATCTAACGTATGGTTCGGCATCATCTGACAAAAAGATGCAGCTTCAGAGACAGATAACCTATGATGAAAATCATTACCAATAATTGGTCTATTACCCACTGCTTCCCTGACTTTAATTAAACCTTCTGCAGTATCAGCAATAGCTTCTCTAGGTTCGAAAATATTATCTTTCTCGGGACTATAGTATCTATGGATTCTAAAACAATTAAAACCTTCGGCAATAATTTTTTTAGATATATCAATCATTTCTTCTGGAGAATTTCCTGTTCCAGTAGCAAAAGTAGGTACCCAATTACGATTTTTACCGCCGATTAAATCATAAACAGGAACACCTAATTTTTTCCCAACAACATCATACAAAGCAATATCTATTGCTGAAATGGCTCCAGTTAATGTTCTTCCACCTTCAAAATATTGACTACGATACATTTCTTGCCAAAGAGCACCTCTCTGCATAGGATCTTTACCTATCAGCCATTCTCTATAATGATCTACAATGCCTTTTACTGCAAGTTCTCGAGTTGAAAACCCAGATTCTCCCCAACCATAAATACCTTCATTAGTTTCTATTTTTACAAGTAACTGATTACGTATTCCAACCCAGACCGGATAACATTTTATATCAGTAATATGCATAATAAATAAACCTTTTATATTTCGATTATCACAATACTATAACCATGGATTTTTTGTTATCTAGTGCCTTCAGGTATAAATCTTGCAAAATCACAAGTAATACTTGTTATATTAGCTTTAACTACCCCTTTACCAATAAACAAATCTTTTATTTCCATTTCTTGCCCAGGTTTAATAGCTTTAGGAGCTTGAACTCCGAGAGTAACAATTACATCATTAGTCTCCGATAACATATCCACTTGAACTACTAATCCACCACATTCTTCATCTGAATCGTTGACGACTTGAAAAAAAACATCTCCACCTAATGTTCCCTTAGGTTTAATTGTTATGTCGTTAACAATAATTCCAGTATCATTTTCAAATTCATTTGTAGTATTTTGGGAAATTACTTCTTTTTTTTCAGTAGATTCCTCAATTTGTTGTCCTGGTAATGGTGGTGGTTCAGTATTTAAACACCCAGATAAAATGACTACAACAATCAATAAAAATGAATAAAAACTAAATAATTTATACTTATTTTTTATTGCAAAAAACATTTAAACACTATTTTAAGATAGATAATCTAAAAATACATAGTACATCATAAAAATCAAAAATAAACGCTTATAAAACATCTAATCATAAAATTATAGAAACATATTCAAGTTATATACAATAATAATTAGATATACATAAAAATAATGATCAATATATTGTAGTCACATTTGGAAAATTTTGATTAATCAAATAAAAAACAAATTCATCAAAGGTAGAACTGATATTAAAAACAATTTTTTATCAGCGATTTTAATATCGGATTTTAGGAAAATATTATTTTCAACAACAATATTTTCCTTTGCTCAATGGACGGAAAGAATAGCTATTGGTTGGCTATTTATTTCACAAACTGAGTCAGTACCACTAACTATCTTATCGTTTGCTATAAGACAATTACCACTAATGATGATAGCTCCATTTTCTGGGGCATTTTCTGATAGATTCACAATAAAAAAAATACTAGTTTCGGTAGGTCTTTTTCAGTTTATTATTACTTTTTTCCTAGCATTTATTATTAACAGTTCCCCAAATAGTTATATATTAATTTATTCATTAATATTTCTTTCTGGTACTGGTCATGCATTTTTACAACCTTCAACACAGAAAGCTTATACTGATTCAGTTCCCCAAAATTTACTAATGAATGCTGTGTCTACAGGATCAGTTTCTCTAAGAGGTATTGGAGTTATTTCAGTTATGATTGGAACCGTTTTATTCAAATATTTAGGTGCTTCTTGGACATTATATTGTGTAGGATTAGTTTATTTAATTGGAGCACTAAATTCTATGGTAATTTTACCCTCTTTCTCATATGAAGCAATCAAAAATAATTCTAATACCTTCCTAAAGGAAGTAATCGAGGGATTCTCAACAATTTTCAAAATTTCTTTACTAAGGACATTATTGATTTTAGCTTTAGTTGTAGAAATATTTGGGTTTGTTTTTCATAGTATTTTGCCTGCAGTAGCCCAAAAATTACTGAATACTGATGTAGTTGGGTATGGATCTTTAGCTACAATGGCTGCGTTAGGTTCGTTCATAGGAACGATTCTTCTAATGGGATTAGGGAATTACAAATATAAAAACAGATTATTAGTTTATATTACCCTAGGCTACGGAATATTAATTGCTTTATTTTCATTTTCAAATTTACTAGTTCTTAGTTCAATATTAATTTTTGGTGTAGGTGGTTGTGCAGCAATGTTTGACTCTATGCAATGGACTATTCTACAAACTCATGTCCCTAGTAATATGAAAGGAAGAGCAATAGGAATGTGGGGATTCATAATTGGATTCGGTTTAGGTGGACACCTAATAATTGGGTTAGCTTCAGATTTAGTTGGTATCAGAGAAACTTTATTGATTTGCGGGATTTCATTATTTTTATGTGGGTTGTTATTTTTTATTTATTCTAAAAATACAAATAATGATTGACACATATTTCACAATATTAAACTTTACCTGAAAAAATATAACTTCTAATAAAGTTAAAGACTAAAATCTATGACACCTCTACCGTCTTTACCAGTAGCTAAATCGTTATAAGCTTCGTTGATTTTTTCTAAAGGATATTTTCTTTGTATTACTGAATCTATATCTAATTTTCCTGATTTATAAAATTCAATTATTCGTTCAAAAGTAAGATGTGGTGATAATGGTCCATAATATGAACCTAATAAAATTTTATGATTCCTAACAATATCAACCATATTAATATTTGCAGTTTGGCCTTCTGGTGCCAATCCGATTATTACTCCTGTTCCTCCTTTCCGAATAGATCCCATCATTTGATTTGTAGTTATTTGACTTCCAAATGTATCAAATCCAAAATCAACACCTATTCCATTGGTTATTTCTAGGATTTTTTGTATAGGATCAATTTCTTTTGAGTTCAATACATGGGTAGCACCAAATTTATGTGCAAATTCAAGTTTATTATCTAATATATCCACAGCAATAATTTTTGAAGCATTAATGATTTTTCCACCCAAAATAGCATTTAAACCAACTCCTCCTGCACCAAAAATTGCAATACTAGCACCTGGAAAAATATTTTCCTGATTGATAACTCCGCCAACTCCTGTAGTTACGGAACATCCAATAAGGCAAGCTACATCAATAGGAAAATCATCTTCTATTTTAAAACAAGCACTCTCGGGAATAACTATTTCTTCTGCAAAAACGCCAAGTTTAGCAAATTGATGAATATCATTACCATTATCATCTTTTAATCTAAATGTCCCATCAAATTGCCTCGTTCCTGTAAGTCGATTTGTATCACAAACGTTCCCTAAACCTTTTCTACAAGAATAACAAAAACCACAACTCGGAACGAATGAAAGAATACATTTGTTTCCTTTTTTAACAGATGTGACATTTTCTCCAATATCAACTACTATTCCCGCTCCTTCATGACCAAGAACAATAGGTAAAGGGAAACTTGTTTCACCTTTGATTACGTGATAGTCAGAAGCACAAATACCTGCTGAAAGCATTTTTACTTTTACTTCATTATTTTTTGGTTCTTCTTGACTTAAATTTTTAATTTCTATTAAATTGTTTATTGCATATAGAACAGCTGCTTTTACCATTTTTTTAGTTGCGTTTTTTTGTAACAAAATATGACTTATAATTTATATCAATTTTATTTGATCAAATTATATATTTCTGATAAAAAGGCTTAATAATGTTTAAGATTATAAAAATATCTAATCCTCTAAAACCTATATTCACTCTATTTATAATTCTGATACTTTCTTCGGGTTGTTTAAATTCTGAACCACCCCCACCACCTGGTCAGCAAATAAAAACATCTGCAGATGAACAAAAAGAAGCTATTTCGCAAGATACTACAAATGAATTTGTAAATGACACTGGTATGATTATAGAGGATATAACGATTAAATCAAAAGGTACGCTAGGTGGGAATGTTATTGTTACTTTAAAGAATGAATCTCAGAAAGATTGCGGAGGATTCGTTTTAAATGCAGACCTGGTTACAGAAGCTAACGAAGTAGTAGTTACTTTAGGTTTAGTTGCCGATCAAAACATCCCTGCAGGTGAAAAGGAAACTTTATCAGAAATGTTTATTGGTAAAGGAGTAACCGAAGTAGTTGTTACTGGGATTACTTGTGATTTGAAAAGACTTGGGAATGAATAAATTGTTATTATTTTTGATAATGAAAACACGTTTTAATTTACTCGGGTAATTAAATATCTTCGTTTAACATATTTTTTATACCCTTTACTGATACATAATAGTAATATTTCATGTCAGAATAATAACAAAACGTAATTAAATAAATAAATAAGTTATATTAACTGAATCCTTAAAGGAAAAAAATGACAATTACTTCCAAAAATCGAACAGATGTCTCAATAATTGCTCATCTCATGAGGCGAGCAGCTTTCGGTTTACCCGCATGGGAATTAGAAGAACTAGCGAAACGACCTTATGAAGAAATAGTAGATAATTTACTAGAAATCCAAAATTATGAGCGCCCTAATGAAGATTTAATGGACAGATTTTACTTAGAACATGCTAACGAAGAAGATCCTTGGTACACGGTAAAAAAGTGGTTCTATCGTATGATCAATACAAAAAGACCCCTAGAAGATAAAATTGCCCTTATGTGGCATGCTAGATTCGCTACTGCTACATCTAAGTCCCAACCTTTAATGATTAAGCGTCACTTAGAAATGCTACAAGATGGTGGAATGGGAAATTTCAAAAAAATAATATACGATCTTTCCCATGATCCAGCAATGATTTACTGGTTAGACCAACAAACAAATCATAAATATGAAATCAACGAAAATTATGGTCGGGAATTACTTGAATTATTTACCATGGGGCGTGGTAACTATACTGAAGATGACGTACAAGCATCAGCTCATGCTTTCACTGGATGGACTATAGAGCAGACTATACCTAGATATCCTAATGGTTGGTACGAATCCCGTTATATATTTAAAGAAAATGACCATGATCACTCAAATAAAACTTTTCTTGGAAAAGAAGGTGAATTTGGAGGAAATGACATTATAGATATAGTTGTCACACAACCAGCAACAGGAAGGTATGTAGCTTCGACACTTTATGAATTTTTTGTATCTGATACTCCCGATGAAAAAGCAATTGATTCCCTAGCAAAAGTTTATTTCGAATCAAACTATGAAATAAAAGAAATGCTCAGAGCTATGTTCAACTCTGATTACTTCAAACAAGCAAGATTTTCTAGAGTACGTAGTCCTGCCGAACTTATTGTAAATACAATAATTTTAAATGGTCAACATCGTGATCCCTATGAGTTCGGTATGAGGTATTTACTGGATGCATCTCTTGATATGGGACAGGAATTGTTAAATCCTCCTACGGTAGAAGGTTGGCATACTGGACATGAATGGATTGATTCATCGTTCCTAATCACACGTGTAAATTTTGCTGTAGAGAGGTTAACAGATCTCAACAAACCTGGTGTAATCAAAATGATTCAACATATAAAAACCATGGGAAATTCATTTACTACCAATGAACTACTTGATGCATCCCTTTATGCAATGGGTTGCTGGGAATTGCAAGATCATAGTCGTAAAGTGATTATGGAAGATATAGGTAATTTTAATTTAAAAACCAATGATAAAAGTTTTGATGAAACAGTAACAAGACTATTTGGATATATAGCTTCATCAAGAGAATTTCAGATGGCATAAGGAATCAAAAAATGAAAAAGATAAATAAAGATCCAGTATTCGTGGTGGTACAACTTTCAGGAGGGAATGATTTCATGAATACCTTTGTTCCTTACGGAAATCCTCTATATTATGATTTTCGTAAAACAGTAGGTATACCAGAAGAAAATTTATTACAAATAGACAATAATTATGGTTTCAATCCGGCACTGGGTAGAATTAATGATATGTATAAATCTGGTAATGTGGCAATAGTATCGGGAGTTGGTTATCCTGAACCTGATAGATCTCATTTTCGGTCAATGGATATTTGGCACACAGCCGAACCAACTACTTCCTCAGCTGAAGGGTGGCTAGGTAGGGTTATACGCGAATTGGATCCTGATAAAAAAAATGTTTGTACAGGTGTTAGTTTCGGACAAGGTTTACCTAGAGCAATGTATTTAAGTGGAGTACCGGCGATTTCTGTAAGAGACCTTGAAAGTTATGGACTTTTGACTAATATGTCGGGGCAAGAACAACGACGATCTCTTAATGTTTTCACAAGAATGTATATGCCTGTGGAATTTGATGAAGCAAGTATGATAATGAGTCAAATTGGACAAACTGGTATTGATGCATTAGCTGGTGTGGATATGTTGAAACCTATTCCAACTCAATATTCCTCATCTATAGAATATGGAGATGATCAATTATCTCAAAGCCTTCGAGGTATCGCTCAAGTCCATACCGCCAATATCGGAACACGTATATTTTATGCTGAACTGGGTGGATTCGATACTCATGGTGCACAAATGGACACTCAAACAGGGTTACTAACAATACTTTCTAGAGCTGTCGGTGATTTCTTTGATGATCTTAAAGAACATGATGCTGCTGAAGAAGTAATTATGCTTATTTTTACAGAATTCGGAAGACGTATTCGAGACAATGGTAATGGAACAGACCATGGTTCAGGTGGTGGAGCGATCCTAATTGGAGATAGAATAAATGGCAATTTATACGGCGAATATCCATCATTAGATCCAGCTGATCAATTAAGTGGTGACA
>PBDR01000020.1 GCA_002717385.1 Chloroflexota bacterium
CCATATTTAAATATACTATCGTATGATTTTTCCATATTTTTAGATAAAAATATTTTATGATGTGGTAGTTTATCTAATTTTTTATTAATTCCTAAATAAAAAGTAATTACTGCTGGAGAATAATTAATTTTATTTTCCGAAATTTTTAATTTGTTTTCTCCTTCTATTAGTTTATTGGTACTAATTTTGTCTAAATTACAAATAATTATTTCTGATTTTATTATTTTATTATTAACTCTAATTGCATCAACTTTATTATCTTTTATGATTATTTCTTCAACATCAGAATTATTTTTAAGTTTTACTCCTAAATCACTTGCTAAGCGTAATAAAGCTTTAATGAGTTGATAAAAACCTCCTTTAGGATGCCATAAACCATATGTTATCTCTCCAGTAGGTAGTATAGAAAAAATACCAGGAATAGATTCTGGTCTTCCTCCGAGATACATTGCATAAGAACCTATAGCTTCTGATATTTTCTTATTTTTAATGTGCAGATTAATTTGCTGAGACATATTCTTAGTAATACCAAGTTTATTTAGATTTTTTAGACCCACATTGGTTAACCAACTTAGAGGATTGTCTGAATTTTTAGTTATAAGATGCTCAAAAGCTATTTCAAGTTTTTCATATGAATCAGATATAAAATTTATTAATTGATTTTTATCTTCTCTTGAAAATTTTTTTACGTTGTCTGAGAGATTAATTAAATTAGATGACCAATTGAAACTTTCTCCATTAGGCCACTCAAAAAACACCCCTTTTTTTACTTCAATAAGTTCTAAGTAGTCATTTATATCTTTACCACTTTTGTTAAAAGTTTTTTTAAATAAATGAGGATAATTTAACAATGATGGACCGGTATCAAAACTGTATCCTTTTTGGATGATTTGATTTGCTCTACCACCGAAAGAAGAATTTTTTTCGTAAATGGTAACATCATAATTTTGAAGTGCTAATTCTATTCCTGCACTTATACCACCTATACCACCTCCTATAATTACTACTGATGACTTCATCGTTTAAATGAATCTAACAGATATAGGAAGGAAATTTTTGTGGCATGTTTTATTGGGATTGAAGTAATTTTTTTATACATAGATAAAGAACATCTTTGACTTACAGAATTTTCTTCAGTAATGATTTTTTGGTTTAATTTTTGAAAAACACTTGTGCATGCTGAAATTGCTGGGACAGATTCTATAGAAAAATTATTTATTCCCTTCCAAGTTTCGATATAGTATTTTTCAGCTTCCTCAGCAATGATTTTTTGAACGTCCTTCATTTGTTTTTCATCATTTATAGAGAGATGATTATTTTTGTATAGATGATCTATTATCGTTTTTGGGGCATAACATCTATTTCTGATAAAATCATCTTTTATATCTCTGGCAAAATTTGTCAATTGCAAAGCTATTCCTAAATCTCTACTTGTTTTTAAAGCAGATGTAATATTTGAGTTAATAGAATGTCCATATGCATAAGTAAGTAAATAACCTACAATTATTGCTGAACCAAAAATATAATTTTCAATAAGATCTTCAAAATCATCATAAATTTTAGGTCTTAAATCCTCTTTCATGGATTGTAAAAAATTTGGATAGTAATCCTCAGGTATTGAATGCATAATACATAATTCCCTAAATGAGGAAATTATTGGATTATCAGTTACACTTAAAGACTCATCAAATGAATTTGTCTTTAAAGATTTTTCATAATCTTTTTCCCAATTTTCAATTAATTTGATTTTTTCTTCAATAGAGATATTAAAGGTGTCTACAATTTCATCTGGGAATCTTACAGTAGCATAAACACATTCTACATCTGATCTTTTTTGTTTAGGTAAAATTCTACTTACAGTATAAAAATTTGAGCTAAAATATCTAATTATATTTTTTGATAATTTTTTTGTATTTTCTCTTTTTTCATTTTTAGGACTTTTTAGAATTTTTTCGAATTCATTTTTCCAGGAATTTAGACTCCAACCTTGACTAACAGGTTTCTCTACTAAATTTTTGGGTATTTCTACTTTTTTAATATAATTTGACTTTTTCATATTTAATTATTTTGATTTCTATTAAATATTAGATTAAGTTTGTTAACTCTATAAGAAAAAATTTTTATTAAATCTTTTTTCACAAATATATTATTAGTTATTGAACCTCCAAACATAGAATATATTACTTCATCTTCAACAATAGTTTTTTGTTTTTTTGGAGTAAATTTGTGAAAGTGACTCCAGTAAGTATAAGGCCCTTTTATTTGTATATCTCTGAAAGATTCATTTGGATTCCATTCTGAGATTATGGAATTCCATTTTATTGTTATTCCATGTAATTTTAAATTATAGTAAAACTTAGCTCCTTTGAATGAATTTTCATCAGAAGATTCTAATATATTAAAATTCAACCAATTAGGTGTTATAAGGTTTAAATTAGATGGTTTAGAGAAAAAATCAAATGTTTTTTCTATATTTAAGTTTACTTCTAGGGATGTTTTTAGATAATGCTTATTAAAAGAAATCTTACCAGTTTCTATCAATTTAATTCCTTGATGTTAGTGCTGATGCAGAAGTTCCAGTGGCTCTAGCTATTCTTTCTAAAAGTAATAAAGATATGTTTTGGTTACCTTTTTCTACTGAACTTAGATAACTCCTATCTATTCCAGTTTCTTTTGATAACGCTGATTGGCTTAATCCTGATAATTGTCTACTGTTTTTTATGTTCCTACCTATGATTTTAAGGAATTGTTTTTCATAATCTATTTCTGGTAGAGATTTTTGAATATTTTTAGTAATGATTTCACATCCTTGAATTATATCTTCCGAAAATATAATTTTGTTTGGATTAATTTTTCCAATTAATTCTTTTGCGTAAATACCACCTGCTAATACAAAAGGATATTTATTATTTGAATTAATGAAATGTGTAAATTTTGAGTAGTCTACATTTGATTTTACTGTAAATGGGATTACAACTAAATGTGGGATTCTTTCCTCGATGATCTGAATTAAGTCTTTAATTGGTGTTTCGGCTCCAAGGAAATCAACCATATATCCATAATAATATAAGATATCTCTAGCAATCCTAGATGGTAGCCAATGTAAATCACCTTCTATAGTAGTAGTAATTGCAATTAGATGATTATATTTAGGTTTATTTATCTTAGAAATAATATGGTCCATTGCAGAAATAATAATCTGAGATGCTCTATGTTCATGTGCTATAGATAAAGCACCATTTAGCCAAAGTTTACCTAGTTCGTGTAAAGAATTAATAAATAAAATTTTGTATGTAAATTCAAATCCATATTTTGAATAAACTAAATCAGTTGTTTTTTTTGATAAATCATGATCACCGTTTATTGTTTGAGATAAAAATTGTTTCTGTAATTCTATTATAGATTGGTTTAAATCTTGTTTTTTGTTCATTTATGGATTTGAATATTATAGTAGTTTAGAACCTACAATACACGATTATATATGGATAAAAACTACAAAATGATAAAATGGATATGTTTTCTTGATAAAAAATAAATTATTCAGGATTAAATTTAAATGACCAAATTACACAATCAAAAATTACTGTGTGAATACTTAGTATAGCCCAACCAATTATTGGAATATTTTTACCAGGGATCATATTATTTTCAATGTCATTACTAGTAACAATCGAATAAAGAATAAATAAAGATAAAATTGCCACAAATACTAGAATTAATTTTGTGATATTTATGTAGAGTTTATTTTTAGAAATTAATGATTTGATAGCCATTGGCATCCATAAGGCTGATATTCCTAAAAAAAATGAAAAAGAAGTAATAATTATATGGAAATCATAATTATTACCAAAAATAAAATTATCATGATTAATGATTTTCCAAAACCAAAACGCACTAACTAAATAACCAAGCATCCCACAAATCATTGATAATACGAAAACTTTTTGAAAATTTAGGCCGATACTACCCCAAAGTAAGTTTCTGTGAAATGGATATTTAATATAACCCCAAAAATAACTAGAAATTACAAGTATTCCTCCAATAATATTTATTAGTAAAAAATTTGTTGATGGTTCCATTTTTTTAGTCGTTTTTTTGCGATAAATTTTCTGTTAATTTCGCTGCATTAATTAAATCTGGTATCACAACATATTCATCAACAGTGTGCATTTCATTTGTTGCCATTCCTACAACAATACAATCTATACCGTGCGATAACATCACATTCGCATCAGTTCCTCCTCCACTTGGTTTTATATCAGGTTCTAGACCTAATGTTTTTAAAGTATCGAAGACAGATTTAACTATTTTTGCTTTTTCGTCTATCCTATACATTTTAAACATTGTTTCAGTATCATATTCAATTGAACATTTTTCGTATCTTTCTTGAAATTTACTGATTGTGGATTTTAATTGTAAATTCAACAATTCTACTGTTTCAGTATTTTGACTACGGAATTCTCCACTGATCTGAGAATTTACTGGAACAGCATTTCTTACTGTTCCTCCACTAATTAAACCAATATTAAAAGTTGTTTCTTCATCTAATCTACCTTGAGGAAGTTCTGATATTAGCTCAGTTGCAATTTTAATTGCCGATAATCCCTTTTCTGGTTCTACACCTGCATGTGCTCCTATTCCAGTAATTTCTATGTCAAATTTCATATATGTTGGACTTATTCCTGTGATTGTATTAACTGGACCATTTCCATCAAAAACGACTGCTTCTTCAGAATTTATTTTTGAATAATCTAAATTTTTTGCGCCTAATAAACCTGGTTCTTCATCCCTTGTGATTATTATTTCGAGAGGTCTATTTTTTTGGTTGTTTTCAATTGATGATTCAACGCCTTCAAGAATCGCTGCAATTCCAGCCTTACAGTCTCCACCTAAAATAGTGGTTCCATCTGATTTAATAATATCTCCTTCTACTTTTGGATTGATATTTCTACCTGGTTCCACAGTATCCATGTGAGCGGATAACATTAGGGGATTATTTCCTTCTTCTTTGGCAATAATATTACCGTAATCATCACTACCTACTTCAAAGCCTAATTGGGTTAATTTTTCTGATAAATATTCCGCAATTTTATCCTCTTGACCAGAAGGGCTATCTATTTTGACTAAATCACAAAAACTTTTAACTAATCTTTTCCGTTTTATCATTTTGATCCTGTCTTTATATATTTTTTTATATTGTTAATTTTCATTTTTTCTATTCCTAAATCTGATAAATTTCTTGATTTTTCCCATGATACATCACTAGAAATTATGGAACCGATGTTTGTAAGTGATTGCATAACAGGTGTTTTTATTCCAATTTGATTCCCAAGCATAGACCACGTTGCAATTCCGTATGGTATATCTTCTGATATCCAGCGGTTTTGTACTGTAATTGGGGCTTTTAATTTGGTTAGGATTTCGCTACCATTAATTGAACTCCATAAGTCTCCTTTTGGCCCAAGACCCGATTGATGAATCGCTTTTTCTATTGGTTGAAGTTTATAATCTAAAGCTTTTCCAATATTAATACGTTCTTTGTCCAAAGAATTTATAACGTTAACTACTGATGGAGTGACACCTTCTTCATAGAAGTAAAATTCTCCTTTTGACCTTTCGATTCTACCAGCATTCATTATTACTCCAGCTGGATGAATAACAGGATTTATTGATGATAATCCGCATTCAATTACATCCTGATAACATTTAAGTCCAGGGAAAATTTCTTTAATTGAATTGTAGACATGTCTGGTATTTATTGAGGGGAATACTCCTAACCCTAAATGTGGTACAGTTCCAAAAATTGTTGCCTCATTGTCATTTGTTTTTCTACATACATAAGGTGATGTATCTGTTTCTCCAATAGAAATATTGTGAACATTATTTTCGAATAAAATTTTTGCCCACTCTAATGAACCAAGCGTTCCGGGCATAAGAATAATTATTTGATTTGATTTTAGATATGGGGCACACTTTTTCGCTAAATTTTTGTGTGCATATGCTGGTGCTGCAACTAAAATAATGTCTGCATCATTCAAAGCTAGCTTTAAATTGGAAGTAACATCTTTAATAGAGGTTTCTACTTCTATGGATTTGTTTTTTAGTAGAATTGTTTTGTTTTCTTTTATATTTAAAATTGAAGATTCGAATTCAGGAATTTCTGCAAGGATAATATTAAAGCCATCATGAGATAATTTTGCAGCAGTAGAAAAACCTGTATTACCAGAGCCTAAAACAGTTATTTTATTTATTTTCTTATTCATAAGTCCTACAATTATTCTATACGATCAGCAAAAACAGGACTTATCCAGGCCATTTCCATATCCTGCTGAATGATTTTTACCCAATAGGGGTTAATTCCCGGTTGAACATCTTTATCAATTACTATGAACTTAGATCTGTCTGAAACTGGCTCAGGAGCTTGATCTAAACCAATACTTCCCACGATGAATTGAAGCTTTATACTCGCGAGTTCTCCTGCTTCAATCTCGTGATGTGAGATTAATTCAAGTTTACCCCATTTGTTGAATTCATCTGAATTTGAATTCACATCAAAGTTCCTTTTCTTAAAGTTTTATAAAATTCAGATTCAACGATAACACTAAAACTTTTAATAAGAATGAATGATTTTAGAATAAACAATTAAATATTTTTATAATTTTAATATGAACACTTAAAAAACTTTGCTTTTTTGGAGAAAATAATTGAAAAAACATAATCACTCTTTACCAATTGCACCTTTGTTTATCCCCGGAAATAGAAATCATATGTTCAACAAAGTGTTAAGTTTTGATTTAACTTGGCTTATACCTGATTTAGAAGATTCTGTTCCAGAGAAAGAAAAGAGTAATGCTCGAAATATTACTAAGAATGCTATAGAAAATTTAATTTCTTCAGGAAAAAAAATTATTCCTAGGGTTAATTCTTTAAATTCAGGATATTTTGAAGAAGATTTACAATCAGTTTTAATTCCTGGAATTGAAGGGATATCGATTGGTAAAATTCAAGATGAAAATGACTTAATACAAATTGATAAATTGATTTCTCAAGCAGAGAAAGAAAAAAGTATTAATATAGGTCAAACAAATTTATTGCCCTGGATAGAGACTGCTAAAGGAGTTATGAATTCGTATGAAATTTTTATTTCCTCAAGCAGAATTAAATATGCTGCCTTTGGTGCCGAGGATTTTTGTGCAGATATGGGGATTATCAGAGGTGATGAAATTGATGGAAAGGCTAATGATTACAATATTTTATATGCAAGATCTCAAGTAGCTATTTCTGCGAAGGCTGCACATGTTCATATTATAGATACTCCATATACATCATATAAAGATGAATCTGGATTACTTATTGATATCAAAAATTCAAAATCACTAGGTTATAAAGGGAAATTTGCTATACATCCTTGTCAAGTTAATGTGATTCAAAATTCATTTAAATATACTGAAGAAGAAATTCTCTGGGCGAAAAAGATTTTATCAAATGTAAAAACTTTTGAAGAAAAAGGCATCGGTGCAATTGGAGTTGATGGAAAAATGGTTGATGCTCCTGTAATTCTAAGAGCAAAAAATATTTTGGAATCTATAATCTAGAATTTGTATCTATAAGATTTTAGTTTTTTTGAAAGGAATTATAAATGAAATACGGTAGATTCTATGAAGAGTTTTCTATTGGTAATCTATATAAACATTGGCCAGGTCGCACTATTAACGAAGCAGATAATGTTTGGTTTTCACTTTTATCACAAAATCAGCATCCTATTCACATAGATAGTAATTATGCGTCTAAAACTTCAACAAATGGTAAATGTTTGATTAATGGTATTTTAGTAATGGCAATAGCGGTTGGGCAAAGTGTTGTAGATATTAGCGGTAAAGCTATAGCTAATCTAGGATATGAGTCTGTCGAGCACTTAGCTCCAATATACTCTGGTGACACGATATATTCTGTATCGAAAATTCTCAATAAGAAACTAACTTCTAAAGGAGATACAGGAATAATTTTTTCAGAAATTCAGGTTACAAATCAAAACAATGATATTGTAATGACTTTAAAAAGGAAAACTTTAGTTCCATTGAAAAATAATAAAAATTATGGTGCAAAATTTTATGGTGAAGAAGGTAAATAATAGCTTAAATATAATTCAGATCAAATCTATTAGGGAGGTAATTAATGGTTTGGGTAATTTTTTTATGGGTTATAGCAATAATATTACTTTTAATAAATTATACAATTAAAATACCTAAAAAAAATGATTTTGAAAGTCAAATCATTCTTGGTGGAACTGTATTGGGTTTAGTGATTGGAGGTCTGATAAGTAGTTTGTTGAAAAATTGGTTTATGGTTTTATGTATATTGCCTATTTCAATTATCTTATCAACTCTGTATATCTATGTACCAAAGGTGATTAATTTGGACAAATAATAATTTCAGATAAAAAATATTTATATTCAGTTTGAATTATTTTTAATTTTCTGTTTCACCTATTGCGTCCATTAATCCACGTATGTATCCATAAGAAAATCCGAAGGCCACACCACTTGGATCAGGTCCTGAAATTATAGGTACATGATCAGGTTGGAGCATGTATTTATATCCAACTTCTTGATATGTTTGAATTGCCTTGTGCATGTTTACGCTTCCTTCATCTGGAAAGGTTTCGTGAAAATCTAATGCCTTACCTTTTATGTTTCTAAAATGAACATTGAAAATTTTATCTCGTGAACCAAACCAGCGTATAACGTCAAAAATCTCTTCAGAGGGTTCTTCCAACATTTCGCTAAATGATCCTTGACATAGAGTAATTCCGTGATAAGGACTTTCATATAGTTGAACAAATTTTTGCATACCTTCAACAGTTCCAAGTACCCTATCTACGCCCATATAACCTGGAGGTGTTCTAGGGTCGTGAGGATGACAGGCTAGTTGAACGCGATTTTCAGTTGCTACTGGTACAACTCGTTCAAGGAAGTAGTCAAGTCTTTCCCAATATTCATCTTCTGAAACTCTTCCTGCAGATGTCATAGGTGCATTTTTATCTGCATCCTTCCAACGAAAAGTAGAATTTTTAGAGCCACCCCGTCCAATAGTATCTTTCGTACGGAGTATACCTACTAGATTCATGTTATAACGAAGTGCACGAATACCAACTTTGTTAGCTATAAGGATAATATTACAAATCAGCTCGATTTCTTTATCACGTTCGGGTGATTTTCCATATAATATGTTTCGAGTTCCGGATTTTGCATGATCTGAATCGATGGATTGCGGAGTGAGAGGTAGAGATATCATATCAAGCTCAATTCCGAAAGAGTTAATTTTCTCACGAAATGATGAAAGTTTTTCAACAGTCCATTCATTCCAAGGGAGTGAAGGACTTGCAGTGATATGTTTTATTCCTAGTTGGGCCCATACTTCATAGTCAGAATCGTTTCTAGCCACACTCTGAGTACCAATATACATTATCTATACCTCCAATTAGTTTATGATAGATTTTTTTAGTGGTTATTTATATTAAATATAAAAAGGGATCGTAATACGACCCCTTTTTATATTTTTATAAAGAAGATAAAGATTAAACTATTCTTCTCTCAGTATTTGTATACCAATTACCACAGTCACAAGTGTAGTAATGATATATATAGGGCTTCCAATTGATGCCATCAGTGCACCTGAATCATCAACAAACAAACCAAGAAGCACTCTTACGAGAACAATTAATATACCTGCGATACTCAGAACCTGGCATAGTCTTTTATTGTATATTCCCACATCTGCCCAAGCGCTTCCTAAAACAGCTAAACCTATACCAAAAACAATATCTGATGTACCTAGGATAGCTGATCCCAATCCGATGAATGTTTCTGCAGCCATATTATTTCCTGTATCAACAGCTCCATTAATTGCCACTTGAACCGCAGTTGCACTCATATAACCTATGAAAGCAATGAATAAACCCATCATACCCCAACTTGTTCTAGGATCTTGTTCTTTATTTTCATTGGTTTGTCTCAAATTTGCAAGATATATTCCTGCAATGAAAGTTGCAATACCAACCGTCAACATTAATGTTGTTATATCCAGCAGAGTAGAACTTGCAGAGGCTAGTTTCCCTATTACAAAATCTGCATCAGTTGGATCTTCACCAAATGCTTGATTTTGTGGTTGTAACATGTAACCTATAATCACTAAGAGAGGACCAATTATCAACATTAATCCTGTATATTTTTTCACCATATTTATACTCCGTAAGTTATTAAAAAAGTAAAACTATTGGTGAATATAAATGAGTTGAAATATTATTGCAATAAAAAAAATACACATTTAGGTAATTATTAAATAAATATATATTTACTAACGAATATCGTAAATATATAGATTCTTTATATTTTATTCGTAATTATTTTCTATTTATATTAAGAATAGAGAAGATTTCCAACCCATCTTTTTTATTTGCTAAGTAATCTGAGGCTTCTTGCGTTCATTATATTTTGATAGATGAATTACTTTTAGCAGATTTGTATGCGGCATCAATTAATTCTATCGCTTTCATGCCAGCCCATCCGGGAGCAAAATTTTCAGTACTTTTTCCTGTAATTAAATCGGCAAAATTATTTGTTGGACCACCTCCTAAATATTCGCCATCATTGATTTCTAATTCTTCTGAATAGTCTTTTCCATCGTGTCTTAATAATTGTAATCTAGCCCTATCACAATCTATTACTAAAACCCCTTCAGATCCAAAAATTCTTACATCTAGTTGGAATTTTTTATTATCTGGCAGTGCTCCAGCACCTGAAAAAGTTCCTATAGCACCACTAGTAAATTTTGCTGATATTGAATCGTACAGTTCAACTTTACTTGTAGGGGAGGAAGTATATGCGAAAACTTCAGAAGTTTTTAAGTTTGTTAACCAAAAAGCCAAACCAGCTGAATGTGACATTTGTGCTAAACCATATCCACCACCAGCAATTATAGGATCTGCCCAAGTGTTAGGCTCAGGATCGAACATTCTATCTCCTTCACCTCCTCCATCAGAGGTAAATTGTTTACCTTCTAGTAAACTACGTATAGGAGATGCCATGTGACACATTATAAATTCGATTTCACCTACACAATTTTCTGTCATTAATTGTTTTGCTTTTTGTATAAATTGTCTGTAATGCCATCCATATGGGATTAGTATTTCGACATTATTTTTTTTAGCTTCTGCGATTAATTTTCTTGCCTCAATAGCTTTGGTTGTTAGAGGTTTTTCACACATAACATGAAATCCTTTATTGATGGCTGCCAAAGCATGTTCAAAGTGTTTCGTATGAGGTGATGCAACAATAACACCATCTAAATCATTTTCCAGTAATTCTTTATAGTTTTCAGTTGAGTGAATAAACCCAAATCTATCTGATACTTTTTTAAGTTCTTCTTTTCCCAATCTACATACGGATGTTAATTCAATATCATTTCTTTTTTCAAGAATAGGCAAATGATTTGTTGTAGCCCACCAACCGGCCCCTATTAATCCAATCTTTGATTTTTGACGATTCATTTTTTTTAGTAGACTCCTTAAATCTATACTGTTTTTTTTACTAATTATTGTTGAATCTATAATCAGACTCTTTCTCTTTGAATTTTTTTTTCTTAATGAAATAATTAGGTAGTTGTTCTAGAAAATTTACATTAGTAATTATACGAGTACAATCTGGAAAGTTAATGAAATTATTTTTTTATATAAAGTTGTTTATATTATTTTTACTGATATTTTATTTAATTTCATGTAGTCCAAACCTAAAAAAGTATTCTCTTGAAAAAACTGAATTAGAAGTTATAAATTCAATTGAATTACTACTTAGTGATTCAAAGTATTGGGATAAATTTGAAGATAAAAATTCAGATCAATTTAAAGATGAAAAAGTCGTCTTGTCGTGTGATAATCTTATAGACCATTCATCATTTTCTGTTTCACCTTTAGAAGATATTAGTGAAGAAATTCTTGAACGAATTCGTTTAATTGTTCCAAATTACAAATATTCTAGAGATATATGGGTTGTTTCGGCAAAAAACAACCCCCCATACGGAGCATTTTCAACTGTATGGTATGTAATAGATGAAACTTTAGAATCAATTCCATCAGAATTTTCCGCTACACAAAATGCTCGGAGGTGTTAATTTTTCTTCAAAATAGGAAAATTGGTATATTTAACTAAAACCATTATTTAGTTTTATGATAAATTTTCGTATTTTGGACAAAAAAGGAATATTTGGATATTCACTTTTATTATTAGGGTTATTATTTTTTTTTGTAGCTTTTGTAAAAGTTCAGACGCGTGATTATTATATTGATATTTTAGTAAATGAGCCATATGGATTTAATTATTTAGATGGTGATCAGCAAAAATTATTGTGGTTTGCTAGAATAGATGTACTTCTTGATGATAGACCATTGGGTCATATTCCTGTTGAACTTGACTCATATCCAGAATTCAGAGAGTGGATATATTCTGCATCTCCTGTAATAAACTCAGTTGGCTCGAATTCAATTTCTGATGCTTTAAAAAAAATTTCCTCGCCAAATAAAATTCCTATAACTTTTGCTAGTTTAGGGTTGTTTTTACATATAATTTTTTTTGTAAGTTTACCTTTTATTTGGTCTAGTATTTCTAAACCATTTCATTTAGTTGAAAATGGGAATTAGTATTTAATTGATATATTTGACAATATATTACTTATAATTTTGAGATTATTACTATTTATGGACCAATGCTAATAGGTCAACCTTAAACTTCGTAGTCTACGGTTAAATTGCTTATTAAAGTCTCAATTTCATCCAATTGAGACTTTGAAAGTTTCCATGTTCCTGCTTTTGCATTACTAATGGCTTGAAGAGGGGATTTTGCCCCACAAATAGCTGATGTTACGCCTGGGGTTGAGAGTACCCAAGCTATAGCTAATTCGCTACTAGTTTTCCCATAATCTTTTGCCCATTGATCTAATATTTTGGATATTTTCCAACCTTTTTCGATATATTGATTGGTAAATGCCTTATGATTTTTTCGGTGATCATCATTGTTAAATTTATGCCCAGGTTGATATTTTCCTGTGAGGAGACCTCTAGCTAATGGAGAATAAATAATTACACCTATTCTGTTTTCTGAACAATAATCTATTGGATCGGACTTTGAAGCCCTAAAAAGCATTGAGTAATGTGGTTGACATGATTGAATTTTCGTTACTTTAGATGACCTAGAGATTTGGGATGCGGTAAAATTTGAGACTCCAATATATTTAATTAATCCATTATCTTTATATTTAATTAGTTCATTTAAAGTGTCTTCAATGATCCATTCCTCTTTCCACGAGTGGATTTGATATAAATCTAAATAATCACATTTTAAATTTCGTAAACTATTTTCCAATGCAATTTTTATATGAGAAGGTGAATGATCTCCTGATAATTTTGATGCTAAGAAAACTTTATCTCTTTTCCCTAATAGTGCTTTCCCTAAAGTTTTTTCACTAGAAAAATAACTTTCTGCGGTATCTATGAAATTTACACCATAATCAATAGATGCATGTACAGTTTTGATAGATTCATCTTCGTCTAAAATTCCCATACCTCCACCTATTGGCCATGTACCTAAACAAATAGGTGAAACTTTTGGACCATTATCACCCAAATTTCTGAAAACTAGACTAGACAAAATAAATACTCCTGATTATGACATTTATTTATTATTAATATCATGTGATAAAATTTTCGTCAAAAAACACTTTAGTTGTTTAAATAAATATTACTGAAAGATAACTTTATGAAAATTACACATATTGAAACAATAAGAATTGATGAGAGGCCAGAAATAATATGGGTTAATGTTCATACTGATTCAGGATTTATAGGGTTAGGAGAAACATATTATGCTCCAACTGTTGTTGAGACTGCAATTCATGATCATTTTGGACCACTTTTGATAGGAAGAGATCCGCGAAATGTTGAATTACACTGGGATTCCATGTTTAGACTTTCTGATCATGCAGGATTTGGCGGAGCTGAAATGAGAGCAATATCTGCTATAGATATGGCATTATGGGATATTAAGGGACAGGATGCGGGTGTACCGGTTTATGATCTATTGGGTGGAGCAGTAAGAAATAAAATTAGAGTTTATGCTACTGGTATGCCATATGTTGGAGTAATTGATCATGTTAAAAAATTATTGGATAAAGGAATTTCTGCTATGAAAGGAGGTCCTACAATACCTCTAGCTCTAGCTTCTGACGGTCAATTTTTATCCCCAAAAGATTTGGACATTGCTCTAAAACCAATTAAGGAAATTAGAGATGCTGTTGGAAATGATATTCAGATAGCAAATGACGGACATGGAAAATGGACTCTCCCAGTTGCTATTAGGATAGCTCAGGCTATGGAACCTTATGAAATTATGTGGCAAGAAGATTTGATGCCTTTACTAAATCCTAATGCACTTAGAGAATTACAGAATTCTACAAAAACACCAATTTGTATTTCAGAACGATTACTTAGTAGATGGCAAATAAGAGAATTTATCCAAAATGGATCTGCAAGGATTGTAATGCCTGATCTAATTTGGACAGGTGGAATTTCGGAAGTCCATAAAATCGCTATATTAGCATCAATACATCAAGTCCCGTTTGCACCACATGATGCTACAGGACCAGTGAATATTTTTGCATGTGCTCAAATATGTATTAGTTCTGTTAATGCGATGATTCAAGAGTTTGTGCCAACATATCATGAAGGTTGGTATGGAGATTTTGTTGATCCAAATCTTGATATTAGTTGTGGTTTTTTAAATGCTCCTGAAAATCCTGGGATAGGTACAAGATTGAAACCTGAAGTGAAAAAACGTAAAGATGTACATATAAAGATTAGTGATGTTCCTAGAGAGAGCCCTATTGATGCGTGGGATGTCATAGATACTTGGGGATCAAAAAATACTTACAGAAATCAAGCAATGGAAGAAGAGTTAAAGGTCCTTAGAAAACATAGAAGCCCTTTCATAAAAGAATAAAAACTAATTTATCCATCCTTTATTATTTGTGATTCTCCCAGCAATGGCATCAAGTTTATGGATTATTTTATTATTTCTATAGTTTTTGTCAGTACATACAGCATTGTCTAGAGATCTATTACAACCATCTTTACACGGGGTATTTTTGATATGTAATTCTTCTACACAGTATTGTATTAGTGTTTGAGCTTTTACAGCATTTTCGGATAGAACATCCAAAATATTTTTTGTTGAAACATTTTCATGTTTTGGATGCCAGCAATCATAGTCAGTTATCATAGCTATGGAGCAATAAGAAATTTCTGCTTCTCTTGCTAGTTTTGCTTCAGGCATATTTGTCATACCAATTACGTCACAACCTATAGATTGGTACAATTTTGATTCACTGATAGTGGAAAATTGTGGCCCTTCAATAACGATATATGTTCCTTTATTTGAAATATTAATCTTATTTTCTTTACCCACTTTTTCTACTAAATAACCTAATTCTTCACATACTGGGTTTGCCATACTTACGTGGGCAACAAAACCATCAGAAAAAAAAGTATTTTTCCTTTTAAAAGTTCTATCTATATATTGGTCAACAATTACAAAAGTACCAGGCTTATTTTTTTTATTTAGTGAACCTACTGCGCTAAACGATAAAATTTTAGTAACTCCACATCTTTTAAGTGCATCAATGTTCGCTAAATAATTTATTTCAGATGGAGAATATATATGACCTCGACCATGTCTTGGTAAAAAAGCAATTCTTTGATCCTTAATAAAACCAATTAAAATAGCGTCTGAAGGTACTCCAAAAGGTGAATCCACATTAACCCATTGTGCATTCTCTATAAGACTAAAATCATAAATTCCAGTTCCACCTATAATACCGATAGTATATTCTTTATTATTTATTTTCATTCAATTAAATTACCACAATAGATATGAATTTTATTATATATTTGTTTAAGGAATTAATTATATTTATTATTAAGCCGGGGTGGCGAAATGGTAGACGCAGTGGGCTTAAAACCCGCGGACTGTTATAGGTCGTGCGAGTTCGAATCTCGCCCCCGGTACCATTAAAGATCAAAAATCTTTATACTTTCATTTATTATGGAATTTAATTTTTTCTCTTCATCTGATTCTGCGTATATACGTACTAAGGGTTCAGTTCCTGAAATTCTCAGTACAATCCAAGAATCATCTGAAAGAAAAAATTTAACTCCGTCTTGTCTGTCTATCGATGTTATTGATAGTCCCGAAATTAATTCCGGAGAAATTTTATTAATTTTTGACGATAAAGATTTTAGAGATTCTGGTGAAATTTTTTTATCTACTCTTTTATAAAAATGCGTACCAAATTTTGAGTAAAGACTTGAAATTAATTCTGACACATTTTTCTTATTGCTTGTCAAAGCTTGTAAAAAAAATAAACCAGACAAAACTCCGTCCCTTTCTGGGATATGTTCTTTAAAGGCATATCCTCCACTTTCTTCACCTCCAATAAAACAAGAATATTTTTTCATTATTGGACCTACATGTTTAAAACCTACTGGAGTCCTATAAACAGGGATATTATTTTTTTCTCCCAATTTATCTATCATTGAACTCATAGTTATAGTACATGCAATCCCAGATTTGTTATTTTGTTGATTTGATAAGTAATATGTGAGTAAAGAAAAAACTTCTAAAGTAGTTATATACTTTCCATTTTCATCAATTATCCCTAATCTGTCTCCATCTCCATCGAGTGCTATACCTAAATTTGCTTTTTGTTCTAAAACAGCTTTTGAAAGTGGCTTTAAATTTTCTTCAATAGGTTCTGGTTGATTCATTCCTGGAAAATTAGGATTGTTATCATTTCGAATTTCATTAATTATAATGTTCCCACCAGATAATATTGTTTTAATAATACCCGATCCAGATCCATGCATATTGTCAACAATCACCTTAATATTTTGTGCCTTAATATTTTCTAGGTTTATGATCTTTTTTATTGATTTGATATAATCTTCATTTGGGTTGAAAGTTTTAATTTTTGAAGTTTTATTTTCTTTGAAATCAATAGAAGTGCTAGTAACGTTATTGATTTTTTTTTCAATTGCATTAACTAATTTTACTTCTGCAGAACCACCATTCGGGGATTTGATTTTTATCCCATTCCATTCTTTAGAATTATGACTTGCTGTTATCATTAAACCCAATGAATGTTTTCCGTTTTTAACCGAAAAACTACAAGCTGGTGTTATAGATGGTTTAGAAAACAACTTAATATTAATTCCATAAGATGCAATAATTTCAGCTACATTAGTCGCAAAATTTTCTGATAAAAATCTTGTATCGTATCCAATGACAATTGAAGTATTATTTTTAGAATTTTCTTCTAAATATTTCGCTACACCTACGGCGACTTTACGTACATTTTTGAGAATGAATTCATCACCTATAATTGCACGCCATCCATCTGTTCCAAATTTTATTTCAGCTGGGCTAGACATATTTTATACATTAGTTTAGATAATTTTTAATGTCATCTACTTTATCTAAATTTTCCCAGGGGAGGTTTAGTTCATTTCTCCCAAAATGTCCATAAGTTGATACTTGTTGGTATATTGGCCTTCTTAAATTTAGGTCAGAAATTATCGCTCCGGCTCTTAAATCAAAGATATTTTTTACCATCGCTTCAATTTTATAATCAGGAAATTTCCCGGTACCTTTTGTTTCAACCATTATTGATACAGGTGAGGCTACTCCTATAGCATAGGAAATTTGTACTTCTACTTGTTTAGCAATTCCTGAAGCCACTATATTTTTTGCTACCCATCTAGCTGCATAGGCCCCTGACCTATCAACTTTAGTAGGATCTTTTCCTGAAAAAGCTCCTCCACCATGTCTTGCACTTCCGCCATAGGTATCGGCTATAATTTTCCTACCTGTTAAGCCCGCATCTCCTACTGGTCCACCTATTACAAATCTTCCAGAAGGGTTAATATGAATTTTGGTTTTTTTATCGATGAGATTGCTTGGGATTACATTATTAATTACATTGTTTATTAGATCTTTTTCTATATATTCTTGATCTATTTCAGGGTCGTGTTGGGCTGCTAATATAATTGTATCTACCCTAAGTGGTATATTATTAGATGAATATTCTACAGTTACTTGACTTTTTGCATCAGGTCTGAGGTATCTACTAATTCCATTTTTTCTCAAGTGTGAGATTCTTTGTGTGAGTTTATGACTTAAAGATATAGGGATAGGCATCAATTCTTCAGTTTCATCACACGCATAACCTATCATCATACCTTGATCACCAGCACCAATTTGTTTTTCGTCAAGATTGTTTCTTGTTTCCAAAGAGTTATCAACACCCTCTTTTATGTCTGTAGATTGCTCATCTATTGCTATTAATATTGCACATGAATCGCTATCAAAACCATATGAAGGATTGTTATAGCCTATTTTTTTTATTGTATCTTTAACTACTGATTTAAAGTCAATTTTTGCATTTGTTGTGATTTCTCCAAAAACTAAAACTAATCCAGTTGTAACTGCTGTTTCACATCCTACTCTTCCCATAGGATCTTGATTTAAAACAGCATCTAAAATTCCATCAGATATTTGATCACAAATTTTATCAGGATGTCCTTCTGATACTGATTCTGACGTAAGTAAGTAGTTTTCGTTCAATTTTATTCTCCGAGGGGATTAGGATTATGTGCCACTTTCCCAACTATTCAAGTATTTTTTTTGTTGTCCAGTAAGTATGTCAAATGACATTTGCATTGCATTTAATTTCAATCTTGCAATTTCAGAATCTATTAATTTCGGTAAAGTATAAACAGCCGGAGGCATGTTTTTATGGTTATTTGTAATATATTCTCCTGCCAAAGCTTGGTTTGCAAAACTCATGTCCATCACACTTGGAGGATGCCCTTCGGCAGCAGCAAGATTTATCAACCGACCTTCAGCAAGAACAAAAATTTTATTTCCATTTTCGATTGTATATTCCTCTACATATTTTCTTACAGTTCTTTTTGATTCAGTCATTTTATCTAATTCTGTAAGGTTAATTTCCACATTAAAATGACCAGAATTTGCTACGATTGCACCATCTTTCATACTTTCAAAATGTTTTTTATCAATAGCGTTAATTCCTCCTGTGACAGTAAGAAAAATATCACCTATTTTTGAAGCATCAACCATTTTCATAACACTATGTCCGTCCATAACTGCTTCGAGTGCGCGAACTGGGTCAACTTCACATACTATCGTATGTGCCCCCATTCCTTTTGCTCTAGATGCAAAACCTTTTCCACACCAACCATAACCAATAATAACCACAGTTTTTCCAGTTATTAAGATATTTGTTGCTCTAATTATCCCATCCAAAGAGCTTTGTCCAGTTCCATACCTATTATCAAACATATGTTTTGTATCTGAGTCATTTACAGCAACTATGGGATAAAGTAGTTTACCTTGATTATGCAATGCTTTAAGTCTAATTACTCCTGTAGTCGTTTCTTCCATTCCACCAATAATATTTTTAACAAGATTTTGCTTTTTACTGTGTATTAGAGCTACAACGTCTGCTCCATCATCCACTGTTATATGAGGTTCAGAATCCACCACTGCTGTTATATGATTATAGTAAATTTCAGAATTTTCACCATTAATCGCAAAAACAGGAATTCCAGATGATACAAGATGAGCTGCTATATCGTCCTGTGTAGATAATGGATTTGATGCACATAATGATAATTCTGCACCACCTGCAACCAAAGTATGTGCTAAATTTGCAGTTTCAGCTGTAATATGTAGGCAACCCGAAATTTTGATACCTTTAAGAGGTTTTTCTTTAGAGAATCTATTTTTTATGTCTCTTAGTACTGGCATTTCTCTTTCCGCCCATTCAGCACGTAATGCACCTTCTGGTGCTAGGTTTATATCTTTAATATCGTAATGCATATTTTCCTAACTTTTTTAAATTTTTAAGTTTTCATTAAATTTTGTTAAATCAATAAATTTTTTAAATCTTTCATAGATATCTTTTTTTGATAATAGAGATAATTTTTTTGTTCCGAACTGTTCAACTGTAAAAGAAGCCATTACACTTCCTATTATAGTCGCAGATTTAAGCGTTTTTTCGTTTATTTCTTGACATTTATCTAAATAACCCATGAATCCCCCTGCGAATGAATCTCCCGCTCCTGTAGGATCAACTACTCTTTTAATCGGGAAAGCTGGGGCGGAGAAAATAAAATTTTCATTGAAAAGTGTTGCACCATATTCTCCTCGCTTAATCACAATAATTTTCGGACCTAATTTTAAAATCTTCATTGCCGCTTTATAATAATTTTTTTCATTAGTTAATGTTTTAACTTCATTTTCGTTTATGATTAATGCATCAACATTTTTGATTAGTTGATTTAATTCTGATTTAGTATTTTCAATCCATATATTCATTGTATCTAATGCTGTGAAAAGTAAATTATTTGACATTAAATTCAAAATTTTTTTTTGTAAAGTTGGATGAAAATTTCCTAAAAATAAATGATTAGAATTAAATTGGATTGAATCGATATTAGGATTGAAATTATTTAAAACATTTAATTGAGTATCTATTGTAATTGCTTGGTTAATATCTTTTTTATAATCTCCAATCCATGTGAAAGTTTTTCCATCAGATATTTCAATCCCTTCTGTATTTATCCCATGAGATTTTAGTAGATCCATATCTTGTTTCTTAAAGTCTGTACCCACTATCCCAACCATTTTTACTTTCGAAAAATAACTGGCTGATAAAGAAAAATAAACTGCAGATCCACCCAATTGGTGATTATTAGATCCTTCGGGAGTTTGTACAGAATCATAGGCTATAGTACCTACTACAAGTATGGACACGATTTATTTTTCATTTCCCTTTGAAATAGGGAATCCTTTAGAAGACCAAGTTCCAGTTCCGTCTTCAATATTAAATAATCTATCTTTCTCAATACCCATTGCTGAAGCATATTCTGCTGCAAGGCCTGATCTTGCTCCTACTTCGCATATAAATAATAGATTGCCTTCAGAAGGTAATTCCGAAAAGCGATCTAGAATTTCATCTACAGGAATCCAAATAGCATCAGAAATATGACCTGATAGGTATTCATCTTCTCTTCTGACGTCAATAATTACAGTTTCTTCTTCTTCAGAATTCATTTTTTCAAAAGCTTCTTCAGAAGATATACGAGTATAAGGTTCACCTGGGTTGTTTTTAGCCATTTTTTTATTCCAATATTTGTTTAATAATTTTTACAATATAAATGTAAAATTATTGTTAATTATATTTTATAAATCGATTTTATATAATATCTTTTCTTACTTCGACCTCTTTTTGGTAATGTTTTCTTATTGACAGTTTGTTCTAATAGAAAATAACATAGTATTTGCTCATATTTATTCTTTCTTTTTGAGCACGTTCCTTAATAATTGAACAGTGAGTAGAAGAACCGTAAATTTACGGAGAGTTTGATCCTGGCTCAGGACGAACGTTGGCGGCACGCCTAATGCATGCAAGTCGAACGAGATACCACCGCTTGCGGTAGTATCAAGTGGCAGACGGCTGAGTAACACGTGAGTGATCTGCCTTTGAGAGGGGGATAACACAGGGAAACCTGTGCTAATACCGCGTACGCTCTGTTTCATAAAAGGGACAGAGGAAACGGGGACAGGTAACTGTTCTCGCTCGAAGATGAGCTCGCGTCCTATCAGGTAGTTGGTGGGGTAATTGCCTACCAAGCCTAAGACGGGTAGCTGGTATGAGAGTACGATCAGCCAGAGGGGGACTGAGACACGGCCCCCACTCCTACGGGAGGCAGCAGCAGGGAATTTTCCACAATGGGCGAAAGCCTGATGGAGCGATGCCGCGTGAAGGATGAAGGCTTTAGGGTCGTAAACTTCTTTTCTCAGGGAAGAGTAAGGACTGTACCTGAGGAATAAGCCACGGCTAACTACGTGCCAGCAGCCGCGGTAATACGTAGGTGGCAAACGTTGTCCGGATTTATTGGGCGTAAAGGGTCCGTAGGTGGTTTGGTAAGTCTTCTGTGAAAGGTACAGGCTTAACCTGTAGAAGTCAGAAGATACTGCTAAACTCGAGACTGTCAGAGGAACATAGAATTCCCGGTGTAGTGGTGAAATGCGTAGATATCGGGAGGAATACCAGTGGCGAAGGC
>PBDR01000021.1 GCA_002717385.1 Chloroflexota bacterium
TTAACCGTATGTTCTATGTTATCGCTTTTTATAGATGCGTTTAAATTTGTTTCTATTTCTAAGTCGATCGTGATTTTTTGTGGAGTTAACTTTTCCCATTTATTAACTCCAATAATGCAAAATAATTCTAAGTTTTCGATTAGGATTTTATCTGATATTTTTTTTAATGTCATAATTTATGTAAGATGTAAGCCTCCATCAATTATAATTTTTTCACCAGTTATAAAGTCATTATTGATAAGGCTAATTATCGAAGAATACACTTCATCTAATGTGCCCGGACGGTTTGATGGTCCTAAATTAATATTTACCGGGTTTTTGGAATCTGCAGGGGAAAGTATAGCTCCCAATGCGACTTCATTTACTTGAATATTCGGGGCCATAGAAATAGCTAAAGATCGAGTTAATCCTGATAAAGCTGCTTTACTTACACCGTATGAAAACCTTTTTTTTCTAGATGTTCTCCAGTCTCCAACATTTATTATTTTTCCCATAGAATTTTTTTTAAATTCATTTTTCATTAATTGGGCAAGAATAAATGGTGCTCTAAAATTAATTGCCATCATTCTATCCCAATCTTCTAATGATATATTTTCCAAAGAATCTTTATTAAATTTTGATGCATTATTAATTATAATATCTAGAGCTCCAAATTTTTTTTTAATTATTTTTACCAATTCAGTAATTTCATTTGAATTTTCCAGATTAGCTTTAATGGGATAACTTTCTCCCCCATTAGAATTAATTTTTTCAACAGTTTCAAATGCTTCTAATTTTGATTCATTATAATGAACAATCACTTTTGAACCTGTTTTTGATATTGAATAAGCTAAATGCCCTCCAATTCTTTTAGATGATCCTGTGATCAGAGTAATTTTATCCTTTGGGTTCACTTTGATTGAATCCTTAAATCATTATCCACCGGAAACAGCAGGAACAAAATGCACTTCCACGTCAGGCTCTAATTTTTGTCTTAAACCTTGTCTAGTCGCGACATAACCTACTACTGCGGAAAGACCTGGTTTAATTTTTTCTCCCTCCACTAATTTTTCTTTTATTCCAGGGAATTTTTTATCCAATTCATCTATCAATTCACCCAATGTTAGAGCTGTCACATCAACTTCTGAATTTCCTCCAGCTAGTTTACGTAGTTGAAATGGTATAAAAACTCTTGCCAAAATTTACCTTAGATTTAATATTTACAAAATTGCTTTTAAAATTCTGCTTGGCTTAATAGGTTGATCAAGAATCCTTTTATTTGTTGCATCTTTGACTGCATTTGAAGCCGCAGCAATAGGTGGGCAAAGTGGGACTTCACCAACACCTCTCACACCGTACGGGTGATTAGGATTAGGTACTTCAACCATAATGGTTTCAATCATTGGTAAATCTAGAGAAGTAGGCATTCTGTAATCTAGAAAAGAACTATTTGCCATTGACCCATCATCATTCAAGAAATATTCTTCATTTAATGCCCAACCAATTCCTTGAACAACTCCCCCTTGTATTTGTCCTTCCGCATATGAAGGGTGAATTGCTTTTCCAACATCTTGTACAGCTGTGTATCTAATCACATCTGTTTTTCCTGTTAGCGTATCGATTTCTAGATCACAAATATGTACAGCATAACCATTTCCACCTGCAGCCATATTGACGGATGCAGTTGAAGACACTGGCCCTCCAGTGCTACCTAGGTTTCCTGCTAATTCTTTTATTGAAATTTTCAGTTCTTGATTTTTAGATGTAAAGGTTCCATTATTAAATTCAATATCATTTTCATCAGTATCCCAAAGAATAGCAGTTCTTTCTTTTAATTGTTTTACCATTGATTCTGCAGCTAAATATGCAGCATAACCTGTAGCAAAAGTTGTACGTGAACCACCTGTTATTCCTGTAAAACCAATTGAATCAGTATCGGGAATAGTTGGTTTTATATCCTCAGCGGATAAACCCAAAACTTCTGCTGCCTGCATAGCTATTGAAGCCCTTGTGCCTCCGATATCGGCAGAACCCTCATTCATCATTACTATACCGTCATCCATAAGCATTAAGTCACAAGTCGAAGGACCTCCACCATTCATCCAATATCCAGTTGCCAAACCTCTACCTCTAACTTTTCCTTCTTCAGGTTGCCCTATATCTGATTTCCAATGATCAGAATTTTTAGCAGCATTTAAGCATTCTTCAAATCCAACTTTTTCAAGTAAAACACCATCTCCTCTTCTTGTTCCTTTTTTTGCAGCATTATCCAAACGGAATTTAATTTTATCCCAACCTTTCTCATCACATATTTCATCAATTACAGTTTCTATAGCAAATGCTGCCTGAGGCGATCCTGGGGCGCGGTAGGCAGCCGATTTTGGTTTATTAACTACTATGTCATAGCCATCTATTCTTGAAGCGGGGATTTCATAGCAAGCAAAAATACAAATTGCACCTGCATTAACAGCACTTCCTGGGTATGCACCTGCTTCATAACGAATTACTGCTTCAGCAGCAGTAATTTTTCCGTTATTCGTTACTCCTATTTTAACCCTTACCTTACCTCCAGGAGCAGGACCTGTTGCTTCAAAAACGGATGGTCGATCCATAATAATTTTAACAGGACGACCATTAGATTTTTTTGAAAGTATAGCAGCTATAGGAGCTAAATATACTTTTGTTTTTCCACCAAAACCACCACCAATTTCACTGTAGTTTACTCTTATATTACTTGGCGATACCCCAACAAATTTTGCTGTTTGATCTCTAACACCAAAAGATCCCTGAGTACTTGACCATACTGTAATGCGGTCATCTTCATTCCAAATTGCGGTAGCATTATGTGGTTCTATATAACCTTGATGAACCATTTCTAATGAAACTTCTTTATCAACAATTAAATTAGCAGATTTAAAACCCTCTTCTACATTCCCAAATTCATGCCTGAAATGAGTAGCTATATTAGTGTTTTTTACAGGCTCACCTAAGTGATCTCCTACAAGATCTTCTAGTAAAATTGGAGCATTTGGAGCAATTGCCTCATCGACGTTTTTTACAGGTTCTAATTTTTCGTATTTTATTTTAATTAGCTTTACAGCTTCTTGAGCAGTATTTCGGTCTATTGCTGCTACAGCAGCTACGACATGTCCTTTATAAAGAACTTTATCTTTAGCCATTATATTAAAAAAATCTCGGTCTATATCACTTAAACCATTTCGAGTCGTTTCTATACCAGGAGTAGCTAAATCATCATGAGTCATTACAGCGAAAACACCGGGTAAATTTTCTGCTTCTGAAGTATCAATGGATTTAATTTTTGCATGCACTTCGGTACTTCTTGCTACTTCTCCCCAAATTATTCCTGGAACCTTTACATCTCCTCCATAAATAGCTCTACCTGTTACTTTTTCTATCCCATCATGTCTTACAGGACGTGTTCCAATAACTTTATAATCGGTTTTATTTTCGAATAGTTCTACCAATTTATTACCTCACAATATTATTACTAATTATTTTAAATTTCTAACTTTTAATTACCAATTGCTTTAATTATTTTTGCTGGGTTCATAGGTAAATCAGAGAATCTTATCCCTAAAGCATCTTTCAGTGCGTTACCTACGGCAGCTAAAGGAGGACATATAGGGACTTCTCCTACTCCACGTACACCGTAAGGATGTAATGGTGTTGGAACTTCAACAAGAACAGTTTCAATCTTTGGTAAATCTAAAGAAGTTGGCATTCTATAATCAAGAAAACTAGAATTAACCATTCCTCCTTCATCTTGCATAAAATATTCTTCATTTAAAGCCCAGCCAATACCTTGAGCTGCTCCACCTTGCATCTGACCTTCTACGTATGAAGGATGAATAGCTTTTCCAACGTCTTGAACTGCAGTGTATCTAATCACATCAGTTTTTCCTGTAGCTAAATCGACTTCAACATCAGCAATATGCATACCAAATCCATCACCTGCTGATTCAAGATCAACACTACCAACTGAATTTACAGGACCACCTAAATCATCATCATCAATTTTTTCTGCTATTTCCTTGAATGTAATGTTTCTTTCAGGTTTTTCATTTTCAATATCTGGTTCTACGGAAAACACACCAGATTCAAAATTTATATCTTTATGGTTTCTGTCAAAATATAAAGCAACTCTCTTTTTCATTTCAACAATCAAGTTGTTTGCTGCTTCCCAAGCAGCAAATCCTGTAGCATAAGTAGTTCTTGATCCACCAGTTACATCTGTATATCCTACAGAATCAGTATCAACGACAGAAGGTCTCACATCTTCGGCAGGAATTCCTAAAACTTCAGCAGCTTGCATGCTAATTGAAGCTCTTGACCCACCTATATCAGTTGATCCTTCAATTAAAGTTACTGTCCCATCTTTATTTACATTTAGATTTACAGATGATTTTAGTCCTATATTGAACCAATAGCCGTGAGAAATACCTCTGCCCCGTACTTTTCCTTTTTCTGCGGGACCTAAATCTGAATTCCAATGTTTTGAATTTTTTGTTGCTTTAATTACTTCCTTTGTACCAATGACTGAAAACTTAACACCATCGCCTCTTCTTGTATCTTTGTCTGAAGCGTTGGACATTCGAAATTCCAATGGATCCCATCCTGCTTTTTCACATAAATCATTTACAGCTGATTCCATAGCATAAGCAACTTGAGGTGATCCTGGTGCTCTGTACGGAGCTACTTTAGGTTTATTTACAATTACATCATAAGTGTCAATTCTAGTATTCTGTATATCATAAGGAGCATAAATACATTGAGCAGCTGGTTCTATCATTGATCCAGGATTGCATCCAGCTTCAAACCATATCTTCGACTCAGCTACAATTAATTTTCCTTCTTTATCTGCACCAATTTTTACCCAAACTTTTCCTCCTGGTGTAGGACCGGTAGTTTCAAAAACTGCAGTTCTTTCCATCATCATCTTTACTGGTCGTCCAGTTTTTTTAGAAAGTAAAGCTGCTATTGGTTCAAGATAAACGGGAATCTTTCCGCCAAATCCTCCACCAATTTCGCAAGGGGTTACCTTAATTCGTGACACATCTAGTTGTAATAGATTTGAAAGAGCAGTCCTAGCTGTGAAGGCACCTTGGGTACTGGTCCAAATTTTCACCCTATCCTCTTCATCCCAGAATGCTGTAGCATTGTGAGGTTCAATATACCCTTGATGAACCATTTGCATAGTATATGTATTTTCTTCAATGTAAGTGGCATTAGTAAATGCCTTATCTACATCTCCAAATTCGTATTTCTCGTGTTTGGCCAAATTAGTATTATGAATTTTTTCTCCTAGGTCATCTCCTTCTAGAGATTCTAAAATTATAGCTGCGTCTTTTCTTAATGCTGAATCAACATCATTATGGGCCTCTAGGACTTCATATTCTACTTTTATTTTTGTCGCTGCGTGTTCTGCTATATATCTATTAACCGCAGCAACAGCAGCAACTGGATGACCCTTGTAAAGGACTTTTTGTTGTGCCATCAATTTGTTACTAGTCCAACGAGGATTTTCGTCACCTTCACCCAAATCTACCATTTTATCTTCAGTTTCTGGCATATCTTTACTAGTTATTATTGCGAGTACACCTTCAATTTTTTCAGCAGCCCTAGTGTCAATAGATTTAATTTTGGCATGAGCATGAGGACTACGAGTCAAAGCTCCCCAAATCAATCCTGGAAGTTTTATATCACCACCATAAATCGCTCTACCAGTTACTTTATCAAATCCGTCGTGTCTTACAGGACGAGAACCAATTACTTTGTATTCAGATTGATGTTTGAATGTTTGTACCATTTAATTGTTCCTTTTTGTAATTGAATTTAACCTTCAGAAGATACTTTTTGTACTGCTTTTACGATTTTATCGTATCCTGTGCATCTACATAGGTTTCCTGCTAACCAGTGTCGAATTCTATGTTCGGATGGATTTGGTTCGTTATCTAATAAACCTTTAGCAGCTACTAAAAATCCCGGAGTACATATTCCACATTGAAGAGCTGCCTCTTCGAGAAAGGCTTTTTGAAGAGGGTGTAGTCCTTCAGATGAAGCCATTCCCTCAACAGTTTCAACTTTGCAACCATCAATTTCTGCAGCTAAAACTAAACAAGAATCAACGATTCTGCCATCTACGTTCACCGTACATGCACCACAATTTCCATCCAAGCAACCTTCCTTTGTTCCAGTTAATCCAACTATTTCTCTGAGAGCATCCAATAAACTCATGTAAGAAGGAGCTAAAAATTCATAAGGTTGCTCATTTATCGTTGTAGTAATGTGTATATTAGTATTTGCCATTTTATTAACCTCTAGCTCTCTTAATTGCTTTATTTATCATTCTTTTTGTGATTACTTCAATTAATTGTTTTCTATGTTCAATTGTTCCTCTCATATCGGAAATAGGACTCGACTCATCTTTAGCAATAGTCGCTGCTTCAGATATTGATCTTTCATTAATCGGTTTTCCCTGAAGACTATTTGAGGCCTTAGTTGCAAATATCGGGGTCGGACCAACTGAAGCTAATGCTATCCTGACAGATTCAAAATTTGTTCCAGAATTATCTAGAGTAACTGAAACAGCTACAGCAGCTACAGCTATATCCATTTCGTTTCTAGGGATAAATCTTTCATATGCAGCTCCAAATCCAGAAGGTGGATCAGGAACAGAAATGCTTACCAAAAGTTCTCCGTTTTTTAAAACCGTTTTACCAGGGCCAACACAAAAGTCTTCCACTGATACATCGCGATTACCCGATGGACCGGCAATATTAGCAGTAGCACCATATACAATAAGAGGGCATATTGCATCACCTGACGGGGCCGCGTTACAGAGATTCCCTCCTATAGCTGCCCTTGATTGTATTTGTATACCACCAATAATAAATGCTCCATCAACAATTCCAGGGTAGTCACTTTTTATTTTTTCATGATCATAAATTTGGTAACAAGGAACACCCGCACCTATTGTTAAACCATTATTTGAAACATCCAGTTGCATTGCTTCTGGTATTTTTTTTACATCCACCACCGCATCTAAATCCCATTTATTACCTCTAGCTTGTACAAGAAGATCCGTTCCACCCGCTAAAGGTCTGGCTCTATCTCCATGTTTTTCAAGAATATCAATTGCCTCTTTGACTGTTAAAGGCGCAACATAATTAAAAGGGTGCAAGAATCATCTCCTTTTGTCACTTTTGTGTTAAATTACAGAAAAATATTAATTTGATAATAAGAAATTATATCTTTCAATCGTTAAATTATCATAGTAAAAGTCAGATTGCATTGTTTTCACTAAGCTTAAGGAATAAAAATTTTATTTATTAAATTAGTTTTACTTTATTTTACTAAAGAGACTAAGGAGTAAAATACCAATACTAATACTAAAGAAGATAATTAATATTCCAGAAATTAGAAGTGTAAATGGTGAACTAAACGATTCTGCAAAAAAGCCTGTAAAAAGTCCTCCTAATGCGGCTGACCCCCACGACCACTGTTGTAAGCTCATTGTTCTACCACGAAAATTTTCTTCAACCAGAGTTTGTATTACTGTTGTGTTTATTGTTCCTTTCCAAACATTTACTAAACCTATAAAAGGAACAATCATTAAGGCAATATTTAGGTTGGTAATCCTAGAAAAAATTACAAATAATAACCCTAAACAAATTGATGAAAATATTAATACTGACAATTTATTAAAGTGATTCCCAGAAATACTAAGAATTACAGTTCCTACTAAACCACCTGAACCCAATAAAAGTAAAATTGTACTATAAACTCTCGAATCTCCTAAAAATACTTCATCTGTAAAAACAGGTAAAAGTATCTCAAATGAAGAACTAAATAACCCAACTATTACTCCTAAGATTATTATATATAAGATGTTTTTTTGAGTTTTAATATATCCAAATCCTTCGATTAAACTTCTAGAGTAGCTAATTTTTTTTTCCAGTTTACTAATATGTAAACGGAGATTCATTTTTAATAATATTAAAACAGTAAAGAAATAACAAAAACCAATTAAATAAAATAGATATTCTATTGATAAAACCGAAACAATAGGTGCAAATATTAATGGACCTATAATCGCAGATCCACCGAAAATAATAGAATATAAAATGATACCGTTTGGTAAATGTTCTTTTGGGATGATTCTTGCTATCATTGCCGATCTTGCGGGTATATCAATTGCCAAAAGGGTTCCTGTAATAATAGATAAAGCTATTACATAAATAGGTTCAATTAAATCTAGGTGAATTAATATACCAGTTATTAGGGTAAATATTGCAAAAAATAATCTTGTAATTCGTAAAATTGTTAATCTGTTATGTTTATCAGAAAGTATTCCACCAAAAAGGGAGAAAAATAATATTGGTGTTAAATTTGCCGTTAATACTAACCCTAAAAAAATTTCAGATTCTGTAAGTGTGCGCATTAGCCATAATCTTCCATATACTAAAGACCACATACCTATATTAGAAAAAAAAGCTGCTATCCAGAACAATCTATATTCGCGAAATTTAAAACAATAATAAGCTGTTCCAGAAAAAAAATTATTCAAGATTATTATTCTGATTCAAACTGGATAGTTTGCTACCTCCAATGAGATGACAATGTAAATGATCAACTTCTTGACCGGCATCTTTACCTTGATTGAAAATTAATCTATATCCTGTTTTAGAAATTTTATTTTTAATAGCCAATTTACTTGCTATTTTAATAATATGCCCTAGAAGATAAGTTTGATTATCCTTTATTTCTGATATTTTAGAATAATGTTTTTTAGGGATTATAAGTAAATGGGTTTTTGCAACAGGATTAATATCTTTGAAAGCAAAAACAATTTCATCTGAGAAAATTTTTTCTGACGGGATTTTTTCTAAAGCGATATTACAAAATACACATAATTTTACATAGGAATTTGTCATTTTAAAATTAGAACTTTCTTTGAGAAATACCCTTAATTATATATAACATCAAGTCATAAATATTTAACGAAGTAATATTTTACTATGAAAAAATTAGTTGTATAAGAAAACTGTTTACATTGGGAATTCTTTGAATGAAACAATTCTTTGTTTATTTGGTTGTTTAATGGTTTTCCACCAAAGATGATCATTCAAACCTAAAGCCTTTGTTTCTTTTCCATCTCCGTTTGGTTGATGATTTTTTTCATTACCAAAAGATCTTATTTGTGTTTTCCCGGGTATTAAAATTTTTTTTTCTAAATTTGTTCTGAAATCATAACCAAAATCTGAAGCAATCATATTTAGCATTTTAATTGATGCACCTCTTGGTCGATAAGTTTCTGTTTCCCATTCACTAATAGTTTGTTGTCTTACGCCAACCTTCTGAGCTAAATCAGTTTGTGACATATCGGTATAGACTCGAAGAGATTTAATCGTTTTCGAATTCCAAGTAAAGTTTGAAGGAATGCTATTTAAAGTTGACATGAAATATACATTACAAGATATTAACAGATAATAACAATATAAGTTTTTTACAGGATTTTATGTTTTTGGTTTAGAAATTTAAAAAGTTAGAAATTTTTTCTTCATTACATTTTGGTCCGATAATCGACAATCCGATTTTTTTGGGAGTAATGATTTTAGTAGCGATATTTTTGATGTCATTTACGCTAACACTATTGATCATAGTAATTATTTCATTAAGGTTTTTAATTTTATTTTCGAGTAATTCTTGTGTTCCAATAAAATTAGCAACAGATTTACTGTTTTCCATTCTTAGCAACATTCTTCCAATAGCTAATCTTTTTGAATTTAGAACTTCATCTTCTGATACGTCATTACAAATTTTTGAAAGTTCTGAAATTAAAATTTTGATTGTTTCATTTAAATTTGAGGGTGCTATACCCGCCTCAATTATGAAAATTCCACAATCTGAAAAAGATTGACTTGAACTATGAATATCATATGCTAAAGCTCTTTTTTCTCTAAGTTCTTCAAATAATCTACTACTCATTGTTCCTCCCAAAATAATTGATAATAAGGTTAATGCAAACCTATCTTTACTTTTGTATGAAACACCGTGGAAACCAATAGAAATATTAGTTTGTTCTGTTTTTCTTTCTTCAAAAAAAATTTTAGGGCCTTCGAAATTATTTTTAAATGGATACATTTTCTGGATTTTTTTTTCAGTAAAATCTCCCATATTTTTTTCAACTTGATTAACGATTTCTGTATGATCAATATTTCCTGAAACGGCTATAACTGTATTTGATGCTACATATTGACTTTGAAGGTATTTAATCATTTGAGTTCTAGAAATTTTTTCTACAGAATTTACTGTTCCAGCAATATCTTGTCCTAGAGGTTGGTTAGGCCAGATTAATCTTTCTAAGTTCATTTGTGCTTTAGTTGGAGAAGAATCAATCGATGCTCGAATTTCTTCGTAGATAACCTTTTTCTCATTATCGATATCTTCATTTCTAAGTAGCGAATTTTTTATCATATCAGAAATTACTTCTATACCATCTTCGTAATTTATCTTTGGAATCATGCACCAATAACCGGTAATTTCTCGATCAGTGAATGCATTAATTGTTCCTCCAACATTTTCAACAACAGAGGAAATTTCTTTTGGAGTAGGTCTTTTTTTGGTTCCTTTAAATAAAACGTGTTCAAATAAATGCGAAGCACCTGATAAGTTTACAGATTCATAACGTGAACCTGCACCAAAAAGATAGTTAATTGATACACCGTTTGTATGTTGAATAGTATTTGTAACAATTCTTAATCCATTATCAAGAACAGTTTTTTTATTATCAGCTGATATTATTGATTTATTCAAATGGCCCCTTATTTTTTATGAACTAGTAAACATTAATTTATTTTCACATAAAATTTTGTATTCAAATAATGATTTTTACGAAACGTTTCAAAAGTTTAAACAGTAAAATTTATTGAGAAGATTCATGGTTAATATTATAAGAGATAAATATTTGTATAAATTAGGAAATTTATTATCCTATCAATTGCAGATACTTATTATATTAATATTTTGTATTGCACTTTTTTTAAGACTATATGGATTAGATTGGGATAACAAAACTCTTTTTCATCCTGATGAACGTGCATTATTGATGCAAGTTAATAATCTTCATCTTCCACAATTATCTAATTGGACGGACTTATTTAAACCTGAAATTAGCACATTGCATCCGGGATCGTTTAATTGGGGTAGCTTTCCTCATTATTTATTGAAAAGCATTCAATATTTACTTTCACCATTTAAATGGTTGGATATTTATGAATTAAGATTTCCAGGCAGAATAATAATGGCTATTTCAGACATTATTACAATAAGTTTTATATATCTAATTTGTAAAGAAAATTTTTCTAGAAGAATTGCAATTCTTGCTTCAATTTTCGCATGTTTCTCAGTTATACATATACAGTTAAGTCATTTTTTTGCTGTAGATATTTTAATGACAACTTTAATTGTAGGAACCATTTATTTTTGTCTTAGAATAGTTAGAGAGTCAAAAATTTCCAATTCTATTTTTGTTGGAATTGTTTTCGGTTTAGCTTTAGCGACAAAATTTTCAGTCTTACCATTAATCATCCCAATTTTATTAGCACACATTATTTCAGCTAATAATTTTGGAAAGAAAACACTTGAATGGAATAATGAAATAAATTATTTAACAATCTCAAAAAGGTTGTTAATTTTTTTGTTTTCTATCCTAGTTACTCTAATTTTATTCCAACCATACATGTTTCTTGATTTCAGTTCATATCTTTCTGATATTTTCACACAATCATCAATGGTTAGTATGAATGTTGATTGGCCTTTTACTAGACAATATATCGACACTCCAAAATATTTTTATCAAATATTCCAGTTATCAAAGTGGGGATTGGGACCAATTTTAGGAATAATTTGTTGGATTTCATTAGTTCATATTCTTATTGATAGTTTTTTGTATAAAAGAAAAGTTGAATTGATTATTCTTTCATGGGTTGTACCTTATTTTCTTATTACGGGTTGGTTTGATGTTAAATTTTTAAGGTACATGTTGCCGCTAGTCCCATTTTTATTAATTTTTGCAAGCAGATCACTTTTTTTATTTTATGAAAAATCAATAAATTGGAATAAAATATTTAGGTTAGCGCCAATTGCATTAGTATTGATTACAACTATCCATTATTCATTTGCATTTGTGAGTATTTATTCTGAGCCTCACCCATCAGTCTTAGCATCGGAATGGTTAAAAGAAAATACCAAAAATGGGGATAAAATTCTTCAAGAACATTGGGATGAAGGTCTTCCTAAAATTAGTGGTCTACAAATGCATGAACGTTTAGAAATGTATAATCCGGATTCAATTAAAAAATTTTCAAAAATTACGAATCAATTAGAAGATTCAGATTTCCTAGTTTTGATTACAAATAGACTCTATGGAACTATACCAAGACTACCTGAGAGATATCCAATCAGTACAAATTTTTATAGTTTGTTATTTCAAGAAAAATTAGGATATGAATTAGTTTATGATCATAGTAAATCTTCTTCTTTTTTAGGTTTTACTTATTTTGAAGATCCTTTTGCTCGTATTAGTTTAGATAAACCTAAATTAAATAATCAATCCTCCGGGTTAGTTTTTAAAGGAATGGGTTGGGCAGACGAAAGTTTTAATGTTTATGATCATCCACAAATAATGATTTTTAAAAATATTGATCTAATTAGTAATGAAAAATTGATGCAATTACTTGAAGTGGGTAAATTGTACGATCAATTAAAGGAATTTGAAAATATAAGTCCAATGACATTTTCAGAAAACCAATTCGAAATACAGAAGAAAAATGGTGATTGGAGCAAAATATTTTATCTAAAGAATAATCATGAAATAATTTCAGTTTTACTTTGGTATATGGTGTTACAAATGTTAGGCTTTTTAGTTTTACCAATTGTGTTTCGTCTATTCGGACAATTGCCAGACAAAGGATATCTTTTTTCGAAAATTATAGGATTAACTTTAACATCATATGTTTCTTGGGTAATAGTTAGTTTAGGATTGGTTAGATTTAATTTATCTTCAATATTACTCTCTATTTTTATTTTACTTTTATTTTCGATAGTTTTTCTATGGGGTAAAATTTCTGAAATTTCCCATTGGTTAGTTAATAATAAAAGACGCATATTTATTTGGGAATTTTTATTTATTTTATTATTTTTATTATTTTTATTATTACGTGCTTATAATCCTGATTTATGGCATCCATTTAGAGGTGGAGAAAAACCTATGGATTTTGCATATCTAAATGCAATAGTTAAATCCTCTATTCTTCCTCCATATGATCCTTGGTATTCAGGTGGATATATGAATTATTATTATTTTGGTCAATTTATGGTTGCTAATTTAATAAAATTAACTGGAATTGTTCCATCAATATCATATAATTTGTCTCTTGCAACATTTTTTTCTCTTTCTGCAGTAGCAGTTTTTTCAGTTTTATTAAATTTTATTTATTTATCTAAAAAATCCTATGGATTCCCTTTTTGGTCAAATAAGTTACCTTGGGGAATTTCAATTGTTTCTATTTTATTTGTGTTAATTTTTGGAAATATTGATGGTTTAATACAGTTTTCCGGAATAATTTCAGATTATTTTACGGGTGAACAAATTAGGAGTTTTGATTTTTGGAGAAGTTCACGCATGATGAGTAGTGATTCATTGGGATTTGAAATAACTGAATTTCCCTTTTTTACTTTTTTATTTGCAGATCTTCATGCACATTTATTAGTAATTCCTATTTATATCACTGCGATATTTTTTCTCTTTTCTCATTATTTATCAATAGGGAAAAGAGAAAATCAATTAATTAAATATTCCAGAATTTTTCTATTAGGTATTTTATGTGGTGCTGTATGGATTACAAACACTTGGAATTATCCTACTATCGTATTTTTATCTTTTGTAGTAATTTTAGGAGGAGAATTATTGTTTGGTTACGGCTATATTTTACAAAGGATAATCAGAGGATTCTTTACGGTTTGCTTGTTTTTATTTGTTAGTTATATTTTCTTTTATCCATTTCACACAAGCTTTGAATTATTCAATAATGGAATTTTAATTAGTGATTATCAAACTGATTTATTTAGATTTCTTGGGATACATTTTTTCTTTTTATTCATTATTACTTCATGGATAGTTATGAATTACGTTATATATGTACCAGATAAATTCAGGAATAAATTTTTTATCATTCCTTCAATAAATTCAATTAATAAAAATCTATGGATTTTTGCTGTGTTTATTTTAGTGATTGTTTTAATTTTAAGAATATTATCATTTCAATGGACGACATTAATTTTTCTTTCTTTCTTTTCTATATTTTTTATTTGGTCTTTCTTTTTAATTTACAAGAATCAACCTGCAAAAAGTAGGTATACTTTTGTGTTTTCTTCCATGGTTTTTGTCGCATTATGTATTGCCATAGGTGTGGAAATTTTAACAATAAAAGGCGATATAGGACGAATGAATACTGTATTTAAATTTTATTTACAAGTATGGATTTTATTATCTTTATCTTCTGGATATTTTTTATGGGAGATTCTAGATAGAAAAGGTGATTTAAAAAATCTTAAATTATATTCTCAAATCAAATATTTGTGGGTATCTGCCTTATTTATATTTTGTCTTTCAAGTATTTTTTATCCTATATATGCTATTCCCGACAGAAATTCTGATCGATTTATCCAAACGCCATTAACTATTAATGGATCTGAATATATGAAAAATGCGGTTTGTATAAGTCATTGTTATCCATCACAGGATAAACTTTTATACCTTAAAGACGATTTTTTGGCTATTGAATGGTTAAAAAATCATGTAAAAGGTTCACCTGTGATTGTTGAAGGGGTAACAGATTTATACATGTGGGGAAGTCGAATTTCTGTGAACACCGGTTTACCGACAGTGATAGGTTGGGATTGGCATCAAAAACAACAACGTTCTGATTATTCGAAATATATTGATATGAGAAATTTTGAACTAAAAAACTTTTATTTTACAGGATCTACTGATAAAGCTTTGACTTTTTTAGATAAATACAATGTGAAATATGTAATTGTTGGAGAATTGGAACGTAAAATTTATTCAAAAGTAGGAATACTTAAATTTGACAAAATGGAACAATTTGGATTAAAAAAAGTTTATTCTTCTAATGATTTATCTACAAAAAGTACAATAATTTATGAATATAAATAATCAAATTAAAACAATTATTTTTGATCTTTATGGAACATTAGCATTTTTTGATCCTTCTAGAGAAAAAGTTCAGAAGAAAGCTGCATCTAAATTTGGGTATAGTTTATCTTTTGAAGGAATAAACAAAGGTTATTTTCAGGCTCAAAAATTTTTTGATTATCAAAATTCTATTAAACTTATTTCAAAATTAAACAGTGAAGAAAAATATCAGTTTTTTTCTAAATATGAACAATTAATTTTAAAGGGGGATAATATAGATGTAAATTTGAACGAATCAGGAAAAATATGGGAACTCGTTAGTATCCAGAATTATGAGATGATTCTATATCCTGATGTAATGAACACATTAAGATCTCTAGGAAATAATTTTAATCTTGGATTAGCGACAAATATAGATTTAACTTCTCAAGAAATTTCCAATAAATTTCAACTAGGAGGATTAATGGATTTTATATTTACATCCAAAGATTTAAACTTAGTTAAACCTGACAAGAAATTTTTTAGAAAAATTTTAGTAGGTACTAAAACTGAAAAACATAAAATATTATATATTGGAGACCAAATCCAAAATGATATCATGCCTGCAATGTCTTTAGGTTTTAAAACAATTTTAATGGACAGATATAATCAATTTAATGGTAAATCTATTTGTCCAGTTGTGAGGAATATGGATGAGATTATTAAATTACTATAGGGAAAGAAATGAAACAGAATTCTTATAAGCTACAGCAAACGGTAGTACCTTCACATTATAAATTACATCTTAAACCAGATTTAGAAATGGGAAATTTTACTGGTGAAGTTGAGATCGATATATCTATTTTGAAAGATACTAGTTTTATCGAACTAAATTCACTAGAACTAGAAATCATCGAATCTTCAATTGGGTCTAATTCAGGTATTAATATTGATACTGAAGAAGTCATTTTAAATGAAACTGATGAAAGATTAGTACTGAAATTTAAAAATAATATCAATGTTGGTTTATATAAATTAAAAATTCATTTCAAAGGTGAATTAAATGATCTTCTTCATGGGTTTTATAAATCAAAATTTAAAGATGATTTTGGTGTAGAACATATTATAGCTACTACTCAATTTGAGAGTACAGATGCTAGGAGAGCATTTCCTTGTTGGGATGAACCTTCTTTTAAGGCAACATTTCAGATAATAATGGATGTGCAAAAAGATCAATTTGTTGTTTCAAATGCTCCAATAAAAAATGAAAAGATTACTTCAGAAAATATTCGTAGAATAGAATTTGAAGATACCATCAAAATGTCAACATATTTAGTCGCTTTTATTGTAGGACCATTTGAAGCAACAGATCCTATAGATGTTGACGGAGTACCGTTAAGAATTATTTATCCAAGAGGAAAAGGACATTTAACTCAATATGCTCTTGATGCAGGTGCATATGCGTTAAGGCTATTCTCTTCTTATTATGATATTAATTATCCTGGTCAAAAATTGGATATGGTTGCTGTTCCAGATTTTGCGTTTGGAGCAATGGAAAATCTAGGATGTATAACCTACAGAGAAGTTTTGTTACTTGTTGATGAAACTAAGGCAACGGAATCTGAACTTTTACGTATAGCAGATGTGATTGCACATGAGATAGCTCATATGTGGTTTGGAGATTTAGTTACAATGAAATGGTGGAATGGTATTTGGTTAAATGAAGCATTTGCAACATTTATGGCTACATATTGTTCGGAAAGATTCAATCCAGGTTGGCATAGATGGGATCAGTTTAGTTTAGAGAGATCAATGGCATTTGATGTTGATTCTCTAGAAAATTCTCGTCCTATTGAATATCCTGTTATTTCACCAAAAGATGCAGATGGGATGTTTGATCTATTAACCTATGAAAAAGGTGGTTCAGTATTAAGGATGCTTGAGCAATTTATTGGTCCAGATAAATTTAGAGACGGTGTACGTCATTACTTAAAAAAACATAGTTTTTCAAATACCGATACAAACGATTTATGGGACTCTATACAACAGATTACAGAACTTCCCATTTCAGAAATTATGTACTCTTGGATTTTTAAGAAAGGTTATCCTTTAATAGGGATTGAGAAAGACTTACAAAATAATCAAATAATATTACATCAAAAAAAATTTTCTTATTTTAAATCTTCAAATGATACTGTATGGAATGTTCCAATTTTCTGGAGAAATATTCAAGGGGAAGATCATAAGATTCTTATGTCTAATATTTCTGAAAAATATGAAATCAACAAATATTCTGAGCCATTAATGATAAATTCTGGAGGTAGTGGTTTTTATAGGGTGACATATTCTAAAGAACAATTAGAAAATTTAAAATCTACTATATTTACAGATCTTTCACCTATAGAACGGTATAGCGTGCTGGATGATACTTGGGCGTCTTTATTATCAAACAATACAAATATTATAGATTTCTATAAATTTTTATTAAATTTTAGTCAAGAATCAGATATGGATGTATGGACTTTAGTTAGTGCATGTTTATACAAATTAGAAAAATTTGTTGATAAAAAAGTAAAAAATGCATTTCAAAATCAAATTATAAATCTAGTCAATCCGAAATTTTCTCAACTTGGCTGGGAAGCGAAGAATACTGAAAATTCGAGAGATAAGGAATTAAGAGGTGTACTTATACGTTTATTGGGCTATATTGGTGATGAAAAAGAAGTTGTAAAAATATCCAAAGAGATACATAAAAATTCAGTATTAAATGAAAATTCTTATGATCCTAATGTACTAGCAGCTACTACATCTATCGTGGCAACAAAAGGAGATAAATCTGATTACAAAACATTTTTGGATTGTTATTTTAACGCTGATAACCCTCAGGTTGAACGTAGATATCTAAATTCACTTAGTTTATTTCCAGGGAAAGATGAAATAGATATAACTTTAAGTAAAACTATTAATGGAGAAATTAGGACTCAAGACTCTCCATATGTTTTAGCAGGATGTCTTAGGAATCAAAACAATGGATGGGTTACTTGGAATTTTATAAAGAATAATTGGGATCAAATTAATGAAAAATTTCCTGCCAATTCAATCGTAAGAATGGTGGGTCCTGTTTCTGGTTTTCATGAAGAAACTCAAGCAGAGGATATAGAAAATTTCTTTTCGAAAAATAATGTACCTCAAGGTGAAATAACTTTGAAGCAAACATTAGAGAAACTAAGAGTTAATGTTGAATTTAAAAAAAGAGTCGCTAAGGATCTTTCAGATACGATAGCAAAAATATAGATATTTCTCTCTTGGAGCATAAGATGTCCTACCATAAGATGTCCTACACTCCAATATTTTATTTATGCGTCAAAAGAGAGATAAAATTCGTAGGGATGTGGTCTTAACTGAATAGGTATAACATCATTTTCTCTTTTGAAATCAATCCATGACTCAATAACATCTTTAGTAAACACGTCACCTTTAAGTAAATACTCATGATCATTTTCTAAACTAGCTAGAGCTTCATCCAAAGATCCGGGAACTTGTGGGAATTGTGATATTTCTTCAGAAGAAAGTTCAAATAAATCTTCTTCTAGAGGCTCTCCTGGAAGATAACCATTCTTTATACCATCTAATCCAGCCATTAGCATTGCAGAAAAAGTCAAGTATGGGTTACATGTAGCATCTGCAGATCTAAATTCAACTCTTTTAGCTTTTGGGTTGTCAAA
>PBDR01000022.1 GCA_002717385.1 Chloroflexota bacterium
AATGTTTTTTTCAATTTCTGTTTTGGATTTATCATCAATATGATCTGATTGTTCTTTAATTAATTTTTCTGCCTGAAAAATCATACTTTCAGCATTATTTCTAACTTCCACTTTTTCTCTCTTTTCTTGATCAGTTCTAGAATTTTCTTCAGCTTCCTTAATAAGATCATCAATTTCTTTTTCATCTAAACCTGATCTACCCGTTATAGTAATATGTTGCTCCTTATTAGTACCTTTATCTTTAGCCGATACCTTTAAAATACCGTCAGCATCAATATCAAAAGTAACTTCAATTTGTGGAACTCCTCTAGGAGCAGGCAAAATTCCATCTAAAGTAAAACGTCCGATAGAAATATTATCTTCAGCCATCTCTCTTTCACCTTGGACTACATGAATTTCGACACCTGGTTGATTATCTGCTGCTGTAGAAAAAGTTTCCGTTTTAGATGTTGGAATTGTGGTATTTCTATCTATTAATATCGTACGAACACCACCTAATGTTTCTATCCCCAAAGTTAAAGGAGTTACATCAAGCAAAAGTACATCTTTAACATCACCTTGTAAAACACCAGCTTGAATTGATGCTCCTATTGCTACAACTTCATCAGGATTGATTGATTTATTTGGTTCTTTACCAAAAGTTTCTGTGACCTGTTTTATTACCAAAGGCATACGTGTCATGCCTCCCACCAAAACAATATCATCTATATCATCTGATTTCATACCTGCATCTCTTAATGCATTTTGCGTGGGGTTTACAGTACGTTTAACTAATTCAGTTGACAATTCCTCCAGTTGTGCTCTAGATAAAGTAATTTGTAAATGTTTAGGACCACTAGAATCTGCTGTAATGAAAGGCAAATTAATTTCAGTTGAAGTAACTGATGACAATTCGATCTTTGCCCTTTCTGATTCTACTCTCAATCTTTGATGAGCAGCTGGGTCTTCACGAAGATCAATTAAATGTTCTTTTTTGAATTCATCAGCTAAAAAATCAACAATCGTTAAATCAAAATCATCTCCTCCTAGATGTGTATCACCATTAGTACTTTTAACTTCAAATACTCCGTCACCTATTGTAAGAATAGTAACATCAAAAGTCCCTCCACCTAAATCATAAACAGCAATAGTACGATCACCTTGCTTATCTAATCCATAGGCTAGAGAAGCTGCTGTAGGTTCATTAATTATTCTCAATACCTCTAACCCAGCAATTTGACCTGATACTTTTGTTGCTTCTCTTTGGCTATCATTAAAATACGCTGGAACTGTAATTACTGCTTGTTCAACTTTTTCACCTAATTTTTTTTCTGCATCTTCTTTAAGTTTCCGTAAAACCATAGCTGATATTTCTGCAGGTGGCCTTGTTTCACCTTTTAAATCTATACCTACATCACCATTTTTTAATTCTTTTAAATTAAAAGAAACTCTTTTAATATCACGTTGTACAGAAGGATCATCAAAACGTCGACCTATAAATCTTTTTGCAGAATATATTGTATCTTTTGGGTTAGTTATTGCTTGTCTTCTAGCTAATTCACCAACAAATCGTTCATCAGTTTTAGAATTGATAGCAACTACAGAAGGAATAGTTCTGCGACCCTCAGAAGATTCTATTATTTCAGGTTCACCAGCATTTATCACAGCCATAGCTGAATTTGTAGTTCCTAAATCTATACCAATAATTTTAGCCATAATATTTTCCTTTACTAAAATCTATATGTTATTGTTCAATAATTTCATCGTCAATAGAAGCAGCAATTTCTACAGTCGCCGGTTTAACTACTATTTCATCACGCATATAACCAGGTGAAAATTCATTTAGAATTATGCCATTATCTACATCATCAATTGGAGTGTTCAATATAGCCTCATGTAGTCTTGGGTCAAACTGTTTACCAATTGTCTCAATGCGAATAAAACCTTCATTAGATAATAGATGCTCAAAATTTCTATAGATTACTTCAACACCTTCAGTCCAGGGGTCAGAAGAAGTTTTTTTAACTTTAGATTTAATAGCTGATTCAAACTGATTAATAACATCAATAAACTTGAGAATTATTCTCAGTTCAGCACGATTACGTATTTCCAATTGTTCATTTTGAATCCTATTTCTAAGATTTACTAAATCTGCTTGAGCACGTGCTGTAATGTTTTGAAGTTTTTCATATTCTTTTTTTAAATCTTCTAACTCTTCAAAATAATTATGATCATCTGAATTTTCTTTTTGTTTTATTTTGTTTTCGTTATTCATTAAAATTTATTTTATTATTTATGATCTGGAGCAATACTATTAATTAACGATTGAATATTATGAGATATATCTCTCAATTCAGGTAAATCATTAAGTTGTCTTTTCTTATCAATTGAAATTTTCCAAGAATTTAATACATCAAGAATTTTGAGAATTAAACTAATACCATTTAAATTAAGACCAAAATCATCAATTAATTTTTTTGTTACTAACAATCTATGAACATCCATATCAGAATATAAACGCTGACTTCCAGTAGTCCTATTCGGGGAAACAACACCATGTCGTTCATATTTCCTTAAGGTTTGTGGATGCATTCGAGCCATTTTTGCAGCTACACTAATAACATAAACACCTGGAAGATAAGTAAAATGTTCAGAATGATTATCTAAATAAGTTTGATGAGAAAATAAATATGTTTTCTTTTCCATAAAAAAAATCTGCTAAAACTGGTAAATACCCCAGTACCTATAGTGTATCATATCAGATACTTGATACGATATATATCAAGTATACATGTAATTTCGTAATAAAAATTTATGATTATCCGATCAACTTAAACATATTTAACGTTTTATAGTTAAAAAGTATAGACTTATTACTTTTTTCGTAGTAGCATCTGTTTCGGTAAAAAAATATTTATTAGAATATTAAACAATTCGCAATAAATTTTAATTTATGGAATGCTCTGACATTTATAGCAGAGACAATTAATAGGAAAATTAACAATGATATTTATAAAAGCTTGCCCAAAATGTAAAGGTGATGTTGAATTCACGTTTGATTCATTTGGAAAAAGTTTAGAGTGTCTCCAATGTTCTTATACTGTAGACTCCAAAGAATCTGCAAAAAGAGCTATAGGAGAAACCCAAGCATCAAACGTCGAAGCAAAAGCATCCATTTAATTTTCACTAGAAGATAATATCCTATAAATAAATTTTAATATTTATTGGTTCCTTCTTCTGTTAGAGTTTCTTTTTTTACCAATTTTAACCCTGATAGTTGCACGACGCATTGACTGAATAGATCTTAGTAAATCCACCTCTGATTCACTATTATCTAATCTCTCTTTGGCTCTTTTCAAAGCTTCTTCTGCTCGCTCGATATCGATTTCGCTATCTCTTTCAGCTGAATCAGCAAGTATTATTGCTAAATCATTATTAACTTGAACAAAACCTCCAGAAATAGACAAAAATTGTTCTTCATTGTCAATTTTAAGTCTTAATTCTCCAGGTGAAATTGAAGAAATAATTTTTACATGAGAAGGTAAAACAGTAATCTCCCCTTCAGACGCTGGTAATGTAATTGAATCAACTTCACCAGAAAAGACTTCTGATTCTGCTGTTGTAATTTTTAGATTTAATTTAGACATTCAATTTATTTATCTTCATCTATTTTTCTTGAATTTTCAACAACCTCATCTATTCCACCAGCCATATAAAAAGCCTGTTCAGGTAAAGTATCATGTTTACCTTCTAATATTTCTAAAAAACCTTTAACTGTATCGTTAATTGAAACATATCTTCCTGGCCTACCAGTGAAAACTTCACCTACAAAAAATGGTTGAGTAAGAAATCTTTGTATTCGTCTGGCACGAGCAACCGTGATTTGATCTTCTTCTGAAAGTTCATCTATACCCAAGATTGCAATGACATCTTGAAGATCTTTATATCGCTGTAAAACTCGTTTGACACCCATTGCTGCTCTATAGTGTTCTTCACCAACAACTGAAGGCTCTAGAATCCTAGAATTTGATGCGAGTGGGTCTACAGCGGGAAATAAGAATTGAGCTGCCAAAGCTCTATCAAGAGATATATTTGCATCTAAATGACCAAAAGTAGTTACAATTCCAGGATCAGTATAATCATCAGCTGGAACATAAACAGCTTGAAAAGATGTAATAGATCCATTTTTTGTTGATGTGATTCTTTCTTGTAAATCTCCAATTTCTGTCGATAATGTGGGTTGATATCCAACAGCAGATGGCATACGGCCTAACAATGCAGAAACTTCCATACCGGCCAAAATATATCTATATATATTATCAACAAACAGTAAAACATCCTGTTTTTTTTCATCTCTAAAATATTCCGCCATAGTTAGGCCTGTTAAAGCAATTCTAGCCCTTGTACCTGGTGGTTCATTCATTTGTCCAAAGACTAGTGCAGTAGAGCCCATTACTCCATAATCTTGCATTTCATGCCAAAGATCATTTCCTTCTCTTGATCTCTCTCCAACTCCTGCAAAAACCGAAACTCCTGAGTGTTCTTGAGCTATATTTCTTATTAACTCAGTAATGATTACAGTTTTCCCAACTCCAGCTCCTCCATAGGCTCCAACTTTTCCTCCTTTAGCAAATGGAGTGATTAAATCAAGAACTTTTATCCCAGTCTCTAAAATTTCAGTCGTACCAGATTGTTCATCAAAAGCCGGAGGTGGCCGATGAATAGGCCATCTCTCAATATCATCAGGTAAATCACCAAGATTATCTAAAGGCACTCCCGTAACGTTAAACAATCGTCCAAGTGAAGCGTCCCCTACTGGAACAGAAACAGGCTTACCAGTATCAATTACATCCACACCCCTCGCTAAACCTTCTGTTGGGCCAAGTGCTAAACATCTAGCCCAATTATTCCCTACATGCTGTTCAACTTCTAGGACTAAATTTTCACCTTGATTATCAACCTCGATAGCAGAATAAATTGCAGGTAATTGATCCTGAGGAAACTCAACATCTACTACTGTTCCAATTACTTGTACTACTTTTCCTTTAGTTCCTTCAGACATATTTTTCTCCAAAAAATTTTATATTTTATTTCTTCGATTCAAGTGCAGTAACGCCACCAACTATATCAAGTAATTCTGATGTTATTGATTCCTGCCTTGCCTTATTTAAATCCAATGTTAATTCATCAATTAATTCATTAGCATTGTCAGTAGCATTCTGCATAGCTACCATACGTGACGAATGTTCACTTGCAATTGCTTCAAGTACGCTTTGAAATATTAATGTTTCAACATATCTAGGAATTAATTGTTTTAATACTGATACCGGGTCAGGTTCATAAATAAACTCTCCGGAATAAATTTCATTTTTTTCTAGTGATGATACTGGTAATATTATTTTAGTTTCTGGTACCTGAACAGCAGTATTAAGAAATCTAGAATATATAATTACAACTTTATCAAAATTTTCATTTTCATATTGACTAATTAAAAACTTAGAAACAGAAAGAATATCTTCAAGTTTAGGTCTATCAGGTACTGAATATGAAGCCAATAAATCTTGAGATGTCCTAGCTATAAATCTTTCGCCTTTTTTCCCAATTGTTACAACAGATACAGGTGCTTTAGATTTGGTAATAAATTCTCCTGCTTCTTTATTTAAATTTGACACTAATGGACCAGCTAATCCTCTGTCAGGGGTTATAAGTAACATTAAGGTTTTTTTCACTGTCCTAGTTTTAAGTAACGGTAAAATTTCCAATAAATCTAATCCCTTAACTTCATCTGAAATAACAGATAAAACAGAAGTTATTTGATCAGAATAAGATCGACTTTTTTGTACTGCTATTTGAGCACGATTCATTTTGGAGGCAGCAATTAATTGCATAGCCCCGGTAACTTTTGCAGTATTTGATACTGATCTAATCCTATCTCTTAAGTCTTTTGTACTTGGCAATTTTTTCCTCTATAACTATTTAGTCATAGTTGACTTGAATGCAGAGAATGCATCATTGAGTTTTATTTCATTTTCTTCATTAATTTCTTCAGATTTTGAAATATCACTCATAACTTCTGGTAAATTAGCATTAACATATTCATGCCATTCTGTTTCATATCTCCTTACCTCTTCAACTGGAAAATCGTCAAAACCTCCAGAATTGGCTATAAAAATTATTGTCACCTGATTTTCATAAGGAAGAGGAGAATTTTCATCTTGCTTAAGAATTTCTGTCAAGCGGGCACCTCTTTCCAATTGCCTCTTCGTAACAGAATCCAAATCTTCTGTACCAAACTGAGCAAAAGTCGCCAATGAGGCATATTGGGCCATTTCACTTTTTAAAGAGCCTGCCACTTTCTTCATACCTTTTAATTGAGCAGAAGATCCAACTCTAGTGACAGATAATCCTGAATTAACTGCTGGGCGGACACCTGAGTTGAATAAATCTGGTTCAAGATATAATTGACCATCAGTGATAGATATAACATTGGTTGGAATATAGGAAGAAACATCACCAGCTTGAGTTTCAATTATGGGTAAAGCCGTAATAGAACCTCCTCCAAAATTTGCATCTATCCTTGCAGCGCGTTCCAATAATCGAGAGTGAAGGTAAAACACATCCCCAGGATAAGCCTCTCTACCAGGAGGACGTTTCAAAAGTAAAGACATCTGCCTATATGCCCAAGCATGTTTTGTTAAATCATCATAAACTATAAGTACATCTTTTCCTTGACTCATAAAGAATTCTGCCATTGCGCAACCGGCATATGGTGCTAAGTATTGTAGTGGAGCAGGATCAGATGCATTAGCTGTAACAACTATAGTATTATCAAGAGCACCATTCTCTTCCAATCTGGAAACGATTTGAGCGACTTTAGAAGCTTTTTGACCAATAGCAACGTAAACACCCAAAATCTCACTATCTTTTTGATTTATTAATGCATCTACACATAAAGAGGTTTTCCCCGTTACTCTGTCACCTATTACTAATTCTCGTTGACCTCTACCAACAGGAACCATAGCATCAACAATCTTTAGACCAAATTGAACAGGTTGATCTACAGATTTTCTTTCTACTACTCCAGGGGCAATTTTTTCTACTGGAAAAGTATCGGATGAGGAAAAATCACCTTTTCCATCTAAAGGTCTTCCAAGAGGATCAAGTACTCTTCCGAGCATGTCATTACCTACAGGAACTTGTATAATTTTTCCAGTACTCTTTACCTCATCACCTTCTTTAATTCCCAAATAATCCCCTAAAATCACAGCACCGACACCATTTTCTTCTAGATTCAATGCCATTCCCAAGACACCTCCTGGAAAAGATAGTACCTCTGAATATTTTACTCCAGATAAACCATGAATCCTTGCAACACCATCTGCAGCTTCTATCACTGTACCAACATCCACCATAGAAAGTTCCCCACCAAATTCTTCAATTTGCTTTTTTATTACTGATGCTATATCTTGTCCTGCTGAAGGCATTTTTACCTCTTATTCTTTTCTACTATTATTAAATAAATTTTAACTATTATGCCGCTCCTTTTAAAAGGAAATCTTTCATGTTATTAATTTTAGTTTTAGAGCTTGCATCGATCACTTTATCTCCGATACGAATTATAATTCCTCCGAGAATATTTTCATCCACTATTTGTGAAATTTCTACTGTCGAACCTTCAACAAATTCCAATAAACTTTCCTTCAATTTTTCAATTTGATTAGTAGGTATCTGATTAGCAGTTTTAACTTGTACCCTAGTAATCTCAAAATGTTTATCAACTAAATCATTAAAAATATCTTTAAATAAGTTGAATTTCGTAATATCTCTATTACGAGTCATTAAAAAGATCAAATTCTTCACAAGTAAATCAATATCAGAAAATAAAGTTTCAATTCCATCAAATTTTACATTTTCTGGAACTTGAGGAGAATCTAACAAAACAATAACATCTTCATTATCCAAGATCAAAGATATATTATTAATTTGTTTTAGCCATTCATTAATTAATGATTTTTCAATAGCAATTTCAAACAGAGCTTTAGCATATCTTTGTGGCGAAATCATTTCTTTATAGAATCCAGTTCAGTATTTAATACTTCATCAATTAAAGTTTCATGATCTTTTTGATTAATGCTTCTTTTTATAATCTTCTCAGCAGCAATAATAGAAAGTCCTGCAAAATCTTTCCTTATACTCTCGATAGCAGATTCTTTTTCATGAAGAATTTCTGTTTTAGTTTTTTTTATCAATAAATCAGATTCTTCCTTAGCCTTTTTTATTTCTTGGTCTCTAATTCGCGAGGCAGCTTCACGAGCATCAGCAATTAATTTCTGTCCCTCTTGTCGAGCTTTAGAAATTTCTTCTTGAATTTTATCTTCTGATTCCTTAACTGATTCCTTTGCTTTCTCAGCTGCATCTAGACTTTCCTTAATTTTATCTGATCTAGAATCTAACATTTTTATAAGTGGGCCATAAGCCAACTTATAAAGCAAGAAAAAAAGTATCAAAAAACTTATTACTTGCGTAAGCAACTGTGAAATACTGATACCTAATGCACCCATAGCTTGAACCTCAATATTTGTTGATTGTCAAACAATTTCAAAATCATATATTTTATGCAACAAATATAATCAAAATAGAAACAACTAGAGCATAAATTGCCAAAGCCTCTGTAAAAGCTATTGCCAAAATCATATTCTGTTGAATCAGTCCACCTGCTTCAGGATTTCTTCCTAATGCTTCTAAAGCCTTACCAGCTAGTAGACCAATTCCCAAACCTGCTCCTATAGCACCAAAACCAATTGATAAAGCTGCTGCTATAGGTTTTGAAACCCAATGTACGCCTTCTTCCATTTTTTTTCTCCTAATTATTATTATTTTTTTTCTTTAATTAATATTTACACGATTTAATATAATTTCAAGCCTAAAATCAATGATCTTCTGAATCTGAATCATGACCTTCATGACTTGCTACAGCCATCACACCGAAAAATAGTGTCAACATTGCAAAAATAAATGCTTGAATAGCTCCAACAAATAATTCCATTCCCATAAATGGAATTATACCTATTAAAGGAAATAAAAATGCCATTGCAATAAGAAGTATTTCCCCCGCAAACATATTCCCAAACAATCTAAAAGTAAAACTAACAACTCTAGTAAATTCTCCTAAAAATTCAAGAATACCCACAAATGAATTAATTGGACCTTTACTAATAGGATTGACAAAAAACTTACCTGCATAAGATTTGAATCCTAGAGCTTTAAATCCCCAAAATTGAACAACAATAATTACAAAAATAGCTATAGCCAATGGTGTATTTAAATCCGTATTAGCACCTCTGAAAAAAGGTACAAGTAAGCCCGCTGTTTTACCTTCATGTTTATCCCAATTATTGTAATTTGAATTGCCTACTAGATCGAAATTTTTTATTACTTTACCAATTTCAATATCATTATGTAAAGATTCATGGAGTTCTTTCAAAAAGTTCATATCTCCAGAATTCAAAGATTGATCCAAAGAAGTTATGAAATAATCAGACTTTATTTTTTTATAAACCTTATCTACCTTATCTGCATCAAAATTAGCCAATGCACCTATAGGAACTCTGTCTTTTTCTCCCATTCCTAAATGCACCCATGGTCCATCAAATACTACAAATGTTTCATCCTTAGATAAGATTTTTAAATCAATAAGAAATTTATGATCTTCATGATTCAGATTTGGATAATTTTCTGTGATTTCAGATTCTATTTGATGTTCTTTATGATGTACCCAATCACTTAAAGTTTCTATTTGACCAATAGAACCCACGCCTGGAATGATACCAACCCAGTTTGAGAAAAGAACAACAAGAAAAATAATTACAACAAGAGGTAAAAATCTTCTCCCAGACTTAACTCCTCCTCCCGCAACTGTATCACACAAATTAGAAAAGAATTCAAATATAACTTCTAGTAAACCTTGCATACGGTTTGGAATTTGATTTATATTTTTAGTTCCTAACCAAACTATTAACATTAAGATAAATCCAGCAAACCAAAACATAATAGTAGAATTAAGTAATTTATAGCTTCCCAATTCGATCACTTTTTCCGCAGGAACAGAGATAAAAGGAACTGGTCCACCTAAAAAACCACCAAAATTTCCAAAAGAATTACCTAAAGCGCCACCTAACACTGACAATACGAATACTAAGATAAAGAAAAGAATTAAAATAGATTTAACAGATAACATTTTATAACCAAATTCATGTTAAAACTATTTACAAAAAAAGTTAAGTATTAATTACACGTTTTTATTTATTATTAATTTTTTTTAATAACTTAACAACTCCAGTAAATGCAACTAGAGATCCTAATAACACCCCTATTAAAATAAAAAAAGGCTTCGTAGAAAATTGATTATCTAATAAAAATCCAATAAAAGAAAAGAGAGATACAGAAATAGCAACAAACCAACCAATTCCAGCAACTTTCGACAATATAACCAAAGTATTTCTATGATTGGTTTTCATTGAATGTATTTATTTCGTGATTTATTTAAGATGTAGTTTCTAAATCATCATTTTCTTCGTTTTTCTGATTTCCTATCCCTTTCATATCAAGAGATTCGACGAAATCTTCAAAAGAAGATAACGATGCTAATTCTTTATTACCTAATGGACTTGGGGGTGTTTCTTTGGAAGAATTCTCTTTTCCATTACCTATGATCGGTATACCAGACTCAGGATCTATAGTGATTGCACAAATATTCATCACTTTTTCATTTGCAAATATGGGAGCTTTTGAACGAATAGCAATATTTAAAGCATCCGAAGGTCGAGCATCTATATCTAGAGTTTTATTATCTTTGCTGATAATAATTTTTGCATAAAAAACATCATTTTCGATTTTCGATACTATTATTCTTGTAACTTTCCAACCCATCAATTCAAAAATCTGACAAATCAAATCATGAGTTAAAGGTCTTTTTGTCTCAAATTCTTCTAACTTTACAGCCATAGCTGAAGCTTCACTATTCCCAATATATATAGGCAGATATCTATCAGAATTTATATCTTTAAGTAGTACCACACGAGATTGAAAAATTTTATTAACTCTTATACTTTCTATTTGTAATTCGATCATATAAAATATTTTCTCCAGTTGAAATATTAATTTTCATTTAATACATTATCGTATACTTACTATTCAATAACATTCTATATAAAATTTCAGTGTAAAATCTTTTATCCGTGTTTTTTTAAGCTTTTTTAACCGGAAATCAACAAATCATTAATTTGATTTTTTAATTCTAATGTTTTTTCTCTTGCAATATTGGAAAATCTTTTAGGATCTTTTGAAGCATAAATTATAGACCTAGAAGAATTAATTAAGAAACCATTATTATTAACGTTCTTTGCAACATCAACCGAGGATTTTAAATCACCTTTTTGGGTTCCAATTCCAGGAATCAAAAATGATCTTTGAGGAAATTTCTTCCTCAAGTTTCTAATTTCATTAGGATACGTAGCTCCAATCACAAATCCTAAATTACCACTACTAGAAATATCTGCACATTTACTCGCAACTAATTCATAGATTTTCTCACCTGAATTTGTTTCTAAATCTTGAAAATCTTTACTCCCTGGATTTGAAGTTCGGCAAATCACATATATTCCTTTATTTTCATATTGTAAAAATGGCAATATACTGTCAATACCCATATATGGGTTAACTGTTGCTATATCAACTCCCCAAAATTTAAAATAACTTTTTGCATAAGCCGCTGATGTTGAATCGATGTCTCCACGTTTACCATCACCAATAATTATTATGTCTTTTGATAAACTTCTGATATATCTAATTGTTTCATCTAAAGCCTTTAAACCTTCAAATCCAAAAGCTTCATAAAATGCAAATTGAGGTTTATACGCGACAACCAAGTCATATGTTTTATCAACTATTGAGCGATTAAATTCAAAGATATTCTCAATAGGCATATAGTTTGGAATAGGATCAAGACCTATACATATATTGGATTGAAATTTTTGGGTAAGAATATTTAATTTTGAAAGTATTTCCATTATACAAATCCTTATTTTTTTAATACCTCAAGACACGACAACTAGAACTTTTAAGTAAAGCATATATGGTCGAACCTTTATTAATACAAAGTTTCTCAATAGAATATCTTGTGATTTCTACATAAATTTTTTTGTCCAAACTAATCAATATAGTCAATAAATAACTATTATCCATTTCTTGCAAAAATAATACTTCACCCTTAATTATATTTCTTGCGGATACATTTGTGAGTTTTTCTGTTGAAATAATCACATCAGAAGCAAAAAATTGAACAATAACTTTTGATCCTAAAGAACAATCATTTATTGGTACAACTAATTTAATTTCACCTATCGAAACTACTCCTGAATTATCTTCTTTTTGTATTTCCCCTGTTACAACACCTGACAGATAATTATTAATTTCACTTGTTGGAAGTTTTTTTAATTTTTTTGAAATTATCTCATGAGGATCTCCAATTAATTTAATTTCACCTTCATCTATTAAGATTGAATTTCCTGATAAAAAAAACATTTCTTGGTAAGAATGGGTGACAAATAGTATTTGTAAACGCAATAATTTTTGAAGTTCCTTTAAGTAAAATAAGATAGGTGCTTTAGTAACTACATCTAAAGAATTGAATGGTTCATCAAGCAATAGAATATAAGGATTTGAAAATATTGAACGGGCTAAGGCCACTCTTTGTGACTCTCCACCAGATAGTTCCGATGGTTTTTTATGCATTAATTTGTTAATTTTTAATATTTTAGATATTTGCTGAATATTTAATTTAGAAGATTCTTTATTATCTTTATAACCATATAAAATATTTTTTTTTACAGTCATGTGTGGAAACAATAAGTCATTTTGATACACCATAGAAATATTTCGTTTATTTTGAGGGATTTCTATTTTTTTATCTGATGAAAATAAAATTTCAGATCCAATTTTAATGTACCCATAGTCAGGTTTTAAGTCACCTGAAAAACATTTTAAAAAAGTTGTCTTCCCTGAACCAGATGGACCTATAATAGTGGTTATAGACCCTCTAATATTCCCAACAAAATTTCCAGCAAAATTTCCGTTTTTTATTCCGAAATCAAATTGAATATCCAAATGTCTAACCTTAATTATTTCATAGCTTATTTTTGCTTTGTTCCGATATGTATCAGCCTATTGTGAACTACCAAAGTAATAGTGGCTATAAAAATTGATACTAAAATCAATCTAGTTGCTGATTCTGAGTCTCCAATAATTATATTGGAATATATTGATAATGGAACTGTTGATGTTTCACCAGGTATATTTCCAGCAACAATAATAGTAGCCCCAAACTCAGAAAAAGCTCTAGCAAAACCAAGAATTAAACCAGCGAAAACACCCCTTAATGATAAAGGTAATGTAATTGTAAAAAAAATTTTAATATTATTAGCTCCTAAACCTCGTGCACATTGTTCTAAGTTTGGGTCTACGGATTGAAATGCAACTGTAAATGCCCGAACTGATAAAGGAAAAGATACAACTGCAGCGGCCAGTACTGTAGAAATCCATGTAAATGCCAAATTGTCACTGAAAACAATTTCTATATATCTTCCAGTAATTGAACCAGAACCCAAAAGCCATAGTAAAAAATATCCAGTAACGACTGGAGGTAAAGCCAAAGGCAATGAACTAATTAATTCAAGGAAAAATTTTCCTTTAAAATGAGTTTTTGTAATTATCCAAGCAACAAACACACCTAACGGTAAAATAATTAATATTGCTAAAAATGACGCCCGAAGAGAAATTAATATTATTTGAAATTCAGAGCTTGAAATCATTTTTTTGCACCAATTATAAATCCATAATTTTCAAAAACTTCTTGCCCAGACTTAGAATGTATATAATCAAAAAACATATTGATATCTTTAAAATAATTAGACGAACTAACTGGAGCCATATTGTAGTTGATAGAATCATAATAATCCGGATTTATCAAAATATACCCAATTTTTTCTTTAGAATTTTTTAAATCAGACAAATATACAAATGCATAATCAGTATTTCCAGAGTATAAAGTATTAAGTGTTGCTCTAACATCAGAAAGAAACACCAATCTATTAATCACTTTATCAAATATCCCAGACGTTTCTAGTGCGTGATGAGCATATAATCCTGCAGGAGACAAGTCTTTATCTGCTATAGCAATTTTACCTTTAGTTGAAATAATATCCTCAAAAACTTCTAATGAATTGTGATTACCTACCCAAGCTAAAGCCAAATGGTTATTAGCAACAACAGAAAGATCTTTTTGCATAATAATTGCATGATCTAATAAAATTTTCATCGGTTTATCACCAGCAAAAACTACGCCGTCAGCAGGTGCATTATATGATTTTATCTGTATCGCTAAAGCATTAGATCCACCAAAATTAAACCTAATAGAACGATTGTACTTATCCTCATAGTTTTTCTGTATTTCTGTAAGAACATCGTACATAGATGCTGCAGCAAAAACTAACGGTGAATCTGTATCTTTATTTGAACACGCAAAAATTATAAAAAATAATGATGATATAAATATTAATTTTAATTTCATTACTCTTTGATATTACCAACTAATATAATAATATATATAAATAACCTAAAATTAATTCTTATTTAAACTATATTAAAATAATGAGTCACAATTAGTATCATTGACTAATATTTTTTGTTTGTTGTAAAATCCTAAAGATAAATATCTTTACTGGTGGAATTTAATGCCAAATTATTCTGAAGAATTTTCATTCTCTAGTTTTTCAAATCTTCCTTTTTATAAAAAGGTTAATAAGAGATTGCTTGACATTGCCAAAATAGGTGACCAGAAATCAATTGTAGATTTAGGTTGCGGAACTGGTTTGATTACGAAGTTAATATTAAAAAAACTTAAAAAGGACGCAAATGATTCTATTGTTTATGCCGTAGATCACTCTTCAAATGCATTGAAAACTGCAGCAGAAGAAATAGGTGAACGAAAACAAGCAACTGTAAAATATATTCATTCCGAAGTACAAAATTTAAAACAAGTTCTACGAGAAAAGGTTGAGGCAGTAATTTATTGCAATTCTATTCACTACGTTCCAGATAAATTATCCTTAATAAAACAAGTTAAAAATCAGTTGAAACCGAATGGAATATTTGTATTCAACACCTCTTTCTTTGAAGGTTCACATCCTCCCGAAACACACAATTTTTACCGGAAATGGATGATACGATCTCTCAGGGAACTTAAATATAAATATGGTTTATCTCCTGATAAAACTGCTAAAGTGGAATCCAGAAAACAACTAACTCCTGATGAATATATTTGTATTTTAGAGGACGCAGGTTTCAATATAGTTGTTAAAGATATTCAAAGAATAGAAGTCCCACATGATGGGTACTATCATATCTCTGGTTTTTCTGATTGGATTGAAGGTATATTACCCGGTATACCTCTAGATAAAGGTTGTCATGCTCTACAAAAATCCTTAAAGCTGGTTTGGGAAGATATGAAACTCAGTTCTGTACCAAGATTATGGCTGTCAATTTCAGCCGTAAAAAGAAATTAATTAGATAAATATTCTTTCAGAGTCATTATATTAAAATTCTGTGTGTTTTCTAAACTTTCAGATTCAACAGCACATCTTGCTGTATCTATAGAAGTGAAACATGGTACGTTCATTTCCGCTGCAGAACGTCTAATATAGAATCCATCCTGCATTACAGATCTGTCTCCAGTTACAGTATTAACTACCATCTCAACAGTTCCATCTCTTATAATATCAACAACGTTTTTTTTATTAGAATTATTTAGTCTTTTTTCCACAATTTCTGCATTAATACCCATTTTTCTTATGAATTTTGCTGTCCCTGAGGTTGAAAAAATTTTATGCCCAGATCTATCTAAATCTTTTATTAAAGGAATTGAATCTTCTTTATCTATATCTGCTAGACTAATTAATACAGAAATACCAGGCTTAACGGTTAATCCAGAAGCAATTAATGCTTTCATTATCGCAGAATCAATATTTTTATCTATCCCCATAACTTCACCTGTAGATTTCATTTCAGGACCTAAAAAAGTGTCTACACCTGCTAATTTTGACATTGAAAAAACAGGTGCCTTGACTGCATAAAGATCTTTATTAGGAACCAAGTCCATCCCATAATGTAAATCAGTAAGCTTTTTACCTGTCATTACTGTTGTAGCAATTTCAATCATAGGGATTCCTGTAACCTTTGAAATAAAAGGAATAGTTCTCGAAGATCTAGGATTCACTTCAATAATATTAATTTTAGAATGCATTTCTTTTTTATATAAATGCAGTTTTCTTATTGATCTATAATTTCCTGATCCAGTGATGACAAATTGGATATTCATCAAACCAATAATTCCCAATGATTTTGCTATCATTCTAGTATATTTTACAAGTTTTTCAATTTCTAAATCTGAAAGTGAAACTGCAGGATATATAGCCATGGAATCTCCAGAATGTACTCCAGCTCTTTCTATATGTTGCATGATGCCAGGAATTAAAATATTTTCTCCATCTGAAACTGCGTCTACTTCTACTTCTATCCCAGTTAAATATTTATCAATCAAAATATTTTGATCAAAAATATCATTTGAAATATGACCAAAATAGCGGTCTAATTCTGATGAATTCTGAATAATTTCCATTGCTCTGCCTCCCAAAACATAGCTTGGTCTAACTAGTACAGGGTAACCTATAGTATTTGCTATTTCTTTAGCTGTTGAAGAAGTAGTAGCTGTACCGCCTGGAGGTAACGGTAAGCCATTTTTGGATGAAAGCTTTTCAAATTTTCCTCTATCTGATGCCATATCAATTACTTTATGGTTCGAACCCAAAATAGGAAATCCTTGTTCTCCTAAATTTTGTGAGAGATTTATTGCTGTCTGTCCACCAAATTGAACTAATGAACTTGGTAAATATTTTTTATTTGTTTGATCAGTAAATGTTTCATTTTCAATAATATCCATTACACTTTCATCATCTAAAGGTTCAAAATATAATCGACTTGAAGTATCAAAATCTGTGGAAACAGTTTCTGGATTAGAATTAATCATCACACTATAAAGTCCCAGATTTTTTAATGCCCAAGCAGCATGAACAGAACAATAATCAAATTCTATCCCTTGACCAATTCTAATGGGGCCACTACCTAAAACGATAGCTTTAGTTAAATTTTCGGATAGAGCTTCATTTTCTAATTCGTATGTAGAATAAAAATAGGGTGTGATTGAATCAAATTCACCAGCACAAGTATCTACCATTTTATATACAGGTTTAATATTTAATGATTTTCGCATTTCTCTAACTTGGATAGGTAAAAGATCTGATAAAGTCGCAATTTGTTTATCAGAAAAACCAATCTTCTTAGCTTCAAGAAGAAGGTTTTTTGTTAATTTTTTATTCATTAATCTTTTTTCAATTTTAACTATTTTTTCCAAGGAAAAAGTAAACCATGGATCAATTGAAGTTTTCTTGCTTACATCTTGATAGGTTCCTCCATTACGTAAATATTTCATAATAGACCATAATCTATCATCATCTGGATTTAATTCATTATCTTCTAAACTTGAATTTTCCCATAATAATGAACCTCTTCCATTTTCCAAAGACCGGACGGCTTTTTGTAACGCAGACTCAAAGTTTCTATCTATTGCCATGACCTCACCTGTTGCTTTCATTTGTGTACCAAGAGATCTATCTCCTTTACTAAATTTATCAAACGGCCACCTTGGAATTTTCACAACACAATAATCTAATGAAGGTTCAAAAGCTGCAGTAGTTTTCCCAGTAACTGAATTTGAAATCTCATCTAAATTCTTTCCTAATGCTAATTTTGCCGCAACTCTCGCTATTGGATATCCAGTTGCTTTAGATGCTAGAGCTGATGAACGGCTAACCCTTGGATTAACTTCTATCACGTAATACATTGGCCCATCATCAAAATAGCTTGAGTTTTTTTCTAAGTTTTCACTAACAATACTACTTGGTTTATATGAAAATTGAACATTGCATCCCCCTACGATTCCTAACTCAGTAATTATTCTGAGAGCCGAACTTCTCAATCTCTGGTAATCTTTATCGTTTAATGTTTGACTTGGTGCGACCACTATAGAATCGCCGGTATGAACCCCCATAGGATCTATATTCTCCATATTGCATATGGTAACAACATTCCCGGATTTATCTCTCATAACCTCATATTCAATTTCTTTCCATCCCAATAAAGATTTTTCAATTAATACCTGATTAACTTTACTAGCATTCAACCCTGAAATCGTTATCCTTTCTAGATCATCAAAATTATACGCAATTCCTCCACCAGTACCTCCTAGGGTATATGCCGGCCTAATAACTATTGGAAATCCTATTTCTTTTGCAGCAGATTTAGCATCATTCACAGTTTCAACTGCAAATGAAGATAATAAGGGTTCATTGATTTTTTTTAACAACAAATTAAATTTTTCTCGATCTTCAGCCCTTTGAATTGAAGAAATTGAGGTGCCTAAAACAGAAACGTTATATTTTTCCAAAATCCCTCTGTTAGATATATCTACTGATAAATTTAAAGCTGTTTGTCCACCTAGAGTTGGTATTAATCCATATGGCCTTTCTCTATCAATAATTTTTTCTAAAACTTCTACATTAAGTGGTTCTATATATATATGATCTGCGATATTCAAATCTGTCATAATAGTTGCTGGATTGGAATTAACCAGAACAACTTCGACACCTTCTTCTTTGAGAGATTTACAGGCTTGAGTTCCAGCATAATCAAATTCAGCAGCTTGACCTATAATTATTGGTCCAGAACCTATAACAAGTACTTTTTTATTATTATTTTTCAATTTATATTAATTTCTAATTCTAATGTAAAATTTTTATCAATAATCACATGTTTTCTAAAACCATTGAAATAAATCTGTCAAACATATACTCTGAATCATGAGGCCCAGGTGATGCTTCAGAATGGTATTGAATTGTAATGATTTTTAATTTTTTATTAAATAAACCTTCTATCGATCCATCATTCAAATTTATATGACTAATTTCAAATCCTATAGGAAGTGTCTTTTTATCGACTGCATATCCATGATTTTGGGCAGTGACGTAAATATTCCCAGAAAATAAATCTTTAACTGGCTGGTTACCGCCTCTATGACCGTAATGCAACTTATAAGTTTCAGCCCCCAATGATCTAGCTATAATTTGATGACCTAAACAAATCCCCATAATAGGAATTTTACCTAAAACTTTACGTATATCTTTCGTTACTCTATCAAGAAATCTCGGGTCACCAGGACCAGGAGACAAAATTATCCCGTCAGGATTAAGTTTTATAATATCTGAATATGATATATCGCTTGAAACTACCTTAACATTACATCCTCTTGCTCTTATTGATCGTAAAATATTATATTTAATCCCATAATCCACAATAATTATATTTGGAAAATTATTTTTAGATCTTTCCCTTAAATTAGATCTTATGGACATATCAAAAAAATCCCTTGAATGTTCAAATTTTTCATCATCCCAAACATAAGTTTTTTGAGTACTAATATTACTTACTGAATCATATTCATCATATTTTTTTGACGATTTCAAACGTGAATAAGCGGTATTTTTATCACCGGAAGAAATTATTCCCATCATTACACCATTTGAGCGAATTTTTTTTGCTAGCGCTCTTGTGTCAATTCCTGAAATACCTGGAATATTCTCCTTAAGTAAATATTCGTCAATAGTCATATTGGCTAATGGATGAGAGGGATATTCACAATGGCTCCTAACAATTAATCCTGATACTTGAATTTTATTTGATTCAACATCCGTGGAATTTATCCCATAATTACCAATCATAGGGTAAGTAGGTACTAAAATTTGACCTGAATATGACGGATCTGTAAGCATTTCTTGATATCCAGTCATTGAGGTATTAAATACTACTTCACCAATTTTTTCAGAACTACTTCCAAATCTTTCGCCTTTGAAAATAGTTCCATCCTCCAGTAACAAATAAGAACTACAACTCATCATGAATAATCTTTCCATTAAAAATCGTATATACTATTCGGCCTTTTAATTCTTTACCTTTCAATGGAGTATTTGAACTTTTAGAAGATAATGTTCTTTCATTAACAGTCCAATAAGTAGAAGGGTTGAAAACTGTAAGATTTGCTGGAGTATTTAAATACAATGATCCGTATTCAAATCGATTAATTATTGCTGCTGGATTTACAGTTAATGACGATATCAATTTTTCTAAAGAAATCAAATCCCTATCTACCAGTTTATAAACTTGTGAAAATGCTGTTTCAATATTGTTAATCCCTGGTAGAGCCTCATCAAAACTACACTCTTTTTCATTCAAAGAATGCGGGGCATGATCTGTTGCAATTATATCCAACACACCTTCATTAAGACCTTGAATAACAGCAGTAACATCATTTTCAGATCTAAGTGGAGGGTTAACTTTTGCGTTTGTATCATATGCTGAAGTTGTAAGATATTCTGGAATATCACCATTCAAACCATAAATCCAATTTTCTGTCATAGTTAGATGATGTGGGGTAACCTCTGAAGTAATATTGACACCCGATTTTTTTGCATCAAAAATATAAGATACAGATTGCTCAGTTGACACATGAGGAATATGAATTCTTCCTCCAGTCTCTTTCGCTAAGTCTATATCCCTTTTTATTATCAAAAATTCAGATGACGATAAAGTACCTTTCAGACCTAGTCTATCTGCAACAATCCCTGCATTCATAACACCATTATTTTTTATATTTACATCTTCTGCGTGGTTAATTATTGGTAACTTTGTTTCAATAGAATATAAGAGAGCTTGCCTCATAATATTTGAATCCATTATAGTATCACCATCATCAGAAAAACCAACTACACCAGCGTCTTGTAATTGAAACATAGGAGAAAGAGTTTTACCTTTTCTTCCTTTGGTAATAGATCCAAAAGGTAAAGCATTAACATTAGAGTTGTAAGATTTATCTATAAAATTCCTTACTATTGGAGCAGAATCTGGAACAGGATTCGTGTTTGGCATTGCACAAACTGTAGTAAATCCTCCTTTTGCAGCAGCTAAAGTCCCACTATGTAAATCCTCTTTCCACTCAAAACCAGGATCTCTTAAATGTGTATGAAAATCTATCAATCCTGGTAAAACTATCATCCCTCTTAAGTCTAAAACATTAAATTCATCTGACCATTCATTTTTCGTTGTTTTGCTAATTTCAGTTATTTTATTATCTATTATTAATACATCACATATCCTCTGAATTTTTTTCAAAGGATCACAAACTAACCCACCTTTTAAAACTAATTTTTTCATAATTTATTTATAAAAATATTCATTTTTTTCTTTATTTCTTCCAATCATTTCAATATACAAAATTCTAATACTGACATCCTCATTGGTACTCCATTTTCCACCTGTTGGTCAATCAATGAATTATTTAGACTTAATATTTCTGAATCAATTTCAACTCCTTCATTAACAGGTCCCGGGTGCATTATATAAATCTTTGGACACAAATTATAAAATCTAGATTTAGAAAGCCCCCATAATTTTGAATATTCATCTAAATCAGGTAAACAACCTTGATCTAGACGTTCCTTTTGTATACGTAAAAGCATCACTAGATCTGATTTTGCTAATTTTGACTCCATTTTCAAATAATGACTGATAATTTTAACTCTTTTTAAATTTCTTGTATTATTTTGAACAACCCAAGAATCAGGTAACAATGTAGTTGGAGCAGCCACAGTAATATTTGCACCAAGTCTGACTAACAAATTTATATTGGAACGAGCTACCCTAGAATGTTTTACATCTCCAATTATCAAAATTTTTTTATTCTTTATCTCCCCTAATTCAGTTCTAATGGTATAAATATCTGTTAAAGATTGTGTCGGGTGAGCATGCATACTATCTCCAGCATTTATTACTGGTACATTTACGTTTCTAGCAATCAAGTAAGGTACTCCAGAATGATGATGTCTAACTATTAAACAATCCATACCAATAGATTGAATGGTTTTAATAGTATTTAATATTGATTCTCCCTTTGTCATGCTACTTGAGGGAATATTAACATTTATGAAATCTGCGCTGAGTAGTTTTCCTGCTTGTTCAAATGAGACTCTTGTTCTAGTACTATTTTCAAAAAAAATATTAACTATTGTTTTCCCTTTCAAAGTGGGGATTTTTGTTTTAGAAACGAAATTTTTTTTCGCTAAGTCTGTTGATTGAATCAAATTTTCTATTGAATTTAATGATAAAGAATCTACATCTAATAAATGATTTAATTTTCCCTCTTGAAAATCTATATTTGAATGATTTGAAGGTAAATTCATATCATATGTCAACTTAATCCTATATGCTGTAAATCCACTCTATCTACCCCATCAATATTTTTGATTTTAACACTAATTTTTTCTGATTCTGAAGTTGGTATATTCTTACCGACATAATCTGCTTTAATAGGTATCTCTCTATGCCCTCTATCTATTAAAACCGCTATTTTTATTCTCTTTGCTCTGCCATATTCTGATAAAGCTTGAATAGATGCTCTAATAGTTCTACCAGTAAATAAAACATCGTCGACAAGTATCACTGTTCTATTTGTGATATCACATTTTAAAACAGACGGATCAAAATCGTATAAGGCATCGTTTTTAGAATCATCTCTAAAATGTATTGGATTTAATTTGTTCACATATAACTTAAAACCTGAATTTAACAAAATGTTTTCTCTAATACGTTCAGCGATATTAACACCTCTGGTATGTATCCCTACAAGTACTATATCATCAAGGGAATTTCCTTCCACAATTTCATATGAAATACGTTTAATCGAACTTTTAATATTTTTTTCGTTCATCAAAATTTGATTCAATTAATCACCAATTAAAAAAAAAACCTCGCAATGAAGCAAGGTTATATATACATCCACAATGTACTGCATGATCCCTTGTAGCCTCCCTGGACTAAATATTAAAGGGTATATTCTTTTATAAATACAAATTTAATGATATAGCAAAAAAATCAAATACTAAACCTTTTAATACTCAAAAAAGATGTATCAATTGACATTTTTTTTGACATCACCATTTCCGCGGCTCTAAGTCCCATTAGTGGTCCAAATAAAATACCGTTTCTACCACCTCCTGTTGAAATAACCAGACCATTAATCAAATCTGAAAAATCATCAATTATTGGTTTCAAATCTTTAGTTATAGGTCTTAAACAAGCAGTATGATTGACCTCCGGAAGATCTTTGATGAAAGGGAAAATTTCTACAGATGAATTTATTATCGATTTTCTACCTTGTATATCAGGTTTTTCATTAAAACCTACTTCTTCTTCAGTAGTACCTACCCATATATTGCCGTCATGTTTTGTACTCAAATAATTCGGACCCCACCAAAAATTTACTTTTATATCAGGTGGAGAAATTGTTTTCAATCTGACGATTTGACCTTTCACAGGAAACAAAGGGATTTCTATCCCAAGAGATTCAAATATAAATTTACTCCACGGTCCAGCTGCTACAATTATATGGTCTGAAGGTATAATTTCTTCAGAATCTTTTATTTTCAAACCTTTAACACTATTATTATTAACTTCTATTTTAGTAACTTCTTTTTTAATTAATTTTGCCCCAAATTTTTTTGATGATTCCCAAAGTGATCTGCAGAAATTATATGTATCTATGTCATAAGAACAGTTAAGATGTAAACCTCCAATAACCTTATCTGACAAACGGGCTTCTATATGTTTTAATTCAGAATTATTAAGAATTACAGGTTTATTTTGATAATGAGAAAACACCTGATTTGATAAAAATAATAACCTCTTCATCTCTGATTCTTTTTTTGCTAGGTGAATTGAGTTTTTTCGTTTGAAATAGTAATTGAAACCATCTTGGTCAAGATCGAATGAAATTTTTTTATGTAATTCGAGAGAAAAGTGTGATAAAGATAATAGTGGGTCTTTTGAATTGATTAATGGTGGTAATAATCCTCCAAAAGAAAAACCAGAAGCATGTGCAGCAATTTCATCTTTCTCAAATAAAGTTACTGAATGTCCCGATTTAGATAAATAATATGCAGCTGTACACCCTACAACTCCTCCACCAATTATAGAAACATTCATATCTTATCCTAAAAAGAAAGTGACCCAAATCATCTTTTTGGTTTAAAAGATGCGTAAATTTCGTCTATATTTTTTTTTCTTCTTGCAACACCTATAGTAATAGCAGATTTGGAAACATTTTTTATAGAATCTACTACAACGTCTAAATGTCCCAAATCAGAAATACTAATAGTAAAATCTCTTGTCATTATATTTGTTTCAGTCTCGACAACATTTACAGCTCTAGCACCTCCACCTGATTTACCAATAACTGAGGTGATTTCCCCTAATATTTCTGGTATGTTAGGGTATTCAGCTATAATAGTGATACTGTATGTAACACCTGGAGATCTTTTATAAATCATAATAATGGTAAAAAAAATTGTAAGCTAAATTTAACATAAATTTCATTTTAAATTTCTGTCTACTAACATACAAGTTACTACAAATGACAATTTCTTGAGTTACCCTATAATAGTTTATTTAATTTTTTAGGAGTAAACATTACAAATGACACAACCTCAATCAAATACAATAAAAGGGAAATTTTCTACATGTAAAATAACCCAAAGAATAGATCTGACTGAAGACTTACTAAAAATATGGGTAAAACCAGCAGATCCATTTACTTTTAAACCTGGGCAATATTGTACGATAGGGAAAGAGGGAATAGAGCGTCCTTACTCCATTGTTTCTTCTCCTGATGAAGAAGAAATTGAACTTTTTGTTGAAGTTGTTCCTCCTCCAGATGGAAATTTAACACCAATTATACATAAATTAAAAGTTGGAGATGAACTCACCATACGACCCAGGGCAAAAGGTTTATTTGTCTTTCAACCAGATTTTAAAAATCACGTTATGGTAGGTACAGTTACAGGAACCGTGCCATATGTTTCGATGTTACGCAAATTTATAAATGATGTGAATTGGCAAGCTGAAAATGCAATTCGTAAATCAGATTACAAATTTTTTATTTTAGAAGGGGCGAGTTATTTGGACGAGTTCGGATATGATGAAGAGTTGATAGACTTATGTAACACTCATGATTTCATAGATTTTATCCCTTCGATTAGTAGACCTAATGAGGAAAGAAACAAAAAATGGTCTGGTGCTGTTGGAAGAATAAATACACTCGTTGAAGATTTTGTTAAAAATAAAAATCTTATCCCAAATGAAACTTGTATTTATGCATGTGGTCACCCCCAAATGATTGAAGATGTAAATAAAAGATTTTCAAAAACTGATTTCTATTTCATAGAAGAAAGATTTTGGAAAGAAGACGATTAAAATATTAGTTTGGAGAAAAAAATGAAAAAGAATATTGGATTTGTTGGTTTAGGGATAATGGGTAAACCTATGGCAATAAATATCAAAAAATCTGGATATAATTTATCTGTTTTCGACAGACATCAAGAAAATATAAGTGAATTAACGCAAATTGGAGCTATAGGAAGAAAATCACCTTCCGACACTGCAAAGTATAGTGAAATAATCATCACCATGGTTCAAGATAGTCCACAATCGTTAGAAGTTATAACTGGAAAAAATGGATTAATTCAAGGTGCTAACAGAGGTTCACTAATAATTGACATGTCGTCAATAGAACCTGAAATATCGAAATTTATCGCAGAAAAATGTAACGAAAAAGACATTAATTTTATGGATGCCCCTGTATCTGGTGGTGAACCTTTCGCAATTTCTGGCGATCTTGCAATCATGGCTGGAGGAACAAGTAAAGATTATGAAATAGCAAAACCACTTTTCGATATAGTTGGAAAATCTTCTGTTTTATGTGGTACACATGGTTCCGGAAATGTTACAAAACTTGCTAACCAAATAATTGTTGGTGCTAATATCCATGCTTTATCAGAAGCTTTAGTACTTTCAACAAAAGCTGGTGTTGATCCCGAAACAGTATTTAACGCTATTAAAGGTGGTTTGGCTGGATCAAACGTTTTAAATGCTAAAGCTCCAATGATGTATGAAAGAAATTTTGAACCTGGATTTAGAATTGAACTTCATTATAAAGATATTAATAATGCAATGGCTACAGCAAAAAAATTAAATGTCCCATTACAAGTAACTGCAAATTTACAACAAGTTCTAAATTCTCTTATTCAATCAGGCAAAGGCAAAAAAGACCATTCTGCGATTTTACATTACGTAGAAACTCTTGCAGGTTTAGAAGTATCTAAATAGATTATTCTTTTTCTTCTTTCCGTTCTTCAGAAATTTCTTTCAAAAAACTTTCTACCTCTGGAGAAAGAGAATATTCTTCAAAATCAGAAACTTTTTGTTTATCATAATCTGCTTCAAACTTAGCAACAAGATCTTTCAATGAATCATTACCTATTAATGCTGGAGTAATTTGAGAGTATTGTTCTATACCAAGTTCTTGTTCAGGATAATCAAAATCTAACTTAAAAATTTTCAATAAAACGGATAACAATTTGGCTGCCCCAGAAAAATCATTATCTAATTTTATATACATTGGTAGATGTACAATCAATGAAATTGTACTAATCCCTAACTCTTTATAAACTCTATCCGTAATTTGAGAAGTTATAGAGGTAGGACCTGAATAATTAGATTTAGATAAATTAATCCCAGGTAAATCTGATGGTTTCAATCCATTCGTAGATCCAGTGACAAGTAAAGACCTAGAATGGGGAACCGAATCATACATAGACCCAATCAGTATATAAAGTTTGATTTTCAAAAAATCTAATAAAGATATTACGGAATCATTATATTTCTCAGAAAACATATGAGGTTCTAACATTTGAATAAAAACAATATTAACTTGAGCATTATTTATTCGTATTAAACTTATTTTAGTATTAGGTATTTCAAGTGATCGACCAAAAGAATTTGAAACAATTTTTGGGCGATACCTAGTGTAATCATAAAATTCACTGGGTTTATGTAATTCACCGATTTTTTTAGAATGAAATTTTTTTGAAAGTCTTTCAACTACAATTTTTGCCACATTCCCAACATTTATCCAAGGGTGTAATGATAGGACACAAAAAGTTTCATTCGATAAAATATCTGCATCTTCTATTGTAAAATCTTCAACTATCATTGTATTATTTTTTACATATATTCAAAATTACATATTATCAAATTAATTTAATTTTTTTTCATGTGCCAAAAAATACATTACCTGAAAATTTTACTAAGAAAAAGAAAATGAAAAAATTTATTTTTTTACCCCCACATTCAAATATAATTTATGAATGGCAAACTAGACTAATTGATATTTTGGATGGATGGGATATTAGAGTACCTAAAAACAGAAAAGAAATATTAAATATGATTGAAAATGCAGATGCTGTTTTCGGAACTTTGGATAATGAAATATTAGCTCACGCGAAAAAACTTAAATGGATTCAAGCTCCTGCCGCTGCCCCTCCTGCTGGTTATTATTTTGATGATTTAATCAACCATCCTGCAATTGTGACGAATTTTCGAGGAATATACAACGACCATATTTCAGTTCATATTCTTGCTCTAATGCTAAATCTTACTAAGCATATTAATATTTATATAAACCAACAAAATAACAAAAAATGGGAACCTCTTGAGACACCAAAATTCCATTCAACTTTTCTCCCTGAATCAACAATATTAATAGTTGGAATAGGTGGTATTGGTCACGAAACAGCTAGATTGTGTAAGGCTATAGGAATGGAAGTCATTGGAATCGACGAAAGAATAAAAGAAAAACCAAAATATGTTGATAAACTGTTTTCTCCATCTGAACTTGATAAACAATTAAAAAATGCTGATTTCGTAGTCTTAACTATACCCCATACACCAAAAACTGAAGGATTATTTAACTTAGAAAAATTTAAACTAATGAAAGAATCTGCATACTTTATAAATATCGGCAGAGGTATGACCACAAAATTAGATGATTTAAATAAGGCCTTAAGAAATGGGTATATCAGAGGAGCAGGATTGGATGTTTATGAAATAGAACCACTGCCAATAAATCATCCTTTATGGAATGCCCCAAATATAATTCTTACTCCTCATATAGCTACACATGGTGATTTGAATATCGATGAAAGAAGATTTGAAATAATCCTTGAAAATTTTAGACGATTTGAAAATAATAAAAACCTCTTAAATGTTGTAAACAAATCTCTGTGGTATTAATATATACATATTTTGATAAAAAAAGCTCTCAAAAGACATATAACTGTAACTGGTTTTATAGTTAATAAATCATCAACATTATTACATTGGCACAATAAGGTTAAAGAATGGCTACCACCTGGTGGACATATAGAAACTAATGAAGATCCTGTAGAAGCTTTAAACCGAGAAATTTATGAAGAAACAGGATTAAAAATAGATATAATCAAAACCAATAAACTACTACCCATCAGTAATTTGAAACAAATAGTCCCGCCTTTTGCAATTATGATTGAAGATATAAATGATCCGGAAGAAGGTCCTCATCAACATATTGACATGATATATTTTACAAAACTTAAAGAACCTAAAAATCATAGTGATTTTTATTTTAAAAATAAGTGGATTTGGATCACGAAAGAGCAATTGAAAAATAAAACAAAAATTGGAAACGGATCAGGTAAAAAATCCCATCCACCGGAAGATGTAATTAAATTAGGATTAAAAGCTATAGAATTTTATAATAAATAAAAAGTGTAAGCTTCATCTAAATTTCCCTCTCGCATCTATTGGAATAATCATCTCTAATTTATTTCTTCTAATACCAAAATAGTAATCATGCAAATTAATCGTAGTATCGCCGTGTTTTGGTAATAATTTTATTTTTTTCCCAATTGACAATTTGTCCGGAGCTGAAATTATTGTATGTTCTTCAGAATGTTTAATTATTTCTGAATTTTTTGGCTCAATTATTTCTGCTAAGCCTCTATCAACACTAATAGATTTAAGTCCGCAATCAATTACTACCTGATTATCAACATTATTAGAAATAACAGATGACAATAAAAATAAACCTGACCTAAAGTCATCCATAACCTCAAGATAATCTCCATCCATAAAAATATAAGAACCACATTGAAGTTCAGTAACTAGATCCATAGAACCAGAAAATCTATAAGTCCCTGTTCCAGCAACAGAAACAATTTCACAACTAATATTTCCTTGGTTAATAATCTTTACGGAGTTTTGTAAAATATTCATTGATTCTCTAGCCTTAATGCTTCGAATCTCATAATCTCTTTCATGAACAACGTGGCCTTCAAAACCCATTACACCCTTAAAAATCAATCCTGGGAGAGTATCTATTAAACGGGCAAAATCTAATACATTAGAAGAAGATATCCCACATCTATTCATTCCTACATTTACTTCAATTAGCACTCCTAAATTTACTTCATCAGCTGAAGATGCCATTGACAATTCTCGTATATTTTCTTCTGAATCACATGCAACAATTACATTTGTCATTTTTGATATTGAAATCAATCTCTGAATTTTATGAGCACCAATAATTTGACTGGTTATAAGAATTTCCTTAATACCAGAACGTGCCATTATTTCAGCTTCTCCAATTTTTGCACAACAAATCCCTATTGCTCCCGAATCTATTTGTTTCTTGGCCCAAAAAGTACTTTTATGTGTTTTTGCATGTGGTCGCATTGAAACGTTCATATTGTTTGCACTTTTTTGCATTTTTAAAATATTTTCCTCAACAATATCTAAATCTAAAAGTAAAGCAGGAGTATCTAAATCTTTTATGGATGTGCCTAATGTAGGTAAGTAATCAAAGTTCATAAAAATTAATGTATATTTATATTTTAATCTATATTCTTCAGTAAAAATAATTTAAAACGATATCTATAAATGCTAACATCAGTTAAGTGAAAATCACAGTTCGTTCTACAAAAATAACTTTTTTATCTATATAGGAAACAAATCTAATAATATGAAAACAAAAAAAAGAGTTGCTGGTAAATGGCGTAGTTGGGAAACTACAGAAGGAGTTATAAGAGCTCCACACCGTTCGATGATGAGGGCAATGGGATTGACAGATAAAGATATTGAAGCTCCATTTGTAGGAGTTGCTTCAACACACAACGAAGTTACACCATGTAATTCAGGAATATCTCCAATAGTGAACGAAGTGAAAAAAGGTATTTTTTCAGCAAACGGCACTCCTTTTGAATTTGGTACGATTACAGTTTCTGACGCTATCTCGATGGGTACTGAAGGAATGAAAGGATCTTTAGTTTCTAGAGAAATCATCGCAGATTCTATTGAAACAGTATGTTTTGCCGAGAGATATGATGGTCTGGTTACTGTAGCGGGATGTGATAAATCTCTACCGGGTTCTATGATGGCAATGGCAAGATTAAACATACCTTCGATATTCATTTATGGAGGTTCAATTTTGCCAGGTAGTTGGAAAGGAAACGATATTCAAATTCAAACAGTATACGAAGCCGTGGGTCAATATCAGCTAAACCAAATTGATGATGAAGAACTAAGAAATATTGAAATCCGCGCATGTCCAGGGCCTGGAGCTTGTGGGGGAATGTTTACTGCAAATACAATGTCTTCAATTGGTGAAGCATTGGGCCTGTCTTTACCAGGGTCAGCTTCAGAACCTAATGTAGACCAGAGGAAAATAGCTTCGTCAAGAGAAGCTGGTCACGCTATATTAAATCTTTTAAAGAAAAATATTCGACCTAGTGACATACTTACTAAAGAGGCTTTCGAAAATGCGGTAACATTAGTCGTAGCTATGGGAGGATCAACTAATACAGCATTACATTTACCTGCTATAGCTCATGAAGCTGGTGTCGATTTAACATTAAAAGATATTCATAATATATCAATGAGAACACCACTTTTAGCTGATATGAAGCCGGGAGGAAATCATGTAATGCTAGATTTGGATAAAATTGGTGGAGTTCCAGTAGTAATGAAAAGGTTGTTAGAATCAGGTTTATTTCATGGTGATTGTATTACTGTGACAGGAAACACTATGGAAGAAAACCTTAAAAATGTTGTAGACCCTGGTGAAAACAAAGTAGTATATCCAGTTAAAAAACCATTATCTAAAACTGGTGGATTAGTAACTTTGTTTGGAAATTTAGCTCCTGATGGATGCGTCCTAAAAGTAGCTGGACATCAATTTGGTTCAAAATTTTCTGGGCCAGCCAGAGTATTTGAACAAGAAGAAGGGGTAATGGAAGCTCTACAAAAAAGAGATGTCCACGAAGGGGATGTAATTATAATCAGGTATGAAGGTCCTAAAGGTGGGCCCGGAATGAGGGAAATGTTATCAGTTACAGGCGCATTAGTAGGTCAAGGACTTGGAGAAAAAGTTTTCCTTATAACTGATGGAAGATTTTCTGGAGCATCACACGGGGCCATGATCGGTCATGTTGGTCCAGAGGCAGCAATTGGTGGACCTATAGCAATAGTTCAAGACGGTGATACTATAGAAATTAATTTAGAAAAATTCGAATTGAATATCATTGATTTTTTTGAATGGAAAAATACAGAATCTACTAATTCATCCAATCACAAAATAATTGAAAATGAAATAGTTTTTAGACAATCTCATTGGAAACCGATAGACTCAAAATATAAATCTGGAACACTTGGTAAATATATTAAACTTGTTCAACCTGCATCAAAAGGTGCTGTGACAGGATAATTAATTAGTTGGACCAAGTCTCGAAGATAGTTTAATTGGATTATTATCCTCGGTATTTATCATCCAATTCAATAAAAGCCTTCTTAATTCAGTGATTATTTCAGTGTGTTCACCTAAGTGTGCTATGTTATATAATTCCCATGGGTCATTTTCTAAATCGTAAAGTTCATCAATATTTCCAGGACCTCCGTCAGAACCAGAATTTAATGTAGAACCTTCTGCCAAAGGATCAGTAATATATTTCCATTTTTTTGTCCTAACCATTTTCCTACGTCCTTCTGATTCCCTTGCCCATAAAGTGTCAATTAAAGTATTATATCCAAATGGTCGATTCATCTTATTTAATTTTTCCATAGTAAATGCTTCTCCTCCTGCACCATACTCTGAAAATGCGGCATATCTTGGTTTTGAATCAGTTACCGTAGGCAATAAATCCCCTTGTAAAAAATCTAGATTTTCATAATTACCATTTTCAAATTCCGATGGAATAGATTTTATACTAAGAAAATTCAATAAAGTGGGTAGTATGTCCACAGTATTAACCATAGATTCATCTTTGGTTCCTTTAGCAAATCCTCCATCTAACCACGAAATTACTAATGGTACTTTCACTAAACAATCATAAAAAACCCCACCTTTCACAGACATACCATGTTCCCCCATAAAATCTCCATGATCAGAAGTGAAAATTATTATGGTGTTTTTTCGAAGATCGAATTGGTCCATCGCATCTAAAATTTTGCCTATAGAATCATCAATAAACTTAATCATCGCAAAATAAGTAGAAATTAGAGATCTGATATAAATTTCTTCATCTTTATCATGACGTAAAATTTCTGCCAATACTCTATTACGTTCTGGGGCAGTCCCATCAGAAAATTCATCATATCTTTGTGGTGGTAATTGGATTTGTTCAGGTGGAAACATTTTTTTATATATATCTGGAGTTTCATATGGTTCATGTGGATCAGGAAAAGAAACTAATAGTGAAAAAGGGTTAGGTTTTTTTGAATTTTTATTATATTCCCCTGTCTTATAATTCTTTAGGAATTCTATACTTTGTTTAGAAATCAAAGAAGATGAATAATGTTCTAAAGAGTAATTTGTAGAAGCATATGCAATCCTAGGACTTTTTCTATGTCTCTTCATATTATTTCGTGTACGATTAGCAATATTAATTTTTTCTTCATCAACTACCCATTCCATACCTTTATTGCCAACATTTTCACCTAAATTCTCCTCGGTAGGTAAACCACGGTGTGAAATCTCACATCTAACATCAAAAAGATCTAAATCTTCTTCTTCAACAAAACAATGATTTTTACCGATTAAACCTGTTACATAATCTTCGTTTTTCAAAATTTTAAAAAGATGATTTGATTTTGGCGGCATTAAGGTTTGATTGAGTCTGCATCCGGTAGAGTGAGGATACCTTCCAGTCATCATAGAAGTCCTCGCAGGAACACATAAAGGATGGGGAGTAATAGCATTATCAAACATAACTCCATCACGATATAATTTTTCTATCGAAGGGGTTTCAATGCCTAACTCATTGTAAATATTTAATGCAGAAGCTTTTAGTTGATCCGCAACTATGAATAATATATTTGGTCGATTTTTCAAAATATGCCTAAATAATAAATTTATTTCCCTTCACAAAGATCATATGCTAAAGTCAACATAGTTTTAGTACAACTTACAAGTGATGAAATCCCTATTGATTCATCTGTACCATGTACATTAGCCAACATAGGATCATCATTTGGATGAGCTCCAGAAAATCCATAAGTTATCGTACCTGCATTTCTAGTAAATCTAGAATCTGTAAAACCATTGCTCGTAGAAGGAATCAATTTTATTTCTTCTACACCTATTGATTTTGAATGAGCTTTGCTAATAGCATCTTTTAATTCTGTTTCAAAAGGAGAATAATTGGGGACAGACATATAATCAATTTCATACTTAACTTCTTTTATATCTGAAAATAATTCATCCAATTCTTTAATAACATACTTTTCATCTTGAAAAGGGAGTGTACGTATATCACAAATCAATTTTATCTGCTCAGGGACACTATTAGACTTAACTCCTCCATTGATAATTGTGGGTGTAATTGTCATTCGTGATAAAGCCTTAGAAAGATAACTCAGTCTGGGTAATTTCTTTTTTAATAATTCAATAATTTTCTCTACATTTTCAGATGTAACATTTTCTTCTATACCAAAATGGTTTAAATACTTAAAAAAAGGTAGCGAAATATTGAGTTCTGGTTGATAATTTTGTATCAAATTTAATACTTTCAGTAAATTATAACTAGCATTTGTTCCTAACCATGGCAGTGATGCATGAGCACTTTCTCCCTTAAGTTCAAGATTAAGCTCCAATCTCCCTTTTTCTCCAGTTCCCAATAAATAATAAATTGAATCTCCAACTTCTACTGGAGTGCCTCCGCCTTCATTAATAGCATATTCAGCTTTTAAAATATTTGGATGATTTTCCAATAACCATCCAAAACCCCATCTTCCTCCATGTTCTTCATCTGCACCACTTATTAGTCTAAGCCCATTATTTAGTTTAATTTTTGACCTTTTCATTATAACCATAGCCATTAATTGGCTCGTTAGTAGTGCCTTACAATCATTTGAACCTCTACCATATACACGTCCAGATGAAATATCTCCCCCAAATGGTTCATAATTCCATTTTGATTCATTTTCCACAGGTACAACATCTGTATGAGACATAAATATTAACTTACAATCTTTTGAATCGGACAAAGGATAATCAATAATTAAATTATCCCTTCCATAATCTCGAGATAAAAGTTTAGTTCCAATCCCTTCATTCTCCATAAATTTAGAAATATAATTACAAACTTCAGTTTCATTTCCAGTCGGCATAATTCCAGTATTCACCGAAGGGATTCGCACTAGATCTTGTTCTAATTTAACAATTTCTTCAATTGAAGTATCTACATTTTCTATAAGTCTTTCTAATGAAGTCATTTTTATTCCTTTAAGATTATCCAGATATGTAATTTCTACCAAATAAAAGTAAAAAATACCAATTGTTGATTGGTCATGAAATTAAAATATAGAAATATTCGAAAAGTTTTACTATGGTAATATTTTTAGTTTTATTGTTAAGATTTTTCAAATGAATTAATTCAAAGGCTAAGTTTAATGATAATCAGCGAACAAAAAATATTAATTCTAATTTCTTTTACTTTGAGCATTTTTATATTATCTTGTTCATCTAACAGCATAAATGAAGATATAGTGTATTCTGCAAATAAGAATGGCAATATAGATATTTATAAAATCACCTTAAAAGATTTTGAAGTTACTAGATTAACTACAAATGAAGGAATCGATACTCAACCAAGATGGTCAAACAATAAATCTAAAATAGCTTTTTTATCAAAAAGGAATTCTGATTGGTCTTTATATATTATGGACAAAGACGGAGAATCAGAAAAACCACTAATATCAAAAATGGGTGATATTGAAGATTATAGTTGGTGCCCAAAATCTGAAAAAATTGCAGTTCAGATTAATGATGGCATAAGTAGATGGATCTCGATTGTAAATGTAGAAGACGAACAAATAAATCACCTTACACAAAAAAGTGAAAACGCAACTTTAGGAGGTTGGTCTCCCGATGGGGAATGGTTACTTTTTTCAATAGAGGGTGATATTGATAATCCTGGTATAAGAAAAAAGAATCCTGCTGGAGTAGATGAAGTAATGGTTACTTCTGGAAAAGATTCTAATGCAAATTGGTCTCCTGATGGGAAATGGATAGCTTTTAATAGACTTACAGAAGATGGCTCAAATGATCTTTATTTACATAATATTAATGAAAATCAATCTCAAAATATTGCACCTGACGATTATGATGAAAATTTTCTTACCTGGTCAAAAGAAAGTAAGTTACTTTTCACCAGTGTAAAAGAAGGAAATACAGAAATTTATAAATTCGATCCAAAAAATAATAATGAAACTAGACTCACAAATAATAGAGTTGAAGACAACTATCCAGTCTGGAATGACTCAGGTAAATTAATATTATTTAGGTCAATGAATGATGGTGATTATGACTTATATTACATGGAAAAATCCGGAGAAAATCAGCAACGTATTACTAATACATCATATGAAATAGTGGATGCTGATTGGTAAAAATATTCTAAATCCCTAATTTTTTTAACCATCCATTTTTTTTACTAATTTTTTCTTCAGTTTGATTTGTATCAGTTCTAAGTTTTGGAGGAGCAATTTTCTTATAATCTCCATTGTCATTTGATGAACCACCAATTTTACGTCTACTAGGGGTGCTTCTAAATTTCTTTTCATCTTGACCAATACCATTTTTTTTATTGGAAATAGAAGAAATTTTAGATTTTTTTATTTCTTTAACTTTAAATTTATCCTTATCGGAATTAGAGTTATTATTAATCCTTCTTCTAATATTTGTCGGTTTTTTTCTATTCCTGGATTTATCTTCGCCGTTAGGAGATGCAGCTTCGTCAGAAATTTCCTCTTTTTTAATAATAGTTGACAATTTAGGCATCCATAATCCCGTAAAATATGATTTCGTTAATCTGATGTGAACATCAGCAACTTTTGACGATTCACTGGAAATATTACTTTCAAAAGCAGCAACTTCTACATGTTTTCCTACATCCTTTACAGCTTGTAAAGCAGGATAAAAATCTGCATCTCCACTGACAACTACTGCTGTATCATAATGATCTTTATATGCATGTACTACTAGGTCAGTCGCCAACATAACATCTACACCCTTTTCAACAACTGCTTCACCTCTTTGCTTAGAAATACCAAGTTTTACTTCTAAATAAGGTGTATCAAACATAGAATCTAAAAATTTCTGTTGCTCACCATTCTGATCTTCTTGTCTAATGTTGTAATAATAAGTACGTTTTAAATCTCTCCCATTGGAAAGCTTATTTGCCAATTTATCAAAATGCACATTATGTCTAGAACAATTCTGACCTAGTACATGATATAAATTTGAACCATCTACAAAAACCATTACTCTTTCTGAATTCATATCAGAAGATTTAACCATTGATTTTGAAGGCATAATCACTCCGTTATACTTACAACATTACTGACATACAACAAGTAACAATAACAAAACGAAGCAAAAAATAATGTTGAAAGTTTTTTTAATTAAATAAATCTGCTTCACAATTAACATGTATAGTTATTAATTATAATAGATTTTCATAATAAATTTATATATTTTTTTTTTACAAATTATAATTAGATTGTGGTAAAGTTGTTTCTCAAACCTTTTTATGCTTATAAATATCTACCAATAAATTATCCATGATTACAATAGACACTCACCAACATTTTTGGGAAATAAATAGGTTCGATTATAATTGGATGCCTGAAAAATCTCCTTTGAAAAGTGATAGAATTCCACATAATCTTAAACCCTTGATTGACAAAGCTAATGTTAACTATACGGTTACTGTCCAAGCTCATCAGTCTATAGAAGAAACAAAATGGCTACTAGAACTTGCAAAAAAATATGAATTTATTGCAGGAGTGGTCGGATGGGTTGATTTGAGCGACCCAAAAATAGGAAGAATTTTAGATGAACTACAAAAAAATAATTATTTTAAAGGGGTTCGGCATCTTTGGCATGATGAAAAAAATGAAAAATGGATACTAAATTCAGGTGTGATAGAAGGATTAAAAGAATTAGCGGAAAGAAATTTAACATTTGACTTTTTAGCTAGGCCAAAACATATAAAATATATCCCAAAAGTTTTAGAAATGGTTCCTAACTTAAAAAGTGTAATTGATCATATAGCTAAACCTGAAATAGCTAATAAAAAAATAGAACCTTGGCTTTCAGATCTCAGAAAGGTAGCGAACATTGATACCGTTAATATTAAATTATCTGGGATGGTTACAGAAGCTGACCATAATAATTGGAATATAGATGATATTAAACCTTATGTACATCATGTTCTTTCAATGTTTGGATATGACAGGATAATGATTGGCAGTGATTGGCCAGTATGTACATTAGCTGCTCAATATAACAATGTAATCGAAACGGTCAGAAATTTAATTAACAACTTAGATAAAGATGATCAAAAAAAAATACTCGGTAATACTGCAATAAAATTCTATGATTTAGAAATTCCAATTCGTTAAACTATCTTTTTGGTTTTCCAGAACTCCATTTCCAATTATCAGGGGGCCAAATATTTTTCCCAACTCTACCACCTCCATCACGAGATAAATCATACCAATCCTTAACTGTCTCAGCCCATTTTTTTATATGCGGAGTCCCTTTATGATACTCAAAGGCATCTGGATTGACATATACCTCATACAAATATAATTCAGAAGGATCATCAATATTCTGATATACATCAAACCGCAAACAACCAGGCTCTTCATTAGTAGATCCAATGCCATCTAAACTTACAGATTCAATGAAAGATTCGACCTTATCTGCCTGTATAAATTTTGGAACATGAATTACATGTAAACTTGAAGAAAAATATTTATCGTCTACAGCATCCTTATTATATGAGTCCCAATTTGCATCTCCCAAAGGAAAAACCGGTTTACAAAAAGAAACCTCTGGGTCAACTTCAAACATTTCCTTTGTATTATCTCTCCATTTTTCAAAATGTGGGTAAGTTGTGTGTGCATCAAAATCTAATTTACTATTATAAATTTCACAAAAAGCAAAATTAGTGGGATCAGTATTATCTTGTATAATGTCAAATCTACGACAACCCGGCTCATTAACAACAGAACCTTTAGCATCACCAATGGATGCTTCAATAAATTGTTGAACCTTATCTTTTTTGATTTTCAACCTTACCATTAAAATATACATAGCTAATAATTTCCCTTATGAACGTCTTAAATTAAAATATTATTTGAAGTATATCGTTTATTTATTTAGATTCATCATTTGTATTTAAAAATTTAGTGTATTTATTATTTTTTTGTAATAAAAAATTTATTCCTAATAAGAAAAAAAAGAATACCCCCCATGGTATTACCCCTAATAAAAATTTGTTCCTAATAAATATCATGCCATTTTTTATGGCCGATAATAATTCAAAGTTTATTATTTCTAATGATTTAGGGTCGGTAAAGAACGATAAATTTTTTACCTCAATTATTTGAAAAATTATTTCCCCAGGAGAAACAAATCTCCATACCAAAGTAAATAGTAATAAATAAAATATAACCCAAAATCCAATAATCCCCAAAGACCATTTAATTTTCCCCAGAAAACCATGCCCACCTATAAAAGAAATTACTAAAATTATTGGGATAAAAATCCATTGGAAATAAGATAATAGAGATAATTTTGGTGCAATACTCTTTATTGGTTGAAAAAATCCTAAATTATTTGAATCAAATTTAACTGGAAAACCTTCTCTTATTAAATCAATATTTTCCTTGAAGTTTTGATTATTAGAATCCAATAAAATTTCATAAAAATCTTCATCTGTAAACACTATACCTTTTTTCATTATTCCTTTTATTTCCCTAATAGATTTCTCTATATCAGAATTCTTTCCTCCAGAAACTTGAGAAAGAGAAAAATTAAAAGATATCGGTAAACTTTTAGTCACAAAAAAAGTAACCTGTGAATCAATCACTTGATGTAAACCAGAAGAAACATTATCTCTTAATTTTTTATCTGCGGGTAAACATTTTGGAAGATCTGGTGACTTTAGATTAATTGTAAATAAAGCCGTTAACCCACTACATACTGGAAGATTCTCAATTCTCTGATCAAGTCTTTCAGATGTAAGAGTAATGAAATTACCTATAGCCGCATCTCTTAATAAGGCGATATCGACTATATATTCAAATTTTTCCTCATCACTATTTAAATGTTGAATAAACGCGTCAATAAATTTTCCTGATTCTTTTTTCATCCATTCATCAGAAGCTTTTCCTTTTATCGTTTCTATTATCTCTTCTCTAGTTAAACTAATACCATAACTAAAATTATTAGTTGATTTAATCATTGATTTAGACATTGGTTCAATTATTTTTGTAAAAACTACTGCCCTAGCTGTTTCATCATTGTTTAATTTATCCTTAAAAACTTCTCCAATTAAATTCACTCGATCTGATACAGGGATATTAATATTCAAATTATCCGATTTTCCTGAAAAATAATAGGTGCCTTCATAGACTCCATTAATAAGATTTTGTTCAATCCACTCAATTGGCATTACTTCGTGGAAATAATGATTAAATTCTTCATTAGTAAAATTTATCCCAACAGAATTTGAAACAGGCCCTGACACCTTATGATAAGCAATCGGAATAATAACATCATTGGATAAAGTTTCAACTAAATGAAGTTCAAAAATTGCTTCCTCAAATAATTCCCCTATTGATGAAATTTTTTCATCTAAATTAAAATCAATTTCAAAATTATCTATATCTCCATTTATATAAGGGATCAAATTAGTAATTAATATTTCTATAATTTCAGAAACATATACTGGAGATATTAATTTCACAAATATTTCATTTATGACTTCTCCAGAAGATTCATCTGAATTTAATTTTAAATACAGTGGATGGTTATCTATTTTAGTAATCTCAATTTCATTTTTTATAACTTCAGTAGTAATTTCTGGTAAAACAATTTCATAAAAATTTTCTACAAAATATGTTTTTTCTATAAATTGAGTCAAGGTATCGGGATTTTGAATCATAGATGAAACTTGAGAAATTGATAAACTAATTATGAACAGGGGTGTAAAAAAAACTAATAAAATAGATGCTAATATTCTTCTTAATACTAGCATTTATCCTCTACCTAAATAATCCTGTTTTAAAGGTAAAATTATAGCTTCCAACATATTAGAATTTTCTGGTAATGTCGCCATTAATAATGCTGTTTTACCAATTTCTTCAGGTTGAATTAAAGGTTCTGGGCCTTCATCACGACCAGTAGATGATCTTCCATCATATCTTCTTTCTACAGCTACATTTCCAGGATGTATTGAACTGACAGCAATTCCAAAATCTCTTCCTTCTAGGGCTGACGATTGTGTAAGTCCCCAAACAGCATGTTTACTGGTAGTGTATGGGACTGAGTTATGGCGTGCTCTTTGTGCAGCAATCGATCCAATATTAATGATCCTACCTCCTCCTTGTTTTTTCATAATAGGAAAAGCTTGCCTAGTGCATAAAAACATTCCTGTAACATTCACACTTATTACACGATTCCATTCTTCAAAAGTTATGTCTTCAAGAACTCCACCATCAAAAGCACCAGAATTATTTACCAGAATATCTACTCTTCCAAATTTATTTGTAACGAAAGAAAACAAATTTACTACATCTGATTCTTTTGTAATATCAGTTTTAACAGACAATATTTTAGTGCGATATAAATCATATTCTTTTCGTACACTATCCAAACGAGAAATATCTCTTGCTGCAATTATCACAGTGCAACCTTCAGAAAGAAATTCTTTGGTAATTCCTTTTCCTATACCAGTTCCTCCACCAGTTACTATCGCAATTTTTCCTTCTAACTTTCCCATTTCTTTTCCTTTAAAGCTATTAATTTTTATGATTATCTCATCTTAGGTTTAGTCATTACTGCTGCAATTAAACCAATAAATGTAACAATTATCACAAAAATATATGCTATTTCCCATCCAAAAATAAAAGCTTCAACTGTGTTAGGGATTTTTCCAATATCTGACAATTCAATATCAAAACCCTGTAAAGTCATTACAAATGAAATGATGGAAATGACTATTGCTTGCCCAATTACGTTCCCTGTATTTCTAGTAAGATTTACAAATGCTCCTACAGATCCATATTTTTCTTTAGGAATAGAATTCATAGTTGCCAACTGATTTGGAGTAGCCCATACTCCCATAGAAAATCCATTAAGTACTAATATGACAATTATATAAATTAGTGAAGTATTAACTTCAAACTGAGAAATAAAAATGCCCGTTATAATAGCTAAAATAAATCCAAAAATTGTAAATCTTCTGTGCCCATAAATATCTGCTAGTCTTCCTCCCAGTTGAGCCCCTATACCCATGCCAACTGCTGATCCTAACAATAATAAACCTACAAATCCTGGTTGTAAGTTTCTTATATTAATTAAATAAACAGGTAGTAATAAAAAAAGTGATGATCTACCTACAAATCCAATCACTCTAGTAATTGACGCATAACGAAAAACTGGTTCCAAAAAAAGATTTAAGTCAATTATCGGTGATTCAGAACGTTTTTCTACAATAATAAATAGGAATAAAAAAATAAAAAAACAAGAAACAAAAAAAAATGTAACAAAGTAAAACAATAATCCATCAAAAGGATTATTAATCGATATAACTAGGGAAAACATTGCTATTCCTGAGAAAACAGCTCCTACCCAGTCAAATTTCCTGTCTTTGCTTTGAAATGACCCTATTTTTGAGTCATCTAAAACTAAAAATGCCCATATAAATGAAATTGATGCCATTATAAACATAGTAAAAAATAACGCTTGCCATTCAAAAAACTGTAGTATTAATCCTGCAACTATAGGACCTAAAGCTCCGCCGATTGCAACTGCAGTAGTCTGCGATCCAATTCCTTGACCTCTTTCATTTTTTGTAAAAATTGAAACAACTATTGCTGTACCTACCGATTGAGCCATAGCTCCACCAATACCCATAATTACTTTTGAAAAAACTAGAATAATTATAGAGTTGGATAACATGCACATTATTGATCCAATTAAAAATACAAATAAACCTCCAGATAAAAAAAATTTCCGGCCAAGTAGATCTGAAAGTCTACCAAAAGGCACTAGAACTGCAGTAACTGTAAGTGCATTTGCAATAACTACCCAAGAAACAACCTGTAATGAAACTTCCAGGTATTCAGCGATAGATGGTAACGCTACCGCTGTCATACTCATACTCATCACCATAGTAACTAGTGACATACCTACAGCAGAAAAAGCTTTCCATTTATAGTCCATCTTTTTAAGCATATGATTATACTTTTGATTTAACTTTAGTAGACGCAAATAATCCTATAAGTGTAACTAAAGCTAATACAAGAAAAGTCACTTTCCATCCAAAAAGAAAACTATCATTCAAAGATGAATTGCCTGATATAGCGCTAATTTTACTCAATTCTACTTCTGTGCCATTCAATAACATTATTCCTGTAATGATTCCTGTAGATACTGCTTGTCCAATTGCAGTCGCAACATTTCTTACAAGATTAAGAAAAGCACTAAATGTTGCATAAGAATCTCTAGATACAAGACTTAGTGTCGCTCTCATATTTGGAGCCATAAATAATCCCATTCCTAAACCGTTAAGGAATAATACTATCATCAACATAAAAGTATTTGTTCCATTGTTAATAAATGCTAAAAATATTCCTGTTAGTAAAATTAGTATTATTCCAAGTAATATAAATTTTTTAGTACCATATTTATCTGAATATCGACCAGAAAAAAGTGATGAAAGAACTACTCCTGCCGAAGTACTAAATAATATAAATCCAGTATTTATTGGGCTTAAACCCAAAAAACTTTGTACAAAAATAGGTATTAGGAAAAAAACTGCTGAATTACCAATAAATCCACAAAATCTTACTGTAGTCGACAAAGAAAAAGTTGAATTTGAGAAAATCCTAAGATCAATCATAGGATTCTTGTTTTTTAATTCCCATTTAATAAAAACATATAAAATTCCAATGGAAATTAAAATTAAATTTAATAATCTGAATGATAACCAGGGAATCTTAAACGGATTAGAAATTGTAATTATTAAAACTGTAAAAAACAAAGCAGATAAAATAGCTCCGAACCAATCGTAATCATAAATAGAATATGATTGTGTAGAATCAATATTTCGTTTATCAAATATGAGATAAGATAAAAAAAGACAAAAAATCGATAAAATACCCATTGATATATACATACCTCTCCATTCAAAAACAGGAATCAAAAATCCTGACAATAATGGGCCAAAAATCCCTGCCAAACCTACAGTAGTAGTAATTATCCCTAAAGCTTTACCTTTTTGCTCATCTGGAAAACTAGATATGATAATAGCAAAAGCTACAGCTGAACATATTGAGTTTCCTATGGACATTAAGAATCGAGCAAAAAGTAATAATGATAATTCTGAAGAAAAGGAAATTGTTCCACATCCAATAATGAAAATCAATAAACCTATAAGATGAATTTTTTTCCTCCCTACTATATCTGCAACTCTCCCAAGAGGTAACATAAATGCACACATGGTGAGAGAAGAAATTATCATTACCCAAGCTACAGATCTTAACGTGATAGAAAGATCATTAGCAATACTTGGAAGTGACATACTAGTAACAACAACATCAAAAACAAAGATGAATAAAGCACTAGCAGCCACTAAAACAACTTTCCAGAGGCTAAAAGATGACGAATATATTCCAGTATTAGAGGTCAAAAAAAAATTGAGGTAGTAATATGAAATAATTGTATACCCTAAAAAATTCGATATGAATAAATTTATGCTAAATAATAATAATAAACTAAATATTTTAATTCCAAACATTCCATCGGGGAAAAAAGTAGAAGAAATTTGGCCGGTTAATGTGGAAGTAAATTGGGTTCAAACAGAATATGTGAATATGAGACCAGATCCTGCTAAATTAAAAAACATAGATGTATTGATAGGAACTAGTTTTACTTACGAAATGTCTAAATATGCAAACAAACTAAAAGCGATTTTAATTCCGGCTGCAGGATATGAAGGTATAATTGTTGATGCTTTACCAAATGGAACAATAGTAGCTAACGCCTATCATCATGAAGCTCCAATTTCTGAATGGGTTATGATGGTAGCAAGTGCACTAGATCATAATCTAATTAAAAGTCATATCACATTTTCAAATGGCTCATGGAGTCAATCCCCATCACGAATTGGATTATATAGTGAACTTTACAATAAAACTTTTGGAATAATTGGACTTGGTAACATTGGATTACGAGTTGCCAAACTTGCGTTAGCTTATGAAATGAAAGTAATATCAACTGGAAGATCAAAAAAGAATATACCAAAATACAAAAAATTAGGGATTGAATATTTTTATGGTAAAAATGGAATTGATGAAATTTTAAAAAGATCGGATTTCGTATTAATTTCTACACCATTAACTGAGGACACAAGAAATTTAATCGGAAAAAGAGAACTTGATTTTATGAAAAAAAGTGCTTACATAATTAACCCTGCTAGAGGTCATATAATTAATGAAGAATCTTTATATAATGCACTTAAAAACCGAAAAATATCCGGTGCGGCAATAGATACTTGGTATACTTATCCAAAAGATCAAAAAGAGGAGCCTAGACCTTCAAGATTCCCTTTTTGGAACTTGGATAACGTGATAATGACGCCTCATCATTCCGGTGCTACACATGGAACAATTGAAAGAAGATCTCTTACAATTGCAGAAAACATTGATCGCCTCAGTATTGGCAAACCATTAATAAACCTATTAAAAGATATATCAAAAAGTAATTCGATTTAATTTTTGATCAATGATCGTTGGTCAATGATATGATATAAAAGTATGCCCGTAGAAACTGATACATTTAGTGAAGATATTTTCCCATTCATTGGTAAAGAAACTAAATAATCACAATTTTTTGATATAACTTTAGACAATCCTCCATTTTCAGATCCGGCAACAATTAAAATTGGTGATGAATAATTGAGATTTTTGTAATCATTTGAACAATTCGAATCTAAACCAACTATGATAAAACCTTTTGATTTTAGATTATTTATAGTTGAATTTAAATTTATCTCCCTAGAAACCAATATATGTTCAAGTGCACCCGCAGAAGCTTTGATAGAACCAGGAGAAATACTTGCCGATCTTCTAGAAGGAATCACTATACCATGCGCACCAGAAGCATCGATATTTCTAGCAACCGCTCCAAAATTTTGAGGATCTTGAACTCCATCCAACATTACTATTAATGGAAGTTCAGATCGACTAGAAGCAAGACGAAGCATATCATCAATATTTGAATATATTGGATCAGCAACTACAGCTATAATACCTTGATGTTTCTTTGTGTGAGCTAGTTTTTCTATATTTTTTTTACTAAGAAATTTTATATAAATCTTTTTTTTATCCGCCAGAATGTTAATCTCTTTAATTTGTGGTCCATGCTCAATAAATTCATCAATTATTATTTCCTTAATCTCTCTATCAGATCTGATACTTTCCAATACTGCCCTACGTCCTTCTACAGTCGAAGTATAATTTTTTTTTGCTCTACTATAACGAGACATTTTCTGATCAAAAATTCCTTTATCTATTCATTAACAACAACATCATCAAAATCATAACGAGTTTCGATGAGTTTAGAATACTCAAAAACATCTAAAGCTTTATCGTATAATTTTGGTTCTATTAATATTTCATTACTCCATGTACCAAGATTCTGATAAAACTTAATAGCTCTTGAAATTGATTCTAATGATAATTTAGGAAAATAATCTGATTCCATTTCTGCAATTTCATCAGGGTTTGCAGAATTTACCCATTTACGAGCCTGAGAATAAGCATTTTTAAATTTGTAATATAAATCTGAACCAACCCAATCCCATCTACAAACTAAGCTACTAAAAGCTACAGGACCTATAAGTTCACCCACAGAACCCACTATAATTCCTTGATTCTCATATTCCAGTTGTTGAGGATAGGCTCCTTGTTCATGAAAATAATCAGCTTTTCCTTCGTACCATTGTTTCATCATCTCATCACCTCCAATAGAAAAAATATTACTAATACTATCCAAATCTATTCCCTTTATCGACAAGGCATATCTAAGCATAGCCTCTGGTTGTGCTCCATGTACATATAAAAATTTTCCTTTTTTTAAATCATTCCAATTAAAAATATTTGATGTTTTTCTACTTAAGACAAAAAAACCATCATAAGAATTTATTTGAGCAAAATGCGCTACGGGTGATTTTTTCCCATTCTCTAAATAATTCCAACTCCCAGATACCGCAGCCTGACCTAAATCCATATTCCCTTTACTAACTTCCTCTATAGGATTAGATTTATCAGCGATATGATAACTAGCAGAAATTCCATATTTATCGAGAAATTTTCCACTTATAGTAGCGATCACTGGACTATAAAATGCTGAGTGACGTGAAACCATAATTCTAATATGTGTCAAAATTTACCTCCAAAAAAATTTCTTAACATTAAGAAATTATAATTATATCTTCAATAGAGAATTAACTAAGTTTATATTTTTAGTAACAATAAATAGAATTATATAATTATCTAATCTTATAAGGGAAAAATTATGTCGACAAAAACTGCTGTGGTTACTGGTGGTGCAGGTTTTGTAGGTAGTCACATTTCTGATGCTCTCAAGAATGAAGATTGGACAGTTATAGTTCTTGATAATTTATCGAGTGGAAAAGAATCTAATTTATCCGACAAAATTGAATTAGAAATTTTTGATATTACTAAAGATAATGTTGAAACAATTTTCCGAAAAATTAAACCAGATAAAATTTTTCATACTGCTGCACAGATTAGTGTCAATAAATCTACTAAAAATCCTTTTTATGATGCCAAGCAAAATATTATAGGTACAATCAAAGTTCTTGATGCTATACGTATTATAGGAAAAGGTATAGAACCTTTTGTGTTTCTTTCTACTGGTGGAGCAATTTATGGAAATACAGATAAATTCCCTGTAAACGAAAATACATATCCAAATCCTGAATCTCCTTACGCCATATCAAAATTTTCTGCGGAAAATTATGTGCAATATTACAGAAGAAATTATTCGCTGAATACTTCCATAATTAGACCTGCAAATATTTATGGACCAAGACAAGATCCAAATGGTGAAGCAGGAGTAGTAGCAATATTTATCAAAGCAATGCTTTTAGAAAAAAAAGTGAATATTTTTGGTAAAGGTGATAATATCCGCGATTATATTCATGTTAAAGACATTGTAAAAGGATGTATTCTTGCATCAGAACTATCATATAAAGGACCAATTAATCTTGGAACTGGCAAGGGAACGACAGTACTAGAACTTTTCAATTACTTATCTAAAAACTGTAATTATAATTCATCTCCAAATTTTATTAAAGAAAGACCAAGTGATGTCAAATCTATAACTTTAGATTGTTCACTAGCACAAAAAGTCTTGAACTGGTCCCCAAATATTGATCTTGAAGAAGGATTAAAAAATACTATAAAATGGTTTGAAAATTATAGTGAAAATTTCAACTGATTTTTTAGTCTTGAATTAAATCTTCCAATCCAGTCCAACCAAGCAAAGCACATTTAATTCTCACTGGAAATTTTTTAACCCCTTCCAACGCTTCAATATCACCCAATGAATCTCTTATTTCTTCAGAAATATCTTCTCCTCTCATCATTTTTCTTACATTGACTATTAATTCGAGTATTTGAATTTTCGTTAAATTAATGACACTTTCTGCCAATAAAGATCCGGAACTTTGACTAATTGCACAGCCATTCCCTGAAACACTCAAATCTGTTACCACATCATTTTCTATATTTAGTTGAATAGATAATTCATCTCCACAAAATGGATTGTTAACATCTTTTTCTAAATCAGGACTAGCTAATTTTTTTAGATTTCTGGGATTACGATAATGATCGAGAATAATACTTTCATACATTTCATTCAAATCATCGACACCTGATAATCTACTCATACTCATAAAAAATAATCCTCCACATCTTTAATAGCTTCAAAAAATAAATCTACTTCGTTGAAAGTATTATATATATAGAAACTGACTCTTGCTGCTGCAGAAGTCCCGTAACTACGTACAAGTGGCATGGCACAATGATGACCAGTTCTTATTGCAATTCCTTGTTTATCTAAAATAGTCCCAATATCATGTGGATGAATACTTTTATGTACAAAAGAAATTACACCTCCTCTAGGATGATTTAAATTATTCCCCAGTACGGTAAAATTTTTGAATTGAGAAAATTTTTCAAGAGCATAATTAGTTAAATCAACTTCATGTTTCCATATGTTTTCCATGCCAATATTTAATAAATAATCAACTGCAACTCCAGTAGAAATTCCACCTGCAATATTTGGAGTTCCTGCTTCAAATTTATAAGGTAATTCGTTCCATTTCGCACCTTCATAAGAAACTTCAATTATCATATCTCCACCAAACATATATGGTTCCATATTTAGCAATAATTCTTTTTTACCATATAAAACACCTATTCCCGTAGGCCCCATCATTTTATGTGCAGAAAAAGCCAAAAAGTCAATACCCAAATCATTAACATCTAACGGCATATGCGGAACAGATTGAGCAGCATCAACAAGAATTTTAGTATCTAGATTCATTTTTTTGATTAATGAAACAATATCTGAAATGGGTGTTACATATCCTAAAACATTTGATATATGTGTAATAGAAACCAAGGCTGTATTTTTATCGAGAATATTTTTCAAATTTGACATTTCAAATCCATTTGAAATGTCAATATATCTTAATTCACATCCAGTTTTCTTTGAAATTTGTTGCCAAGTTACCAAATTAGAATGGTGTTCAGCATTTGTAATAATAATATTTTGCTCTGCCGAAATATTATTTAATCCCCAAGAAGATGCTACTAAATTTAAAGATTCTGTAGCATTTCTAGTCCAAATAATACAATCTTCAGGAGCATTTATTAGTTTAGCAACTTTAAATCTTGCATTTTCATAGGCTTCTGTAGCCTCCATAGAAAGTGTATGAACACCACGGTGAACATTTGAATTATATTTAGTATAGTATTCAGTAATTGAATCAATAACAATTTTAGGTTTTTGTGAAGTAGCTGCATTATCTAAATATACTAATTTTTTACCATTAACACTTCTTCCCAAAATCGGAAAATCTTTCCTAACTGAATCAATATTTACACTCATTCTTAAAATGTCCCGATAGTATCAGATTGATCTCTTAATTCTGGAATAATATCATCAATATAATCAGAAAGAAAACAATGTAAATCTTTTGGAGAAAATCTATCCAAAATTTCATCTGCAAATCCCCGGATAAGTATTTCTTTTGCTGTCTCTAGATCTAAACCACGAGTTTGAAGATAAAATAAAGTGTTCATATCTACATTACCTGCAGTAGCACCGTGAGCACAAATGACATCATCTGCATAAATTTCTAACGAAGGTTTAGTATCTACTTCACAATCTCTAGATAAAAGTAAATTCAAATCTTTTTGATCTGCATCCGTTTTTTGTGCATCTTTTTCAACTAAAATTTTCCCGCTAAAAACTGCTTTTGATCTTCCAGATAAAATCCCTTTATAAAATTGCTTGGAAGTACAATCATGTTTCACGTGAGTTGTACTAATTTCATTATCTTGTTGTTGATCTCCACTAGTAATATATAAACCATATAAACCACATGTGGAATGTGGTTCTTGTAAAAGAACATGTAAATCGTTCCTACCAATTAATGCAGCAGTCGAAAAAGTAGTTGAATTAAAATTAGAATTTTCTTTTTGTTCAATCCTAGTAGTTCCAATATTAAATGACTTTTTATTCTCTAGTTGGATTCTATAATGATTTATTTTTGAATTTTTAGATTGAACTATTTCTACAACAGGTAAAGTTAAATTATTTCCACTTGATAAATTTATGTATGATTCAATAAAGTTTAAATTTGAATTTTCACCACATTTTAAAAAAACTCGAGGAAAAGTAGCTAAATTTTCGGAAGATTGAGAAGTGAGAAAAACTATATTTAAATCTTTACTAACTTTATTATTGTCAGGAATTTCTATAATAATACCTTCTGAAAAAAAAGCCGTATTTAACGCAGTGAATGGGCTTAAATCTGGATTTGCTAGTGTAGCAAATTCATCAGGTAATTTTGAGGAACTTAAAGGAACAATATTTATATCGTTTGTTTTAGTAGAATTCTCACTTAATTTACTAAAATAATTTCCATTTATAAAAACAATATTGTGCCAATTATCAGAAAATGGGATTAATTTTGTTATTGAAGAAAAATCAATATCTATATCAGCATCAATAGTAAATTTAGTTTCAGATAATGGATTTAAATTTGTATATTTCCATTCTTCATTACCACGTCTATGTAAAGGCAAACCAGTAGATAAAAAATAATCCCAAGCAATATTTTTAATTTCGTTTACTTTGCTATCAAAAAAAGATTTCTTTTTCGCATTATTAAATAAGATATTAAATTGATCTATAGAATGAGAGAAAAAAATATCTGGCATAAATTTATCCTATTTTATATAGTCCTTATAGCCAGAATTTTCAATTTTTAATGCTAAATCAGGTCCGCCCGAATCAACAATCATACCTCCAACAAGAATATGAACAAAATCGGGTTTAACATAATTTAATAACCTCTGATAATGTGTCACTATCAGAAAAGATCTCTGGTTAGATCTCATTGAATTTATACCATCTGAAATTATCCTAAGGGCATCTATATCTAATCCAGAATCCGTTTCATCCATTATTGCCAGTAAAGGATTTATTATCTGTAATTGTAAAATCTCATTTCTTTTTTTCTCTCCTCCAGAAAATCCTTCATTTAGCGATCTTTTGATCAAATTTGAATTGATCCCAACTTCTTCAACTTTTTGATTGAAAATCTTTGTAAATTCTCTAACAGAAATTTTTTTTTCTCGATTTGCTTCTGCTTTTGCATCTAGTGAAGCCTTTAGGAATTGCCAAGGTCTTACTCCGGGAACTTCTACTGGATATTGAAATGCTAAAAACATACCTAAATGTGATCTAGCATCAGGTGCTAAATCGAGTATAGATTTTCCATTAAATTCGACCTCTCCATTAGTAATTTCGTAACTAGGTCTTCCCATTAAAATATTTGCTAAAGTACTTTTACCACCCCCATTTGGCCCCATAATTACATGTACTTCTCCCTTCCGAATATATAAATCTAATCCGTTAAGTATTTTGATGCTTTTATTTTCCGCAACACAAGCATGAAGATTTTTAACTTTTAACATTTACAAATCCTATATTATTTACTTTACCCTACAGCACCTTCAAGAGAAACCTTGAGTAATTGAGATGCTTCAACAGCAAATTCAAATGGTAATTCCTTAATTACATCTCGACTCCAGCCAGTAATGATCATATGATGAGCTTCTTCTTCTGAAAGTCCTCTCGACATAAGGTAAAATAATTGATCATCTGATACTTTTGATGTAGAAGCTTCATGTTCAAGCCTTGCAGTAGGATTCCGTACTTCTATATATGGAACAGTATGTGCACCACATTTATCACCAATTAATAATGAATCACATTGAGTATGATTGGTTGCATTTTCTGCTTTAGGCATTATTTGTACACTACCTCTATAAGTATTGTTACCTTTTCCTGCAGAAATGCCTTTAGAAACTATGGTAGATTTTGTATTTTTACCTATATGAATCATTTTTGTACCAGTGTCGGCCTGTTGATGATTATTTGCTAGCGCAACAGAGAAAAATTCTCCAACAGAATTATCTCCTTTTAAAATCACACTAGGATATTTCCAAGTAATTGCGGAACCGGTTTCTACTTGAGTCCAAGAAATCTTAGCAGATCTATCAGCTCTACCACGCTTGGTAACAAAATTATATACTCCACCTTGTCCATCTTTTGTTCCAGGAAACCAATTTTGTATAGTAGAATATTTTATTTCACTATCATCCAATGCAACTAACTCAACGACTGCAGCGTGAAGTTGGCTGCTTTTTCTCATTGGTGCTGTACAGCCTTCAAGATATGAAACATATGAATTTTTATCCGCTATAATGAGAGTTCTCTCGAATTGTCCACTACCTTCCGTATTAATTCTAAAATATGTCATTAACTCCATCGGACATTTTACACCGGGTGGAATATATGTAAATGAACCATCACTAAAAACTGCAGAATTTAGACAAGAATAAAAATTATCAGTGTAAGGAACTACAGACCCTAAATATTTTCTGACTAAGTCTGGATGATTTTGTACTGCTTCTGTAAATGAACAAAAGATTATCCCCAACTCAGCCAATTTGTCGGCAAAGGTAGTAGCCACAGAAACAGAATCAAAAACAGCATCTACTGCTACACCAGCTAATTTTTCTCTCTCATGAAGTGGAATACCAAGCTTGTCAAAAGCTTCTAACATTTCAGGATCAACTTCGTCTAAAGAATTGGGCTTTTTTTCTGAAGATACTGGAGCAGCATAATAATAGATATCTTGGAAATCTATTTCAGGATTTCTAATATTAGCCCATTTAGGTTGTTCTTTCTTTAACTCTAAATCATTCCAATGTTTAAAAGCCTTAATTCGCCAATCTAATAACCAATCAGGTTCTTTTTTTTTGAAGAAATCAATCTAACAATATCCTCATTTAAACCTTTAGGAGCTAATTCAGTTTGAACATCTGTTACAAAACCCCATTTATAATCCTGATTAGATAAGTCAGATTTACGTGATATGGTGTTTTTTGTTGACATTTAATAAAAAAAAAATTAAGTAGTTTGAATTTTAATTAACGTAATTTATTTAGTAATAGTGTTATGAATAATAAAATAATATTTTATATGTACAATCTAATTATAAATCAATATAAACAACAATAAATATATATAAAGATGAGTTTAATTAAAATTATAAATTTAATTATTGAAAATATTTTATAGTTAAATATACTCATAAAATATATAAAAAAAATTGATCAGATTTTTGGTGATATTTTTGAAATACGAATCAGTCATAGGTCTAGAAACTCATGTTCAACTGGACACTAAAACAAAAATGTTCAGCACATCTAGTAATAATTATCAATCAGCAGAACCTAATACACTAGTAGACCCAGTAACTTTAGCTCTCCCTGGAACATTACCACTAGTAAATAAACGAGCGGTCGAAGATGCTATAACCATAGGTTTAGCATTAAACTGTTCTATAAGAGAAATAACAAAGTTCGATCGAAAACAATACACCTATCCAGATTTAATGAAAGGATATCAAATATCACAATTCGATCAGCCTATATGTTTTGATGGATATCTTGATTTACCAAACAAAAAAACTTCAAGAATAAGAATCAATCGTGTTCATATGGAAGAGGATGTAGCTAAGCTAATTCACGTAGAAGGACCAAGAGGGAACCCTTTACATACTCTTATTGATGTAAATAGATCTGGGGTTCCTCTAATGGAAATTGTAACGGAACCAGATATGCGCTCCACCGAAGAAGTAGAATTATACATTTCTTCTCTTCAAAAAATCATTAGATATCTTGGAGTAGGAACGGCAAATATGGAAGATGGTTCATTCCGCTGTGATGCAAATATTAGCGTGAGAATAAAAGGTGTAAAAAGGCTAACCACAAAAGTTGAAATTAAAAACATGAATAGAATCAAAGCTGTAACAAGAGCTGTGGAATATGAAATAAAAAGACAAATTCGAGAAATTGAATCTGGGGGGAAAATTATTCAAGAAACAAGAGGTTGGAATGATAATAAAGGAATAACAGTACCTCAAAGAAGTAAGGAAGAAGCTAATGATTATAGATATTTCCCTGAACCAGATATACCACCACTAAAAATTCAAAAAACTCTAATAAAAAAAATCAAATCAAATTTGCCAGAACTTCCAATTGAAAAAAAAAGAAGGTTCATTAATGAACTTAATCTTTCAGAATATGATTCTGATTTATTAACTTCATCAAAAAATATTTCAATATTTTTTGATGAAGTAATTAAACATTCAAATAATAAAAATAAACAATACATAAAAAAGGTTTCTAAAGAAGCAGCTAACTGGATCAATGGAGAAATTTTTAGATACATCAAAGATACTGGAATTACAGATATATCTGTAATTCCAGTATCTGCAAAAAACTTATCAATTTTGATCACAAAAATTATTGATAATGAAATAAATAAAAATTCCGCAAAAAAAATTTTTGAGATAATGTGGCAAAAAAAACAATCTCCAAAAGAAATTATCGAAAAATTAGATTTAGTAATAGTTAGTGATAGTAAACAATTACTCAATATTGTCGAAGAGGTAATAAAAAACAATCCAAATGCGGTAGAAGACTATAAAAATGGAAAAGACAATGCATTAAAATTTCTTATGGGTCAACTAATGAAACTAACAAAAGGTCAAGCAGACCCAAAACAGTCGATAGAATTGATTCGTTCAAAATTAGATGAATGATATCATTGATATATAAAAATTTAAAATTATTTGGAAATTAATAATTATGCAAACCACTTTTAATTTTGTTTTGATTGTGATAGCAATCATCACAATTACAGTTTTACTCTTACAAGCTAGAGGAACTGGGGGAAATCTCTTTGGAGAAGCAGAAACTACTTTTCGATCTAGAAGAGGTATTGAACAATTCTTATTTAGATTTACAATTGTTTTAGCAATTATATTTGTGGCAGTAGCAATTCTGAATGTCAGGTTCAGCGGTTAAATTATAATCTCTTCCATTTAGTTCCATCAGGACTATCTGATATGCTTACTCCATTCTTTAGTAGTTCATCACGTAAATCATCTGCTAAAGCAAATTTTCTGTTATTTCTTGCTTCGTTTCTTTGAAGTATTAACTCTTCAATTTTTTGTTCTGTAAAAGTTGTATTTTTTTGTAACTTTTTGAAATTGAACCCTAAAATTTTAGAGAATTTTCTTAATGATTTAATTAAATCACTTACATTTTCTTTTTTATCATTCCCTTTAAAAATAGCTCTAGCTATATCAAATAATGATGCTATCGCTCCAGGAGTTCCCAAATCATCATCCATTGATTTAATAAATTTATCTACAAAAATTTTAGGACTTACAGGTTGTTTATTTAAATCAGATTTAATTTCTACTGCATTTCTAATTCTATCAAAAGATTTTTCAGCAGAAAGAATCTGTGCTTCATCTAAAATTAATGGTTTTCTATAATGACTTTGTAGTACCCATAAACGTAAAGCATCAGAAGAAAAAATTTCTAGTGCTTTTTCAACATTAAACACATTTCCTATAGATTTACTCATTTTATCTCCGCCCATTCGAACTAATCCATTGTGAATCCAAAACTTTGAGAAATTATCATTTCCTGATGCAGCTTCACTTTGAGCAATTTCATTTTCATGATGAGGAAAAATTAAATCTTGACCACCTCCATGAATATCTATTGTTTGACCGAGGTGATGAAAAACCATTGCAGAACATTCGATGTGCCAGCCTGGACGACCAATTCCCCAAGGACTTTCCCAAAAAGGTTCTCCAGGTTTAGAAGATTTCCATAAAACAAAATCAGCAAAATCTTTTTTATTATCATCTAAATCAAATCGAGTAGCTTCAAGCATGTCTTCAACACGTCTCCCACTTAACTTTCCGTAATTTTGATATTTTTTTACAGAAAAATAAACTGATCCTCCTGACTCATAGGCAAATCCTTTATCTATAAGAATTAAAATAATTTCTTTTATTTCTTCAATTTCATTTGTAGCTCTCGGATAAAGATTCGCTCTTTTTATATTCAACCTGTCCATAACTTCAAAATATGCCGAAATATTTTTTTCAGAAACATCAACAGAATCTATTGAATCTTTATTAGCTCTATCTATAATTTTGTCATCAATATCAGTAAAATTTTGTACGCGATTAACTGAAAAACCTTTATATTCTAAGTATCTATGTAGGGTGTCAAAAATTATATAACTCATTGCATGACCAATATGAGGTTTATCGTATGTAGTTACTCCACAAACATATATACTTACGAAATCGTTTTCAGTGGTAAATATTTCTTTTTTTCGTGACAGACTATTATAAAGTTTCATTACTTGAATGCTTTGTTCTACTAAGAGTTACTATTGATTGAGCTGCTATTCCTTCACCTTCACCGATTGCTCCAACTCCATCAGTAGAGGTAATTTTAACATTAACTTGAGCTAGAGGTGAATTAACTAAAGATTTAATTTTGTTCTCGATATCAAATACATATTTTTTTAATTTAGGTTTTTCCGCAATTATTATGCAATCAAGATTGTTAATAATCCATCCACAATTTGTAATTAATTTCATAGATTCTTTAATAAAAAAAGAAGAATCAATATTTTTGTACCTATCATCAGAAGAGGGAAAATGTTGGCCTAGATCCCCAAGAGAAGCCGCTCCTAAAATAGCATTACATATTGAGTGCAAAAGAACATCCCCATCTGAATGACCTTTCAAATGAAATTCATATTTTATTCTCACACCTCCCAAAATCAGAGGTCCACCTGATTCTAATTTATGCCCATCAAAACCTATTCCATTAGACCATTCTAGTTCTAAATGACTTTTTTTTTGAACAAGTAAATTTTTTATAATTTCTAAATCTTCAATCTGAGTAATTTTTAAATTTTTTTCATCTCCTGGAAAAGTTGCAACCATTCCACCAGATATTTCTATAGCCATGGCATCATCAGTAATATCATCATTTAAAAATTCATACGCTGCAAGTAAAGAATCAAGAGAAAAAACTTGGGGAGTTTGTGAGAAAAATATTTTCTCCCTATTCAATGTTTTTTCAACTAAATTATTTGAAATTTTTTTTATGGTATCCTTTACTGAAATTACAGGAATTGCTGCTCCAATATTTTTCGCTAATTTAATCCCATTTTCTAAAATATATTCAGTTATTAATGGTCTGGCAGCATCATGAATGACTATCAAATCAGGTTTTTCCTTTAATGAATTAACATGATCAATTGCTAATTTTACTGAATCTTGTCTTCGTACACCTCCAACTATTACATCAAAAAAGAATGATTCATCATTTAAAAAAAAATCTTTTATCTTTTGTAAATTAATTTTTGAGGTGACTACTAAAAATTCGTCAACTAATTTAGAATTTTCAAAAAAATCTATACTATAACCTATAATTGGTTTCCCATTAATTTGATGCCAAATTTTATCTATACCTCCCATTCTTAAACTCCCGCCAGCAGCTAAAATAACAGCATAAACTTTTATAGGATTTTTCATATACTAGTCCAATTATTCATTTAGTTAATTATAATTTCAAATCCACCCATACATATCATTGATATATATGATGCTTTAATTACTTTAATTAATTTAACTAAACTAGAAAAAAAACACTCTGAAATAACATAACAATTAAGAAAGACTAATTCTTTATCACAATAGAATCATTTTTAACACCAATTGAGATTACATCACCCTCTGAAAAAGTCTCTGAAAGAATTTCTCTTGATACAGGATTTTCAACATATTTCTGTATAGCTCTTTTTAACGGTCTTGCACCGTACATTCGATCAAAACCTTTATTAGCTAACAAATCTTTAGCACTATTAGAAATTTTAATAGAAATTCCCATATCTTTTATTCTTTCTGAAATTTCTTTTAAAAACTTTTCTACTATGAGCTTTATATCTTTAGTAGTTAAGGAATCAAAAATTATATATTCATCTATACGATTCAAAAATTCTGGTCTAAAATGTCTCTTTAGGGCATCTTCAACATTTGTCCTTATCTGTAAATCATCTACATCTGATTTTTTAAACCCAAATGATTCTTTTGCAATTCCATCTGAACCTAAATTACTTGTCATAATAATAATACAATTACGAAAATCAACTGTTCTTCCATGCCCATCAGTTAAACGTCCATCATCCAAAACTTGTAAAAGTACATTAAAAATTTCAGGGTGAGCTTTTTCAATTTCATCAAATAATATTACTGAAAATGGTCTCCGTCTAACTTGTTCAGTAAGCTGACCAGCATCATCATAACCAACATATCCAGGAGGAGAACCAATTAATCTTGAAACATTATGACTCTCCTGATACTCCGACATATCTACTCGAATCATATTATTTTCATCATCAAACATAAATTCAGCTAACGCTCTAGCTAACTCCGTTTTACCAACACCAGTGGGGCCCAAGAATATAAAACTTCCAATTGGCCTTTTAGGATCTTTTATACCTGCACGTGTTCGTCTAACAGAATCAGATATGGACGACACAGCATGATTTTGACCTATCACCCTTGTATGTAACCTATCTTCCAAATTTAGAAATTTTTCAGCCTCACCTTCCAGTAATCTGGTCACCGGAATTCCTGTTTTTTCCTGAATTAAAACAGCAATATCTTTATCCCTCACAGTATCTGACACTTCATGTTCACTTTGCCATTCTTTTAACAATTTATTAAATCTTTCATCTTCTCTAATATGTTCAGTTTTTAAGTTCGCAGCTATTTCATATTCATTCCTTGAAAATGCTGCCTGTTCTTGATCTTGTATATTAGTAATAGAATCTCTAAGATCTTTAATTTCTTTAGGCATAGAATCATTTTCTATACGTAGTTTTGCTGCAGCTTCATCTATTAGGTCTATAGCTTTATCTGGTAAATAACGATCAAAAA
>PBDR01000023.1 GCA_002717385.1 Chloroflexota bacterium
GGACAATTATCACTTAAAATGAGTAAGCCTGCTTTTGGTGTGGGTTCTGATGGTATAGTAGTGGTAAAAAATTCAGATATAGCTCAAATACGTATGCTAGTATTCAACCCTGATGGCACAGAAGCTGAAATGAGTGGAAATGGTATCAGATTATTTTCAAAATTTGTTATTGATAATAATTTAGCTATCCCTAAAGATAATAGTCTACAAATAGAGACTGGTGGAGGAGTGAGAACTTTATGGCCTAGAATTCTAGATAATAAAATGATATCAGCTAAAGTAGCTATGGGGAAAGCTGAATTTGAACCTAAAAATATTCCAGTAAAAATGAACCGAAACTGTTTTGATATAGATATTCTTGATAGAAAATTATCCTTAACTTGTTTATCGATTGGAAATCCTCATGCCGTTACAATTATTGAAGATAACGTAGACAATTTTCCTCTTGTCGAAATAGGATCAATTATAGAAAATCATGAAATATTCCCAAATAGAATAAATTTCGAAGTTGTAAATATATTGGATAGAAAAAATATAAGATCTAGAATATTTGAGAGAGGAGCAGGAGAGACGCTATCTTCAGGAACAGGATCTACCGCTTCTGCAACAGCATCTAAATTCCATAACCTAGTAGATCATAATGTCGATGTTCATTTAGATGGAGGAATATTAAATATTTCTTGGGATGAAAATGAAGAAATTTATTTATCTGGTCCCGCCGTTGAAGTGTTTACTGGAATATGGAAAACTAATGATTAGTGTATATAGTTAGGATTAAGATATGCAATTCGCTGAACGAGTCAAACAACTTCCACCATATTTATTCGTTGGAATTTCTCGTGCTATAGCAGAAAAAAAGAAACAAGGAATAGATGTGATTTCATTCGGTATAGGAGATCCTGATATACCAACGCCATATACGGTAATTGAAGAATTAAAAAAATCTTCTGAAATTTCTGCAAATCATAGATACCCAGAAACTGAAGGTTTACCGGAATACAGAGCAAGTGTAGCTAAATTTTATAAAAACAGATTCGGAGTTGATTTAGATCCAGAATCTCAAATAATAAATCTTATAGGGGCTAAAGAAGGTATAGCACATGCACCTTTATGCTTCATAGACCCAGGCGACATAGCTATATGCCCCAATCCAGCATATCCAGTTTATGAAATCGGGACTATGTTTGCTGGTGGAGAATGCCATATGGTAAATTTAGAAGAGAGTAAAAATTATTTACTTGATCCAGCTGATATACCATCAGATATAGCTAAAAAAGCGAAAATTCTATGGATCAATTATCCAAATAATCCTACTGGTGCTTGTGCCGATATAAGTTATTTCGAAAACATAATAAATTTCTGTAAACAATATGATATAGCCCTTTTACATGATGCTTGTTACACAGAAGTAACCTTTGATGGATATATCGCTCCAAGTATACTCGAAGTAGACGGAGCTATGGATATTTGTATGGAATTTCATTCTTTATCTAAAACAGCTAATATGACAGGTTGGAGAGTTGGGACAGCAGTCGGGAATACTGAAATGATTAATGCACTAATGAGAGTTAAATCAAATATTGACTCTGGGCTACCTCAAGCAATACAACAAATGGGAATCAGTGCATTTAATCTTTCTAAAGATTGGTTATTTCACAATAATGAAATTTATAGGAAAAGAAGAGATAAAATTGTTAATGTTTTAAATAGCATTGGTGTAAAAACTTCCACACCTAAAGCAGGTTTATATATATGGACTCCTATACCAGATGGTTTTACATCAGCAGAGTTTGCTACAAAATTATTGGAAGAAGTTAATGTTGTTGTTACTCCGGGAAACGGTTATGGTAGCGCTGGAGAAGGATATATAAGGTTATCTTTAACTATTCCTGACGATCAAATTGATGAAGGTTTAAATAGACTATCAAAATTCAGAATTAATTCTTAAAATTAAATGCCAAACAAAAAAACAATCGACACCATTTCTTTACCTGAAAAAGTATTATTGGCAGCAATTCAATATAAAAACAAACCACAAAAATGGCCTATTTCGGAATCGTTATCAGAATTAGCAGAATTGGCTAGATCAGCAGGTGCTGAACCATTACTTTCAATTACCCAAAAACTGAATAAGCCTTCTTCGACTTATCTCGGAAAAGGTAAAATACTAGAGATCAAAAATAAAATTGCACAAAATAAAATAAAAACTGTCATCGTAGATGATGAACTTAACCCTTCGCAACAAAAAACCCTCGAAGACAAATTAAAAGTTAAAGTGATTGATAGAACCGCACTGATTATTGATGTATTTGCACGTCGTGCTAGATCGAAAGAAGGTAAATTACAAGTTGATTTGGCACAAAATGAATACCTATTACCAAGATTAGCTGGTCAATGGTCACATCTTGAAAGATTAGGTGGAGGAATTGGTACTAGAGGACCTGGAGAAACACAAATAGAAACAGATAGAAGATTAGTAAGGAATAAACTATCAAAAATAAAAAATGAAATAAAAAAAATTCAATCACAAAGAAGACAACAAAGGGCACTTAGACAATCAAACAATAAAAATTCTATAGCTTTAGTCGGATATACTAATGCAGGTAAATCAGCAATTTTCAATAGACTGACAGTAGGAAATGTAATTGAAAAAAATCAATTATTTTCTACTTTAGAAAGTACAACAAGAAGATTAAAAATAAACAATCAGCACACCACAATTTCTGACACTGTAGGTTTTGTTAATAAATTACCCCCTGTACTAGTAACAGCTTTTAAAACAACTTTAGAAGATGCTTCAGAGGCCACATTACTTATTCACGTAATAGATATTTCTAGTAGATATGCTATTGAAAGATATCAAATAGTTAATGACACTTTAGAGGATTTAAATATTCATAAAACTCCTAGAATTTTATTACTAAATAAAGTTGATTTGTTACCAGAAAAATATGAAACAATAAATTTTTGGTTACAAACAATTAAAGAAAATTACATTGAACAAAAAACTGTAATAGTTCCAACATCAGCTTTAACTGGTTATGGATTTAGTAAACTTAAGAAGTCAATTTTAGGAAAAATTAAAAAGGGTGGTACGTATTAGAGGTGTTATTTAATTGCGCACTATCATTGTTATGTCAAATTAATATACTCAAATGAATACAAACATTAAAATAATACTTATTTCTACAATATGTATATTATTATTTGGCACTGTCTTATTTATTGCTAAGAATAATCAAACTTTTTCATTAAGTACTCTACCGAGCAATGATATATCTCAACCACTAGAAAAAGTAACTACAATTCTTCTTCCAGATCAAGTTCCACAAGATTTGAGAATTATTTGGGAAGCTTATTCAATAATTAATGAAGATTATATAAATAAAGGTTCTATAGATCCATCAAATATGTCAGAATCTGCTGTTGATGCTATGGTTGAATCACTTAATGATAAACATACTTCATATGTTCCTCCTGAAGCATTTAATATACAAAATGAAGATTTCGAAGGTAAATTTGGTGGTATTGGTGCTCAAGTTTCGCCCGCACCAGATGGTAAAGGGGTCATAATCACTAAACCATTACCAAATACACCTGCCGAAAAAGCTGGAATTAAAGCTGGGGATAGAATTATTGCAGTAGATGGTGTTGATGCAACATCTTGGAGCGTTTTAGAGGCAGTAAATAAAATAAGAGGTTTAGAAGGGACTGAAGTAGTACTCACCGTTGAACATGTAGGCTCTTTAGATACAGTTGAAATCACAATAATTAGAGGAATAATAGATCAACCTAGTGTATTTTCATACCCTATAGAAGAAACAGATTTTACAAGAGTCAAAATCACTCAATTCACTGCCGAAACTCCAAATGAATTTATAAAGGCTCTAAAATCTTCGAAAGACAATGGAATTATATTAGATCTTAGAGGTAATCCCGGAGGGTTGTTATCAGCAACAGTTAAAGTTGCTTCTGAATTAATTCCTTCAGGTATTGTCACATATGAAATAGATGCCCGAGGAAATCGCAGAGATTGGCCAATCATGGAAGGGACTGGAAATTTCACTGAAATTCCCATTGTGACATTGATTGACGAATATTCTGCCTCGGGCTCTGAAGTTTTGGCTGGTGCATTACAAGATACTGGCAGATCTATCCTCATTGGAAAAACTTCTTTCGGAAAAGGTAGTGTAAATATTGTTAGAGGCTTATCTAATGGAGGCGGAATATATTTAACTCACGGAAGATGGTATACACCAAATGGTAAAATGATAGAAGAAATTGGGATCAAACCTGATCTCATAGTATCTTTCCCAGCGGATTCTAAAGAAGATCCACAATTGAATGCTGCTATAGAACAACTAAACTTTCAAACAAATGAAAAGTAATTCAAAAAAACAAATTGTTAGTTCTAATCGTAGAGCAAGATTCAACTATGAAATTAGTGAATCTATTGAAGCAGGTATATTATTACGAGGATCAGAAATCAAATCAATAAGAGATGGGAAGATTAATATTTCTGAAGGATATGTACAAATTAGAAAAAATGGTGCCTGGCTACACAATGTACACATAGCTCCTTATCAACCAGGAGGAATAAATGGTCAACATAAGCCGTTGAGGGTCAGAAAATTATTACTCAATAAAAAAGAACAAAAAAAAATATTGTTGGCAATGTCAAAAGAAAATCTTACGATAATTCCCACTTCCGTTTATCTGAAAACTAGGCTTGCAAAAGTAGAAATTGCTTTAGCAAAAGGTAAGAAGAACGTTGACAAGAGAAATACTATTAAAAAACGTGAATCAGATCGTGATATAAATCGTTCTCTAAAAAATCGTCAATAATAAAAAAAGAAAACATATGTAGTACAATAGATATTCTAATATGGGGACGCGTGGTTTCGACAGTTTGGTAAATATAAAACTGCGGGTCGTGGTATCGTTCCACGTAAAAAACGGTAAAAATATAAACGGCGAAAAAGAACTCGCTCTCGCTGCATAATAAATATAGCGCGACGTTCGACTTGTTTTAAATCCGGCGAAACAGGATCGAGCGACGGTAGTCCGGATTGCAACCTGTACTTCGATCAGTAGTCAGATGTAAGAATAAATCTGATCAAGCTAATTTGCTTAGTTAGCCAGTCGACTGGCTTATTAGTTATAAGGACTGGATACACTCGTAGATGTTGAAATATGAACCTAATTGGACGGGGAGTTCAACTCTCCCCCGTCTCCACCAATGTATACATTACAGATAATTTTAGTCAGTATCCTGAATTTGATTTAATATTTACTATTATAACTGCGAAAACATATGTAACAAAAATACAAAGTAAGTATCTAAAAAGTTGAGAATAAAAAAAGGATACTTTTGAATTACCAACCCACCTGAATCGATGGTTTTTTATATTTGGAATTATATAAAAACCTATTATTAATCCTGAGATCAATCCACAGAAATGTGCAGTATTATCTATTCCATTACTAAATAAACCAAAAAAAATATTTATGAGAACTATAAATAAAACCGAAAGTAACATATCCTTCCCTACTCTACCCAAATAAGATCTATTAATAAGTAAATAAGCAATATAAGTTCCAAAAAGACCAAAAATCGCTCCAGATGCACCAGCTCCAATATTGGGACTAAAATAAAAACTACAAATATTACCAATTATTCCAGTTAAAAAATAAACTACTACATAACCTATAGTTCCAAAAAAGTTTTCTACTATCCTTCCAATGATTAATAGACCAATCAAATTTGTAAAAATATGAAAAATCCCTATATGTAAAAATATAGGTACTATAAGCCTCCACCATTCACCTTGAATAATTGCTGGACCATACCTAGCACCATATTTAATCAAATTTATCTGTCCGTAAATCCCCTCAGTGCCTCCTTTGTATTCTAAAAACAAATAAGCAATGATATTAGCCAAGAAAATATAATAAGTACCAGGATGTAATTTTAATTCATTTAACATTTATGTATGAATCTTAAAAAAAATTTATACTCTAATGAAATCTAGCTCAGGAATAGAATCAATTATTCCTTTATCAAAAGCCAATGAAAATAAACGTTTAAGAGCTGCTTCACCTTCTTTACCCATATTCACTGTATCAGCATTTACATACATTCTTACAAATTTTCTACCATTTTCTTTACTGATACCTCTACCATAACTTAATGCATATTCTAATGCTTTATCCTCATTTGCATGAGCATATTCAATACTTTCTTTAAGTGCTTTTGCAATACTAGATGATAAATCATCATCAAATTTTCTATTAATAACATCTAATCCTAAAGGTATAGGTAAACCTGTGTGATTAAACCATTTTTCTCCAAGATCAATAATTTTTTTTAATCCCCAATCTTTATATAAAACTTGTCCTTCATGTAACAAAATTCCTGCATCAACTTCTCCGGATTGCACAAGATTTTCTACTTCATCAAAATCAACAAATAAAGGTGTCACATTGTTGGAACAAAAAATTTGAAATAACATCCATGAAGTTGTATAAATACCGGGAACTGCTATTTTGGTTCCATCTAGATCGTTCATTTTTAATGGTTTTTTTGAAACTACAATTGGACCATAATTCCTACCTATAGAAGCACCGCATGACATAATCCTATAATTATTTACAATATTTGGGTAATTAGCAGCTGAAATTGCTGTAACTTGCAATTCTCCTTTTAATGCCTTTTCATTTAAAGTTTGAATATCATCCAATAAATGACCAATTTTAAAATTATCTATTTTAACAACCTCTTTAGCCAATCCATAAAACATAAATGCATCATCAGCATCAGGGCTATGAGCAAAAATAATTTCATTATTTTTAATCAAAAAAGTCCACCTTTCAATGCGAATAAACTAGAGAATAATCAGTCAATCTTTCTACAGGGCTATAGCCAGATTCCTTTATCATATCCTCTACTTCATCCTTTGTTGTTCTATTATAAAATCCTGCAGCTAACATAACGTTCTCATCAAAAAGAGTCCCCCCAAAATCATCAGCTCCAAATCTCAAAGCAATTTGTCCAGTTTTTTTCCCTTCTGAAAACCATGATGCTTGAATATGCTTAATATTATCCAACATTATTCTAGATACAGCTATGATTCTAAGGTATCTATTAGGACCTGCTTCAGTAGTTACTTTCTTTGAAAGAGCGGTATTATCTTTTTTGTATGACCAAGGAATAAATGCTGTAAATTCTCCATTTTTTTTGGATTTAATTGCTTGATCTTGAACATTTCTTATATGACACAATGATTCGATAATCTCTTCATCTGATTCTACGTGACCATACATCATTGTAGCCGTAGTCTTAAATCCTACTTTATGAGCTGCGGAATGAACTTTTGTCCATTGTTCAACAGTATTTTTAGGTTTAAAACGAGAAACTTCTTTCTTTACTCTATTAGATAAAATTTCTGATCCACCACCAGGCATAGTCCGTTGACCTGCATTCCATAAAGACTTAAATACCTCCTCGACAGATTTTCCTGATACTTCCGACATTCTAATAATCTCTGGAGCTGACCAATAATGTGGTGTGATTTGAGGAAAACGTTTAACTGTTTCTTTCACCATATCTGTATAGTATTCGAATGGAATATCACTATTTAAACCACCTTGCATCAAAACAGTACGTACTCCATGAGATTGAGCACGTTCAATTTTTTCCATTATTTGATCTACGGAGTATGTGTATGCTGAAGGATCAGCTGGATCAGTCCTATAAAAAGCACAAAACGAACAATATGCATCACATAAATTAGTGTAATTAAGATTCGTATCTATAACATATGTTACTTCTTTATTAGGATTTTGTTTTTTCCTTAATAAATTTGCTAGGCTGCCTAGTTCTAAAAGATTCATTTCCTTTAAGAGAAAATTTCCTTCAGATTGATTTAACCTTACTCCAGAATTTATTTTTTCTCTTATTATCGTATTCAAAATTACTCACCATTTATATTATAGAATTTTGAGCAAGCATTTGCCTAAATAATTTCATACCTTGTAGTTCATTATCACCTAACATATATACAAAATTACTAACATATTCTTTTACTTCATTTTCATTCATATAAACACTACTTCGTTTATTAATAATATTCTGAAAAGATTGAGCATAAGATTGTTCTACAGAAAAAGAAAGAGATTCAGAAAATTTCTTAACTAACTTTTGATCAGTATCTTTTCTATAGACCCATCGTGCAAACACAAATGGTTTGCCTGTCATTTGTTTCCAAATTTCAGCTAGATCAAAAACATATTTATAGGATAAATTATCTTTTTGCTTAAGAGCATTATCACCTATTAGTAAGATTGCATCATGCGGGTATGATTCATCTACATACTGAATATCTAAAACATCCCAAAAAGTACTAAATAAAAGTTTTAAAAGTTTTACTGAAGTAGAAGATTGAGAAGTTAATGAAATATTTTTACCTCTAAGTTCTTTAATAGGTAAATTAGAAAACAAACAAACACTCTTGGCAGGACCATTAGAAGATATTCCAAAATTATCTAAAGGAATAAGAATGTCCTCTAATTCAAAAATTTCTACTACTGGTAATGGTCCACAATCCAGATGTCCTGATTTTACAAGTTTTGACATTTGTCTCGGATAAGCTTTAGATAAATCCCATAAACCTGGTAATAAATCGATGTAAAAAATTTCAGAATTTAGGTAAGGCATATGACCAATTCTTAATTTTTTTTCAATTTTCACACATAAACCTTAATTTCATTATATAAAGCATCTCGCTCAACAGGTGTTCGCCCAGCATCCTTGATTGAATTAACCATTTTTTCTCTTGCTCTACCTGCTGGGGAATCAGCTAAAGCAGCGTGAGCTATACGTTCTTTTCCTATGGTACCATCAAGATCATTAGCTCCAAAATTCAGACCTATACTAGCAGTAGATTCCCCAATCATTACCCAGTAACTTTTTATATATTTAATGTTATTTAATATTAATCTTGAGGCTGCAATCATCTTTAAATCGTCGAATGGTGTTGTATGCCTTTTTCTTAAAAGAGTTGTACCTATTTGGTATTCAAGTGGTATAAAAGCCAAAAAACCATTCGTTTCATTTTGAAGATTCCTGAGTTTTATTAAATGATCTACCCTTTCTTCGAAAGTCTCAATATGACCATACAATAAAGTACAATTAGATTTTATATCCATATTATGAGCTATTCTATGTATATCTAACCATCTATCTCCTGTAGCTTTACCAGGTAATAACATTTTGTGAATTCGATCAGAAAAAACCTCTGCACCTCCCCCAGGCATTGAATCTAACCCAGCTTCCTTCAATATTGATAACGATTCTTCAGGTGTTATTTTCCACCTACGATAAAAATAATCAATTTCAGATGCTGTAAATGCTTTAATCTGAACTTTTGGATATTTTTCATGAATTGATTTAACCATTTCAACATAATGTGAGAATTCCCATGAGGGATGATGACCACCGACAATATGAACTTCTCTTATTTCATCATCCATTTCATCTAGAATTTGATCGATAGACATTTCGTAACTATCTTTATCTCCTGGTTTCTTAGCAAAATCACAAAACTTACAACTCAATACACATATATTTGTTGGATTTATATGTCTATTTAATACAAAATAAACCTTGTCCCCGGTAATATTCTTAGTAATAAAATCAGCCATAATACCCACAGATGCGAAATCTTCAGTTTCTAAAATCTTAACCCCATCAGTTAATGTAAGATCTTCATTATGCAAAACTTTTTCCCAAATGGGTTTTAGAAATTTATCTTGAAAATCAATCTCAGGGATTTCAGATTTAGTTATTTCCAATAATGGTCCCAATTATTATCTACCTTCCTTATAATTTCTTCATCCATTTCAAGTGGTTTTGGATATCCATCTTTCCAAGTAGCATCAATACCCATTACTCCACCAAAAACTGGATTAATACCATTTAATTGTAATTCAGAAAAACTTATATCCAAAGCCGGATCAAATCTTGTAAAAATTCCCCATAATAAATTTGTATCATTACTAATTTCAATATCTGAAGAAACTGTAGCTATAATCTTAATATTTTTTAGTAAAGGATGATTAATCAATTTTTTTAAAACTTTCTTTCCATTATGAGAAGTTTTTGCTACTAGCAAAGTTTTTCCAACCAATCTAGTTTCAATTAATCCATCAACAATTGAATTTATATTAGCTGGAAGAGCAATAGCGTTTGGTCTTATTATTTCATCTCCATAAGATGTTGCGTTTATAACCATTTTAGAACCTTTATGCAGTTCATCTCCAGTGAAATCCAAAGTGTCAATAAAAGTTTTACTTAACAAATGAAAATCTTTAGTCGGAATAAAATTTTTTCTAATTTCATGAATTACAGCTGATTTATCACCTGGATCTACATTTCCATTAACCAAAACCATAGTCTTAGTTAAGGATAATTGCCCTTCACCAAGAATTCCGTATGCAGTTTTTAAAGCTTCAAGAGAATATCGTTGATCCACAGAAACTACAAGTAAATTATGAAATCCTGATTCGTAATAAGACCACATATCAACAATTTCTTTTTTTAATAATTTAATTAACGGTTTCGTCATCATCTGTACAGCATCTCCCATAAATTTGTCCTCTTGTGGAGGTTTCCCAACTACTGTAGCAGCATATATTGGATTTTTTTTTCTAATTATTTTTCTTACTTCAAATATTGGATGAGGAGATTTTAAAGAATAGTGTCCAAAATGGTCCCCAAATGGACCTTCTTCTCTACGTCTGTGTGGTCTTATAATACCTTCTAAAATAAATTCAGCATTACTAGAATAATTTATATTTACTGATTTACCTTTTTGTAATTTTGGTCTTCTTCCTTTAAGTAAACCTGAAAACATTACTTCACTAATCCCTTCTGGCAAAGGAGTTATTGAAGCCAATAAGGTTGCAGGATCAGTTCCAATAAGTACAGCTACTTCCAAAGGAACATTTAATTTTTCTGCATTATGATAGTGAAACCCTCCTCCCTTTTGTATTTGCATATGCATTCCAGTTGTTAGCTTATCATAAATTTGCATTCGATATATCCCTACGTTTTCTTTACCAGAAATTGGATCATTTGTAAAAACTAAAGGCAATGTAATAAATCTTCCTCCATCATCTGGCCAACATTTTAAAGTAGGTAATATTTCTAAATCAGGTCGTTCATTGTAAAATAATTTTTTTGATTGTTTTACCAATTTTGGTCTAGTATTTAATAATTTAAACAATCCAGATTTATTCCTCCATAAAGATTTTAAATTCGGAGGGTTAAGGTCTTCTATTAATTTAAATAGCTCTTCACCAATCTCAGAGGGATGTCGACCAAGGGCTAATTCAATACGCCTATCAGAACCCAATGTGTTAATCGCAACCTGATATGGTGAACCTTTAACATTTTCAAATAAAATTGCAGGTTTATTTTCTTTTATTGCTCTACTTGAAATTTCAGTTATCTCTAAATTAGGATCAACTTCTCTATTGATCCTAATTAATTCATTTTCAACTTCTAAATTAGTTAAAAATGAAGGAAAGTCTTCAAACATTTTCTTTTTCCCCTTCATCACAAAAATTATTTAGGCCGTGCCATCGTTTATTACTTTTATGATTTTGAAACAGATGGTCTAAAATTCTATCCACAACAAAAGTTATAAGATCATCAATTGAAGAAGGTTTATGATAAAAACCTGGTGAGGCTGGCATAAAAACTGCACCGGCTTCTGTAACTTTTCTCATATTTTCTATATCAATAAGACTTATTGGTGTCTCTCTGTGAACAAGAATCAATTTTCTTCTTTCTTTAAAACAAACATGAGCTGCTCGTTCAATCAATCCTAGAGATATTCCATTTGCAATCCTGCCTAATGTACCTCCGGAACATGGAACTATTACCATACCATCATGTTTATATGATCCTGAAGCAATATTCGCAGAAACATCTTTATGATCAATTAGATCAAACTGTTTATTTTTGTCATAATCAATCCATTCTAGTAAAAATTTCTTGTCATTTTTTATATCTCCAGTTAATATCAATGATTCTTCAACTTTTAACACTTTCTTTGCTGCATCAGAAATAACCATTTTAAGATTGTGATTGTTTTGTAAAATTTTTTTTGATAATTCTTTAGCATATAGCATTCCACTACCACCAGTAATTGCAACTATAAAATTTCCCATTATATTAATATATCTCCCACTGAAAAAATAAGAAAATTTATGGCAATTAAACCATTCATATTGAAAAAAGCAGTGTTTAATCTCGATGTGTCATCTGACCTTACAATATAATTTTCATATGATAATAAAATTCCTGAAATTATCACCCCAAGATAGTAAATTAAACCAGCTTCAAAAAAATATCCTGCCAAAAATAAAAAAATCAGCGACAATGCATGAACCGATTTTGTCAAAATTAAAGATACATTAATCCCAAATCTTGCCGGGATAGATTTAATTCCTATATGACGATCACTTTCAATATCAAAAATCCCGTAAAGAATATCGAATCCTGAAACCCATAATGCTCCTGCAATTCCAATAATTACAGTCCAAGTATCAAATTTACCAACCAATGCAATTTGTACAGCTGGAGGTACAATTAAATAAACCAATCCAATCCCAAAATGACATAACCATGTAAACCTTTTTAGATAAGAATAAAATACTGTTACCCCTAAGGGTATAGGAGACAATATCCATGATGATTTATGTAATTGAGAAACACATAAAAAATAGAATATTACAAAAACAATAATATATGTAATCCCAGAAGTTTCGGAAAATTTCCCCGTTACTAATGTCCTGTCTTTTGTTCTTGGATTCAGACTATCTAAATCTCTATCAATTATTCTATTTGCAAGCATCGCTACTGTCCGCATAGATACCATACAGAAAATTATTAGTAACAAATCAAAAATATCTGGAATTCCATTTACAGTAATAAAACATGTTAAGAGGGCAAAAGGTAAAGCAAAAATTGTATGTTCAATTTTTATTGTTTCTGCAAAAATCTTAAAATGTAATAATATTTTTATGAGCTTCATATTATATTGTTATACAGTTTCATTAAAAAAACGTTATACTCATTTTAAATTGGATAGAATTTAATTGGTATACCGGTATCGTATTTATCGACACAAAAATAAATGAATGTAAATGAATTAACTCACCGCCCAAAAAACTTTACTCCATTATTTTCAGGAATTAATGGACCTGAAGGACCCGCTTTAGGTCCTGATGGAATAATCTATTTAGTTAGTACAAAGGATTCAGAACTACTAAAAATCACACCTGATGGTGAAATATCAACTGTATTAAAAATTGATGGTATACCAAATGGTCTTGCATTTGGATTAGAAGGTGAATTATTCATTGCTGATGCAGGAAAAAAATCAATACTGTTATATTCAGGTAAAGGTGAACCACAAACATTCTGTGATAATTTTGATGGAACTCCATTTGCCGGACCTAATGATATCTGTGTATTAGAAAATGGTGATATTTTATTTACTGATCCACTTAGATTACCTGATCCTGATCCATCAATGAGTCCTGTATTTAGGATTAGACAAAATGGTAAATCTGAACCTTTTGTTTCTGACCTTGCTTATCCAAATGGTATAGCCATTTCATTTGATAGATCTGATGTAATAGTTTCTGAAAGCAAAGCAAACAGATTAATTGCTATAGGTCTTAATAATCCAAATACACAATCAATCAATCAAAAATTAATTAGAAGATTTTTAAGTCCAGGTAGACCAGATGGTATTGCAATTGATATTAAAGGAAACATTCTTGTTTGTTTACCAGGAATTAATTCTATTGCAAAATTAGATTTAAATGGAAATCTACTTGACCTATTCCATGTACCAAATTGGCAACCTGAAAATTTAGCATTTGGTGGTAATGACAGACAAACAGTGTATGTTTGTTCTGGTCTACAATCAGCTATTCACACATTTCGAAATGATTTTCCAGGTTTAGATTTACCAAATACTAAAGTCTGAGAAAATTCTTTTTCATCTCATCAAAAGTATATTCAATCATTGTTGGTCTTCCGTGAGGACAGGTTTGTGGGAACTCTGTGGATTCTAATTGACTAATTATAGATTTAATTTCATCGTTAGATAACTTATCCCCTGCTCTAACAGAAGAATGACAAGCAACCAAAGCAAACATTGTTTCGTGCCATTCTTTTCTATCTCTATCAACAGAAAGTTTATCTATTGCATTAATTAATAAGTCTTTTATATCAATTGATGCAATATCAAAGCCATTTATTGAAGGTACTGCCCTTACTAAAATCGATTGATGACCAAAATCTTCTATAACCCAACCATAATTATTAAAATCTTCTAAGTGATTAATTAAGTTACTTTTTGATAATTCATCAATATTCAATACAAAATCTTCCAATAAAGGCTGTGAAACTTTTTCGCCAATTTGGTAATGTTGCAAAATCTTATCGTATATTACCCTCTCATGAGCAGCATGCTGATCGATAAGAAATAACCCTCCCTCACCTTCAGCAACTAAGAATGTTCTACCAATTTGACCTAAAATACGAAAAATATTTTTATAATTATTATCTTGAGGAATTAATGGTAAATTTACAAAATTTGCAAAAGTATCATTTTTAATCTCATAATTCACTTTATCTTTAGAAGAAACAAATTTGTATTTATTATTATTATCGACTACTCTTTCTAGTGAATTTGGAAGATGATTACCTATAGTTTTAATTACAGTATTTGAAAGAAGTGAAGAGACTAAGTGCTCTCTTAAAAACCTTATTTCAGTTTTAGCTGGGTGAACGTTGACATCCACATCTCCTAATGGTGTCTGTATATTAATAACGCAAATTGGGAATCGTCTTTCTGGAATTAAAGTTCTATAACTTTTTTCTACAAAAAATTTCATTTTTTGAGACTCAACTAATCTACCGTTTACACAAAAAGTCATATAACCCCTATTTCCTCTATAGATAGAAATATTTGACGTTACCCCTGAAAATTTAAATTGTGATTCATCATCATTTTCTAAAAGCATCATGTTTTTTTGAACTTCTTTTCCATGAATCATTCCAACGATATCAAGTAAATTCCCATTCCCATTTGAAAATAAACGTTTATTCCCATCAATATACAATTCAAAAGATATCATTGGATTAATTAAAGCCAAAGATGATATTAAAGATTTAATTTTAGATGCTTCTGATCTAGCAGAATCCATAAATTTTAATCTTGCAGGAGTGTTATAAAAAAGATCTTTTACTTCAAAGATTGTTCCTTTTGGCATCCCAATCTTATCTAATTCACTATATTCACCTGAATTTAATAAAATTCTCCACCCATTTAAAGAAGAGTTTCGGCGAGTTCTTAAATTAATTTTTGAAACACTAGCTATTGAAGGAAGAGCTTCTCCTCTAAAACCTAATGTACGTACATCTGTAAAATCTGAATCATTATTAATTTTAGATGTGGCAAATCTTTCAAATGCTAATCTAATTTCATCTTTTTCAATACCTATACCATCATCAACAACTCTAATTGATTTCAAACCACCATTTTCTAAAAATACAGAAATATTTTTGGCATCAGCATCCAAAGAATTTTCAATCAATTCTTTAACTACTGAAAAAGGCCTCTCAATCACTTCTCCCGCTGCAATTTTTGCAGAGGTATTTTTATTTAAAATTTTAATAGTCAAAATGAATGATTAATATAAAATTATTATAAATTTCTAATACACATTATTACATAAAAAATTTAAAGTTTCGTTGATTTTAAAACGACATGAGTTAATCAATTGAAATTTATAAGTTTTGTGAATATATAGTTTAAAAGTTGTCAATTTTTTAAATAATTATCATAAAATATAATTTAGATAACAACATAAATTATTTTAGGAAAATCACATGGGAAAGCAAAACATTCTAAGAGAAAAATTATCTTCAGGAAAACCCACTCTAAGTACACATATTCATAGTGTATGGCCTGCAGAAATTGAAGTCATTGGTAATACTGGATTTTATGACTATGTAGAATTTGTTGCAGAGTACGGACCTTCTAATCTGCATGATTTAGATAATTTATGCCGAACTGCTGAACTTTTCAACATGGGAACAATGATAAAAATAGATCAAAGTTTAATGCCTTTTCTCGCTCAACGTGGAATTGGAGCAGGTTTTAGTAGTGTTTTATTTACAGACGTTAGAAATATTTCTGAAGTAAAAGAATGTATAAAATCTGCTAGACCAGACCATCCTGATTATGGAGGTACATATGGCGTAGCTACAAGAAGAAACACTTATAGTATGGAAGGTTATGGAGGTTCATCTGATTATATTAAATCTGTTGGAGAAACTGTACTAGCATTCATGATTGAAAAAAAAGGTGCTGTTGATGATTTAGAAAATATCCTCGCTCTAAAAGATGTAGAAATGATTCAGTGGGGAGCTTCAGATTTATCAATGAATATTGGTGTGTTACGCGATGATCCGATTATAATTAAAGCAAAGAAAAAAACCTTTGTAACTGCAATAAAAATGGGTGTTCATCCTAGGGCTGAAATCAATTCATCAGATGAAGTAAAAGAATATTTGGATATCGGTGTAAGACATTTTTCAGTAGGTACAGATATTTCTATTTTAAGAGATTTTTGGAAGAATGAAGGAGAAAAAATTTCTAAATCACTAGAAGGATTTTAATATAAAAAATTATTTAAGATTGCGAATGGATTTAGTTAAAGTTATTATCAACAAAGTAAAAATTAATAATAAAATTCCTGGTATTAAAAATGCAATCTTCACACTATAATTTTCTGCAATAAATCCTAAAGGTATAGCCCCAAGAGGCATTAAACCAAAATTCATCATATAAATTCCCATTACTCTCCCTCTAAATTTTTCTTCTGTGCGCTCCATTAGTAAAGATGTATTTAAAGTTCTTCTACCTGCATCTCCGATTCCTAAAAACACCATTAATAGAACAGAAATCCAATATTCTGTAGAAATGGCATTGAGTATAATGGCAACTGAAGTAATCAAACTTGTGAGTAATAATATCATTCCCTTAGAATTTCCATATCTAATTCCTGCTACAAACAAAGAACCAAACAGTGAACCAAGCCCAATCATACTCATTAACAAACCCAAAGCTTCAGGACCTCTAGAAAAAACTTCATCAATCTGTACCGGAAGCAAGTTTCTAAAAGGCCAAGCTAATAACGTTGTAGTCAGAGCAATAACCAATAACCACATTACAACATTATTGCTCAAAACATAATTTATTCCGTTTTTCATTTCATGTATGACATTTTCTTTTACAGGTGAGAGTAATGGGAGTTTTGGAATGAATGAAGTAAAAATTATCGAAATGAAAGCAAAAAAAGAAATAAAATAATATACGATTTCAGGTCCATAAAAACCATAGATAAGCCCACCAAAACCTGGAGCAGCGAGAGTTGTAAGTGACATTCCAGAAGCGTTTAATGCTATGGCATTATTTACTTGACTTTTACTAACTATTTGAGTAACAATAGCTTGTCTAGCAGGCATTAAAAAAGCCCAAATTACACCTTGAAAAATTGATGACCAAATAAGATGATAAATTGTAATGGTTTCAGTTTTAATTGAAATTGCTATAGTCATAGCAATTATTAATAAACCAAATTGACCATATTGAAGAACTTTTTTTCTTTCAACACGATCCACAATTGCTCCACCAAAGATAGAGAAAAGTAATATTGGAGGAGCAAAACCAGCACCAGCTATGGTAACCATAATTGGTGAATGAGTAAGTTCCCACGATAAATAACCTCGCGCTAACATCTGTATATTTACAGATGCCATAATTAAAATCATTCCAATCCAAAGGTAACGAAAATTTTTATCTGTAAGAGAATTAAATGTACGAGAAAAAAACTCAGAGTTTTTAATAAAATAAAACAAAGTTATCTAAATTTCCTTAAGGATTGTACAAACAATAAATAAATAACTGAAAAAACCAAAAGTATTACACCAAAAATTCCAACTGCAATTTGCGATCCAAATTTTTCTATAGCATAACCCATTGGCAACATACCTATAGGCATTAATCCATAAGACATCATGATAAAACTCATCACTCTAGCCTTAAACACATCATCACTTATCTCCATCATTAAAGCTTGCCCCAAAGCCCATCTACCAGATTCAGCCAATCCAGTTAAAATTAAAGCAAAAATACCAACAAAATAGAAAGGCAATGCAGATGATAAAACCATTGCTATTCCTGCAAAAACGCCTGACAATAAAAAAACTAACCCTCTACTATTGCCTTTAGATAACCCAGCAATAAAAAGAGACCCAAATAAACCTCCTAGACCAGCTGCTGCTAATAATAATCCAACATCACTGGGATCCGATCCATAAACATCTTTGGCAAAAACTTGAATTAACATTCTGAAAGGCATAGATAAAAGAGCAAGAATTATCATATGTATTATTAATAATCTGAGTAACTTAGTTTTTAAAATATAATTAAAACCGTCCCCGATATTTCTAATCATTGAAACTCTAGTCTGATTTTCTGGCGGTTTAAGTGGTCTTACCCTAGAAGTAAAAATAACAGCCAGAGTCATTAAAGCCATTACACAAATATATGTACCTGCAGGTTTAATCCATTCATAAAGAAAACCGGCTATCCCAGGTGCTGCCAAAGTGGTTATACTCATAGCTAAGGCATTTAATGCAATAGCATTAGTAATTCTACTTTGACCTACTAAAGATGGGATAGCAGCCTGCCTTGCTGGCAATTGTAAAGCAAATCCGGCGCCCTGAAATACGGCTACTATGAACAAATGACTCCAATGAATCATATCCATAAAAATTAATAATGCCACTATCCCAGCTAAAATAGCGTTTACACCTTGAGAAATTTGAATTATCAAACGCCTATCCATTAGATCACTCATTATACCACCAAAAAGTGATACTACTAGTAAACTTGGAGCAAAACCCATTCCGACGAAACCGGTAATAATTGGGTCATTAGTTAAATCATATACTAGTACCCCTCTAATTACCATTTGCATGTTAAATCCTGCCATTGATAAAAATAAACCTATCCAAAGTTTCCTAAAATCAGGATTGCTAAGAGATAAAAAAGTACGGATTAACCAATTATTGTTTCTAGAACGGAAGCGGATATTAATTATTATCACCCCCAAAAAAACATGAACTTAAGTAACATCAAATATTATTAGCTAGTAACTAAGTTTACATACTCTTATAAAATATTTAAACTAAATTTTATCCTACTAATAATATTTGGATAATTAATGTTTAAAATACCTACAATTAATGACGTCATAAAAGCAGAAAAAGTTATTTCTCCTTTTATATATAAAACCCCTATAAGAAAATATTCAACATTATGTGATTTATTAGAAGCTGAAGTTTGGGTAAAACATGAAAATTTTCAAATATTAGGTTCGTTTAAAATCAGAGGTGGTCTATATTTAGCAAATAAAGTTAAAAAAGATACATCCATCAAATACTTTGTAACTGCTTCTACAGGTAACCATGGACAATCAGTTGCAATGGCCGCATCAAAAGCAAATCTTATGTCAAAAATTGTTGTTCCAACTAATTGTAATCCAATAAAAGTTGAATCAATGCTATCTCTAAATGCAGAAGTAATACATCATGGAAAGGATGTTGATGAATCTTTAGAATTTGCAGATTCTCTATGCAAAGAAAATTCATCATATTTTTTTATTCACCCTGCAAATAATAAATATTTAATTACTGGGGTAGCTACTTATACTTTAGAAATACACGAAGAATTGAAAGAAATTGACTACATTTTTATACCAATTGGGGCAGGAAGTGGAGCAGCAGGAGCTTGTATAGTTAGTGAAATTATTTCACCGAAAACCCAAATAATAGGAACTCAGTCACAATCTTCTCAAGCCGCTTATAATGCCTGGAAAAATGGGGAATTTAAATCTTTCGCAAATAATACTATCGCTGAAGGACTAGCAACAGGTCATGCATATTCCTATCCAATAAATATTTTACGCGAAAAACTAAAAGATTTTATCCTAGTTTCTGATGAAGACATTAAATCATCTACTCACAAATTGATTGAATCAACTAGAACATTAGTAGAATTTTCTTCTGCTTCAACTTTAGCAGCAGCGTTAAAAATAAAAAAGCAGATCAAAAATAAGAAGATTGTAATTGTATTGAGTGGTTCTAATATTAACCCTAGTCAACTTAAATCAATTCTCAATTGAAATTAAGATGTAAAATCCCCTATTTTATCTTCTATTAATTTAACTTTTTTATAATCTTCTTTATAAAGTGAATAAGCCCTTTCAAGATACAATTGAGCTAATACACCTCCAGATTCATCAATTTTCTGAGCTGATGACAATAATAAATCTATTTTCCTGTTTTCAGGTAAATATTTTCCTATAGATGAAATTTTTTTTGAAGTTTCATCAATTGTTGGTTTATCATTACCTTCAACAGCATATCTAAATCTACCTATAAGAGTGGTTAATTCAGAAAGTAAATCAGGCTCTGACAACATACCATAAACAACGTAATCTATTTCCTCTACATTATTTTGTTTAATATGTATTGATGATTTATATAAATCCACATATTGTTCCATACAATCTTTAACTTTATTCATCATTCCCGCAATATCGTTTAAATTTATCAAACCCCCAAATATCAAATCATCATGTCTTAATTCTGAAATTTCATTTAACCAATCAAGAGATTCTATTATTTCTGGAGACGGAGGAAAAATAAAACTTGAAATATTTTCGGAGTCAATATCTTTCATTTGTCCAAATAAAAGTGGTGGAATATACTTAGAAATATCCACGTCTATAGGCAAAAAAACCATATACGATGCATATATTGTAGATTGATCATTCAAATCTTTAAAATATATAAATCCATGTCCTACCGGATGATCTTGATGACCTTTTTTAAAAATAATTTCCAATGTAATAAAAAATATCCTAGTTAAAGTTTATTATACTTAGACTAGGTTATAATCTTTTAATCTAGTCAAAGGTAATATATCTTGCAGTTTTCATTTTATAAAACAATAATAAGACCAATTGTATTTAAAATTCCACCTGAAATTGCTCATAATATATCACTGCATTATGTAAGACATGTACCAAAATTTAATTTACTAAAAAAAACACATAAAGAAAAATCATTAGAGACAATTATTTGCGGAATTAAATTACGATCCCCCATTGGTTTAGCAGCCGGTTATGATAAAAATTTTTTTTCAACTAAGGGTTTATATAATTTAGGTTTTGGGTTTGTAGTCGGAGGTACAGTAACTTTAAATAGTAGAAAAGGGAATAAAAAAACAAGATTAATTAGAATTGAAAAATCGAATTCAATCGTCAATTCTTTAGGATTTCCTGGAGATGGAATTATTTCA
>PBDR01000024.1 GCA_002717385.1 Chloroflexota bacterium
TTATCTATTAAAACCTTACCAACAGCAGAACCCATATCTCCAGGACTTAAAATTCCTATATTGTTAATGTGCATTGTTTCCTTTTTATATAATCATTAAGGATTATTAATAATTTTTTTTATAGATTCTCCAACAATCTCAGGTTCTCCATCATTCAATCCAAAAACATGAATAGATATTTTATCCTCATCTTCAGGAATTCTGGTCCATATAGAAGGACTATGGTTCTTAAGCTTAATCACTAATTCTTCGTTGGAAATTCCAATTTTTTCCTTATCTATAGAAATGAAAACACCAAAAGGCTGATGACCTATAATATTATTGTTTAATTCAACTTCAAGTCCTGCAACGTTTAATAGGGGTTTCATTATCAACTTAGATTGTTTTTCAGCATGAGCAAGTCTATCTTCATGATTAAGTGACATCCAACGTTCAACAGCAGCAACCACTCCAATAATTTCTTGTCGATCAATTTTTTGAGGTCTACCAATTCCACGAATTCTTCGTGCTTCATACCCAACAAAAGAGTGCCTAGAAATAGCTTCAATCACTTCCTCTGTACCTAATGCAAAACCACTTGAATGAGGTGCTCCCATGTATTTAGCAGCTATACATTGAAAATCTGCTCCCATCTTAACATATTTACCAAAATTTTCTAGAGGATAAATTTGACCAGCAGCATCAACCATTACCGGCTTATTTTGTTTATGCGAAATATCAATAACATCTTCCAACGATAAAATATTTGGGTCGACAGGATTTTGTTCCGCAACAGGATAGGCTATTGCAGCAGTACTTTCAGTAATAGCTTCAACTAAATCCCTATGCGTAGTACCTTTTTCATTTCCAACCTCAACTAACTTAGCTCCAGCAAATTCTAAACAACGATCATACCAATAACGCTGTCTTTTTTGAATGATAATTTCATTAGGCATTCCAGATGTATCAGGTAATTGTTGAATCTTATTATCTTCAATTCCAGCCATGAACGCTGCAGTAGCCAAAGTTAATGCAGAACCAGCACCAGAAGTAATGTAGGCGGCAGGAACACCCAAAAGATCAGCTAATCTTTTACCCGCAGCTTTTTCAAGATCCACTAAAGGGACATAAGCTGAATCAGCTGCCTCCATTGCTTCTTTGACTTCCTTTACAGGTGTTGAACCTCCAAGAAAGGTAACGCTCCCAGTAGCATTAATTACTGGTGTAGCCCCTAAAGATTTATATATATATCCCCATTCTGACAAAATACAACTCCAATTCTATTCATATGATTTGTGAATGATAACTAAAAAAAATTCAATCCTCTTCAAGTGTCGAAATATCACCTTCCGGTAATCCTAATTCCCTTGCTTTTAAGAGTCTTCTCATTATTTTACCTGACCTTGTTTTAGGCATAATATCAACGAAATCTATTTCTCTAGGTGCAATCCCCGCTGACAATTTACTTCTTGAAAATTTAATTAATTCTCTACTTAAATTTTTAGATGGTTTAAAATCTGGGTTTAAAGTAACAAATGCCTTAACTATTTCCATAGCTATAGGATCAGGTTTGCCAATAACACCAGCTTCTGCCACAGCTGGGTGCTCTATTAATGCACTTTCAACTTCGAAAGGTCCAACTAAATGACCAGCAGTGTTAATTACATCGTCAGCTCTTCCTTGAAACCAAAAGTATCCATCTTCATCCATTGAAGCTTGATCGCCGGTAATATACCAGCCTTTTTTAAATCTCGAATTATACATTTCGTCCTTTTCCCAATACGCATACATCATTGAAGGCCATCCAGGTCTGACTGCCAAAGCTCCAATCTCTCCAACAGGAACAGGTTCATAATTCTCATCAATTACTGACATCTCAATACCAGGTATTGGTCTACCCATAGATCCAGGTCTAATAGGCATAGATGGAAAATTTGCACACATAATTGCACCCGTTTCGGTTTGCCACCAATTATCATGAATAGGCAATCCATAATTTTCGTTACCCCATACCACAGCTTCTGGATTAAGTGGCTCTCCCACAGAACCAATAAATCTTAGTGAAGAAAAATCGAATTTCTCTATAATCTTTCCTCCAGCTCTCATTAATAACCTAACTGCAGTAGGAGCTGTATACCATATAGTAACTTTATATTTCTCAATTAATTTATACCAACTTTGTGCGCCAAAACCTCCTTCATAAATTAATTGAGTTACCCCATTAGTCCATGGTGCCAAAATTCCATAAGAAGTTCCGGTAACCCAACCGGGATCAGCAGTACAAAAATAAATATCCTCTGGAGTAAAATCTAAAGCTAATTTCCCAGTCAACCACTGTTGAATTACAGCCTGATGTCTATGAAGAACACCTTTAGGCTTACCCGTTGAACCAGAGGTATAATGTATTATTGCAAAATCATACTGGGTAGTATGTTCAATTTCAAATTTATCTTCACAACAACTTTGCATTAAATCTTCATACGAAAGATCACCTTTTTGTAAAGGGTCTTTATATCTAGAATCTTTATTAACAATAATTACATTCTTTAGGGTTTTTATCTGGGGTAAAATATCATCAAGTTTTTGTCTCAGCTCTGGAGTAGTAATTAAATATCTTGCTCCAGCATCTTCCATTCTGTCCTTAACAGGATCTGGACCAAATGCAGAAAATAGTGGCGCAATTATTCCTCCAGATTTAAGAATCCCTAATGCAGATATATATAGTTCAGGTAAACGATCCATAAAAATAAAAACTTTATCGCCTCGTTTAATTCCTAAATTCCTCATAACCGAACCAAAATTATCCGACTTTTGTTTTAATTCCAAATAAGTATATTTTTCTTCTTCTTCGTTCTTTCCAACCCAAATCATAGCTAATTTGTCACCCTTCCCATTAATCACATGTCTATCTACAGCTTCAAAAGCATTATTCAAACCACCTCCAGGTAACCAATCCATTTTGTTAAATGCATCATTCCACCAATTAAATTTTTTTCTAGCCATATCGTAATCAAGCAAATTATAATTTTCGTTACCAGATTTAGAAATTTCTTTATATCCCATAATTAAGCCCTGTTAATGTATCTATAATTTCAGGTTGATCTCAAAGATATAACAAAAAATTCATAAAATATCGACAACAAATCGTCTTCAAATGGTCAAGTTACTATTCCAGATAGAATTGACAAATAGTAAAATATATCAATCATATTAAATGTTTTAGTAGAAATGATTTATTGTCGTGAAATTACTTTTTTTAGAGGATGTTTATCCAACAGCAAGGGCAGGAGATGTTAAGGAAGTGAAAAGTGGATTCGCTAGAAATTTCCTTATCCCAAAAAAATTGGCTGTAATTGCTACAACTCATGAACTAAATCGAGCAAAAAAATTACGTGAAGAAGCGGAAAAAAGAAGAATATTAGAAAAAGAAGAATGGAAAGGTCTAATATCGGATATAGAAAAAAACACAATTGAAATTGAAGTTCGCACAGGACCTACCGGAAGATTATATGGTTCAGTCACAAATGCAATGATTGCAGACAAATTGGAAAATATAATTAACAGAAATATCGACAAAAAAAGTATTAAAATTCAAAACCCAATTAGAACTATTGGAGAGTACAAAATACCCGCAAATTTTTATGAAGATGTTTCCGCAAAACTTACAATTTCTGTTATCCCTGACGAATTCTCTGAAATAATTTCAGAAGATGAAAAAGCTATCCAAGATGACACAAAAACTGACGCAAAAATTTTGGATCCTACATTCGAAGATGTTTTGAAAACATCTGAAAAAGATAATACGCTTCCCGATAGTTCAGAAGAAATATTGGATGATTCAACAAAATCTGATGAAGATATGTTAGAATCCGATCACGACAGTCAATCTTCTAAAAAAATATAGATAATGATTGAATTTCATCCAAAAAAGAGACAAAAAAAAATACAGTAAACAGGACAATAAATGCAGCTAGATCGTTTACCTCCACACGATATTATCGCTGAACAATCTGTAATAGGGTCTATTTTACTTGACGGTAATTCTATTACAAAAATTTCAGGTTTTCTATTACCTCAATACTTCTATAGAGAAGCTCATCGTCATTGTTATGAAACATGTTTAGAATTATTTAGTCGAAATGAATCTATAGACCAAATAACTGTCAGTCAAGCTTTAAAAGCAAAAGATCTCCTAGAAAGTTTAGGAGGACAGGAGCTTCTGAATGATTGTGTCGATATCACACCAACTTCGGTATCAATTGTTTCATACGCGAGAATTGTTGAAAAAGCAGCAATTCAACGCAATTTAATTAGTGCTGGTAGGAAAATTATAGAATTAGGATACGAAGAATACCTAGAAACTGATTCAGCATTATCAACAGCAGAAGACACACTCTTTAACATTAGAAAAGATACATCGCAAAGAGATTTCTTCCATATGCGTGATCAATTTCAAGAAATTTTAGAAAAAGATGATCCAATCGATGATCAATTGGATCATAAAACACTCCCAATTCCTACTGGATTTACTAATTTAAACGAAATTTTTATGGGAGGATTTCAAAGATCAGATATGATTGTACTTGCTGCTCGTCCTTCGATAGGAAAGAGTATGCTTGGAATAAATTGTGCGATAAATGCTGCAAAAGAAAATATGATTGTAGGTATTTTCAGCTTAGAAATGGGCCGAGAACAAATAGCCCAAAGAATGATTGCTGCAGAATCTCGTGTAAATATGGAGGAAATAAGAAAAGGAGTTACTAGTTCCGCAAATCAAACAAGAGTAATTGATGCTGTTGGTCTTTTGTCTGATCTAAATATATATACTGATGACACACCCTTTCAAACTGTGGTTGAAATGAGGGGTAAAGCACGAAGATTACAACTAGAAAGAGGTCTTGACTTCTTAATTATTGACTATATGCAATTAATAGATAGTGGAGGTGGACGTAGAGATGGTAATAGAGCACAAGAAGTATCAGAAATTTCAAGACAAATTAAGGGATTAGCTAGAGATCTAAATATACCTGTGTTAGCAATTTCACAACTAAGTAGAGCAATAGAACATCGACAATCTCATAGACCTTTACTTTCAGATTTAAGAGAATCAGGTTCAATTGAACAGGATGCTGATGTTGTAATGTTTATACATAGAGAAGAAAAATATATAACAGAAGAAGATTGGAATAAAACACACCCTGAAGGACAACCATATCCAAGACAACTAGCAGAAATAATTATTGCTAAGCATAGGAACGGGAGGGTAGATTCTGTAGAAATGACTGTTCAAGAACAATTCGGACTTTTCAGAGAAATAATGTCAAAATCTAATCAACTATTGAAATCGAATGTATAAAAAAATTATGGATAAAAAAAAAGAAAATATTTATGAATTTTACGAAAAGAACATTTCTCCATTAACACCTTCGATTGTAGATAATATTAATAGATCTTTAATAACTTATAAAGAAAATGATATGAAAATGGCTATCATGATAGCTGTGAATTCCAATATCCGAACTTGGAAATATATTTCAGCAGTATTACATAGAATAGATAAAGAAGGAGGTGTAAATAAAAATGGGAATGGAACCTATAGACAAGATATTTTCGCGGATAGATCTGACGAATATCTCAGAAAATATCTCAAAAACCAACATAGAAACTGATAAAGAACAAAATATAGATTGTAAAATTTGTGAAAATTTCCGATGGATATTATCTGAAAATAAAGTCAGGGAACCATGTCAATGTCAAGAACAACTATGGGGAACAAATACAAAAATTAGAATTCAAAAATATTCAGAAATTGGAAATTTATCAGATATTACTTTCAATAATATTAAAGTTGGGGTTAATGATTTTTTTTCAGACCCTTCCTCATTTAGAAAAGCTTATCATGAAGCAATATCTTTTGCTAAAAATCCCTATGGGTGGATAATTTTCTCAGGTCCTTCCGGGACAGGGAAAAGTTTACTATGCGCAGCAATAACCAACCATATCATTTCTCAAAATAATCCAGTCAAATATATTGTTTCTCATGCTCTTATAGATCAATTAAAATTATCTTTTGAAGAACACAACAATGAATATAACGCTTCCTATGATCAGGTATTAAATGCCCCCGTCCTTGTAGTAGATGATTATGGTTCAATGATCAATTCTGCATGGTCAATTGAAAGAATAGATCAATTGTTGATAAATAGATATAACAAAAGATTGCCCACAGTTATTGCTACATCGCTACAGCGTGATCAAATAGAAAATAGAATGTTTAGCAGATTCACTGATAATTCATTTTCAATATTCTTAGCTATTAAAAATTTAAAAAAACAAATTTATCTCGAAGAAATAGGAATTAGTAACAATTTACTAAAAAAAATGAGATTGAACAATTTTGATCAAAAAGGAACTACTGGAACAACTACTGCAGGGCGAAGGACACTTAGTGAAGCTTACGATGTAGCAAAATCATTTGCTGATCAACCTTCAGGTTGGCTGTATTTCCATGGCCCAACGGGAGTAGGTAAAACCCATTTGGGTATTGGAATAGCTAACTCATGTATTGAAAAATCTATGGATATAATTTTTAGGTTTGTACCAGATTTATTAGATGAATTAAGAAAATCTTATGGTCCTGAATCAAATTCGAATTTTGACAAAACTTTCGATAGGATAAAAAAATGTGAAATATTAATACTAGATGATTTCGGGTCTCAAAAAAATAATTCTTGGGTGGAAGAAAAATTGTTCCAGATTATTAATCACAGGCATAACGAAATTTTACCAACAGTGATTACCAGTAGAATTAATCTTTCTGAAAAAAACCCCAATATTAATATTTCTAACCAGTTCGCAGAACCTATTATTTCTAGATTTAAAGATGGTCTTGTAGTTACGGAAAGATATATGCATGCCCTAGATTATAGATACAGAGGATCCAAAAAATAGTTTATTTATTAAAAATTAAAAACTTATCCCCACTTTAATTACTTCATCTTTCATATTTTTTGCAAAATGATATGCTCTAACTCCATTTGAGATACTGAATGAATGAGACAAAATACCATCCATATCAATAACTTTATTAGATATTAATTCCAAAGCATATTGAAAACTTAACAAACTTTTTTCATCTTGGGCACCAAAAACAGTAAAAGCCTTAACTCTTTTTTTAAACATCGTGGAAAAATCAAAAGGAATATAATTTACTGTTTCTGGTAGGCCAAAAAATACCACCTCCCCAAAATCTTTTACTGCTTTTAAAGACTCATTAATAGTCTCGGTCGTACCCACTGCCTCTATAACTATATCTATTGAATCAGGGTATTTTTCACAAATTTCTTCTAAAGCAATTTTCAAAGATTCATTGAACACTTCGTCAGATCCAAATTTTTGTGATAAAGCTAATCTATTTTGATTTGGTTCTACTGATAAAACTTTTTTTGCACCAAAATGCTTTAAAATAAAATTCCAAAATAAACCAGCACTGCCCTGTCCTATTACTAGACAAATTTTACCTTCGATAATTGGAATTTGCTTTGCAGCAAAAATTACAGTCCCCAATTGTTGTGACATTAACAAATTCTCAATTGGAGCACCAAGATGCTGATCTATTTTCAATATATGTGCTGCATCAATTGACTGAAATTCTGCGAAACATTTTGAATTCCATATATGTGGTACAGTCAACACTAAGTCTCCATTATTAAATTTCCCATTACCTGAAATAACTGTACCTATAGCCTCATGTCCAGGATGCCCGGGTTCAGCAGGCCATTTATCAATACCCCATCCTGAAAAAGCCATATGTAAATCACTCCCACATATTGACGCAATCTCAGTTTTAATTAGGATATTATTTTCTTTTTGAGGAACTTCAACATCTACTACTTCAATTACACCCTTTGACAAAGCTCTTAATGCTTTCATGATTTATTTAGCACCAAAATTTTTTAGAATATTAATTGCTCTTCTTCTGCCTTTTGCATCAAACCTGTATTTTACATCAAAACTTTGCCCTCTGGTTCCGCTAGTAATCATAATTGTAGAATTTGGAAGATCACGCATGATATGCCTTGAAAAACGATTACTTTGTTTTTTAGGGTTTGACACCAAAAACATATCACCTATTTGAGAAACTTGAATCCCAGTTTCATCATCTAATTCTGTTCGTAGTTTTACATTACGCCTCTGAATGGTATTTTCAGTCACTTGAGCAATTTTAGTAGCTAAAAACATTCCAAATGCAATCACATCCGAATAATTCCTATCAAAATGAGAAATATTATGATTACCTTCAAACCAATCATATGGGCGTATATCGGCTGATGAACCTTGGATAAATATTGTTTTACCCTCATTAGACTTTTCTAACGCCCAAGCAACATAACCTGGATAATCTGAAGACCAAAAGGGATTAGATTGGAAAATTATCCCCGGACAAGAAAAATTAATTATTCTGGCAATATTTTTTCCATGAGAATCGTTAATGACACTAAGAATCAAAGCTGGATTACCAGGCATACCCGGACCATTAACAAACGTAGTTAAATCATTTATCTTTGTTACAGTAGTACCCATAGATGCTGGTTTCATACTAAACATTGAATGATTGACACATCCGATTATTTGCTCAATTAAGTACTCAGAATATAAAAAGTACTCATCAGTATTTGCATATAGATTAGGTGAAGAACCATTTCCTGTAACTGAGACAATTATATTCTTCCCAAATTTATTATTAGTTTTTTTATTGATTTTACTTTTTAATTTACGCTCAAATTCCTCTGAAATTCCCCAAGCATCTAAACCTATAAATAAAAAGTTTTCTATTTTATTTTTCATATTAATCACACGAACCAATAAATCATCATTTATTGACAAAGAAACCATTGGTGGTTTTTCAGGAGAAAATATTTTAAACCCAATTGGAGGTGTGATCACATCATGAGCTGTGCCGACAGAAAATACTTCATCTGATAAAACTGGGTCAAAATTTTTTAGAAACATATTTTTATTTTTATTTTATTAGGTTAAATTACAAGAAAATATTATCATTTTAAAGTTACACTTATTAGATGCAAATAGCCAAGTCGAAAATTTTAGAAAAAAGACAAAATTACCGTGATATATCGGATCTTAAATCTGGAATAGAAGTTATAGATAGTGTCTTTAATGAATACATAAGTAATGAAAGACAAGCTACTAAATTGTGGACAGGTTGCGAATGGGCAGAAGGGCCAGTATTTTTGGAGAAAAATAATTGCGTTTTATTGTCTGACGTTCCTAATAATCGTATTTTACAATACGACATTAAATCAAAAATCACCACAATATTTCGAGAACCATCTAATTTTTCGAATGGAAACACTGTAGATCTTGAAGGAAATTTAATTACCTGTGAGCATCAAACAAATAGAATCACAAGAACAGATAACAAAAATAACATTGTCACTTTAGTTGACAATTACAAAGGGAAAAGATTAAATTCTCCAAATGATGTAGTAGTAAAATCTGACGGAACAATATGGTTTACCGATCCTCCTTACGGTATCCTTTCTGATAGAGAAGGAAATAAAAGAGAATCTGAATTAAATGGTAATTATGTATTTAAATTTGATCCAAATTCAAAAGAGTTGAAAATCGTATTTGATCAATGTGATAAACCAAATGGTTTAGCATTTTCACCAGATGAAAAAATATTATACGTCGCTGATTCTGGTGAACCAGAAAATATTCTAGCTATAGAAGTGAATCAAAATGGAACGATTTTGTCAAATCCGAGGGAATTTGGAAAAGTTTCCCCTGGAATTGCAGATGGGTTCAGAATAGATTCTTTAGGTAATATTTGGACTAGTGCTTGGGATGGTGTACACTGTTTATCTGAATCAGGGAATTTATTAGGAAAAATATTTATCCCCGAACAAAGAACAGCTAATTTAGTTTTTGGAGATTTGAATTACAAAACATTGTACATTGCCGGTGACACTTCACTCTATTCAATTAAATTAAATATTAAAGGTTACACTAATAAGTAGGTACAAAATGAAAGTATCCATTGGCGCTGATCATGGTGGTTTCAAATTAAAGAATGAATTAATCAAATTTATTTCAAAAAATGGATATGATGTTATAGATAAAGGAGCTTATACTTTCAATCCTAATGATGACTATCCAGATTTTGCAGAATTAGTAGCTAAATCTGTACAAAATGGAGAATCAGAAAAAGGAATAATATTATGTGGATCAGGAGTTGGGGCTTCAATTACAGCATCAAAATTCAAAGGTGTTCGATCAGCAGTTTGCCACGATACATACTCAGGATCTCAAGGTGTTGAACATGATGATATGAATGTAATATGTTTAGGTGCTAGGATAATTGGTTCTACTTTAGCAGAAAAAATTACTCTAAATTTTTTGAAGTCAAAATTTATTGAAGAATCAAGATTTTTAAGGAGATTAGAAAAAGTCCAAAAAATAGAATTGGAAAATTTCAACACCTAAAAAAACTAATTTTCAAAACTTTAGTTTCATAAGAATAATCGGAAAATTATCCACTAAAAATGTCCGAGAAAATAATTATAAAAAAAATTTTATCAAGAGATTTTTCAATCTTTAACAATGATTCCATCCCCAAAGACCTGGAAAATGTAATGGGATGGATAGATTTACCTTACGAAATTAATTTATATCTAAATCAATCGGAAAAATTAAATCATTACATGAAAAAAAATTTTTTGGAGTCTATAGTGATTGTTGGAATTGGGGGATCAATTAATTCTGCTAAAGCGATATATAGTTTGTTCTCTAAAAAAATGTTTAGATTCCCAGTAAAATTTATAGATACAATTAACCCTGATGAAATTCAGACAATTTTTAAAAATATCAAACTAAAAAAAACTCTTTTTGTAATTAGTAGTAAATCAGGAACAACAATAGAGACTATCAGTTTAGAAAATTTGATAAGAAAAAAATATCATGATCTAGATATAAACCCAACTTTACATATAATATCCATCACGGATGAAAATAGTCCATTACATATTAGATCAAAAAAATCAGAATTTGGAATGATAATTACAACTAAAGATAAATTTGGTGGAAGGTTTTCTGGTCTATCTCAATTTGGATTAATTTCAATTATGTTAGAAAAAAAAATACTCTATAAGATTCTTATCAATACACAAGAATATATAAAAAAAATTAGGAACAATCAAAATAAAAATCATACTTTGGAATTAGCTAAATTTATTATCCGTAATTTAAAAAAAGGGAAAAATAAACTAACGATTATTTCACCAAAAAAATACAAATATTTTAATTACTGGATAGAACAATTAATTGCAGAATCAACGGGAAAAAAATCAAATGCTATCATACCAATTTGTAATGAAAATTTATTGAAATTAAGAGACTATTCATATGATCGACAATTTATATTCATTCATAATTCAAATTCACCTTCAAAAAAAATAAATCAGATTTACAGACAATTAAATAGTTATAATTCTCCGACATTTAAAATCGATTTCTACAACCCAAACTTAATAGGTAAAGAAATGTTTAAGTGGCAAATCATTACTATATTAATTTCTGAACATTTAAAAATTAATCCTTTTGATCAACCAGATGTAGAATCATCTAAAATTAATACAACGAAAATAATAAAAAGAAAACTTTTAAATGTAGAAAAGTCGATTTTTGATTTAAGTAAACGAGCTAAAAAAAATAATTCATTACCTACATCTCAAACAGAATATATCGCACTAATATTATTTTGTAAAAATAATGATAAAATTCTCCAAATCCGTGAATCAATAACAAAAAAATATAAAAAATGTGTTTCAATAGGTTTTGGTCCACAATATTTACATTCTCTCGGACAACTATACAAAGGAGGGCCAAAAAACAACTTCGTATTTTGCAAAATTCAATTCCCTAAAAATGATTTTGTTCTTCCATCATTTTCTTATTCTTTGAAAGAACTTTATCTTTCTCAAGCTTTAGCTGATCTATTGGAAATGGAAAAAAGGGGGATTGGTTTGAATGTTGAAGTAGATAATCTATGACTAAATTCACTCTAAGAATTGATTCAGAAAATTTTGGTTTAGAATCAATTTATGACATCTCAAAAAAAAATGAAAATGAAATCTTTGAAATATTAGCAAATTATAAAAAGATAATTTACGAAGCGACATTACTAAGCATTAATAAAGGTATAAAAATTGAAGATCTTACCATATGGTCTAATAATACAATTGGTCAAGAAATTCTACTCAGATGCAAATCAAAATCAATAAATACATTAGTTTCAGTTAATGAAAAAGAAATAAAAGATTATATTAATAAAAAATTAAATAAGTTGTGTAAACATAATCATTTCGATCATCAATGTACTTGTAGTAATAATAATATTAAGCACTTTAATAAAATAGTATTGACAATAAAAAATATTAATAATTTAAATGAAAATCAAACAGAACAAAATTTAATGGAAATTAAAAATTTTTGTATGAAAAATCAAATTGAAAACCCAAAAATTCAAAATAAATCTCCCCTAAATTCAAATATATATATATATATAAACAAACTATCAGAAAATATAAAAGAAAAAAAATATGCTGAAAATTTAATTAAATCTTTGGTAAAACTTCAAGATATTGGCATAGAACCTGATGGATGGATAATAGATAATCTTTACTCTAATACAAGCTTAGATATTTTTATAGCACAATCTCGTATAGATGACAGGCCTCAACCTGAAATACTGATAAATTTAAATAAAGACAATCTTGTGATTAATAATAGTTTAAAAATTAATATAAACGGCATAATAATTGACGAAAAGTATTTTTTAGATGAAATTACAAATTATGGTTTAAAAAAATTTAATAAAATTCAAACAATACAATCTATATCAGAAAAAATTTTACAGATATATCAAATCACTTCAACAAACCATTCAGTATCATTGATTAAAAAATGAAAATTATAGGAGTATAAAGTTGCAAATTGGAATGATAGGTTTGGGTAGAATGGGACAAAATATGTGTAGAAGATTGATTAGAAATAATCATGAAGTTTTCGTATATGATCTAGATAAAATTACTATTGAATCATTACGACAAATTGGAGCAAAACCAACAAATTCAATAGACCATTTAATTCAATCTCTTAAAAAACCATCCACTATTTGGATAATGGTTCCTTCAGGAAAAGAAACTGAAAAAGTTGTGAATAAATTAATTAATTTGCTTGATAAAGGTGATTATATTATTGATGGGGGAAACTCTTATTATAAAGATTCAATTCGTAGAAACAATCACGCAGAAAAAAATAAGATTAACTTCTTAGATTGTGGAACAAGTGGTGGTATATGGGGTTTGAAAAATGGTTATTGTTTAACAATTGGAGGATCTATAAAAGCATATAACCAAAATCTACCTATTTTTAAGAGTCTATCTCCAAAAATCTCTGATGGTAATCTTTATGTAGGTAAGTCTGGTTCAGGACATTATGTAAAAATGATTCATAATGGAATTGAATATGGTATGATGCAAGCAATTGCAGAAGGATTTGAATTACTTAGTACAAAAAAAGATTTCAACCTGGATCTTTATTCTATCTCAAAAAATTGGGAACAAGGTAGTGTCATAAAGTCATGGCTTTTGGAGTTAATCACTTCCGAATTAGAAAATGAATCATCTATTTCTGAATTATCATCTTATGTTGAGGACTCTGGTGAAGGTAGATGGACATTAAATGAAGCAGTAGAACTAGGAATACCTATACCTGTAATTTCCTCATCTCTTTTTGCTAGATTTAGATCTAGACAAAAAGAACCTTTGTCAGGAAAAATTTTATCGGCGATGAGAAGAGGATTTGGTGGTCATAAAGTAGAAAAATTATAATGACTGATAATAAATTACCTGAAAATATAGAAAATATAGATCCAAGTTCTATGTCAACTATAGAATTAAGAAAAACTCATGAAAAACTGTGGGAAATCATAGAGGAAAAAGAATTGATCAATGAAGATTCAATTTCTGAAAAAAAATCAATCGGGAAAATGAGAAATTTAATGAAAAAAATAATTAAAGAAAGAGTTGATAGACAAAGAGAAGAAGTTGGAAGATCACCCGAATAAAGAATTATAAAAATCTTTATGTTTTAGTCTTGCAACATTCATAATTTCTATAGCTTTATAATCAGGATAAATGATGTCAGATTTTTCAACCGGGATCTCTTCAAAATTCCCTATAACTCCAATACCTTTTAAAGCTAATTTAGATGTCCCATATAAAGTTTGTTGATCTAAATCACAAACCATTATTGGTCTACCAAGAGAATTGGAAATAGTTTTCAACCACCATTTCGATTCTGAAAGAGCACCACCACTAGCAACGATATTTAAATCCTTATCAAGATAAGGTAAAATTAAATCTAATACATCAGAAAATCTATGCGCAATAGATTCACAAAGAGCCTGAAGAATATCGGTTGAGGAAGTACTCATTCGTATACCGCTAATAGATGCTGTTGCTGCACCGTTCCATCCAGTTGATCTCTCACCAGACAAAAATGGTAATACTGTCAATCCATGAATATCAGGGGCTCTACCATTTAATATTTTATCTAACCCAGAAGATGTATCCAAACCTAAATTATCATTGGCCCATTTTATTACGTTACCTCCTTCAGTGAATGAACCTCCTAAAATATTCTTATCTTTCCCAAAACAATATGACCACAAACCTAAAGGTATTTTAGGATTACCAGGTAGAATTGTTCGCATCGCCCCAGTAGAACCAATTGTTATTGCTAAATTTGAAGGGTCTACACATCCTGTCCCTAAATTAGCAGACAATCCATCCCCAACACCTAAGAAAAACGGGATATTTCTAAGTAGTTTCCAACGTTTAGAATACTCTTTATTTAAAATTTGAATAGAATCGTCCCAAGTTGAAAGTTCTGGAAAATAATTTTTATCCATATCAAGTAAATTTAATATTGACTCATCCCACCTACGATTAAATCTATCTACTAATCCACTCCATGACGCTAAACAATAACTGGTTTTAACTTTCTCAAATTCAAACCATCTCATAAATAAAAAAGTGGGAATATCCACCCACTTAGATATTTGAGTGTATAGTTCAGGTTTAGTACGTTTAATCCACATAATTCTAGCCGGAAGATATGAGGTGTGTTGCATAGTACCAGTTCGTTGATGTACTTCTAACTCATTAATAGACTCTTTTATTTTTTCTACATCATATGAATTCCTAGTATCAGCATAAGTATAAAAAGGTGTAACAGGATCATTTAGTTTATTTAATCCTGATACAGAACTTGCCATAGAATCTATAGCAACAGCAAGTATCTCATAATCTTTCTTATTAATTTGATTGACAATTTTATCTATCACATTTTCAACAATTTTTTGAATATATAAAGGATTTTCTTCAACTCCTCCATCGAAAGAATTTGTTTGTTTATGCTCAAGGGCAAAAAATGTATCTGGTATTAATCTACATGAAGTACTGAAAAGTGCACCCTTAACTGACGAAGATCCAATATCAACTGCCAAAACACAACCTTCAGTTTTATCAAACATTAATCAGCCTTTCTATTTAAATTAATATTTTGTTGTTAAATTAAATAGTATTTTCAAATAAAACAAACTAATTTTACATTTCTTTTTGCAAAATATCCTATAATCAAACTGATTTGATATAAATAGTAAAAATAATTTGGGTACATGCGTTGAAGATTTGTGTTCTTTCGGAAATAAATAAATCAGAAAAAAGAGTGTCTTTAGTACCAGATTCAGTAAATTATTTAGTAAAGAAAAGACATGAAATCTTCATAGTTGATGGAGCTGGAAAAGAAGCAGGATACCCTAATGAAGAATATACTAATTCGGGAGCAAAAATCATATCAAATCATGATGTCCATAAAGCAGATATATGTATTACTATTTCTAAACCAAAAACCCTAAACTCTTTTAAAGATAAACAGGTTTTAATTTCAGTTTTAGGCACTAGATCAGATAAAAAAATATTAAAAGATATTAATGATAAAAATATTACTGCTTTTGATATGGAACTAATCCCACGTATTTCTAGAGCTCAGCGTATGGATGTATTATCTTCCCAAGCATCAATTGCTGGTTATAAATCTGCTCTAATAATAGCAAATGAATTGGGTATTTATTTACCTATGATGATGACTGCTGCAGGTACAATACCACCTGCAAAAATCCTTATATTAGGTGCTGGAGTAGCTGGTTTGCAAGCTATAGCTACAGCTCGAAGATTAGGTGCTTTAGTTTCAGCATTTGATATTAGATTAGCCGCAGGAGAACAAATAGAAAGTCTTGGAGCTACATTTATTCATCCAAATAAAGATGTTGATGCAGAATCAGAAACAGGATATGCAAAAGAACTAGAAGAATCTGAACAAATAAAACAAAGAAAGTTTTTGGAAGGTCATCTTTCAAATTCTGATGGAGTAATTACTACAGCAGCTATACCAGGTAAAAGAGCACCAATATTAATTACAAATGAAATGATAAAAAAAATGAAGCCAGGCAGTGTAATTGTAGACGTAGTTGCAGATTCAGGAGGAAATGTTGAACTAAATAATTCAGGAGAAACAATTATTGCTCATGGTGTAAAAATTATTTCTCCTGTCGATATTCAATCAAAAATGTCAAAAGTTTCTAGTAATTTATATTCACGTAACGTGACAGCTCTAATTGATTTATTAACAGATAATAATGGAAACATTCTTTTTGATTTTGAAGATGAAATAATAAATTCAACTTGTGTTACCAATAATGGTCAATCTCGTAATGAATAAAGGAAAAGATATATGGAACTAATACATATAACAATCTTAATTTTAGCTCTTTTTATTGGTTATGAAATCATTACCAAAGTTCCTCCCACTCTTCATACACCATTAATGTCAGGATCGAACGCGATATCTGGAATTGCAATCATAGGCGCAATTATCATAGCATCAAATGTATCTGAACTTTTGGGTGGTATTTTGGCAATGATAGCGGTCATATTCGCCACTACTAATGTTGTTGGAGGATTTTTAGTCACTGATCGAATGTTAAAAATGTTCAAAAAAAATAGGAAAAATAAAAATTGACAGAAGAATATATTTTAGAAGTTGGATATATTTTCGCGTCAATTTTTTTTATTATAGGAATTAAAAGGCTAGGATCACCAACTACGGCAAGATCTGGGAATATTTTATCTGCAATAGGAATGTTGATTGCTATCATAGTAACTGTAGTTAATTTGGATCTTTTTCAATGGCAATGGATAATTCCTGGTTTAGTTATTGGAATATTTATTGGTTCAATCAGTGCTCAATTTATCAAAATGACAGCTATGCCACAAATGGTAGCGATTTTTAACGGTTTGGGAGGTGGGGCATCTGGTTTAGTTGCCATAGTAGAATATCAAAACAAATTAAAA
>PBDR01000025.1 GCA_002717385.1 Chloroflexota bacterium
AATTTGATCTACAAGATCTTGACTATCAAGATAATATCCGTGGAACACAGATTGACTGGGTTTATTTAATGGAAAAACTATTTGAATAAAATCATGATTTTCTTCTATTTCTTTATCTGTAAAAGACCAAATATCTTCAAGGGTTCTTCCTTTGAAATCTTTTCCTTTAAGAGTTAAGAAGTCTTCGTAATTCACTGTTTTGTTCTACTCCACCGTAACTGTTTTTGCTAAATTTCTAGGTTTGTCAGGATCAAGATTTAAACTAATCGCTGTATGATAGGCAATAATTTGCAATGCAATAATAAATAGTATTGGAGATAAAAGATTATTAATTTTTGGAACTACAATTAAATCATCTGATAATGTCCTTAAATCTTTAGAATTACTATCGGTAATTACAAGAGTTTTACTACCCCTAGCTTTAACTTCATTAATAGTTCCTAAATTCTTTTCAAATAATTCATCATCAGGAATTATAAGTATTGTCGGCATTTTTGAACCTAATAGAGCATTTACTCCATGCTTCATCTCTCCTGCAGGATAACCTTCTGCATGTAAATATGCTATTTCTTTCATTTTTAAAGCACCTTCTAATGCAGTAGAGATATTAATTCCTCTGCCAAGATATAAGATATTAGAATAACCTGACATACTATTGCCTAATTTTTTTATCTCAGTTTCACAATTTAATACTTCAGAAATAGAAGAAGGTAATATAGAAATATCTTTTATTAGAGAAGAAATTGTGTTCCCAACAGATTTATTTAAATCTAAATTAAAAAAAAGAGCTAATTGTATAAGAGTTACCATAGTAGATGTTAGCGTTTTAGTGGCAGCAACCCCTATCTCTTGTCCCGCTTTAATACGTATGGTAGAGTCAGAAATCCTTGATGCTTCAGTACCAAAAGATTCAACAATTGAAATAACTTTACATGATTTATTTTTGAAATGTTCTATTGCCGATAATGTATCTGCTGTTTCTCCAGATTGAGTTATAGCTATTAATAGTGTTTTATCGTCAATTACCGGATTTCTATATCTTAATTCAGAGGAATTTTCGGCTGAAGAAGCAATTCCTAATATATTTTCAAATATATATGCTCCATACATTGCAGCATGTAGTGAAGTTCCCATACCAGTAAAAATTATCCTATTAAATTCAGATATATTAATTTCTTTATTATCTATCTCGGGTAATATAACAGTATTAGATGAAAAATTTATTCTTCCGGCAATAGATGATTGAATTGAATTTGGCTGTTCATTGATTTCTTTAATCATATAATGTGGATATTCTCCTTTATCAACATCATATTTATCTACTTCAATTTTTTGGGGAGATCTATCGATTTCTTCTAAATCTGAATTATATAATTTGTAATTTCGATTTGAAATTTTAATAATTTCTTGATTCTCTAAATATAAAATTTTATTAGTTCTTGGTAATAAAGCAGATAAATCTGAAGATATATATGTAGCATTATCATCTAAACCAACAACTATTCCTCCTGCATTTCCTAATCGTATCCCAATTATTTCTTCAGGATTTGATATTGATATTGCTAAAATAGAAGAATTACCTCTTATTACTTTTTTTAATTTCGAAACCGCCTTAAGTAAATTTTCTCCTTTTTTTATTTCATACGAAAGATAATTGGCTATAATTTCACTATCGGTCTGAGATGAAAACCTAATACCTAAACATTCTAGTTTTTGTTTAATTTCTAAGTAATTTTCTATAATGCCATTATGAACTATTGCTACTGTATTGTCGGAATCTGAATGCGGATGAGAATTATTTTTTGAAATCTCACCATGTGTTGCCCATCTAGTATGACCAATTCCGATATTTCCATTAAATTTATCGTCTTTTATGCTTTTTGTTAATTTATCAATACTAGATTTATGTTCCCCAAATTTTGAAATGTTGATATTTCCGACATTATCAATAACTGCAATACCTGCAGAATCATAACCCCTATACTCTAAGGATCTTAACCCTTTAACAATTATCTGAGCGGCAGAATGTTCTCCAATATATCCATAAATTCCACACATATTTAAATACTTTTCATAATTAATTTATATAAGAAAAATTAATATTCTTACTTATCTCATAACTGCCATGATATTTATCTGGTAACTGCATTGCTATTTTTATCATTATTTCGTTTGTAGCTTCATCATAATCTTTTTTCTTAGAAAAATTTTCTTTTTTTAAAGTAAATGCTTTACCAATATTTATTCTTAATTTTGAAATTGGAGCAAGAACTTTTAATAAATTTTGCAAGTTTTCAGACCCAGAAATACCTATTGGTACTATTGGAGTTTCTGTTAATGTAGCAAGTCTAGCAACACCTGATTTTCCTTTCATTAACTTTCCTGTTTTACTTCTTGTACCTTCAGGAAATAATATTAAAGCATTACCTTTTTTCAATTGTTTTTCACCCCATCTAAGTGCTCCAATATCACCTTTACCCCTATCAACGGGATACGCTCCATATGATCTCAGGAAATTGTTAAGAAAAAGATTATTAAATAATTCTTTTTTTGCTAAAAAATTAGGTCTCCTAGTTATACTTGCTGCAACAATTGCAGGATCTATATTTGAAATGTGGTTTGAAACTATCATTACAGGTCCATCCAATGGAATATTTTCTTTTCCTGAAATCTTAATGTCTGAAAAAACAGACAACGTTTGTTTAAAGGAAAAATTACATATTGAAAATATCCATTGATTCAAATTTGCTCTCCCTCAATAAATTCCATGATTTTCAAGATAGAATTTTCAAAATCTATCCGACTAGTATCAATGATAATTGCATCTATAGCTGGTATTAGAGGAGAATCATCTCTCATAGAATCAGTATTATCACGTTCTTTTATCTCTTGTAAAATGTCTTCAAAAGAAATTTGTGTTTTTAGTTCCGCTAAATCTTTATATCGTCTTTTAGCTCTAATTTCTGGATTTGCAGTAATATAGAACTTATAATCAGCATTAGGAAGCACCACCGTACCAATATCCCTACCTACCATAACTAAATTATTTCGTAATGCAATATCCCTTTGGTGATCAACCAAAATTTTACGTACATTAGAGTATTTTGCTATCTGTGAAACTCGACGATCTACTCGCCTTTCCTTTAATTTACTAGTAACATTTTTAGAATTTAAATGCACTTCCCCATCTAGTAAATCAAAAGAGGAAATTTCTAATTTTTTAGAAACATTAACAATTGATTCCTCATTTGAAGAATCAACATTCATGATTATAGATTGATAGGCTACAAACCTATACATTAAACCAGTATCAAGAAATTTATAATTTATACGTTTCGACAATTCTTGTCCCAAAGATGTTTTACCGGATGCAGCAGGTCCATCTATAGAAATATTTTTTATAATGTTTTCTTTTGACAAAATATCTTTTAATAAATTTGTTGTACCTATAATAATTATTCTGTATTTATATTATGATCATTAACATATGGTAATTCTAATATCAGAACATCCAAAGCAAGATTAGGAGAAACGTTTTTCTCTAGATTTTCTCGAGTGTAAATAATTTTATTAATTGAACTAACAATCTCTTCGATTCTCAATTGATCTAAATATTTTTTATATTCAAAAATATTTTCTCTAAATAAGATATATTCCCCCAATTGATTTTTTAACAATGCTAAATCTCTAAACCAATCTACCCAACCATCTAATTCAGCATATACCTCATTTCTATTGTTTCTAAATTGAATTGAAAGCTTCCTAGAATAATTAAGCCGTTGTTCTATAGAGCTAGAAATAACATCCATTATTCTACTGAATAATTGATTATATGAATCAAGAAGAATTTCGTCATTTACCGCTGAAATAGCCCATCCTGGACAACCTTTAGAAAATCTAGCTATAGTTTTAGATTTTTCATGATTTACATTAAATTTTTTTTCTACCATCTCTGAAATAGAATTACTATTGACTCTGACTAAGTTAATTAATTGACAACGTGAAACGATTGTTTCGGGAATTTGATCAATTAAATCTGTGGTTAAAATAAAATAATTATTTTCAAAAGGTTCTTCAAGTATTTTTAAAAACGAATTTGCTGCTTCGTTAGTCATATTGTGACAATCCTGAATAATAAAAACTTTTGATTTACTCTCAAAGGGTTTAATTGAAGTTTCACGTTTTATATTTTTTATATGCTCTATGGAAATATTTATTTTAGATACAATTTTTTTTCCATTTAAAATGTATGGAGTATCTATATTGAACAATCTGATATCTGAATTTAAGCCTCTGATAATCCTTTGAGCTTTATCATCTTTTTGAATATCAATAATTTGATCTTGTGATTTTTCTTCATCTGGATAAAGATTAATTAAACATGCTAAATCAAATGCAAGAGTAGTCTTTCCAACTCTTGATGGTCCAACTATTAAATTCGCGTGAGGTAGTTGGTTTTTTTGTGCCGATTTTAAAAAAAAATTGATAGCCTCATCATGGCCAAAAGTACTCCATCCAAAAAAAATTTGACTCAAAATAATTAATCTATATTTAAACTAGTTTCCAATAAATCTTTATATGTTTCTCTACGCTTAATCAATTTAGGTACTCCATTATTAACTAGTACTACTGCAGGTCGGACCTGCATATTATAATTACTAGACATACCTATACAGTAAGCTCCAGAAGATGGTAATGCCAATAAATCACCGCTACTAAGTTCAGGTAAAAAAACATCTCTTGCAAGTATGTCTCCAGATTCACAAAATTTTCCTGCAACAGTAACTTTATTATCCCATTTATGGTTAATCTTCCCTACTGGAATTACAGAATACTGAGAACCATAGATCGCAGGTCTAATATTATCACCCATACCTCCATCCACCGAAACATAGGTCCGTACATCAGGTATTTCTTTTATAGCCCCTACACTATAGATAGCTACCCCGGATCGTCCCACTATGGCTCTACCAGGTTCAACTATTAGTTCGGGATAATCAAATTTATATTTATCGCAACCTTTTTTTACTGATTCAGAAATAATTCTCGCATAATCAGAAATTTTAGGAGGCAATTCATTTGTGACATAACCTATCGCAAATCCTCCGCCTGGGCTAAATCTACGTAAATTTAACCCATAAAGGTCTCTCATTCGTGAAGAAAAAGTGATTACATAATCTATAGCTTGTTGATAAGGATCAAGTTCAAAAATTGGAGACCCAAGATGAAAATGAACTCCCAATAAATCAAAAAAATCTAACTTCATTATTTGGCTTATTGCTTTCTCTGCATCACCTGTTTCAATAGAAAATCCAAATTTTGAATCCAATATACCAGTAGTAGTTAATAGATGGGTATGGGGATCTATACTAGGAGAAACTCTTATCATAACTTTTTGTTTTTTTGATTTACTTTTAAGAATTTTATCTAAAAGAAAAATCTCATGAAAAGAATCTATCGTTATTGTTTCAATACCATATTCGATTGCCTCAATTAATTCATGCTCACTTTTATTGTTTCCATGAAAATTAATTCGATTAGCGGGGAAATTTGAAGCAATCGCAATCGCTAGTTCTCCTCCTGTAACTACATCAATATGCAATCCCTCTTCATCAATTATTCTATTGACCGATGGATTTGAAAATGCTTTAGTAGAATATTCAATTTTTACATCTTCATAACAATGACTAAATTCTCGAATGAAATCTTTGCAAATTAATCTTATAGTTTCTTCATCATAGATATATAACGGTGTTCCAAATTCTTCAGCCAAATTATGTAAATCACATCCACCAATAGATAATCGACCTTGAGTTACTCTAGAGGTTAATGGCAAAATTTCCATTTCAGGAAAATTTTTTGTAAATTTATGTTCCAATTAAAACTCTTTTATTTTTTTTATTATTATTTCATTAATACAATTGTATAAAATGTAATAAATAATTATCGAACTTCAAAGGAAAATTTTATTCCTTAGGAAATTTAATTTTATGAACAAGAAAAATATTAGATTGACCCAATTAGCATCATCTGCTGGTTGAGCTGGTAAGCTCAGTCAGAGCGAGCTTAAAGGTATTTTGAGCAAACTTTCATCTATAGAAAGCGATGACAATATATTATTGGACCATAAAACTGGAGATGATGCAGCTATCTATAAAATTAATAGCCAGATTTCTTTAGTTTTAACTTTAGATTTTTTTGCTCCAATCGTTGATGATGGATATACATATGGTGAAATTGCCGCAGCAAATTCGTTATCAGACGTTTATGCTGTAGGTGGAAAACCTGTTGTGGCTTTGAATATTGCAGCATTTCCAAGAAACTTACCTAAAGAAATCATTTCATCAATTTTAGAAGGAGGATTCTCAAAAGCCAAAGAAGCAAATACTTCTATTGTAGGAGGTCATACAATAGATGATAATGAACCAAAGTATGGTTTAGCTGTTACTGGTTTTGTAAAAACAGGAAAACAAATTACAAATGCATTAGCAAAAACTGGTGATTTATTACTCTTAACTAAACCAATAGGTACTGGAATAATTACAACAGCTTTAAAAAATCATAAAAATTTCTTAAAACAAAATGATTTAAATATCGCCATTGATTCCATGAAGAAACTTAATAATTTAGCATGTGATGTGATGAATCTATACAATATTAAATCTGCAACTGATATCACAGGATTTGGTTTATTAGGACACTTAGACCAAATGATGAAATCAAGTAATAAATCTGCAATAATTTGGAATAATAAAATTCCTGTTTTTTCAGGTTCAAAAGATTTACTTAAAAAAGATATTTACCCTGCTGGGACTATAAGGAATCTTGAATATTTAGAAAAATATATTGATTTCCCTTCAAATTTATCTCCTCTTGAAAAAAAATTGTTGGCCGACCCACAAACTTCTGGAGGTATGTTGATGGCTGTACCAGAAAAAACCTTAAATAAAGTGACCGATTTTCTAGAAAATAATGACTCAAAAAAAATTGAAGTAATTGGGGAAGTCACTGAACAAAAAAATTACTCGATTTCTATACATAAAAGTTAAAACTTATTTTCCAACATCCCATAATTCTTCCAGTTTTTCCTTTGGAAGTTCATCTATAGGAATCTCTGTCTTTTTTTCAATAGATATAATTTTATCTCTTAATTTGAGTGTTTCATTCTTAAGTAATATCTCAGGATCGAAACCTAATTCAAAAATTTCCCTAGTTAACATCAAAAGTTTTTTGCCAGCATTAATTTCTTTATTAATATCCTCATCAAATTCATATAATTTCCTTGATGGTATACCTGAATTTAATGCTCTTTTCTGAATCTCAGTAGCAAAAGCTAATGCAGGCATGGATTTTGGAATGCTAGAAACAATTGACCTAAACCCGATAGATTCTTTTCTTTTAAAATATTCCCATTTTTTTTCCACATCAATATCAGTTTTTATATCATGATCTATATCTTTTTCAAAAACATGAGGGTGTCTCCCTATCATTTTTTTTGAAATTCTATTACAAACATCAGAAATATCAAATGGGCTTGATCTCATCAATATCTCTGAATGAAATACAATTTGCAATAAAATATCGCCTAATTCCTCCAAAACACCCTCAACATTTTCATCATCTATCGCTTCAAAAAGTTCATATGTCTCTTCCAATAATTGTGGAGCTAAAGATTTATGATTTTGTTTAATATCCCATGGACAACCTTCAGGTCCCGTTAATTTTTTTATAATCATTACTAATTCATAAAATTTTTCTTTTATTTTTGTGTCATTGGAACAGTTATTTGTCATAGTTTAAAAACAACCTTTTTTGATAGACTTTTTTATTATTAAAATTATGCTAATAAGTATGATAAAGATCAAAAATATTATTGTCACAATAATTTACTTATCGTTGCCAGTATCATTGATAACTGCGAATGCAACATATTTAATTAATTCAAATTGGTTATATAGTTATAATTGGAACAGAAATAATATTCCAGAGTCGACAAATTTATCAATAGATGATTTAAATTTCATTTCAAACAAAATTAAAACTTATTTTTCTGACAACAGTGAAAGATTAGATATCAAAATCAAGGTTAATGGGTATGAGAATTCTATATATAATGAAAAAGAAATAATACATATGATTGATGTAAAAAATTTAATAAAATTTGTTTACATGATCTCTATTTTCACTACAGTAATTTTAATACTATCTATAATTTCACTAATATATTTTTTAAAAGAAAATTCATATAAATTATTATCATCAACCATAAAAATTTCTTTCTTGATATTTGGTTCCATTGTATCAATTTTTATATTAGCTTCAATAACAAATTTCACATGGGTATTCACTAAATTTCATATGTTATCTTTTAGTAATGACCTTTGGATTTTAGATCCAAAAAAGGACATGTTAATTATGATGTTTCCAGAAAGATTTTTTTTAGAAACAACTCTGTTAATCGGTCTCTTCACTATATGCGAATATATAGCAATTTGGTTTGGGTTTCATATTAACAGTATTTATAAGAAATTAGATTAATGATTTTTCTTTCCATTTTCTAACAATATCTGGAAATTCTGATAATTGAGAAATTGAATAATCTGGTGAAACAATAGGGTCACGATCATCTAACCCAGAAATCCAAGTCGTAACCATTCCAGTTTGATTTGCTCCTAAAATATCGGTAAGTAAATTATCTCCTATGTGCATACAATTATTTGTCTTTACATTCATAACTTGTAGTGTTTCTAAAAAAATTCTCTTCGCAGGTTTAGCTAAACATTTCTCATTAGAAAACGTTATTGCAGAAAAATAATCTAAAATATTTTCGGAAATAAACCATTGCTTATAAGTTTCTGGGGATGTTAATCCTGTATTAGAAATGAGACCAATTTTAAAACCTAAATTTTTAATTTCTTTAAGTACTGGTATTGAATCATCATAAACATATGGAGGGATTTCTAAAAATGCAGAATCGATTAAAATTCCAATATCCTTAACAGCATCCATTCCTATACGATTTATAATCCCTGGTGACATTAAACTTAAGGCCTGTCCAACCCTATCAAAATAATTCATATCTATACCCAAATTATGTTGAGAATTAATTTTGGTAGCAGTAGCTTTAAAGCATTTTTTGATAGTACCCAATGATATATCTTCATTATATTGTAATAGTTTTTTTTGGGTTAATTCCGATCTCAATAAATTACGATCCAATGATTGACTTCCACCATCTAATTCACCAATTAAAGTCAACCATAAATCAAATGTAACCCCATAAATCATCTTTAATCAGAGACTAAACTATATATATCCGTTTTAAGAGGTAGTTTTTCTCGTCCCTTTAACTCCAATAATTCAATAACAAATAAAAAAATTTTTATCACCCCACCTGATTTTGATATTAATTCATTTGCTGCCAATGCAGAGCCACCTGTTGCTAATAAATCATCCACTAACGCGATATTATCACCTTTTTTGATTACATTACATGATAATTCAAGAGTTGATTTTCTATACTCCAATTGATACTCAAAACTAAACTTTCTAGGGGGAAGTTTTCCTTTTTTTCTCAGTAGAACCAATGGAATACCCATTTTGTGGGCAACGGGTGCACCAAAAATAAAACCTCGAGAGTCTATAGCACAAATCACATCGATTTTTGAATTGTCAATATTTTTACATAAATTTTCTAATATATATGAAAATATTTCAGGTGAATAAATTAAGGGGGTAATATCCCTAAATAAAATTCCCTGGGAAGGATAATTCTTCACATGTCTAATAAATGGTTTAATATTCATGATAACTTATAACTAGTTACTGTATTTCACTATATCTAAATTTTATAATTCCAATTATTTATACTAAAGTTAAAAAATACTAAATGGAGAGAATTAAATTTACATCTCAAAACTCACAATAAATGGTTTTAGAAATCATATCAATACCAATTTAGAGTTAGATACTGGAACATCTGTTTTTATTGGAAAAAATGGTCATGGTAAGAGTAATCTTATTGAGGCAATCTATATGTTAGCAATAGCAAAATCTACAAGAATATCCTCTGAAACAGACCTGATTAATAATGAAATAGCTAGCAATAGTGGACATGTTAAAATTTCTGGAGTTGGAAAGTCAAAGACAAAAACAATACAAGCACAAATTGATTTTGATGTTTCAAGTGGAAAAAATTCTCAAAAAAAAATTCCCCTTATTAGAAAATCCTTAAGAATTAATGGTTTAGTAAGAAAATCTTCTGATTTTGTGGGAAATATTAATGTTGTATGTTTTGAGGTCAGTAATTTGGAAATATTAAGTGGTCCTCCTTCAAATAGAAGAAAATATATTGATATCCTTATCTCGCAAACAGATCAGGATTATATTAGAACTTTACAAAGGTATAGAAATGTAATAAAACAAAGAAATCACTTACTAAAATCTATCAAAGAGAAAAAGTCTTTAGAAAAAGAACTAGTTTTTTGGGACGATCGCCTTATATATGAAGCAGCAAATATTTTCATCACTCGAAATAAATTTATAGGGAAATTATTTAATTCCATTGTTCCCATTCATTCGAAATTATCTGGAGGAGATGAAATAGAAATTTCATATAAACCTAAAATTTCACTTTCACAATCAAATATCAATAATTTAAATCGTGAACAACTAGAAAATTTAATAAAAGAAAATTTAATGAAATTCAAAACATTAGAAATTTCCCAAGGAACATCTTTAATTGGACCACACAGGGACGACATTGAAATAAAATTTAACGGTCAAATAGCAAATGGATATGCTTCAAGAGGTCAATCTAGAATAATAACTTTATCTATGAAATTATCAGAAGCAGAATTACTAAAGGAATTGACTGGATATTCACCAATTTTAGCTTTGGATGATATTCTTTCTGAATTGGATGAAGATAAAAGAAAAATCGTCTTGGGTACACTAGGAAATTATGAACAAGTATTAATCACTTCAACTGATGCATTCTTTTTACAAAAAATTAATCTCCCAAAAATAAGTGTATATAATATCTCTAATGGGGAAATAACCAAAACAGAGTTACCAAAATGAATATAAATGAAGAAATAGAAATTTATACCAAAAGCAACCCTAAGTCATTTAATCTCCATAAAACTGGAAAAAAAGTTATGCCTGGAGGTGATACTAGAAATTCGATTTATTGGGATCCTTTCCCCTTATATCTATCAAAGGGTAATGGTTCAATTATTACAGATCTAGATGGCAATGAAAGAGTTGATCTAATTAATAATATGACAACATTAATTTTAGGTCATAACAATAAAAAAATTAAAAATGTAATTATAGAACAAACAAAAAAGGGGGTTTCATTTCCTTCACCTACAACACCAGTGGTTAAATTAGCAGAACTAATTTGCGATCGAGTTAAATCTGTAGAAAAAATTAGATTTGTTAATTCTGGAACTGAGGCTACTTTAAATGCTATCAGAGCAGCAAGGGCATTTACAGGAAAGCAAAAAATTGTTAAATGTGAAGGTGCTTATCATGGTAATCACGATTCTGTTCAAATAAGTGTGACACCTTCCTTAGATGTAGCAGGTGATGAACACTTCCCTAACCCAGTAAAAGCTTTTGAAGGTATATCTGATTCTGCAGAAAATGATATTTATATAATACCTTATAACAATGAAAAGGCAGCAAAAATAATTATTGAAAAGTATGCTTCTGAAATTGCTGCTGTAATTGTTGAACCTGTAAACGGTCAATGTGGAATGATCCCCGCAAAAAAATTGTTCTTAGAAACAATTAGAGAAGTTACTAAAAAAAATAACATCGTTCTTATATTTGATGAGGTCATTTCATTTAGAATTTCTAGAGGGGGTGCACAAGAATATTATGACATTTATCCTGATATTACTTGTTTTGGAAAGATAATAGGAGGTGGAATGCCAGTTGGTGCTTTTGGTGGGAACAATAAAATAATGTCCTTATGGAACCCTTCAAATGATAAAAATTACGTGCAACATGCTGGGACTTTTAATGGTAACCCTATTACAGCGGTTGCAGGTATTGCTACATTAGAATCATTAACAGAAAAAGTTTATATCGATATCAACAAAAAAGGTGATTATTTAAGAAGTAAATTATCTAATTTATTTTTGGAAATGGAGGCACCAATGACTGTAACAGGTATTGGATCCCTTTTCGCCTTACAATTTACTACAGATAAAGTTTACGATTATCGATCTTATATGAAAAATAATCAAATTTTAAATAACCAAATGTTCATTGGATTAATTAACTCAGGTTTTTTATTGTCCAATAGATGTGCAGGTAACATTTCAGCATGTAACACATATGATGAATTAGATAAATTCATTGAATCTATAAAAATAATAATAAGTAAATTAGGATATTAATTATTTTTTCAATCTAATCAAGATTAATTTAATGAGTGCTTCAAAAATTACTCCAAATGATAATTTAGATTTTCCAAAATTACGACTCTCGAAGAAATACGGAATTTCTTTTATTTTAAAATTTTCCCTATAACATTCAAAAATTATTTCAGACTGAAAAATAAACCCTGAAGATAAAAAATTATCCAGTTGAATCTTTTCTAGTACTTCTCTTCTATATGCCTTAAATCCAGACGTGACATCAATAATTTTAACCCCAAGTATTTTTCTAATGAGAAAATTTGAAAACTTGCTCAATAAAATTCGTAAGATTCCGCATTTAGGATCTATTCCTCCTCCTGAAATATATCTGGAACCGATAACAACATCATAATTCTTCAAAATATTAATAAAATCATCTATTTTATGAGGAGGATGAGATAAATCTGCATCCATTTGAATTACAATTTGTGCATTAGATTTTAAAGCTTCAGTAAACCCTCTAATATATGCTGTTCCAAGCCCCATTTTTCTATTTCTTTGAACAACTTTAATAAATTTTTTATCTGATTTTTTTGCTATTTCTTTTGCTTTTAATCCTGTACCGTCAGGAGAAGAATCATCAACTATTATTAATCGTAATTTTTTATCCATAGATTTTAATTTATTGATGACTAAATCTATATTTTCAATCTCATTATAAGTAGGAATAATTACTACAATATTCATATACTTATTTTACAATTAATTTATATTTACCCTTGAGGTAATTGATTCTAATATTTAAAACATCCATAAAAGCTTTAAGTCCATTAAATAAATGAACTTTACTACCAGATGAATGATGCCATTCAATACCAATTTCATGTATTGAAAAATCTAGTTTTTTAGCTAAAAATAACACCTCTACATCAAATGCAAATCCTTTGATAAGTAAATTTGGGAAAATCATTTGAACAGATTTCTTATTGAATAATTTAAACCCACATTGAGTGTCATTTATCCCTGAAAATATAAAAATTTTTACAAAAAAATTAAATATTTTCCCATAAATATGCCTATAAAAAGGCTCATTGTATCTTATAGATCCTGTAGCTTCTCTGGAACCTATCACAATATCATACTTAGGAATATTAAAATCATTAGGTATAAATTTTTCAAAGTTATTTATAGGCATAGATAAATCTGCATCACATAAAAAACACCACTTGCCTATTGCTTCCATCATACCTACTTTAACTGCATTGCCTTTTCCAAAATTTTCGTTTGTTTCAATTAACTTAACTCTCTGGTTTAAAGTAGTAAATTCTAATATTTTTTTTACTGTATAGTCTTTTGAGCCATCATCAACAATAATAATTTCCCAATTAAAATTTTTATCCGTCAAAAAATCAACTAAAGTATCTAATGTCTTTATAATTCTTTTTGATTCATTATATGCGGGAATGATTATACTTAAAAACATAGAGGAGTTTTCCACTAGAAAATTTAAAATTCCTAATTTAGTTTATCTAAATCGAAAGCCTTATGTAAATTTTTCACAGCTACTTCAACGAAACTAGATTTAATTATTACTGTTATACGAATTTCTGATGTTGTAATCATGTCTATATTTACATTTTCATTTGACAAAATTTTAAACATTTTTGCAGCATAACCAGGAGAATTTTGCATACCTGTACCTACTAAACTTACTTTTGATAAACCTACACCTGTAACAATTTTGTTGAAAATTACTGTTTTTTGAGTCTTAATCAATTCGGTAGCTTTATTTAAATCAGATTCTGAAATAGTAAAAGTAAAATCCGTATTACCATTAACGCTAGAATTTTGTACTATCACATCCACACTTATACCTTGGTCGGACAATGGTTTCAGTAACCCAGCTGCAACTCCAGGTTTATCTTCTATTCCAATAACTGAAACCTTACTAACATTATGCTCAACGGCTATACCCGTTATAGGGTTAATATCTTCCATGTTTTTTCCTCCATGAATCAATGTCCCATCAGATTCTGAAAAAGTAGATGAAACATATATTGGCATATTATTTAAAGAAGCTAGTTCAATAGATCTAGGATTCATTTTTGCACCTAAAGATGCCATTTCTAACATTTCATTAAAATTAATCTCTTTAATTTTTCTTGCAGAATTTTCTAACCTAGGATCAGTAGTATAAATTCCCTCAACATCAGTATAAATTTCACATCTTTTAGCTCTTAATGCTATAGCTAATGCAACGGCTGAAGTATCAGATCCACCTCGACCTAAAGTGGTAATATCTCCACCCTCTGAAAAACCTTGGAAACCTGCAATTATTACTACTTTATCTTTTTTGATCTCACTAATTATTCTATCAGTTTTAATATTAGATATCCTTGCAGATCCATGGGTAAGATCAGTATGAATACCGGCTTGAATACCATTTAAGCTAACTGCGGCACAATTATTAGAATTTAATACCATCGACATTAATGCCGAACTAACCAATTCACCTGTTGAAAGCAGTACATCCATCTCTCGTGGAGATGATGATTTATTCCCTGTAACAACATTAGCCAATTTTACTAGCTCGTCTGTACTATTCCCCATAGCTGAAACAACTATTACTAGTAAATCTCCTGTATTTTTCTTTTTTATAATGGATTGAGCTATCTTTTGAATCTTATCTGAATTGGATAATGAACTCCCTCCATATTTTTGAACAATAATACGTTCAGATATATCTTTTCTACCCATGATTTATTATAGATGCTCCATTCTGGGATATAGGAATAATTACCGATTCTCCATCAATCTGAGACAATCGTGCAGCTTCAGCAATTTCATATCTTACAGTTACTTCATTTCCTATAGTTAGAGCAACAATTGTAGGTCCTGAACCAGAAATATAAACACCAAAAGCTCCACCATTAATTGCCGCTCTAGTAATGACTTTAAAACCTGGAATAGAACCAGAACGGAAAGGCTGATGAATTTTATCTTTTGTTGCAATATTCAAAAGACCTAAATCATTTTTAGAAAACGCATTAATTAATAAAGCCACTCTTCCAATATTATAAATCACATCACTACGTGAATAAGTGCTAGGTAAATTTGATCGAGATTTATGTGTTTCGATACAAAAATCCGGAATAAATAATACTGCATTTAATTCATTAGGAACTTTTACTTCGTCAATTATCCATTTAGTCTGATCTTTAACTCCTACAGTAAAACCACCATAAATTGCAGGAGCAACATTATCTGGATGTCCTTCGATTTCCGCTGCTAAATTTACAAGGGTTTCTTTACTAAAATCTTCCCCACTTAAGGCTGCACCAGCTAGAATACCTGAAACTATTGCTGCAGAACTACTTCCTAAACCTCGTGAAAAAGGAATACTATTTTTGCATTTATAAGAAAATTTTTTTGGTTTTTTACCAATATACGTAAAAATAGATTCTAGACCAGTAACAATTAAATTCCTAGAATCGTTTGGAATTTGATTCTTACCTTCCCCTTGAATTTCTATATTAAAATCACCTTCTTCCACAATCAATTCATTCCATAAATCCAATGCCATTCCAAGACAGTCAAAACCTGGACCCAAATTAGCCGTGGTAGCAGGAGTTTTTACAGTCACTGATTTCAAAATATATATAACCTACTTTATAAAAAAATTGAGGTTTAAATTTTTTTATATTTAAGTATAATCATAGTTGATTATTTATAATATAGTGAATATGCACTTGAATATAAAAAGGAACAAACTGGAATGTCTAATAAAGTAGTAGTTTTAGGACCTACTAAAGGAAATATTAAATCCAAAATTGACGATAAAACAATAAAAGAATTAAATTCCTATGCAAAAAATTATAAGGAATTAGAACTATTTTATGTAGATACTTCTCAACCTATTGAGAAAGTAATTGAACAATGTAAAAACGCTGTAGTCATTTTACCAACAACAACTTTCCCTGAAATTACATAGATAGCAGAAAAAACCTCTTCATTAAAACTCATTCAAACTTTTAACGCAGGAACAGATTGATTAGATAAAATTAAACTGTCAGAACTAGGAGTAGATGTAGCAAATAATAATGGGGCAAATGCTGTAGCCTTAGCAGAACATGCAATAAATCTAATGTTCTCTGTTAACAGAAAATTGGATCAACAAATCACTTCAGTTAAAAATGGGAAATGGATGGATGACGTGAAGGGAGATATAGAAGAATTCCATACACTTGTTGATAAACGAATTGGAATAATTGGATTAGGTCGAATAGGTTCTCATGTGGCAAAAAGATTACGTGGGTGGGAATGTGAATTAGTTTATTATGATAATTTGGATTTCGAAACAAAATATATAAAAGATTCAGGAGCAAAATATCTAGAATTAAACGAACTTCTAGAAACGTCAGACATTGTAACTATACATGTACCTTTAGATCGAACAACAAAACATATGATTTCAAAAGAGGAATTCAGATTAATGAAAAAAACAGCTATATTCATTAATACATGTCGTGGACCAGTGGTTAATGAAAAAGCGATGATTGAAGCATTATTAAATAATGAAATTTTTGCAGCCGGTTTAGATGTAACTGAAATAGAACCTATAGAAAATGATAACCCATTACTACAAATGGAAAATGTGATCATAATTCCTCACTTAGCTACAAAGACAATAGAATCTCAAAAAAATGCCTATGAAAATAGTCTAAAAAAATGCTTCAAAAGTCATAAATGGAAATATAGCTGATTCTATTGTTAAACCCGTGTAGAAATATTTTATGCTCTAGATTTATGGCTTAGCACATTTTGATATGCAGATAATGCAGCAATTGCTCCTTGAGAAGCAGCAGTGATTGTTTGTTTTAAATCTGTTCCATCGGTAAGATCACCTGCAGCATATATACCAGGTTGAGAAGTATTTTGATGCTTATCAACTTGAACTTCTCCAGTTTCTTTGTTAATTTGTAGTTGAAGTTGATTGGGAATTTCTAATCTTGGATCAGCACCTATTTCAACAAAAATTCCATCTAAAAAAATTTCATGGTCTCCATCAAAAGATTTATTGATTTGTATACCATTTAATCCATTAATATCCCCTAATAAAGAACTTATTTCTGTTTCCAAAAGAATAACTATATTTTCTGTTTTATTTAAAATATTTAAAAGAATAGGTTCTGGTCTAAAAAAAGATTTTCCTCTATATATTAAATATACCTTCTTGGCATACTTCGATAATAAAATTGCTCCTTCTACAGCAGCATTTCCTCCTCCAACTACTGCAACTGCTTCCTTGTTTTTATATAAAGGAGCATCACATGTTGAACAATAAGACACTCCCATACCTGTCCATTCTTCTTCATTCTCCAAATCTAATTTTCTTCTTTCTCTTCCCATTGCTAAAATCACTGAAATAACTTCATACTTTGTACCATCATCTAATATACAGTTAAATTTCCCGTTAATATTTTTCTTTACAGACTTAAGGTTTGAATTAATAGTTTCAGTCTGTAATTTATCAACTTGTTGTTTAAATTTCATCATAAGATCGAAACCATCAATATCAGGTTGACCTGGATAGTTTTCAATTAAACCACCAATAGCTGTTTCTCCACCAAATTCTTCACCAACTAAAGTAGTTTTTATTTGATATCTTTTTGAATACAGTGCAGCTGAATATGCTGCTGCACCTAAACCTGCAATTAATACATCTGATTTACTATTGTCATTCATTTTATTCTCTACTAATAATTAATGGTACAAAACACATTCGTATTAAAACTCGACATTAACACTGTACAGTAAAATTACTTAAGCTTGTTATACTCTCAAATACATACTCTAATAAATATTTGAGTTTTTTTATTACTAAATAATCACAGAGAAAAAAACTATGAAAAAAATAATAAATATCATAGAAAATGGAACAATAACAACTCCACAAGGTTTTAAGTCTGGAGCTATTTTTGCTGGAATCAAAACCCCGGGAGAAGATAAAAAAGATATCGGTGTTTTATTTTCAGAATCTGACTGTACCGTTTCAGGAACATATTCTCAAAACAGTGTTGTTTCACCTTCTGTCACTTTGACAAAAGAACGTGTGGATTTAGGTGGAAAATTTCGTGGACTGGTAGTTAATTCAGGATGTGCAAATTGCGCTGTTGGCGAACAAGGCTACATTGATGCAAAAGAAACAACTAAAATTACTGGAAATTATCTAAATATCCCAGAGAATGAAATTTTAATCGCCTCTACCGGAATTATTGGTGTAGAACTACCTATGGCACTAATGAGAGAGTACATCCCAAAAATATCCCTATCTAATCAAAATGGAAAAGAATTTGCAAAATCAATCCTCACAACTGATAAAAAAACAAAAGAAATTGCATTATCAATAAAATTAGACGGTGAAGAGATCCTTTTAGCTGGAGTTGCAAAAGGTTCGGGTATGATTCATCCAAATATGGCAACTATGTTAGCATTTTTGACAACAGACGCAAAAATAGAAAAAAATTTACTCCAAAAAATTTTATCTGGCGCAATTAAAAAATCATTTAATCAGACAGATGTTGATGGTGATCAGAGTACAAATGATACCGTGCTAATTTTTGCAAATGGAAAATCTGGAGTTGTTGTTGACACTAAAAATTTACTAGAAATTTTTAGTGAAGCAGTATTAATAATTTGTAAATTTCTTGCAAAAGAAATAGCTAAGGACGGTGAAGGAACATCAAAATTAATAGATGTAACTGTTGAAGGGGCAAAAACAGAAGATGATGCATTAGTAGCTTCCAGATCTGTTGCAAGTTCTTTGTTGGTTAGAACGGCAGTATATGGTAGAGACCCGAATTGGGGAAGAATACTAATGGCTGTAGGTAAAACTGGGATCACATTAGATGAATCTCGAATTGATTTATACATCAACGATATACAAATTGCTGCTGAAGGTAAAGCAATATCCTACAATACACAAAGTGTCGTTACAGCTCTAGGGAAAAATGAAGTGTATATTAAAATCGACTTAAATATTGGTGATGGGTTTGGTCAGGCATGGGGTGGAGATTTAACTGAAGAATATGTAATTTTTAATTCTGCATACACTACCTAAATTCAATATTTAAAATAAATCTATAAAAATCAATATGAATGATCAATTAAAAGATAATAAAAATAAATTTATAGTAATTAAAATTGGTGGAAGCACTTTAGGAGAAACAGATAGTACTATTACAGATATAGTTTCCATTAAAAATTCTGGACTATATCCTGTTGTGATTCATGGAGGGGGAAAATTAATTAATGAATGGGTCGCAAAGCAAGGAATAATGCCAGAATTTGTTAATGGTTTACGCCGAACAAATAAACAAACACTCGATGTAGCAATAGCAGTACTGACGGGATTAATTAATTCAGAATTGGTAGTAGAATTTCAAAAATTAAATCAAAACGCAATTGGATTATCTGGATTAGATGGAGGAATATTAAAAGCATCAAAAAAATCTTCTGATTTAGGATATGTTGGAGAAATTTTAGAAACAGATATTTCATCAATAAAAAAAATAGTCAAACTAGATTTAATACCAATAATTGCGCCTGCTGCTATTAATATTTACCCAAACAATAAAAATGATCTTATTCTTAATATAAATGCTGATACTGCTGCAGGACATATTGCGAAAGCACTTAATGCAAAAAAGTTGATCTTCCAAACAGATGTTCCTGGAATTATGGATATGAGAAAACGAACAATCCCACATATGACATCTAATCAAGCGTCAGATCTTATTGCTAGTGGGGTTGCAATAGGTGGAATGATACCCAAAATACAAGCATGTGTATTTGCAATAAAAAATATTGGTTCAGGACATATAATTGACGGCAGAATTAATGGCTCATTAAACGACTGTATTCTTGGAAAAAAAATTGGGACGAAAATTTCGTAAAATACAGTGTTCTATAAAGTTTTTTGAAGATAGATGAAAACAGATGGTATATAGTTCACATTAAACATAAAAAATTTATTTTTATAACTTACAAAGGATTTTTAAATGCTTAGTACCTCGGAATATAAAAAATTGGAATCAAAATATTACATGCAGGTTGTAAAAAGAATGCCGCCTGTATTGATAAAAGGTTCGGGAACTTATGTTTATGATAATGAAAATAAATCATATTTAGATTTTACTGCCGGTTGGGCTGTACTCAATTTAGGACATTCTCATTCTCATGTTACAAATGCTATCAAAGAACAAGCATCAAAAATATTACAAATGTCAAATCTTTTTTACACAGTTCCTCAATTATCTCTTGCGAAAATAATTGTTGAAAATTCCGATATTGACCGAGTGTTTTTTTGTAATTCTGGTGCAGAAGCTAATGAAGGAGGATGTAAATTAGCTAGAAAATGGGGTAAAAAAAATTTAAATGGAGCATATGAGATAATAACAGCTCTTGATTCTTTTCACCGAAGAACTCAAGCAATGATGGCAGCAACAGGTCAACCTCATTATCAGGATAACTGGAGACCTTTAATGCCTGGATTTATAAACGTTAAATATAATGACCTTGAAGCAATAAAAAAAGTATATAAAAAAAACACTACATGTGCAGTTTTATTAGAGCCTGTACAAGGTGAAGGTGGTGTTAATGTCCCAAATAATGATTTCCTGAAATCAGTAATGAATTTTTGTAGAGAAAAAAATATTCTATTTATGATCGATGAAGTCCAAACTGGTATGGGAAGATTAGGTACATTTTTTGGCTATCAAAGATTCAAAGATGTTGAACCAGATGTAATAACTATGGGAAAAGCTTTGGGAGCAGGAACTCCACTTGGTGCATTTGCTTCAAAAGAATTTTGTTCTGTGTTAGAACCGGGCGACCACGGATCTACATTTGGTGGTAATGCTTTAACAACTGCAGCAGGAGGTGCCGCAGCTGAATTTATAGTTAAAAATGATATTCCGTCAATCGCATTAAATAATGGAAATTATTTAAAAAATAAACTAGAGACACTTAAAGAAAAATATCCTTTTATATCTGAAATTAGAGGAATGGGATTATTAATTGGCCTTGAAATGACTAAAGATAAATCAACGGAAATAATACAAAAATGTTTAAGTAAAGGTTTACTATTAAATGCCGTAAGACCAAACATGATAAGATTTATGCCACCTCTAAATGTTTTGAAAACTGAAATTGATGATGCTATAGATATATTAGATTCTTCACTGGAAACATTATGAAGGATAATATACAAAAAAAAATCTCGAAACATATTTATGAATAATAAAAAATGTATCCTTGCTTATAGTGGTGGAATGGATTCAACAATTTCTATTGCATGGATAATAAAAGAATATAATCTAGATGTTATAACTTTGACATTGGATTTAGGAGGAGGACCTGAATTAGATGGTATAAAAGAAAAAGCCAAAGATGCCGGAGCAATTGATAGTTTGATATGGGATGTTAGAGATGAATTTGTTAATGAATATGTTTTTAAAGGTTTGAAAGCTCGTGCTTTATATGAAGGTAAATATCCTTTATCTACTGCTTTAGGTCGTCCATTGATGGCAAAAAAATTAGTTGAAGCAGCAAGGTTAGTTGGAGCTTCATCAATAGCACATGGATGTACAGGAAAAGGGAATGATCAAGTAAGATTTGATTCTAGTATCATGACACTTTCTGCTCATTCTGATCCCATAAACATAATTGCTCCTGCTAGAGAATGGGGAATGACACGTGATGAAGAAAAAAAATATGCTCAAAAATCTGGAATTGAATTAAGGGAAGTCGGAAATAATCAAAAAGTATATTCAATCGATAGAAACTTATGGGGACAAGCTATAGAAGGAGAAGATTTAGAAGATACATGGGTCATTCCTCCTGAAGATGCATATTCTTGGACTTCTCCAATGGATAAGACACCTGATAATCATCAAGATTTGATAATCAATTTTGATCAAGGTACCCCTACAGCAATGAATGAAGAAAAAATAGGTGGAGTTAAGATAATCGAAAATCTTAATAACATTGCTGGAAATCATGGCGTAGGTAGAATTGACCATGTTGAAAACCGTCTTGTCGGAATTAAATCTAGAGAAATCTACGAAACACCTGGTGCAATAGTTTTACATACAGCATTAAACGCTTTAGAAACGATGTGTTTATCAAAAGAACAACAAAGAGTAAAACAAAATCTTTCTCAAATCTATGCTGATCTAGTATATGACGGAAAATGGTTTACTGAATTACGTGCAAATATAGATTCTTTTATGAATGATGTTTTGAAATACACTTCAGGAAAAGTAAAAATTCGGTTATTTAAAGGGTCTGTTACAGTTATTGGAATTCAGTCTAATTATTCTCTATATGATTTTGGATTAGCTACATATTCTAGTGATGATAATTTCGATCACTCTGCTGCCACAGGTTTTATAGATATTTACTCTCTTTCATCTCGTACACAAGCAAAAAAACAAACTTATAAAGATGCTCGATAATATACTTTAACGAAGAATTTAACAAAAAGTGACTCCTAATAAAAAAATAAACCCTGCATCTTCAGCCCGAGGTTCAGAATTAGCAAGTAAATTTACTGTTTCCTTGAAATTTGACAAACGTCTATATAAACAAGATATAGAAGTTTCTATTGCTCACGCAAAAATGTTAGGAAATGAAAAAATTATTCCGTTAAATGATTCAAAAAAAATTATTTCCGGTCTGAAAATAATCAAAAAAGAAATCGAAGCCAGAAATTTTAAATGGGATAACAAACTAGAAGATATTCATATGAATTTAGAATCTAGACTTTATGAATTAATAGGTGATAACGCTGGAAAATTACATACCGCTAAATCAAGAAATGATCAAATTGCTACTGATATAAGATTATGGCTTAAAGATGCATGTAATAATCTAATTGATCATTGCAAAAATCTACAATCTACTTTAGTGAAACTAGCAGAAGAAAATATTAACACTATTATGCCTGGATATACACATCTACAAAGAGCTCAACCTGTGTCATTAGCTCACCATTTTTTAGCATATTTTGAAATGTTTAATCGTGACATAGAAAGACTAAAAAATGTATTTGATTCTTGTGATGTAATGCCTTTAGGTTCTGGAGCTCTATCGGGAGTTCCTTACAAAATTAATCGAGAATATCTAGCTAAAGAATTAGGCTTTAAGAAAATTTCAAGTAATTCTATAGATGCAGTATCTGATAGAGATTTTATAGTGGAATTTATCCTGTGTAATGCAATTTGTATGACTCATTTATCAAGACTTTCTGAGGAAATAATTATCTGGTCCACAGATGAATTTAATTTTATTGAACTTTCGGATGAATATACATCTGGATCAAGTATTATGCCTCAAAAACGGAACCCAGACTTCTCAGAATTAATTCGTGGAAAAACTGGACGAGTTTATGGTGCTTTAATCGGTATACTATCAGTTCTAAAAGGACTACCTTTGTCATATAACAGAGACTTGCAAGAAGACAAAGAAGGGGTTTTTGATTCATACGATACAACTATATCTTGTCTCCAATCTGCAAACGGAATTCTCTTAAATATGAAAATAAATGCAAAACAAATGGAAATATCTACTGAAAAAGGCTTTATTCTTGCTACTGATATAGCTGATTATCTAACCAAAAAAGGGTTACCTTTTAGGGATTCCCATATTATTATGACAAATTTATCAAATCATTGTAAAAAGAATAGAAAAAATTTATCGGATATAAGTATTGAAGAGTACAAATCAATTTCTACTTTTTTTGATGATGACATAAAAAATATTAATGCAAGTTATTCTATTAAATCAAAAGACATCATAGGTGGGACGGCCCCAAATCAAATTAAGTACGCAATTAAAAATTCCAAAAATCTTATAAATAAAAAATCGAGAAAATAAAAATCTTTGGAAAGTAATAAAAAATTTAAATCTTGTAAAATTTCTGCATCATTACTTGCTGCTGATTTTAGTAATTTACATAAAGAAATTATAGAAATAGAAATTTCAAAAGCAAATGAATTACACTTTGATGTTATGGATGGTCATTTTGTCCCTAATATTTCAATGGGATTACCGATATTAGAATCTGTTAGACCTCTCATTAATAAACCGATCGATATTCATATGATGGTATCTAATCCTGACAACCATATCAAAGTATTTAATGAAGCAGGTGGCGATATCTTTACTTTTCATATTGAAGCTTCAAAAGATCCAATAAAAACGATAGAAAGAATTAAAGAAACAAAAATGTTGGCAGGTGTATCGATCAAACCTGATACTTCTTATAAAGAAATATCAGGTTTGATAAATATAGTTGACAGGATATTAGTTATGACAGTTGAACCCGGTCTAGGGGGTCAAAAATTTATTCCTGAAATGCTGGGGAAAATTAAAAAAATCTCTGAAATGATTAATTCCAATGGAAAATCTATCGATTTGGCTGTAGACGGTGGAATTAAATCTGACACAGCAAAGTCTGTAGTCAAATATGGAGTTTCAACGTTAATTGCAGGTACCGGAATTTTCCAAAACAAAAAAGGTATCGTGGGTGGCGTTGAAGAATTAATAAGTAGTCTATATTAAGTAAAAGTTACCTTAATATAATACCTTTTTTATCGAGAGTACGAATCTCTCTGGCAGTTAGCTTAACTTTCACTCTTTCACCATCTACATTTATCCATCTAGCCTGTATATTAGGTTTAGAAATTTTTTGTGTAGCATTCAAGGCATGAGACCTATTGTGTCCAAATAAAGGCTTTTTTAAAGGACCAAGACCTAATTTTTCTCTAATTTTATTCGATTTTGACATAGTCACTGCTTAATAATGCTAATAAATTTATCTATGGTAGTTTTTCACAATAAGTTGCGATATATGTATAAAATTATACATCATATTATATTTCAAAATTATAGAAAATTATAAAATTGATAGGAATTATAATTAATATTAATGAAAAAAAATGAATCAAATAAAAAACTTGAATTGAATGGGAATTTACTATTTAAAATTATCCAAGGTGGAACAAAAGCTGTAGAAAACAATAAAGATAAAATTAATAAGATTAATGTTTTCCCTGTCCCAGATGGAGATACTGGAACAAACATGACATTAACTCTTAAATCAATCATAGATAGTTTTCAAAATAATAATGAAATACATGCAGGAGAATCCTCAAAAAAAATGTATGAGTCAGCATTGATAGGAGCAAGAGGGAATTCAGGATTAATTCTTTCACAATTTTTTAAAGGTTTGTCTCAAGCAATTAATAACAAGAATTTTTCTGTTCAAAATTTTATCGAAGCATTTGAAATAGCTAAAAATAATTCGATTGAAGCTATCCCAAACCCTACATCAGGAACAATGATTACGATTTATTCTGACTGCGCAAACAAAGGAAAAGAATTATTAAATAAAAATATAATTGACACCCTTGAAATACTCGCATTCCAAGCAATAGAAACAGTAAAAAAAACCCCAAGTATGTTAGATATTTTACAAGAAGCTAATGTCGTCGATTCTGGTGCATTTGGATTAGCAGTAATGCTACTTGGTGGAGTAGATGTGATCAAAAATAATGGTGATGGAAACATTAATGTAGATATTCCTAATTTTAACCCTAATAAAACAGATATAAATGAAAAGTTTTTCTCAGATATAAGTGAAGAAATTTGGGGATATTGTACCGTTTTTGCATTAACAGGAGAAAATTTAGATCCTGAAAATTTAAAAATATATATATCAAATATTGGTAAATCGACTATAGTCACCGGTAATGAAAATATAGTAAAGGTTCATACACATACTACCGACCCAGGTAAAATTATTTCTTATTGTTCATCATTCGGAGTATTATCAAACTTTGATATCAAGAGTATGGATGAACAAACAAAAGAATGGATAGCAAAACAGAAAAAAAATATAAAATTAAATAATTCAGGTACATCAATCATTTCTGATGCCCACGGAGAAGGAATAATAAAATTAATGGGAGAAATTATCACGAAGAATCTATACGTAAATAAAGTTGATAATTCAATGACAATTATTCAAAATAATTTACTCGAAATAATTGAAGCAACCGAGACAAATGACATAATATATCTTCCAAATAATAAAAAAAATTATTCTCTATTCAAAGAAATTACTGATTTGACCTCAAAAAATTTATTTGTAATTCCTTCTCTATCTTTACAATCAGGAATTAGTTGCCTTTTTGTTTTTGATGAAAAATCGAGTACTAAAGAAAATGTAGCAAGAATGAATGAAGTTTTAGATGACATTAAAACAGGATCAGTTGAAAACAGTTTAACAAAAAATAATTTTATAGCGAAATTCGAAAATAAGGAAATTATAACTGGTAATACTCCCGAGGAAGCTCTAATAAATTTAATTGGAAATGTATCCCTTGAAAACTCTTTGGTAACAGTTTATACAGGTATAGAATCTAATAAAGAAAAATTAGAAAAAGCTTTGAAAGATAATTTCAGTACCATGGAGATTGAAATTATTGAAGGTGGACAACCTTCCTATAATTACCTAATAGGTATTGAGTGATTTATTTATAGATTAAGTAACTGGAGTATTAAATGAAAGTAGCTGTAGTAACTGATAGTACATCAGACATCCCAAAAGAAATAGCTAAAAAATATGGTATAACTATTGTCCCATTAAATGTACACTTTGATTTGGATACATATCAAGATGGAATTAATATTACCTCAGAAGAATTTTATAAGAAACTTGTTTCAGGCAAAATATTTCCAACTACTTCCGCTCCATCTTCAGGAATATTTTTAGAAACTTATAAAAAACTTTCTGAAAATTATGATGCAATTATTTCAATACATGTCTCCTCAAAAACAAGTGCTACATATAATTCTGCGCTTCAAGCTTCAAAAGAAATTAAAATTCCGATAGAAGTAATAGACTCAAAGGTTGTCTCAGCTGCTTTAGCGTTAATTGTCATTAAAATTGCTACGTATGTTAAATCAAGTAACAATATTAAAAGTATAAAAAGTCATGCTGAATCATTAATTCAACGAACTACGATATTTTTTTCATTAGAAACATTAAATTTTCTTATTAAGGGGGGAAGAATGGGGAAAGCAAAAGGCTTAATAGGTTCTATTTTAAAAATTAAACCGATTCTTACTTTTGATGACGGAGAAGTTAATGTTTATGAAAGAATAAGAAGTAAAAGAAAAGCAATAGAAAAAATACATGAGCTTGCCAGTTCATTTGCTCCATATGAAGATACTGCTGTAATTTACTCTACTGATGATACTGAACCAAAAAAATTGGGAAATCTTTTACAAAACTTTACAAAATCAAAATCAGTTCTATCTCTACAACTTGGCCCGGTCGTTGGTACATATGGAGGTCCAAATGTGATTGGATTCAGCGGTATAAAACCTGATGAGAGAGATGAATAATCAATCTGATATAGATAAGATTAAAGCATTAGTTAAAATACTCGAAATAGAATTTTCTAATGGTTCTAAAGACACTACAGTCATTGGTGGTATGGATAAATTTCTATCCAGAACACCCAAGTCTCTGATCTGGATTCTTGATGCAGATCCACTACATGGAACGGTATATACCGCTCTAACTCTCTCTGACAGATCAAAATGGAACCGCTTTGTTCAGTCAAAACTAACAAGGATTTTAAACTCCAGATCTAAATTAATCATTCATAAAAAAAATATTTCTCTTGACTCAAACTTATCTGAATTAGGTTTTATTCATCGCTCATTCATAGGAAAATTTAGAAAATTAAATAAAAATACAGTTAAAGATTTACTTTGGAATTTACCTGAAAGATATATTGATTATACAAATATAATCAATATAAAAGATTCACTTGAAAATCCAAATCTAATAAATTCATTAGTTACAATCATTGGAAAAATCATTTTCTCGAGTAGAACTTTTATAGGAAAACATCCAGGAACTAAGATTACCATTAAAGACTCTTCAGGAATGTTAGATGCGATTTTTTTTAGACAACCATATTTATCAAAAAAATTTACGGTAAATTCTTCAATTGCGTTAAGTGGTAAAATTGATGGATTTATTGGGAAAAAACCACAAATGATTAATCCTGAATATCAGGAAATAACTAAAGAAAAAACGAATTTCTCAAGCATTGGAAAATTGATGCCAGTATATTCTTCCACTGATGGTTTAGCTCAAAGATCAATAAGAACATCAATTGCTAAGACTATGGAAAAATCTTTTCAATTGATTGATGATTTTATTAGCCCTTCAATAATAAAAAAGAATAATCTAATATCATTATCTGAATCCATAAAAAACACCCATTACCCTAAAACATTTCTCGAAGCAGAAAATGCCAGAAAAAGATTAGCTTTCAATGAACTGTTTCTTTACCAATTAGCTGCAATTCAAAAAAAACTACTTAGAGATAAAAATTTAGGTGTAAAAATTAATGAGGCTCCATTTCTGATAAAAAAATTTTGTGCCGGTTTAGATTTTAATCTAACTAATGGACAACAAAATGTCTTAAATGATTTAGCTAAAGAAATGTCATCTAACTCTCCAATAGCAAGATTAATACAGGGTGAAGTTGGATCCGGAAAAACAATCGTAGCTCTATCGACTCTAATTGCTTCGGCTCAATCAAAACATCAAGGAGTTCTTTTAGCTCCAACCGAGGTGCTTGCTGAGCAACATTATATTAACATTTGTAAACAACTTGAAACTGAACCATATATTTTCAGTTCAAATAAATTCGTAGAAGTTTCAACTTCAAAAGATTTAAAAACTCCTATTGTTGTTGGTCTTTTAACTGGAAGTTTTTCAGAAAAGATCAAAAAAGAAATTCGTTCACTAATTAAAAGAGGAGTTATTAATTTAATTATTGGAACTCATACTTTATTACAAGAAACAGTAGAATTTAATAGCTTAGGAATGGTTGTAGTTGATGAACAACATAGGTTTGGAGTTGAACAAAGAAACCTTTTATCTAAAAGACAGCCAATCCCACATTTATTGGCAATGTCTGCCACACCTATTCCAAGAACTCTAGCATTAACCATCTACGGTGATTTAGATTTATCAACAATCAAAGAATTACCAAAAGGAAGAAAATCTATTACTACTAAGTTATTTGAAAATAACGAAATGGAAAAAGTTTTAAGCTTTGTTAAAAATGAAGTTACAAAAGGCAATCAGGCTTTTATAGTTTGTCCATTTATAGAACCTTCTGATAAAGCTGAGATTATGTCCGCAATAGATCAATATGAAGTTTTATCTAAAGGTGTACTGTCAGATTTAAAATTGGGATTATTACATGGCGGAATGCAAATAAAAGAAAAACAAAAAGTAATGAACGAACTTAGAGAAAAAAAAATAGATGTACTGGTATCTACACCGGTTATAGAAGTAGGTGTTGATATCCCAAGTGCAACAGTTATAGTAATTTTAAGCGCTGAAAGATTTGGCATGGCTCAATTACATCAACTCAGGGGTCGTGTAGGAAGAGGAAAAAATGAATCATTTTGCTTCTTAGTTCCATCTATTCATAACCCTATTTCTGAAAAAAGATTCAAAGCTGTAATAAATAATTCTGATGGTTTTAAATTAGCTGAAGAAGATTTAATTCAAAGAGGTCCAGGTGATTACCTGGGTACAAGACAAAGTGGTTGGGATGAATTAAAAATTGCTACTGTTAATGATAGAAACTTATTACAATTAGCAAGAAAAGAAGCAATTGCATTAATTGAAAATGATCCTAAATTAATGAACAAAAATAATTTAAAATTACAACAAATTCTAAATAAAATTACAACAAACAATTTCACAGAATTCTTTTAGTTAGTAAAAAAGTTTTTTTGATATTAAACCATAACTTGGCCACCATCACACTGAATGGTCTGACCAGTTATATTCGATGCATCTTCAGAAGCTAAAAAAGCTGCCAATGCACCTATATCAGAAGGAGTTTGTGGTCTTCCCATAGGAATCACTTCTCTAAGTGATTCTAAAAACACTTCATATCTGTCTCGACCTTTAACTACATCATCCCCTAACTTATCCCTTTCTTCCATCCAATCCTGATGAAACGCAGTCCATATCCTACCTGGAGCTATCGCATTAACATTGATATTTTGTGAAGCAAATTCTCTTGCTAAAGCTTGAGTATATGCTATTACAGACATTTTTGTAGTCGCATAATAAGCAGTCGTATACTTAGCAGCCCTAGCCGCAACTGAAGAAATGTTGATTATTTTTCCATATTTACGTTTCAACATATAGGGCAATACCGCTTCAGTAACATCTGCGACACCTTTCACATTAACCTTCCATGTAAATTCCCAATCAATATCTCGAAAAAAAGTACCTGTAGAACCAGCCGCTCCAGCTACTCCGGCATTATTAACTAAAATATCAATTCTTTTCGTATTAGAAATTATTTCTTCAATAGAATTTTTTATAGATAATTTATCCGTAACATCCATATAACTTGTCCAAGCTGAATTACCAAGTTTTTCTACAATTTCTTTTGCGTCTAAAGTATTATTATTATTTATATCTGCAATCACAATATCTGCACCTTGTTCAGCCATTCTTTTTACAATTCCTAGACCTAAACCTTGTCCACCTCCTGTAATAAGTGCAATCTTATTATTTAGATTTCCTAGCATATAATCCTCCAATTTATAAAAAAAATTAACACCTTCATAATAACTCTCAAAAAATGAATACATATTAAACAAAAGGTTGAATATAATTAAATATTAAAAATTCATAAGTTAAGGGGGGGGTTATAAATAAGCAAACACATATTGAACCTGTCAATGGATGGGCTAAAGTCCCACATGGTTTGTGGCTTAGAGAAGCAACCTCAGTCGCTGTAGATAGTAATGATAAGGTTTATGTTTTTAATCGTGGTAATATTCCTGTAATAATTTTTGATCAAAATGGAAATGTAATTGATCATTGGGGCAATAATAATTCTAGTAATGATATTGTGATACGAACAGATGCTTACGGCAATAAACTACAATTTTGGAATAATTGGTTTACTCGAGCACACGCGATAACTATAGACCATGAAGACAACTTATGGTTAGTAGATGACACTGGAAACCAAATACATAAAATGTCTCCAACCGGTGAGTTTTTAATGACTCTTGGAACTCATGGAGTAATACACGGCACTCCCCCAATTACCGGAGAAGCATCGCCTAGACAAAGTGGGAAAATGTTTAATAGGCCAACAGATGTAGCTATATCAAAAATTTCAGGCGATATTTTTATAAGCGATGGATATGGTAATTCTAGAATTCACCGATTTGATCATAAAGGGAAACATAAACATTCATTTGGAAAATCGGGGACTGAATCAGGACAATTTAATCTACCTCATAATATAGCCTTAATTGAGGATGAAGAAATTATTGTATGTGATAGGGAAAATAACAGAGTTCAAATTTTTTCATTGGATGGAAAATATCAAAGAGAATGGATGGCACACAAAGCGGTAGCAGTTGAAGTTATTGGTACCGGAGAGAATTTAAGAATTTATGTTGCAGAGCAAGGTCCGGCTCCTGTTCAAAGAGGAGTAGCAAGAATTGGTAATTGTGTCAGAATATATGATCGTAATGGTAATCAATTATTAAGATTTGGAAATGATTATTTCGGAGAAAATTTTGACCAATTTTTATGGCCACATAGCTTAGCTATAGATTCTAATGGAAGTATTTATATTGCCGAAGTTTCCTTCACAGAGTGGGGAAGACATCCCTTACCAGGTGGCGGAGGTTTTAAGGAAATGCCAAGTCTTAAAAAATGGATATTCAAAGATTAATTTAATTCGCCACGATATTTACAAGTTTACCTTCAACATATATTTTTTTCCTAATAGTTTTGCCAACTAAAAATTTTCGGACTTTTTCACTCTCACCAGCAATTCTTAAGGCTTCATCTTCTTGTATTGCATTAGAAACCTTTATTTGATCTCTGACTTTTCCATTAACTTGAATAACTAGAGTAATATCTTCGGAAATTATATACAAATCATCATACTTTGGAACATTTTGTAAATGTACTGAATCATTGTTCCCTATTCTGCGCCAAATTTCTTCGGATATATAAGGTGCAATAGGAGCTATATGTAAAACTAATCTTGAAATTGATTCACTCCAAAGTTTCTTAGAAATTTTAGATTCTTCATAAATTTTATATAAATAATTCGTGTATTCCATCATTGTTGCAATTGCAGTATTAAATTTAAACACTTCCATATCTTCCAAAATTTTCTTAGTAATTTTATGTGAAAATATGACTAAGTTTTCATCCTTTTTTTCATCACCATCAATCTGAAATTTATTACCACTAATACAAATTGTCCATACTCTATTAAGCCATCTATAAATTCCATTAATCCCTGAATCAGACCAATCTCCTCCTTGATCCCAAGGACCTAAAAACATCAAATAAGACCTTAAAGTATCTGAACCATATTTCTTAATTACTGGATCAGGATTTAGAGGGTTCGATCTTTTAGATATTTTTTTATGATCCTTAATCAACATTCCTTGGTTAAAAAGTTTTGTGTAAGGTTCACTTATACTTACATATTGCAAATCTCTTAATGCTTTGGTAAAAAACCTAGAATACAATAAATGCATAACTGCGTGTTCTGCACCACCCATATATTGGTTTATTGGGGCCCAATTTTTTAAATCTTTACTCTTGAAAGGTACGTCTTTTGAATCTGGACTCATAAATTTAAAATGGTACCAAGAAGAATCAACAAATGTATCCATAGTATCTGTTTCTCTTATAGCCTCAATCCCACATTTAGGACAAGTTGTATATAAAAATTCTTCATTGAGAGTTAAGGGAGATTTACCTGTAGGATTAAACTCCACATTATCTGGTAATAACACAGGTAACTGATCAAAAGGTACAGGAACAGTTCCACATTGATCGCAATAAACTATAGGTATAGGTGTTCCCCAATATCTTTGCCTCGAAATCAACCAATCTCTTAGGTGATAAGTAGTTGTCCTTGTTCCAAATTTATTTTTCTCTATAAAATCAGCAATTGAATTTTTAGCAATATTATTTTCTAAACCATTAAAATTACCAGAGTTAATTAAATTTCCTGCACCGATCCAAGCTTTACCAATATTATTTAATTTATCTTGGGGTTTTACTACAGTTCTTATTTCTAAACCATATTTTTCAGCGAAACTATAATCTCTTTCATCATGGGCAGGAACACCCATAACTGCACCAGTACCATAGCTGGCTAATACATAGTCACCAACATATATCGGAACTCGTTCATCATTCATAGGATTTATACAATAAGCGCCAGTAAAAACACCTGTCTTATCTCTTTCAGTGGAAGTTCTTTCTATCTCAGAAATCCTACCGGCATTGGCAATATAAGAATATACAGAATCTCTTTGATTATCTTGAACAATAGATTTCAACAGTTTATGTTCTGGTGATAATACAAGGAAAGTTACACCAAAAATCGTATCTATTCGTGTGGTAAAAGTATCAATATATCCATCTATTAAAAATTCATTCAAATTAAATTTAATAGTTACTCCTGTAGATTTCCCTATCCAATTCCTTTGCATCATTTTTATTTTTTCTGGCCAATTTATTTTGTCCATCTCTAATAGTTCTTCAGCATAATCAGTAATACGAAAAAACCATTGAGGTAATTCTTTTTTTAATACATCAGTACCACATCTTTCGCAATTTCCATCCTTAACTTGTTCGTTAGCAAGGGTAGTTTGATCTTTAGGACACCAATTCGCTAATCCAGATGACCTGTACGCTAAATTTTTATTATAAAATTCAAGAAAAAAATGCTGGTTCCATTTATAGTATTCAGGGTCCGAAGTTACTATTTCTCTCGACCAATCATATGATGTGCCCATAGATCTGAATTCTTTGCGGAAATTATTAATATTTTCTAATGTCCATTTTGAAGGATTAATTCCATTTTCTATTGCAGCATTTTCTGCGGGTAAACCAAAAGAATCAAACCCTTGTGGGTGCATTACATTATAGCCTTGCATTCTACGAAAACGCGCGTGAGCATCTGCTGGAGCAAAAGCATACCAATGACCTATATGTAAATTCCCAGAAGGATATGGAAACATACTTAAAGCAAAATAATTTTCTTTACCCTTAATATTGTTTTTTGCTTCATAAATTCCATCTTCCTCCCATTTAAAAGTCCATTTATCCTCAATTACAGACGGATTATATTTCTCAAATTTATTAGACTCCAAATTATTTCATCCAAAAAATTATTACTAAGATCCCACTCTGTCATCAAAATGTGTTCTAAGATTAGGATTATCGACTATAAAATCCTTAACATACATAATTGCTTCTTCTGGAAGTTGTATGCTTAGTCCTCCATCAACAGGTAAAACTACTCCTGTTATAAAAGAAGCTTCATCTGAACACAAAAAAGAAATAGCATTAGCAATATCAGCTGGGACACCGGTCCTTCTAACAGGATATTGCAATTCAAATAGTTTAAATCCAGCTTCATTGCCCTGTTCTCTCCACATTGCTTCTCCACTCTCTGTGACTACATGACCTGGAGCAATAGCATTTACAGTTATACCTAAAGGACCAAAATCTATAGCCATTTGACGAGTAATTCCAATGACTGCAGATTTACCCGCTTCATAAATTAATGCCCTTGGTGCTTGTAAAAGACCATGGACAGAAGAAATATTAATTATTCTCCCAACATTTTGTTTAGGAGGATCTCCATGCCTCAAACCAGCACCAGACCATTCAATATGTTCTTTAGATATACTTCCTGATTCTTCCATAACCGGAACAGCATATTTAGCACCTAAATATAATGATTTAGCCAATAAACTTAATCCTCTATCCCATGCTTCAGAAGTTATTTCAACAGCACTTCCAACGGAATGAGCTCCTCCTCCATACGCATTTTGAACTAGTATGTCTAATCTACCGGTTTTTTGTAAGGTAAATTCAATCATTTCCTTAATAGTGTTTTCTTCAGAAACATCTCCAATTATATAATCTGCAGTTCCACCCGAAGATTTAATATTACTTACATTTTTTACAGCGGAAGATTCGTCGATGTCAATAATTATTACATGTGCTCCTCCCTCCGCTAATTTTCTTGCTGTACCTCCTCCAATACCTCTAGCTCCACCGGTTACAATAGCTGTTCTTTTATCAAATTTACCCATTTTATATCTCTACTTTAATAATTATTATTTCAAACTTACAAATACTACTATAATATGATCATCTCAGTTAAATAATCCAATTACTACTTACAAAAAATTTATTGGAAATCTTTTAACTAAAATAATTATGGCTTAACCATACTACCATCACCCCTACGTGCAGGACCCCAAGCCCCTCCATAGGCACGAACCTTGAAAGGAAATTTTTTAGCGATTTTCTCATTTAAATCTATTCCAAGTCCAGGTTTACCATTTGACCACATATAACCATCTCTCACTTCAGGAAAACCTGGAAACATTTCTCTTGTCCTATCAGAGGGAATAGCATATTCTTGTATCCCAAAATTATAATTATTTAAGTCTAAATTTAAATTAGCTGCGTGACCTACAGGAGAAGTGTCACCCGGTCCATGCCAAGCAGTACGTACATTAAATAGTTCTCCCATAGCTGATATTTTCTTAGCTGGAGTTATTCCACCAATTTGAGATATATGAATCCTAATAAAATCAATTAATCGATCCTTAATCATTGGAATTACTTCGTGTGGATTATTCCATAACTCTCCCATTGCAATAGGAGTAGAACATTGGTTTCTAACCATTCTAAAATATTCATTATCTTCAGGACTAAATAGATCTTCTAAAAAGAAAAGCTGATATTTTTCAACTTCTTTTGCAAACCAAACTCCTAAAATTGGCGGTATTCTTTCGTGAACATCATGTAACATTTCAAAATCCCAACCTACCGTATTTCTTAAATGTTCAAAAAGTTTTATAGCAGATCTTATATATGGTTTTGGTTCAAAAATACCTGAAGGATGTGCAACGATTAAATCAGAATCACTTTCATCAGGTATCCATGAAGTTATCCATTTCGGACCTGTAAAAGCTTTAGTGTCTGTGATGTTTTGTATTTTTTTTTGACTTCCATAATTAGAGGTTAATCCTTCAGTTGCCATTTGTACACGAATATAGTGAAAACCTTTTTCTATAAATGCATGTACTTGGTCTTCCACTTCATTTACATTAGATCCTGATGCATGAACATATACTGCTGCTGCTTCCCTAGCCCTACCACCAAGCAAATCATAAACAGGCATATTTGCCATTTTACCTTTAATATCCCAAAGAGCTTGATCAATACCAGATAAAGCATTGTTCAGAACAGGACCATTTCTCCAATATGAAGAAACATAACTTGTTTGCCATATATCTTCAATATCATTCACAATTTTCCCAATTAAAAAAGGTTTCAAATAGTCTTCAATAGCTGTAGCAACAGCCGTAGGTCTTTGTGTAAAAGTTGCATCACCTATACCATATAATCCTGGCTCTGAAGTCTCAATCTTAACTGTGACAAGTCGAATATTATCTGGTTCTGTAAGGAAAATTTTTATATCTCTAATTTTTATTTGTGTCATGATTTTTCTTTCTGTAATAAATTAATAGAACATGTAAAGATGGATTTTATACCCTTTTATTTTTTTTAACAAATAAAATATACCAACACTGTAGTTATAAAATAACAAACTAAGAAAGAAAATAATTTGAAACAAGTAACATGGCAAGGTGGACAAAATTTTACTATTGATAATGTAGATGATCCAATACCTCCAAAAGGATGGGTAAAAGTAAAAATTGACACTGTTGGAATATGCGGAACTGATGTTCATATAACTCAAGGATTATTCCCTGCAACTCCACCATTAGTTTTAGGGCATGAAGCGTCAGGAATAATTACTGATACAGGCAAAAACGTAAATACTAAAAGGATAGGACAGAGGGTGGTACTCAATACTACGTCAAGTTGTGGAAAATGTGATCATTGTATTAACTGGACAATTTCAAGATGTTTAGACGCTCAAAAATCAACTCCTTTTTTTGCTGAGTATTCAATTACACCTTCAGAAAATGCTGTACAAATACCTAATAATTTAGACATTGAGATTGCATGTATGACTGAACCAGCTTCCTGCTGTCTTTCTGGGATACGAATGTTATCAATTAAAGAAAATAATGTTGCAGTAGTAATTGGAGGAGGAATTATGGGTCAGTTATGTGCAGGATTTCTTAGAACACACGGGGTAAAAAAAATTATTTTATCTGAACCAGTATCATCAAGACGTAAAATTTCTAAAGATGTTGGTGTAGATATACTACATAATCCTACCGAATCACCACTTGAAGAATTTATCGCAAAAATTACCAATAGCAAAGGAGTTGATATTGCTATAGAAGCAGTAGGGAAACCTGAACTAGTCAGTAAATGTATCAAAATAGTAAAACCTGCAGGACAAGTTTTAATGATCGGAGTAAATCCAGAAAAAAGCTCACTCCGATGTGATCTATATGAAATGCACTATAAAGAAATTATTCTCAGAGGGGCTTTTGGTAGAGGTAATGTTTTCTCAAGTGCTCCAAAAGAACTATTAAAGCTAAAGTTATCAAATATGATTTCTAAGAGATATTCATTGGATCAAGTCAAAGATGCAATAAATGATTCTGCTCAAGGCAAAGGCATTAAATTGGTAATAAAACCTTAATACCTCACTCTTTAGCAACTACAGTAGCTGTAGCACTTGCTTGTTCAGGAGTTAGTACATCAATTAATTTAATATCAAATGTTAATGTAGCATTTCCTGGAATTACTGGAGGTTTACCGTAAATTCCATAAGCCAATTCAGGGGGGATTTCTACTCTTCTTCTTCCACCAACTTTCATAGATTGAAGGGTCTCTCTCCAACCATTAATCACTTGAACTAACAGGAATTTACTCGGAGTTCCTCTCAAATAAGAAGCATCAAATAAACAGCCATCTTCAAGCCATCCAGCATAATGAACTGTCACTAAATCATTAATTGTTGGTGAAGTTCCATTGCCCTCTACTATATCAAAAAGATTCATTGATAAAGCATTACCATCATCATCTAGAATACTTGTTTCGTTTTTAGAATATTGATCTATATCTACTGAATCTTTTTTTGGGGCATCCAGAGGGTATTGATCATTATTACAATAACTACTTGAAGTTGTAGGTTGAATTACGGGAATCTCTAAATCTTCAGGGTTTTTGCCAGCTACTTGACAGCCTGAAAAGATTATAAGAATTAAAACTAGAATGAAAAATTTTTTTATCATAAAATATCTAATTTATAATACTGAATTAACTCTATCTTGAAATTTTTTAGCACCTTCTTCAAGCCAGTCCCCAACACCAACTGACACTAATCTGACACCCATTTCAATAAATTGTTCAACATTCTCATTATTCGCCAAAGTTCCAGCAATTTTCCCCGATGAAATTATACGATTAAGAGAATCATTGATTTTTGATTTAACATCTGGATGATTTATATTATTTATATGACCCATGGACGCAGCAAAATCAGACGGTGCAACGTAAAAACAATCAATACCATCAACACTTAATATTTCGTTCAAATTTTCCCAAGCCAATATATCTTCTATCAAAACAATTAATGACGTCTCATCATTTGCTTTAAGTAAATAATCTTTAACACCATAACCTTGACGACTAGTAAACAAACCTCTCCTACCAATAGGCGCAAATTTGCCCCCCTGAACAACGTTTTTGGCTTCTTCTTTAGTATTTACATGTGGTACAACTATTGCCTGTGCTCCACGATCTAATGTTCTATAAATTAACCCTTGATCATTAGCATTAATTCTAGCTACAGATGTCATTCCCCATATATCACATACTCTAGTTAAATTTCCTAATTCTGAAGCATCAACCCAACCATGTTCACCTTCAAGCCAAATTCCATCAAAATTATTTGGACCAAAAGCATCTATATCATCAGGATGTGTTAATCCCATAGCAATAACAGCTACTTCTCCTTTAGAAATTTTTTGTTTTACACGATTAGGTCGTATATCCAATTTATAACTCCTATTTTTAAAATTTTTTATAACACAATATAAATTTCAATACACTAAGCACCATGGCAAAATTTATATTTTTTCTCGCTCCCACAAGGGCAAGGTTTATTTCGTTTTGCACCAGAATACATATCATTACTTGTAGATATATTTCTCGCTTTAATCATTATATTAGATGGTGGTCTTGCATTCTTTAATTCATTAGCCATAAATTTCATATATGGTGCTGTATGACCAAAAAAAACTTTATATCCTTTGCATAAATAATTTAATCCTGGTTCTCCATCTGGAGTAGTAATAAAGCGTTGTTTTGGACATCCTCCATTACATGCAAATTTAAATTCACACTCTCTACAATATTTTGGTAATGTATTTTTTTTATCCATTCCAAATTTACGCTGTTCTGGAGAATCAGTCATGTCTCTAATAGATTTATTCTTAACATTACCTAATTTATAATCAGGATAAACAAAATGATCGCAAGAATAGACATCACCATTATGTTCTATTATCATTGCATCTCCACAAGTTTCAGCAAAAATACATAACCCAGGATGATTCCCAACCCACGAAGCTAAAGTAGTATCAAAAATTTGTACAAATCGTTTTCCCACATCTTTTTTAACCCATATATCAAAAATTTTAGCTAAAAATCTTCCATATTGCTCAGATCCTACGGACCAATCAGTTAAATCTGCTTCTTCGTGATCAGGGTCAACTAATGCTAATTTATCATCTCTTTCAATTCTAGAAACACGCTCAACAATCGGAATAAATTGCATAAAATTACTATCTAAATCTTCGGTTAAAAATTTATAAATCTCTTCTGGATAATCAGCATTATGCCTGTGCAAAACAGTTAATGTGTTAAATTCAACATTAAATTTTTTAATTGAATCCAGCCCCTTAATAACTTTTTCAAATGTAGGATTGTTTCCTCTATCCACTCTATATCTATCGTGTAATTTTTGAGGCCCATCAATAGAAACACCAACTAAAAAATTTTCTTGTTTTAAAAATTCCGCCCATTTATCATCTATAAGGATGGCATTGGTTTGAAAAGCATTAGTAATAGTTTTTCCTTTAGCATAAAATTTTTGTAATTTAACTGCTTTCTTATAAAAGTCTATTCCTAATAATGTAGGTTCTCCTCCTTGCCAAGCAAAATTAACAACTGGAACTTTTTGAGCTTCTATATATTGTTTAACATAATTTTCAAGAACCTCATCACTCATTTTCCACTTAGATTTAGAAACTGAAGGATAAAGTTTCTCTTTTTCTAAATAAAAACAATACTCACATGAAATATTACATATCGCACCCGACGGCTTAGCCATTACATGAACTGATAATGGATTATTAATTTTTTGAGTTTTTGATGTCATAAATTTATTTTCTTAGGACTTTCTCCATTTACCCAAGATTTTATCAAGTGATGAGCTATAGCTACTGGTCCAGGTACTTTAATAAGACTGGATTCAGAATTGATAGCCAGATTAACTTCTTTTTTTGTAAACCATCTTACATCAGACATCTCTTCTTCATCATAATTTATTTCTTCTGTTAACGCTTGAGCGTGACAACCTATCATTAACGAAGAAGGAAAAGGCCACGGTTGAGAAGAATGATACACTATATTTCCAACGATTAGACCAGATTCTTCTTTTACTTCTCTTTTGACTGCCTCTTCAATTGACTCTCCCTGATCAATAAAACCAGCTAAACAAGAATAAAACCCGCTCCTTTGCCTAGCTCTTGTTTGCCCGAGTATACATTTTTCTCCTTTATATACCAGCATAATAGCTACAGGATCTGTTCTCGGAAAATGTTCCATTTTACATATGAGACATCTCCTAACTTGCCCTCCACGATGTGAAGTTGTTTCAGCACCACATGAAGAACAAAATTTTGTTCTTTTATGCCATTCTAATTGAGCTCTAGCTTGAGAGAGAATTCCTGATTCACCTTGAGAGAGTTCTGTGGCTATTTCTCTAGAATCACAAAAACTTTCATCCTTTTCTAGAATTAATTTTTCCTCCATCGAAACATCTAATACAAAAAACTCTTCTCCATTAATAGATCCTAAAAATATAAAGTTTTCTAAAATATTCTTGGAAAAAATTTTAGAAATATAATCAAATTTTTTCCAAGAAATTAATGAATTATTCTTTCTAAATAAAACCAACGGATTAAGATCTTTCATTAACAAATATTTTGCATTTTCTGATTTAGAATTTATACTTAGTAGATTTTCATCTCTCCTAATTACATCTCCACGATCAAGAGGATTTCCAGCAAAAATATGTTCCATAATTAAATATTCCGATATTTATAGATTAATAGTTCTCAATTAAACAAATTATTTCATACTATAGTGATCAATAAGACTTTTTTTATCCAAAAAAACATTAGTAAGTCCTATAATACGGATGAATACACTATAGATATAAATTATATGAAATCAAATTCTCAAAATAAAAATAATACTTTAACCATAAGTACAAAAGATATATTAGGGGAAAATTCTTCTTCGAAAGATGTAAAGATTCAGACCCATGCTGAAGGTCCAAAAGGAAAACTCCCTTTTACTGCAAAATTCTTAATCGAAAATCCTAGTGGTGATCATTTTGGAATGACTCAAAATGCTGGAATGGGATGGAAATCTAGTGAATTACTACGGAAACAATTCATAATTCTTTCAACAGCAGGAGGAATTAGAGATGATGATGGAAAAACAGTCGCATTAGGGTTACATACAGGTCACTTTGAGTTACGTGATCAAGTAAAAGCTGCTGCATTAGAATTTAAAAAATTGAAAGGAATTCCTTTTGCAGTTTTTTGTTCTGATCCTTGTGACGGAAGATCTAATGGAACCACAGGAATGCTTGATTCACTCCCATATAGAAATGATGCAGCAAAAGTTTTTCGAAGACTCGCTAGATCTTTACCTACATCAAAAGGTGTTATGGGTGTTGCATCATGTGATAAGGGTTTACCTGCAATGATGATGGCATTAGCCGGATTAAAAGACAAACCAGTAGTAATTGTACCGGGAGGAGTTACGTTAGCACCAAAAAGTGGGGAAGACACAGGAAAAATCCAATCAATAGGTGCACGATTTGCACAAGGAGAAGTTAATCTAAAATATGCTCAAGATGTTGGATGTAGAGCTTGTGCTTCTCCGGGTGGAGGATGCCAATTTTTGGGTACTGCAGGAACATCTCAAGTTGTTTCCGAAGCACTTGGTTTATCTATCACTCATTCTGCTCTTTCTCCATCTGGAACACCTATATGGTTTGATATATCCAGAAGATCTGCTAAAGCCCTCGTTTATATGGAAAAAAACAACATAACATCTAAAGATATTGTTACTAATGAATCATTAGATAATGCTATGGTTGTCCATGCAGCTTTTGGTGGTTCTACCAATTTGCTACTACATATTCCAGCTATCGCACATGCAGCTGGGAGAAAAAGAATGTCTGTTGAAGACTGGATAAAAATTAATTTACAAGTACCTCGATTAGTAGACGTATTACCTAATGGTCCTGTTGGACATCCAACATCTCAACTATATGCTGCAGGAGCAGTTCCTGAAACAATGCTTCATTTAAGAAAACTTGGCTTGCTTAATTTAAAAGTTAAAACTGCAACAGGTCAATCTCTTGATGAAAATTTAAATTGGTGGGAACAATCACCAAAAAGATACGATATGAAAAAGTTTCTAAAAAATAATGATAATGTCAATCCGGACGATATAATCATGTCTCCCAAAAAAGCAAAAACTAGAGGATTAACAAGTACAGTAACGTTTCCTAAAGGAAATATAGCTCCTGAAGGATCAGTTATAAAAAGTACAGCTATAGATCCTACGGTAATTGATAAAGATGGTATCTATAGAAATAAAGGAAAAGCAAGAGTTTTTAAATCAGAAAAAAGTGCAATTAAATCAATAAAATCTACTGGAAATGACAAAATTATTCCTGGTGAAATTATGATAGTAATTTGTGGAGGACCTATGGGTACTGGAATGGAGGAAGTTTATCAATTGACAGCCGCATTGAAACACCTTTCATATGGAAAAAATATTGCCCTAATTACAGATGCTCGTTTTTCTGGAGTTTCAACCGGAGCATGTATTGGTCACGTTGGTCCTGAAGCTTTAGCGGGTGGACCGATAGGTAAAATTAAAGATGGAGATTTAATTTCTATTGAAATTGATACAGTAAACTTAGATGGAAAAATAAATTTAATTGGAAAAGATGGAAAAGAAATGGGTATTGAATGGGGTACAAAAGAATTAGAAAACAGAAAAATACCTGACGACCTTAAACCTCATCCTCAATTACCTGACGATTCTAAATTATGGGCTGCTCTTCAGTCTGTTAGTGGAGGTACTTGGGGTGGTTGCGTATATGATGTAGATTCAATAGTTGATGCTTTAGCTAAAAAAAATTAAACCAAAATATTATTATTAATTTTTAAAACTTTACCGCTTTTAACAACTGTTGATGCATTAGTTAGATTCCTGATTTCTTTTGCTGGATCTTTAGAAAATGCTGCAAAATCTGCAGTAAAATTCTTTTTAATTCTTCCTATTTTATTCCCCAAACCTAAAGCCTCTGCTGTATCAGATGTCGAAGCTTTAATTGCTTTCCAATTATTCCAACCTAAAAACTCCACTAAAGACCAAGCATTGGCGGTAGATTTATCATGATCCCCAAATGCCATACCCATATCCAAACCTGTAGTAAAACGAACTCCCTCTGAATCCATAATAGACAGTTTCTCGATATGTTCTTCCATTGGAACATCTTTTCCAATTGCCCAATGAGATTTCATAATTACATCTTTACCATCTGATGCACTTGAATTTATCGGATCTACATTTGCATCTTTTCTTAATAATTGATGCCCTAATGTAGGATCTACCCATTGATCTTGATCAACCATTTTTTTTACTATATCTTTTCTAAAATCAAGACCCTTATTAGGATTTTTATCATACCATCTAGCATGTATTAAATGATCAACTTTAGCTTTAACACAATTCTCTACCCCTTCAGCGGATAAAGTATGAGCTGCAACTGGAATATCAAATCTTTTGGCTTCACTTACTACTGATTCCAAGATTTCAATACTATATTGAGTTTTACGAGGGTTAGATGTCGGCGTAAACATTCCTCCAGTAACCATAATTTTAATAACATTAGCACCAATTTTTATTTGGTTTCTTACAGCCTTAATAACTTCATCATTAGAATCCGCTTCAGTTCCAAAAATCCAACAATGCCCTGCTGTTATAGTAATTGGTGTACCCGATAAAATTAGATTAGGACCTGGAATATTATTTCCATCAATCATTTGCTTTATCACGAAAGCGATATTATTTTTGGATCCTAAGTCTCTAACGGTTGTTGTTCCAGATAAAAGACATTTACGCATATTATTCACTGCACGAATAATTAATTCTGAATCTGATTCATTATATGCTAATTCCTGAGCATTAGAAGTTGCACTACAATGCATATGACAATGAGCATCTATAATTCCTGGTAATAAAAATATATCCCCTAATTGATAACTTTGAATGTTATTTGATAAATCACTGGGGAGTTTCGATATAGGTAAAATATCTTCTATTATTGAACCTGAGACTATAACAGCATGATTTTTTAACCATCCAGAATTTTCAGAATTAGATATTCTATCGGCTTTATATAGAATCTTCCTGCTATTCTTCATAAAAAAATTTATTGGTTTTTCTGCAATCCTTGAAAGTATTTCTTACCTTTCCAGGTAATAATAGTTCCCCAACCTGGATAACTAAGATGAGATCCTAAAACTATCATTTTTTCGTCATGAGCTTTATTTATTAATCTATGCCGAGTTTTTCTGCCAAGTTCTGGATCACTATCTGGCATATATGGATAATCTGATTTAGTAATCTGCATTGGAGAACCTACTATATCACCAAGTAACATTCCTCTTTCGTTTTTAGATGATATTAATAAACTCATATGACCAGGTGTATGACCAGGTGTATGAATAGCATCAACACCTTTCATTAAAGTAGTATCACCATCCATTAAATCTAATAGCCCGTCATTAAGTAACGGTAAAACACTTCTTTTAAGAGGGTCATCAGGATCAGTAGACAGCATTTGATCAGAAGACCAATGATCCCAATCTAAACGATTAACCATATATTTTGCGTTAGGAAATGTAGGTGGTCTGTCAACTAAATCCTCACGGTAATTCCATCCATAGTGATCACCATGCAAATGTGTTAGAAAAACTTTATCAATAGACTCAAAAGGAATTTTATTCCTAATAAAATCTTGAATCAACTGAGCAGGTGGTTTGGATCCAAACATTTTTCCATGAGGACCAAATCCTGTATCAGCTACAATAGATTGATCACTATTTGAAATAACAAATGTACCTAAATTAACTTTAAAATATTTGCCTTCAAAATATTCTGGAAAAATATCATAAAATGGCTTCCAAGCTTCTATAGGAGTTTCTGGAAACAAAATGGTAGGATCAATTATATTAGGACCATCCGTAAGGCCTGTTATATTAATATCTCCTATTTTTAATAAATTATTCAAAATTATTCATATTATTGGCGATCCCGAGCAGATTCGAACTGCCGATCTCCTCCTTGACAGGGAGGCGTGTTAGGCCGCTACACCACGGGACCAAGATTGTTAAACTATTTTATTATACAAAAACAGACAAGATTATGTGATTATAGGTAAACAGTAATAATTAAGTATTAATAATTATAATTACAGCCAATCCCTTTATATCCAATTTCAACACTTCCATCAGCTTTAATCATAACGGGTGTAATTCTATCTCCACCAGATAATTTTTCCACTTCTGTCCATTCTTCTGGATTTATTGAAACATCTATCTCAATGAAATCAATTTTTTTTTCTATTAGATCTTCTTTCAATAAATCACAATATCCACAAGTAGGGTGTGTATAAACTATAGTATCATTATTAATAGTAGTTTCTTTTTCAATATTCATTTACAAATGCCGTTTATCTTAGAACTGACTAATTTTATATTATTCAAATATTAATTATTTAAACACTAAAATTGTTTGACAAAATTAGTGTTTAAATAATACAATATTAGTTTGTCTAAGAATACTTTTCTTGAACTAGTTAGTCCTAATTTCCGTAAAATTTATAGGCTCAGTTATATAATTTGAATAAGTACAAAATCTCTCTGTACAATGGGAAGGTGTCCGTTTCCCGTGTTTTTTTGCGCGGAACTTCCATTTTTTTAAATTGGATAAGTATTCACTACAAAATCCAATTTTTATTTTTATGATAATGACAAAAAAAATATCACTAATAATTGTAAGGAATTTTAATTAATGGTAATCAGCAAAGATCTAAAAGAATTTAAATCCCTTGGATCATCAAATCAAGAAACTGAAGTCCCAAATCTTGTTCAAGTTTTACATGATTCATTTGATTGGTTTACAAAACAAGGTATTGAAGAACTACTCAAGGAAGTATCTCCTGTAGAAGATTTTTCAGGTGGAAGGTTTGAACTAAAGTTTCTAAATCATGAAATCAAAAAACCTTTAGAATATTGGTGTCCTTTAGATGAAACAATTTTAGAGAAAACACAAATAAAAAATGGCCTTTGTGAAAACTGTAAAACAAAAATAATAGAACGGGTTGATTTTGATGCCATGATGGAACATGAAAGAGAATGCCGTAAACAAGAAGTCACATTTTCTTACCCTGTTTATATTACTGTACAACTAATAGTTAGAGAAACTGGTGAAGTTAAAGAGCAAACCTTATTCTTTGGAGATTTGCCAATGATGACCTCCACTGGAACTTTCATAATTAATGGCGCTGAAAGGGTGGTTATTTCTCAATTAGTTAGATCTCCAGGAGGCTATTTTACTACTGAAACTGATCCAAATACAGGAAGAAATCTTTGCTTAGGTAAAGTTATTCCTAATCGAGGTGCTTGGATTGAATTAGAAACCAGCCCCCGAAATGTTCTTTATGTAAAAATTGATAGAAAACGTAAAGCTCCAGTTACAATGTTACTAAGATCTCTTGACTGGACAAATGATTCAAGAATTAAATCATCGGAAATCACAGATGATGAAATTATGAAATTATTTTCAGATGTTGATGAGAATAGTGATTTTAATTTTATTAAATCCACACTTGCAAAAGACAGTACATCCGAAACATACCGCAATGAACGTAATGAAAAAGGTCCATTAGAAAGAAAAAATGATGCCCAAATAGAAATTTATAGACGACAAAGACCTGGGGAACCTCCAAGTATTGAAAATGCATCAAAGCTACTTAATGATTTGTTTTTTGATGAAAAAAGATATGATTTAGGCAAGGTTGGACGACATAGGCTGAATAAAGTTTTAAGAGTTTCAAATGAGACACAATTATTGTCAAACAACGATTTTGTAGAGTTAGTAAGACGAATGATAATGATCAACAATGCTCAAGCAAAAGTTGATGATATTGACCATCTTGGCAACAGGAGAGTCAGAGCTGTGGGAGAATTGATCCAAAATCAAATTCGTTCGGGTTTTATACGAATGGAAAGAGTGATCAAGGAGAGAATGTCTACTCAGTTGGATCCAATGGTCACAACCCCGGCAGCATTAATTAATATTAGACCTATTGTAGCTGCTATTAGAGAATTTTTTGGAGGATCACAATTATCACAATTTATGGATCAAACAAACCCACTATCAGAGCTTACCCATAAGAGAAGGTTATCTGCTCTCGGACCTGGTGGGCTATCAAGAGAAAGAGCAGGATTTGACGTTAGAGATGTTCACCATTCACACTATGGAAGAATTTGTCCAATAGAAACCCCTGAAGGTCCAAATATTGGCCTTTTAGGATCTTTATCAACCTATGCAAGTATTAATGAATTCGGTTTCATTGAAACTCCATATAGAAAAGTTAAAAATGAAATATTAAATACTGATCCTGATATTCTGGGTAGAACCCCTTTAGAAGATTTAGAGGATTCAAATGGTAAAGTCATTGCTATAAAAAATAAACCTATCAATAACAATAATATTTCTGAAGTATTAAAATTACCATCGAAAAAAATTACAGTTTTACCATACGTCACCGCAAATTCCGAAGATATAGTTCATCTTTCTGCAGATGAAGAAGAAAAATATCATATTGGCCAAGCTACAACAAATTTAGATAGCAAAGGACAAATCTCTAATGATTCCGTAGAGGTAAGATTCGGAGGAGAATCATATTTTCATGTTCCTCCTGATCAGGTAGATTTAATGGATATATCTCCTATGCAAATAGTTTCTGTTTCTACAGCATTGATCCCTTTTCTAGAACACGATGATGCGAATAGAGCGTTAATGGGGTCGAATATGCAAAGACAAGCAGTACCATTAATTAAACCTCAAGCTCCTCTTGTTGGTACCGGAATGGAACGTAGAGTGGCAGAAGATTCAGGACAAATATTATTAGCTAAAGCTAACGGCATTATCTCAGAAATGAAAGGTAATGAAATTATAATTACAGATAAAGATGGAGTTAAACATATCCACCCTTTAAGTAAATTTGTTAGATCAAATCAAACTACATGTATTAGCCAAAGGCCTTTGATAAAAAAAGGTGTATTTGTAAAAAAAGGTCAACCAATAGCAGATAGTTCTTCAACAGATCAAGGTGAATTGGCACTAGGCCAAAATCTGAGAGTAGGCTTTATGAGCTTTGATGGATTCAATTACGAGGATGCTATTATTTTGAACGAAGATCTAGTAAAAAATGACAGGTATACTTCCATACATATAGAAAAACATGATCTAGAAGCTAGAGACACAAAACTTGGTCCTGAAGAAATTACAAGAGATATCCCTAATGTTGGAGAAGAAAGTTTATCTGATTTAGATGAATTTGGAATTGTGCGAGTAGGTGCATGGGTAACTGCGGGAGATATTTTAGTAGGAAAAGTCACACCAAAAGGTGAAACTGAGCTAAGTGCTGAAGAAAAATTACTTAGGGCTATTTTTGGTGAAAAAGCCAGAGATGTAAAAGATTCAAGCTTACGTGTACCCCATGGAGACCAAGGAAAAGTAATAGAAACGAGAATCCTTACTAAAGAAAATGATGACGATTTACCACCTGGTGTAATAAAAATGGTTAGAGTATGGATAGCTCATACAAGAAAAATTTCTCAGGGAGATAAAATGGCAGGAAGGCATGGGAATAAAGGTGTAGTCGCAAAGATATTACCTAGAGAAGATATGCCTTTTACAAATGATGGAACACCTTTAGATGTTATTTTAAATCCTATCGGTGTCCCCAGTAGAATGAATTTAGGTCAATTACTAGAGACTCATTTGGGAGGAGCTGCAGAAACTCTTGGGTTTCATGCTAGAACATCAGTATTTAACAACCCTAAAGATGGTTCGATAGAGGACCAAATGGCAAGAGCTTGGATTGTGGAACAATCAGAAGCACTTGATAAAAAAAATCTTGACTCTTCTGAAATTAATTGGGATAAAGTTGAGGACTGGTTATCAGAAAAAGGTTTTAATCAAAACAAAATTTGGAGTGATGCACAAACTAATAGAGGAGTAGCAAGGGATGCTTGTTTACAGATTTGGCTAAAAGATAAAACCGATATTGAAACAAATAAACTAAAACCATCAGAACTAATGCAATTAGCATTAAAAACCGCTAGAGAAAAACATATTTCAGCTCCTATTTTTGGAAAACAAACAGTATATGATGGAAGAACTGGAGATCCTTATGACCAACCTGTAACTGTTGGAAATGTATATATGCTAAAACTTATTCATCTAGTTGAAGATAAAATTCATGCAAGATCTACAGGTCCTTATTCCTTAATCACTCAGCAACCATTAGGAGGAAAAGCGCAATTTGGCGGACAAAGATTTGGGGAAATGGAAGTATGGGCTCTAGAAGCTTACTCAGCAGCTCACACTCTTCAGGAAATTTTAACAATTAAATCTGATGACACATTGGGACGTGTCAAAACATATGAATCTATTGTTAAAGGAGAACCAATTATTCAACCAGGTATACCTGAGTCTTTTCACGTTTTAATGAAAGAAATTCAAGGATTAGGATTATCCATGGAATTAATGAGTGAAGAAAATCCTGAAATTATAGTTGAAGAAAAAGATGATACTCTCCTGAATGTTGGTATTAATTGGGATGAAGTATCAAGCGAAGATGAATTAAATGTTCTTGATCTGGAAGAACTAGATAGTGAATTAATTGATGATGAAGAGGATGATGACGAAGATATTGATGATGAAGATATTGATGACGAAGATATTGATGATGAAGATATTGATGATGAAGAGGAAGAGGATGAAGAGGAGGATGATGAAAATAAACAATTAGAACAAGAATTAGAAGTTTCATTTGAAAATTTATCAGAACAAGAACTGAATTCTAATTCTGAAGAATTGGAAGAAAATTAATGAAATTCTTTGATTAGATGAAATTAATATTATGACTATTACTAATTTAAAAAATAAGGAGAATTCCTAAATGGTACAATCAGGTTTTAATGCTATTAAAATTTCACTTGCTTCACCCGATCAAATCAGAGCATGGTCTAATGGGGAAGTAACTAAACCTGAAACAATAAATTACAGAACATTAAGACCAGAGAAAGATGGTCTCTTCTGTGAAAAAATTTTTGGTCCAACTAAGGACTGGGAATGTTATTGTGGAAAATATAAAAAAATTAGATACAGAGGGGTTATATGTGATAGATGTGGAGTTGAAGTAACAAGATCAAAGGTTCGAAGAGAAAGAATGGGGCATATTAAATTAGCTGCTCCTGTTTCACATATTTGGTTTGCAAAAGGAACACCTTCTCGAATAGGATTATTACTAGATATATCACCAAAAAACCTTGAAAGGGTAATTTATTTTTCACAATATATAATCACCTCCGTAAATGAAGATATAAAAAATGAAGCAATAAATAACTTAGAAGAATATCGCTCATCGGAACTATTGAGACTTGAAGAAGAAAAGCTAAATGCATTGAATTCACTAAAAAAATCAAAAGAAAAACAATCTCCTAAAATTACACAAAATTTAGAAGAAAATTTTGAAAACTTAAAAGCTGAACTTGATCAAGAAACCGAACAAAAAATAAACGACATAAATTCCATAGAAAAAATGGATTTGCTAACTGAATCAATGTTTAGAGAATTAAACGATAAAGCAAACGGTGTTTTTACGGCAAGAATGGGAGCGGAAGCAATTAAGGAACTTTTAGAAAAAATCAACCTTGATGAATTGCGTACAGTTTTAAGACAGGAAATTCTTTCTGCTTCTGGGCAGAAAAGATTGCGTTCAATAAAAAGATTACGCGTTGTAGAAGCCTTTCGAAAAGGTAGCAATAAACCTGAATAGATGATTATGACTGTTTTGCCAGTTTTACCTCCAGACTTACACCCAATGGTTCAATTAGATGGCGGAAGATTTGCTACTAGTGATTTAAATGATTTGTACCGTAGAGTAATTAACAGAAATAATAGATTAAGACATTTATTAGAACTACAAGCCCCAGATATTATTATCAGAAATGAAAAAAGGATGCTTCAAGAAGCTGTCGATGCACTTATTGACAACGGAAGACGCGGAAGGCCAATATCAGGTAGTCATAACCATAAATTAAAATCCCTGAGCGATCTACTACGAGGAAAACAAGGTCGCTTTAGGCAAAATCTTTTAGGAAAAAGAGTTGATTATTCAGGAAGATCGGTAATAATATCCGGTCCAACTTTGAAATTAAATGAATGTGGATTACCTAGAAAGATGGCTCTTGAACTTTTTAAACCGTTCATAATGAATTCACTTATATCACGGGGATATGCGCTAAACATAAAAAGTGCAAAAAAAATGTCAGAAAGTACGATGCCTGAAGTTCAAGATATTTTAGAAGAAGTGATAGTTAACCATCCTGTTTTATTAAATAGAGCTCCTACTCTTCATAGGCTGGGAATTCAAGCTTTTAATCCGGTTTTAGTTGATGGGTTCGCGATTCAATTACACCCTCTTGTATGTACAGCATTCAATGCAGACTTTGATGGAGATCAAATGGCAGTACACGTCCCGTTATCAAAGGAGGCAATTATTGAAGCCAAAAAATTGATGATGTCAACAAATAATATGCTAGCCCCTAGCTCTGGTTTCCCTATTGTTTCACCTACATTGGATATGGTTTTAGGAATATATTATTTAACTTCTCTTGAAACTTTTATAGATAAAGATAACGATAATGTTAGAAGTTTTTCTAATCCAAACGACGCAAAATTAGCACTTGAAACAAAAAATGTCAAGATAAAAGAAAAAATTAGAATTAAATTAAATAGTGAATGGATTGAAACATCTGTAGGAAGAATAATTTTCAATGAATGTCTTCCAATTGATGATTACAGAAATATTACATTCAACCGTGGTGAAATAGAAAACATAGTTGCCGAAGTATTTAATGTTTCAGGTACTAACGCTACATCAAAAATGTTGGATGAAATGAAAGATATTGGATTTAAATATGCTACTCAATCTGGGACAACTATAGCTATTAGAGATATAGTCACACCTTCAAGTAAGCAATCACTATTATCAAATGCTGATCAAAAAATTCGTAACCTTGATCAACAATATTTATCTGGATTAATTACTGATTCTGAAAGATATTCTGCATCAATAGATATATGGACAGATGTTTCAGAGAAAATGACAAACGCAGTTAATGATAATTTACCTGATTATCAAGGAATTCACACTATGGCTGACTCAGGTGCTAAAGGAAATTTGGCACAAATTAAGCAAATGGCTGGAATGAGAGGTCTAATGTCAGATCCTAAAGGTAGGATTATAGAAATGCCTATAAGGTCCAGTTTCGCTGAAGGGCTTTCTGTATTAGAATATTTCATTTCTACCCATGGTGCAAGAAAAGGATTGGCTGATACCGCACTTAGAACAGCAGACTCTGGATATTTAACTAGACGTCTAGCAGACGTTGCTCAAGATGTAATAATTAATGATGAAAACGATTTAAATGCTCAAGGATTTTTAATACAAGACTCCGAAGAAAATAGCATGCAAGCTCGTATTTCTGAGAGGATAGCTAGTAGATATCCTGCGGAAGATATTATTCACCCTCATACAGGTGAAATTTTGGCAGATCAAGATACACTAATCACTATGGAAATAGCAAAAAAAATTCAAGATGCTGGTATTAAAGAATGCTATGTATTATCTCCGTTAAGTAGCTCACGCCAAAAAGGAATTTCTCGAAAATGTTATGGTGCCTCATTGGCTACAGGAGAAAACGTAATGATTGGTGAGGCTGTTGGAATTATGGCAGCTCAATCAATTGGAGAACCTGGAACACAGCTAACAATGAGAACTTTTCATACTGGAGGAATTGCAGGTCAAGATATTACTTCAGGATTACCCAGAGTTGTAGAAATATTTGAAGCTAGAATCCCGAAGGGATGTGCGGTAATTGCTGATATTTCTGGAAAAGCTGAACTTCAACAGTCTTCTGATGGACGAATTGTAAAAATTATTTCTTCCCAAAGTCACGAAGAAGCTGTCGAAATCCCCATTCAGACACATAAACAATTAGTAAAAACAGGAGAATGGGTAGATGCCGGGCAACCAATTATTGGAATAAAGAAAACTTTAAGTAAAACAATGATAAAAACTATTACTGAAAATAATTCACAAGAAATTTTAGCTCCATTTCCGGGAAATGTTTCAATTTCAAAAGGAATTGTATACATTAAATGGGATGAATTGACAGAAAGAGAATATATTATCCCTGCCGCCGCAGAATTACTTGTGTCGGATGGTGATGAAATTAATGCGGGGGATGCTTTATGTAGCGGTCCATTAAATCCTCATGATATTTTAAGAATCAAGGGTGCAGCTTCACTACAAAGATATATAGTGGATGAAGTACAAGCTGTTTATAGGTCTCAAGGAGTTAAATTACACGATAAGCATATAGAGCTTATTGTAAGACAAATGCTCAAAAAAGTTCGTATTGACGATCCAGGATCATCAGACTTAATATTAGGTGAATTAGTTGATGCAAATGTTTTCGAAATAGAAAATCAAAGAATAATTAAAAATGGAGGAACACCAGCTACCGGTAGCCCAATACTTCTAGGGGTTACTAGGGCTTCACTAAATACAGATTCATTTTTATCCGCTGCATCGTTCCAAGAAACCGCCAGAGTCTTAACAGAGGCCGCAGTAACTAGCTCTACTGATGCATTAAACGGTTTGAAGGAAAATGTAATTATTGGACGACTAATTCCAGCAAGGCTTGATAAATCAGATGAAGGAAGAGACCGATTAGGTATAGAAGAAGTTTCCACTGGTAACTTAACCGGAATTACTAAAGGTCCTCAAACTTTTGAGGAAGCAGTTGCCATGATGGCAGGTGAAAGCAATACATCAACAGAAACTGAACAATCATCAGAAACAACAGAAATAAATGTGTCTTCTGAAGAAGCTCAAAAAGCAGCTTTAGCTATGCAAGATGAAATCAAAGAAAAAGATACAGATATAGAAAAATTAGCTGATGCTTTCTTTGATTCAGAAGAAAAAACAGAATAATAATAAATTAATTATCATTTTTCTAGGGCGGTTAGCTCAGCTGGCTAGAGCGCGTCGTTGACATCGACGAGGTCACAGGTTCAAGTCCTGTATCGCCCACCATATTAGAACTTTTTATAAACTCGGAAGAAAATTCATTATTCAAATAAAAAATTCTCTGTTATTTCAATCTTATGTGAGAATAATTTAAAGAATATTCTTGTGTAATTTTTTTATTTTATTAATTAGGATAAAATTAATATTAATCTCAATAATTTCTATATTGGATCATATAATGTCTAAAGATTTCAACCAGCTAAGCCCTAGAGCAAAACAAACATATTTAGATAACTTAAGACATTCCACCGCTCACGTTCTAGCAGAAGCAGTGTTAAAACTTTTTCCTCAAGCTAAATTGACTATAGGACCTCCTATAGAAGATGGTTTTTATTACGATTTTGATGTAAAAAAATCTTTCACTCCAAAAGATTTAAAAATTATCGAAAAGGAAATGAGAAAAATTATCAATAAAAACACTGAATTTATTGAACATGAAGTAACAAGAACTGAAGCTAAATTATCAGTTAAAAACAATTCATATAAACTCGAAATATTAGATTCAATCTCTGATAATGAAAAAATTACCCTCTGTAGTCATTCTGATGGTAATTTTGAAGATTTATGTAGAGGTGGGCATATCAAAAAGACTGGAGAGATTAAAGCTTTTAAGCTTATGTCTTCAGCAGGAGCTTACTGGAGAGGAAATGAAAAAAGACCTATGTTGCAACGTATTTACGGTACAGCTTGGGAATCAAAAGAATCACTTGAGAAATATATTAACAAAAGGGAAGAAGCTATCAAGAGAGACCATAGAAAACTTGGAAAAGATCTTGAATTGTTTTTTTTCGATGAGCTTGCTCCAGCTAGCCCTTACTTCTTACCTAATGGAACAATTATCCTGAATCAACTTTATAAATATCTACGCGAGTTGTATAAAAAATATGAATATAAAGAAGTAGTTACACCACAAATTTTTGATACAGAGTTATGGAAAATCTCAGGTCATTACTCAAATTACTCAGAAAACATGTACTTTATACAACAGGATGAGAAGGAACATGGGGTTAAACCGATGAATTGTCCTGGGGCAGCCTTGCTTTATAAATCAAAATCACATTCTTACAGAGATTTACCTTTGAGATTGGCGGATTTCGGTAGATTACATAGATATGAAAGATCAGGAGTTACTCATGGCTTAACAAGAGTAAGAACATTCACGCAAGATGATGCTCATATTTTTTGCACTACTGATCAAATAGCGCCAGAAATTAAATCTTTTCTTGAAATGCTTTCAGAATCATATAAAACTTTTCAATTTAATAAATTAAGATTTACATTATCCACCAGACCTGAAAAAAAAGTAGGTAACGAAAAAATTTGGGATAATGCAGAAACTATTCTAAAAAATGTTCTTGACGAATTTTCATCAGAGTATTCTATAGAAGATGGTGAAGGTGCTTTTTACGGACCCAAAATAGATGTTTTTGTTCCTGATGCGATTGGAAGAGAATGGCAGCTCGGAACTGTTCAATTAGATTTTTCATTACCTGAAAGATTCAATTTAGAATATACTGCTCAAGACGGGTCAAGAGTTAACTGTGTAGTAATACACAGGGCAATGTTGGGTTCAATGGAGAGATTTTTAGGTGTACTAATTGAACACCTTGCAGGAGCTTTTCCTCTATGGCTTACTCCATTACAAACAATTATCATTCCGATAGCTGATAGACATATTAATTATTGTAAGAGTATTAATCTTAAACTAAAGGATTCTGGTATAAGATCAGAAGTAGATGAATCAAACGATCGAATGAATGCAAAAATTCGCAATGCTCAAATAAAAAAAATTCCATACATGATCATAATAGGTGACAATGAAATAAAAAAAGAATCTATTTCGGTAAGAACAAGATCAAAAAACGATTCAAATATAAATTCTATTACTAATCTAATTGAAAAATTAAATGAAGAAATAAACTTAAGATCAATATAAATTTTCTAATATTTATTTCTTATTGATACTTTTAAAACATCTATATAGAAATAGAAATATTATAATCTTGAAATATGGAAAAGAAAAACGTTAAATTATATAGAGGTCTTCAAGGGGTATATTTTGATAGAACTCAAACCACATATATTGATGGGTCAAATGGTGTCCTAGAATACAGAGGATACAATATACACGACTTAGCTGAAAAGTCTACATTTGAGGAAGTCGCATATCTGTTGATATATGGCGATTTACCTAATCAAAAACAATTTGAAGATTTTGATACGATATTAAAAAGTTCACGTTCACTTCCAAAAAAAACATTTAATGTGATTAAAAACATTAAAAACTCTCACCCTATGGATGTTTTAAGAACTATAGTATCTATGCTGGCTTCTTTCGATGAAGACAGAGATGACAATTCAGTTGAAGGAACAATAAGAAAAGGTATTAGGTTAACTGCGCAAATACCCACTATAGTCATGGCTCATCATAATATTCGGAATAATCGCACTCCAATAGAACCTGACAATAATTTGAATCATGCAGGTAATTTTCTATATATGTTAGAAGGAAAAAAACCAAGTCAAAACGCCATCAATCTAATGGATAAAGACTTCGTTCTACATGCTGATCACGGCTCAAATGCTTCTGCTTTTACTGCAAGAGTAGTTTCAGGAACTAGTGCAGATATACATGGAGCTATAACTGCCGGAATTGCTGCTCTTTCTGGTCCATCACATGGGGGTGCAGCGGAAGATGTTATGCAAATGGCCAGAGAAATAAAAACTCCTGAAAACGCTGAGGCATATGTAAAAAACCTTCTTTCAAATAAAAAAAGGGTAATGGGATTTGGGCATAGAGTTTATAGAGCAGAAGACCCTAGGGCAATTCATTTGAAAGAAGATGTAAAAAAACTTAGTAATGAATTAGGCCAATCAGAATGGTATGAAATACTTGTCTCTGTCCAAAAAGCAATGGCTCCTTACAGTAGAAGAGGTATTCATGTTAATGTTGATTTTTTTGCAGGGGTAATCTATCACCTAAATGGAATTCCACAGGATTTATTTGTCCCAATCTTCACAGTGGGAAGGATTCCTGGTTGGACAGTACAAATCGTTGAACAATTTCAACATAATATTCTAATAAGACCTTTATTACACTATACTGGTGAACGAGATAGAAAATATATCCCAATAGAAAATAGGTAATAGGATTTTCTTTATCCTAAATAACTAATAATTGTTGAATATTAGTAATCAAATATATAAATATGTTGAGGATAATGGCCCCTTAACATTTCGTGATTTTATGGACAAAGCGTTATATGATAAACAATTTGGTTATTATACTGTTAATAAACAAAATAAATCTAATTCTATTTCTGATTATTTTACTAGTCCTCAAACCCATCCTTCTTTTGCATTAATTATTACAATATTTTTAAAAAATGTTTATGATTTATTAAACAGAAAGAAAATTCACGTCCTAGAAGAAGGGGCAGGAGAAGGAATTTTAGCAAGAGATATTTCAAGATTTTCGAACATTATAGATAACAAATTTGGTGATAATCTTTCCTATATTGCCACAGACAAATTTTCCAGATATTCATATTGGACAGTAAATGATCCGAAAATTAATATAACTCGTAATGTTGATTTCTATATCTCTAATGAATTAATTGATTCTTTTCCAGTTCATAGATTTAGAATTAAATCCAAAAAAATTAAAGAAATTCTAGTTGGTGTTAAAGCCAAAAAATTATCTAATATAGAATTAACTACATCAAATATAGATATTATTGAAAGAATTTCTCCATATACAACTATCTTGCCAGAAGGATATATTGGCGAAATTTGTACTGAATATCAAAAATGGTCTGATAGAGTAAGTAAGTTTGTAAAATCAGGTATAGTAATTTCAATCGATTATGGTCATGAAATAGAAAATTTTTATGACCCTAAAAGAAAAGATGGATTACTTAGATGCTACGATAATCATACAATTAACAATAACCCATACCGTAACCCCGGAAATCAAGATATCACTTCACATGTAGATTTCACATCTTTAAATAAAGCTTTGGGAAATTCAGGATTCATAAAACTATTTGATCTATCCCAAAAAGATTTCCTTGAAATTATAGGAATTAAAAATTTAATTGATGATTTGAAAAAAAAATACAATAACAAACAAATTAATCACAAAACATATACGGAAAATTTAGCTGGAATGTTATTGTTAACAGATTCCAAGGGATTAGGTAAATTCAGGGTTTTAATACATTGTACTAAGGATTTATTGTCAATTTTAAAAAAAAATAAGGAATTTTTAATTCATAATAAATTTAAATTAGAATGCCCGCTAAAATCTTCAATTAAAGGATATATTAATTTTTCATCAACACACCTTTCTGATTCAAATACATTACCCGTAAAAACTTGGAAGGAAATTTTCGATATATAAAATTGAAAAAAACATCACTCTATAATTCTCATCTAAATCAAGGGGCAAAAATGATCGATTTTGCAGGTTGGATTATGCCTTTACAATATAAAAATGGAATAATTTCTGAAGTCAAATCAGTTAGAAATTCTGTTGGAATGTTTGATGTTTCACACATGGGAAGAATTAAATTTACTAAAGCAAAATCTCTGAACATTTTGGAGAAATTAATAAGTATAAATATTCACAAACTTAAAAATGGCAGAGCAAAATATAATTTAATCTGTAATGAAGCAGGAAAAATAATTGATGACGCTATAATTTCCAACGTAAATGATGAAAATTTTTATTTAGTAGTCAATGCAATTAATACTCAAAAGATAATAGACTGGTTTAATAAATTTGGCGCTAAAAGTAATATGTCAGATATTACATATGATACGTCTATGATTGCCTTACAAGGACCTAATTCATTAAAGATAATTAACCAATTTTCAAAAAATTCACTAATATTAAAAAAATTTGGAATTATTGAAACTGATTTGTTTAATATTAAATGTATTTTAAGCAGAACTGGTTATACAGGAGAGGATGGAGTAGAAATTATATGTAAGAGTAATAGTGCTACTGATTTATGGAATAATTTGATAGATAATAACGTGACACCTTGTGGACTTGCTTCTAGAGACGTTTTGCGTATTGAAGCTGGTCTACCTCTATATGGTAATGAATTGACTGAACAAATTTCCCCTAATGAATCTGGCTTAGAAAAATTTGTGAATACAGATTCAAAAATTTATTTAGTTAAAAAAAGAATAAGAGAGTTAAAACCAAAAAAAAGATTACTAGGAATTAAATTAATAGAAAAAGGTATCCCAAGAAAAGGCCAAAAAATTTTAAACCCTGTAAATAATAAAATCATAGGCGAAATTAGTTCAGGAACATTTTCACCAACTATTAATTCAGGTATAGCCCTTGGATATTTAAATTCCGGATATCTAATAAATTATAAAAATATAATTGTTGATATTCGTGGTAAAAATACTAAAGGAAAGATTATAGATATTCCTTTTATAAAATCAAAACCATTAAAATAAAAACTTTACTACTTTTACGGGGTAATTATGTATTCTTCAGAAATGAGATATTCCAAAGAACATGAATGGATAAAAATTGATGATAATATTATCACTATTGGAATAACAAATTTTGCTCAAGAATCATTAGGAGATGTAGTATATTTAGAATTACCAGAACTAGGATCTTCAATATCACAATTCAAAAAATTTGGTGAAATTGAATCTGTAAAAGCAGTTAGTGAACTATTTGCCCCAATCTCTGGAAAAATAACAGAAATTAATTCAAAGATAGAAACTTCTCCAGAGCTTATCAATTCCTCCCCACATAAAGACGGATGGATTTTAAAAGTAGAATCGTCTAATTTAAATGAAGTTGATCTTCTTTTGACTAAAGAAGAATATATGAAAATTATCTAATAAAAAAGAACCTATCCTATTGAATTACCATCCATATATACCGAATACAAATGAAGATACAAATGAAATACTTTCCAATATAGGAGTAAAATCATTTGAAAAATTAATCCCAGATTTACCTAAAGATCTTTTGTTCCCTGATTTAAAGATTGGTAATGCACTAACAGAACCTGAACTTTACAACCACTTAAATAAAATTTCTAAAGACAACTTTGACTTGGAAAAATATTCTTTGTTTTTAGGTGCCGGATCTTACAAACATTACATTCCTGCCACAGTTAAATCAATTTTGAGACGAGGAGATTTTTCAACTGCTTACACTCCTTATCAACCAGAAGCTGCACAAGGAACATTGCAATCAGGATTTGAATTTCAAAGTTTAGTTTCTCATCTTACAGGAATGGAAGTTACAAATTCAGGAATGTATGATGGGGCTACTTCTTTTGCTGAAGCATGTCTGATGGCATGCAGAGTCACACAAAAAAATAAAATTGGTGTAATAAATCATTTTAATCCTACTATCATCGAAGTTTTAAAATCGTATATTGCTTATAAAGAAATAGAAATCGTAATGATAGACGAGATTACTGAAAACATCTCAAAAGATTTAGCGTGTTTATGTATTCAGTATCCAAATTTTTATGGTTCCATACCTAAACTAGAAGAATATGTGAATAATACTAAGTCATCAGATTGTCTAACAATTGTTCATACTAATCCTATTAGTTTGGGCTTTCTTAAGCCTCCAGGAGATTATGGAGTCGATATAGTAACTGCGGAAGGGCAACCTCTGGGGGTACCAATTTCCTATGGAGGTCCATATATTGGATTGTTTAGTTGTAATAAAAAACATTTAAGACAAATGCCTGGAAGAATAATAGGTCAAACAACTGATCTCGATGGAAACATAGCTTACACACTAACTTTACAAACTCGCGAACAACATATTCGTAGAGAAAGAGCTACATCAAATATTTGCACTAGTACACAACTAATTGGCTTAATGGTGACCATTTATTTGGCAACTTTAGGTCCTGAAGGAATTAAAGAAGTTGGTAATCTTTGTTATCAAAAATCTCATTACCTAGCAAATTCCTTAAAAAAAATAAAAAAAGTAAATATAGAAAATAAAGTTGAATTTTTTAACGAATTTGTATTTAGTACTCCTATTAAATCATCAACTCTTAATCAAAAGTTACTAGAAAGAAATATTATCGGTGGATTAGATGTAAGTAATTTGATCGATAACGGTATCTTGATTTGTTGTACAGAAATAAACACTAAAGATGAAATTGATTATCTAGTTTCATCAATTGAAGAAATAATAAATGATTAAGAATAATAGAGATAGAATTTTACTAATGGATAGATCTAAGGCTGGTCGTAAAGCTTTTGCATTTCCATCATCAGATGTTCCAAAACAGAAATTGCCTGATAAACAAATTATAAGAACTAAAATTTCTTTACCAGAAGTTTCTCAATTAGAAATTATAAGATATTTTACAAATTTGAGTAGATTGAATTTTTCTATAGACACTAATTTTTACCCACTAGGTTCCTGTACTATGAAATATAACCCAAAAATCAATGATGAGATTGCATCATTTTCAGGATTTCAAAATATCCATCCATTACAAACAACAGAAACTGCTCAAGGTGCAATTAAATTAATGCGATTACTCCAAGAATTTTTGGGTGAAATCACCGGATTAAAGGGTGTTTCTTTAGCTCCTCTTGCTGGAGCACAAGGAGAGTATTCTGGTTTATTAATTGCAAGACGTTTTCATTCTTCGAAGAATAATAACCATAAAAATATTGCGATAATTCCAGATTCAGCACACGGAACTAATCCGGCATCAGCAGCAATGGCAGGATTAGAAGTTAGAACAGTCAAATCTGATAACAATGGAAACGTGGATCTAACAGATTTAGAAAAAATAATTGATGAAAAAATAGCTGTTTTTATGATAACAATTCCTAGTACATTAGGTTTATTTGAACCAAATATCTTAAAAATTACGGAAATCGTTCATAAATATGGAGGGTTAGTTTATGCTGACGGAGCAAATTTAAATGCTTTGTTAGGTTTAATAAAATTATATGATCTTGGTGTGGATATTTGCCACTCAAATTTACATAAAACATTTTCAACCCCACATGGTGGAGGAGGCCCTGGGTCCGGACCAGTGATGGTTATAAAAGAATTATCAGAATTTTTACCTTCACCTGTCGCTAGAATTCATAAAAATTTTTATGAATTATTTACACCAGAAAATTCTATAGGAAAAATTAGCAGTTTTCATGGCTCTTTCGGAATACTTGTAAGAGCTTATTCTTATATAAAATCTCTTGGATCTCAAGGTCTAAAAAATGTATCTAAAAATGCTATCATCAATGCAAATTATCTCCAATCTCAATTAAAAAAAAATTATTCTTTATACTCCGATAGATATTGTATGCATGAAACAGTTTTAAGTGCTACAAAACAAAAAAATAAAGGGGTCTCCGGATTAGATATTGCTAAAAGATTGTTAGATTATGGAATACATGCACCTACAATGTATTTTCCGCAAATTGTTGATGAAGCTCTGATGATTGAACCAACTGAATCTGAATCTAAAGAAACTATGGATAATTTTATTGATGTAATGAAAAAAATTGACCTAGAAATAAACAATAACCCTGAAATTGTAACAACAAGCCCACATTCTTTACCTGTAAAACGTTTAGATGAGGCTAAAGCTGCTAGAAATCCCATACTTACAAGGTAATAATTTAAGAAAAATTATAAATTTTCTTCAGTAAAAATGATCGATTCAAATTTTAATGAAATAGAATTCACTCTAGGTGGAAAAATCGAAAGATTTGCCGCATATATTATAGATAGCCTTGTTGCTTTTCTAGCAATATTACCTTTAGGAATTCCTTTTTTGTTAGCAATTAATGATTTTTCAAACGGATCTATAGAATCTATTAATGCAATATCAATAGAATCAAATAGTAATTTTACTTTAGGCGTTTTTTTGATCATTATTCAATTTTTGATACAAGGTTATCTTATTACAACAAGAGGTCAATCAATAGGTAAAATAATAATGTCTCTGCGCATAGTGAATGCTGTTGATGGAACAAATCCAGGTTTTTTTAAAGCTTTTCTAGTTAGATTTATTCTCACTCAAATAATTACTTCAATTCCTACAATAGGTGCATTATACTTTATTATAGACCCACTATTTATATTCAGAAATGATAGACGTTGTATACACGATTTAATGGCAAAAACTATAGTAGTAGACTCTAAATTACATTCAGTAATCAAAAAGGAAAAATAAAATGTTAAAACCTGGAACCCCATGTCCCGATTTCGAAATTCCACACCATCTTGATGGTGTAGCGAAACTTAATGATTATAAAGGTAAAATTTTAATTTTAGCTTTCCATCCTTTCAGTTTTACTGGAGGCTGAACTACCCAAGTTTGCGGTTTCCGTGATCATGTAGAAAAATTAAATAACATGGGGATAAGTGTAATTGAAATTAGTTGTGATTCAATCCCTACACAAAAAGCATTCTCAGAATCACTAGGCGGAATATCTTTCCCTATAGGATCTGATTTTCACCCACAGGGATTTATTTCACGTAAATTTGATGTATACAATGAAGAAAAAGGAAATTCAAAAAGAGCTGTTTTCATAATAAATAAAGATGGGAAAATACATTTTTCTGAAGAATTTGAACCTGGTAACCTTCCTCAGGTAGAAAATTTAATAAAAAAAGTAAATGAAATCATCTAGGGAAAAAAGATATGCCAACCCATACAAGAACCGAAGTAATTAATAAAGTAAATGAAATAGGTGTAATTCCAATTTTTTACCATGATGATTTAGAAACAGCAATTAATATTTCAAAATCATGTTATGAAGGAGATTTGAAAATTCTTGAATTTACAAATCGTGGAATTCATGCTGTCGAAATTTTTGCAGAGTTAGAAAAATTTTGTTCATCGAAAATTCCTGATGTAATCTTGGGAGCGGGTTCTATTATTGATCCTGCTACAGCTGCAATATTTATAAATCATGGTGCAAATTTTATTGTTGGTCCTTCCACAAACCCTGACGTAGCTAAATTATGTAATAGACATAAAATAGCTTATATTCCAGGATGTAGTACTCCCTCAGAAATTTCAAATGCTGAAGAATTAGGAGTTGAATTTATAAAAATTTTTCCTGGTGAAGCCGCTGGCGGTCCAAATTTTGTAAAAGATGTTCTAGGTCCTCTTGCACACACATCGATTATACCTACTGGGGGAGTTGATACCACAGAAATATCACTGAGAAAATGGTTCAGTTCTGGTGTCTCTGCAGTTGGAATCGGATCAAAATTAATTACTAAAGAAATTATAAAAACACAAGACTGGGATGAACTTAAAAATAATAGTCAAAATTTATCAAAATTAATCAAGATAATTAGAAAAAAATAAATTAAGACCGGAGAAAAAAATGAGTAGTGTAGTTACCTTTGGAGAAATAATGCTGAGATTATCTACTGACAGAAGAGAAAGATTTACTCAAGCAAGAAATTTTGAGGTTACTTATGGGGGAGGCGAATGTAATGTAGCTGTATCTCTTTCACATTTTGGAATAGATACAACTTTTGTTTCTGCCATTCCTGATAATGATATTGGCCAAGCATGTATTAATTACATTCGACAATTTGGTGTAAAAACTAATGAAATAATTAGAACCGGACAAAGGTTAGGTATTTACTTTTTAGAATCAGGTGCATCAATGAGAGCATCAAAAGTTATTTACGATCGAACTGGATCATCAATAGCAGAAATCAAACCTGGACAAATAGATTGGGAGGAAATTTTCAATAATAAAAAATGGTTCCATTTTACCGGAATCACACCTGCTATATCCTCTAGTGCTGCTGAGACATGTCTGGAAGCTGCTAAGGCTGCAGTTGAAATGGGATTAATTGTTTCTGCTGATATGAATTACCGTAAAAATCTTTGGTCATCAGAAAAAGCTCAGTCTATAATGAAACCCCTAATGAAATTTGTTGATATTGTTATCGGTAATGAAGAAGATGCTGAAAAATGTTTGGGAATTTCAGCAAAAAATATTAATGTAACATCAGGTGAAATAGATCCAGAAGCGTATAAACCGGTAGTCCAAAAATTACTAGATGAATTTAATTTTAAAAAAATTGCTATAACCCTTAGAGAAAGCTTATCTGCAGATGATAATAATTGGAGTGCAATATATTTTGATGGAAAAAATTTATTCTTTGGTAAAAAATATCCTGTTCGGATTGTAGATAGAGTAGGTGGAGGTGATGCATTTGCTGCAGGAATCATATACGGTAATTTACAAGAAGAATGGGTATCTCAACAAATATTAGATTTTGCAGTAGCCTCTTCTGCAATTTCACACACATTCCATGGAGATTTTAATTTAGTATCTTTGGAAGAAGTAAATTCTGTGGTAAAAGGAGATATTTCAGGGAGAGTTCAAAGATAATTTCTCTATGTACAATTTTTCCAAAAAGACAGTATTAATAACAGGTGCAAGTAAAGGTATTGGGAGAGCAATAGCATTAGCTTACGGTCTAAATGGAGCAAATGTAGTTGCAACATCTAGAACAAAAAAATTAATCTCTTCACTGACAGATGAAATTAAATCCAATGGAGGTAATGGAATTTATATTACAGGTGATTTACAAAAGACAACTGATATAAAAAAAATTGTTAGAAAGAGTATAAACACTTTTGGTTCTATAGACATACTAGTCAATAATGCTGCTAGAATCCACCCAATGATTGATACTGTGAATTTTGATGATGATTTATGGAGATCTGTGATAAATACGAATCTCTCGGGAACATTTTTTATAACAAAAGAAATATTACCTACTATGATAAAACAATCATCAGGAAAAATAATAAATATATCATCCATTGGAGGGCGTTCCGGATCTAAAGGAAGATCCGCTTATAGAGTAACTAAAGTAGGATTAATTAGCCTTACAGAAACATGGGCGGCTGAACTACATGAACATGGCATAAATGTAAATGCTATCTGTCCTGGCGGAACAGACACAGAAGGATATAGAGAAGCATTTAATTCTTCTGGAATAAAAGAAAATCCGAAATTAATTCGCCCAGAGGAAATAGCAGAAGTTGCTCTTTTTCTAGGTTCAGATAAAAGTTCCGCTATTACTGGAACAGCGATTGACTCTTTTGGGAGAGGAAATCCTTTATTTAATTGAGTTTATATAACTTTCAGATAAATTTGTTCGAGAAGTGACTTTTTGATTATTATCACCATAAGCCATTGAATAATGACCAATATATCCCATCGATTCAATGGATTTAAAAACGGAGTTAAAATTAATATTCCCTTCTCCTGGAATTAAGTGAACTTCATAATCTCCATTATTATCAGCCAATCTCACTTCACCTATATCATTGACTCCAAAAGTATCAATAAAACCATCTATACCCTCAGGCACTAAATTAGCATGGTTCACTGTAAAAGCCCAACCCAGATTATCAGACGAAATCTTTTCAAAAAAATATTTACATTCTTCAATATTATAAGTTAGATACTTAACTTCTGCATGTTTTGGTTCAAAATTTAAATTTTCTAATAATATTCTTTGTCCTGATTTCTTTGCATAATCGCAAATTCTGATCAATCTATTTACAGAAGCCTGAATTCTATCTTGATAATCATTTGTAAAATGATAACCACCATGAACAACAATCCAAGAACATTCAAGTAAATCGGCTAAATCAACACATGCTTTCATGTATTCATCAACACCTGATGATACCCTTGGTGAATATTCAGCAATATTCACAGCAGATAAAGTATGTAACCCTATAGAAATAGCATTTTTATCACATAAATTTCGAATATTGAAAATTCTATCTTTATCCCAAGAATCTAAATGATTAGGACCTTTATCAATATTAAAATCCAAGTAAAAAAAATTGTTTTTGATAGCAAAATCTATCGAATCTTCTAATTTTTTATTTCCCGCATCAAAACCTATACGATCTACTAGAGACATTTATTTTCAATCATAAGTATAATTTGCTTTTAGACAAATCGATTATTTCATATGGTAATCCACTATTTTCTGCTGTTTCTTTTCCTTCAGAAAGAATTAGCCA
>PBDR01000026.1 GCA_002717385.1 Chloroflexota bacterium
AGATCGGTCAATTCAACTAGAGAAATTATTGCAGACACATCCTCTGTGAGAACTGAATTTCAAAGAGATAGAGATAGAATTATTCATAGTAATTCATTCAGAAGATTAAAGCATAAAAGCCAAGTTTTTGTAGCTCCTCAAGGAGATCATTTTACTACGAGATTGACGCATGTAATTGAAGTTTCTCAGGTAGGTAGGACTATTGCTAGGGCTTTAAATTTAAATGAAGATTTAGTGGAAGCTATGTGTTTAGGACATGATTTAGGGCATACCCCTTTTGGACATATTGGGGAAAGTGTTTTAAATAAATTACTATCAGATGGATTTCATCATAGTAGACATTCAATTAGGTTAATTACTAAATTAGAAAAACAGGGAAAGGGATTAAATCTAACCAATGAAGTAATTGAAGGAATTCGTAATCATTCTAAACCTGAAGGAGAATTTATTTCATTTGATTCTGTTAAAGGATTAAGTCTTGAAGCTCAAATATTAAGAATATCAGATGCTTTAGCTTATTTAGCACACGATATTTTAGATGCTTTGAGATCAGAATTTTTATTAATTTCTGATTTTCCAAAAGATATTATAAATACTTTAGGAGAAAGACATTCTCAAAGAATTTCAACTTTCGTGACAGATGTGATTAATTCTTCGTGGGACTGTACCGGTGAAAAAGGAGATTCGGATATACCTTGGATCAGAATGTCAGATAAATTGAAACATATTATTACTGAATTAAGAAATTTTATGTTTGAAAAATTTTATCATCCTATAAGTTCATCTGTGGAAGGAAAAAGGTCCGCAGAAATTGTAGAAATTTTATTTAGTTATTATTTTGAAAATCCAGATTTAATACCTAAATGGTTGAAAGATGTATCTAAAAATAATGAGAGAGCAGCTGCGGATATGGTTTGCGGTATGACTGACAATTATGCTCTACAGGTTGCAGAACAATTAAGACCTGGGATTAGTGATAATGTTTTTCAAGGCCGAATCTAAATATTATAGACAAGTTATCATTTTCAATTTTTTTTGAGTATAATCCAAATACAATATTCTTTTTGGGCAAATTAAATTTCATGGCAACTTTTGAAGAAATTATAAAAGAAATTAAATCTAAGGTTAGTATTACTGATGTGGTAGAAAAATATGTTGATTTAAAAGGCAACAAAGCTAGCTGTCCATTTCCATTTCATCAAGATGATACTCCGTCATTTTTTATATACCCAGAAACTGATACATGGAGGTGTTATGGTTGCTCTATTTCAGGAGATCAATTTGAATTTATACAGAAATATAAGAATGTTTCTTTCGTTGATGCTCTAAATGAATTAGCTGAAATTGCTAGAATTGATGTTAGTAGTTTAAATTTCACAAATAAATCCCATGATAAATCATCAAAAATTATTTCTGATGATTTAAACAAAAATTTTTCAAAAAAAATAACAAAAAATTCCCGAAAACTTTTTTTATCCTTGTATGAAGTTAATGAGATTGCATCAAAGTACTTTAAAAATTCTTTGATTTCTGATTCTGGTAAAGAAGTTCAAAAATATCTAGAAAATCGAGGGATAGATACAGAAACGTCGATTAAACATGGTATAGGTTATGCTCCTAATACTATGAATACACTTGTTACATATTTAAAAAACCAAAAAAATGACCCTAAGGCAGTTAAAGATGTAGGGTTAGTTACAAAATACGCTGATGGGAGTTGGGGAGATTTTTTTACTGGTAGATTAACCATTGAAATTCGAAATCAAGATGGGGAGATCATTGGTTTTGGGGGAAGAAAATTAGATGATAAAAACAAAAAATCCCCCAAATATATTAATACTAGAGAAACTGATATATTTGTTAAATCATCTTCTCTTTATGGGATAGATTTAGCAATAAAATCAATCATAAAAACTTCCCAAATTATAATCGTTGAGGGTTATATGGATGTGATTGCTGCTCATCAGAATGGTTTTACAAATGTTGTTGCATGCATGGGAACTGCTATTAGTAAAAAGCAAATGGAATATATTTTCGATATATTTTCAAATAAAAAGAAATCTGAAATAATTTTATGTCTTGATTCTGATGATGCTGGAATACAGGCAACCAAACGTAATCTCGAATCAGTGATAGATAATTTTCCATTTATGGAGGACAAAAAAGATTCTATTTTAGTTAGTGTTGCAAATTTGTCAGGAAAAGATCCTGATGAAGTCATAAGATCTGATTTAACTAAATGGGAATCTTCAATTAAAAATACTATCCCACTTTTAGATTATTACATTGAGACACTTGAGAATATTAATGAAAAATCATTAAATAATGAAGTGATTAAAAAATCATTATTTTTCATTAAAAATCATGTTGGTTTTTCAAGTCAAGATAAATACTTTCAAAAACTGTCTGAATTATCAGGGAAAAGTATTACAGAATTAAATTCTATTAGTGATTTAAAATTTTCTTCCCAAAAAAACAATTCCGAATATACCGGGTCTTTATTCGTTGATTCAGCGGATTTGAAAAATGTGATTCAAGAAACTACACTACTCTCTATAATTTTGAATGAAAAGGATGTAAAAGATTTTGTAGTGGGTATGCCACTTGATCATTTTTCCGATGATTCTAATAGACTTATTTATAGTTTATGGTTAGATGATAGACTTGAGGAAATCTATACAATCCAAAATGAAGATTTAGTAGAAAAATTTGATGAAATAAAAAACATTAGATTAGATAAAGGTACTCTAAATCAAAAAATGGCTATTATTGATGAATGTAAGAGAAGGATGGCGAGGAATTATTTTATAGAACGAAAACAAATATTATTAGAAACTAAAAGATTAAATCCTAATGATTCATCAAATTTAAAAGAAGAAATTTTGATGATAGATAAAAAAACAAGTGATTTAATGAAAGATAATGTCTAAAAGAGATAATTCAAAAAAAACTAATAAAAATTTATATTTAGGAGAGGAATTTCCTTTTGATAATTCTTCTATGACTCCGAATTTTGAAGATAATGAATATTCTGAATACGAAACACAGGAAAAGATTACTTCATCAAAAATTATAGAAAAGACTATTAATTGTTCTGAAGAAAAAAACAAACCAGATGATTTAGATGAAAATTTCAAAGAATTTGATTTATATAACGATCCAGTAAGAGTTTATTTAAATGAGATAAGTGAACTTAAACTTTTAAATTTTGATCAAGAGCAATTATTGGGACGTCGTTTAGAGCAAATACGATATCTTTCCAGGTTAAATAATTCATTTACATGTTGTTCAAATTTTGATAGTGACATAATTTGTTATTGTTCTGAGAAAACCCTTTTTATTTTATTGGAGCTTAATAAAAGACTAAAAATTCATACTGGACTTATCAAATCACTTTTACTAATTGAAGGATATAAGACAAGTATTTTTTTTGAAGATTTTTTAAATCTTCAAAAGATTAAAAGTCTGATAAATGGTTTTTTTAATAAAGACCTTGAAAAAAATGATGTTAGTAAAAATAAAAAATTATTATCTCTAACTGATAGTCTTGATTTAACTGAAGATGTCTTAGTAGATAATTTAATTGATCTTTCAATTGTTTTGTCATTATTACCTCCTGAAATTATAAATTCATATAAGAATGTTACTGTAGATCAATTAGAATCATTTTTACCTCAAGATAATAAATCATTAGATACATTTATGTCCGAAAATAAAATTTCTTCAAAATCTAGTTCAAACTTTTATATGAAAATAAATGAGAATTGTATTTTAGGAGAAAAAATTTCCAAGGAAAATAATTTTTATTGTAAAAAATTCAGTCAAACGCATCATAATTCAGAAAAACATCTTTCTGAAGCTAATTTGAGATTAGTAGTGAAAGTTGCTAAAAAATATGCAATGCGAGGTTTGGCAATGTCAGATCTTTTACAAGAAGGCAATATTGGTCTTATGAAAGCTGTAGAGAAATTTAATTTTCGTAAGGGGTATAAATTTAGCACATATGCTACATGGTGGATTAGACAGTCTATTACTAGATCGATTGCAGATCAATCTAGAACTATAAGGGTTCCAGTTCATATGGTAGAACAGATTAATAAATTAAAAAGAATTACTACAAAATTTATTCAAGAATATGAACGAGATCCAGAAATAAATGAACTTGCCATTCTTTATGGTGAACAAGAATTAAATCAAAAACCAAAAAAAGAAGATTTATCTTACTTAGTTAAACAAGTTCGTAATATATTGAAAATTTCTCAAGAGCCAATTTCGTTACAAACTCCAATAGGACATGACTCTGACTCATCAAATCTTGGAGATTTAATACCCGATGAACAAGCTTTAGAGCCACAACAAATTGCTAACGAACAGATGTTAAGAGAACAATTAGCTGCTGTTTTGGATACATTAAAAGAACGTGAACGAAATGTTTTAGAATTACGTTTTGGGTTGAATGATGGTAGAAGTAGAACCTTGGAAGAGGTAGGTCAAGAGTTTGGGGTGACAAGAGAAAGAATACGTCAGATCGAAGCGAAAGCTTTACGTAAATTAAGACACCCAACTAGATCATTTAAATTGAAAGATTATCACGAATAATTACCAAGTAATAATTATTAAGTTAATATTGATAAATATTTTAATAATCATTATTTTTTTGATATTATTATCATATTAGAAAAATTATTGGGAGACAATATTGGAAGATTTTCTTTTATATATTCATTTGATTAGAGATGTTTTTATTATATTATTTTCTTTGGTCGGGACTGTTGTATTTATTTTAATTTTTATTTTAGTTTCCAAAATTTATAAGCAATCAAATAAAATAATCACCAGGTTAGAAAAAATTTTAAATAATATAGAATCTTTAGTTAAATCTTCAGATGTAACTCTACGTAATTTACGTAATACTATACGATCGGTCAGAGTTTCTATGTCTGCGGGTTATTTATTTTCGCAATTTTTGAAAAGATTAGGTAAATTTTTGAAATAAATTTAATTATTTAATTAAAAAAGAAAGGAAAAGTTTTTTGAGTAAGAATGACAATAACAATGGTTTTCTTGTTGGACTAACATTTGGTTTAACTTTCGGTTTTTTATCAGGAATACTTTTAGCCCCAAAATCTGGCAAACATACTAGAGCAATTATTATGGATACAAGTCGCGAATGGAAAGAAAAAGCAGAGGAATTAACTACAAACACTAAGGATAGATTATCTAATGCTGCAAAAATGGGAAAAAAAACCGTAGTTCAATTAAAGGAAGAAGATTTCGATAATCTAGATTTAGATAATGAAAATTTATAAAATTACGGGAGTTTCCCTTTAGGATATGAACCTAATATTTTAAAATTAATCATATGTTTTTTGATTTCTTTTAATGTTTCAGAAATAATTGGTTCGTTTTTATGACCTTCAAAATCTATAAGAAAAAAATAACTCCCTAAACCTTTTCCTGTAGGTCGAGATTCTATTTTAGTTAAATTAATATTTTTATCGGAGAAAGGTTTAAGAGTTGAATAAATTAATCCTGGAGAATCCGATCCAAATTCAAATGCTATAGATGTTTTATCATCTTTTGTTGGTTCATGATCATTTTTGGATAATACAACAAATCTAGTGATATTATTCTTTTTATCTTGTATAGATTCTTTTACTATTGGTAAATTAGCTAATTGAGCTGCTCTTTTTGGTCCTATAGCAACTGTAAAATTTTCTCCATAGATTAATTCATTTACTGCTGCAGCTGTACTTGAAGTGGAAATTAATTTTGCTTTAGGAAGATAGGTATCTATAAATGTTTTACATTGTTGAAATGCTTCAAATTTTGATTTAATTACTTTTATTTCAGATAGTTGGAGTATAGTTTTTGATATTAAACAGTGTTTAATTTCTAACATTAGTTCGTTTTTTATTTGAGTTTTTTTTGAAGAGATTAAATAATCGATTACTTCAATAATAGTTCCACCTAAAGAGTTTTCTATTGGCAAAACACACTCATCGACTTCTCCATTTTCTATTGATTTGGTTACTTCTTTTATAGTTTCTAATGGGGTTCTAATTTGATCTGGTGCATAAGAAAATGCCGCCTGCTCAGTATATGTTCCTACTGGACCTAAAAACGCTATATTTTTTTTCATTTTTCGTAAACACTATTAGTAATTGTAGAATGTATTTCATTTTCTAATCCCTTTGGGACCAGTACAATTAATTCATCTCGAGCTTTAATTTTATACTCTTCATAATTATTAGGTATTTCACCATTTTCTGATGCGATCATAAGAATTTTAGTTTCAAATGTGGTTGGAGGTATTTCTTCTATTGTTTTTCCAAGTACCTGAGAATCTGGAGGAACTTTAATAGAAACTATTCCTTTATCTCCCCCTGGTAGTTCTATAAGTGTTATAGGGGCATGAGTATTAATTATTGAACTGAGCCTGTTAATAGTCAATTCAGTAATGTTAATAGGATAATCAATTCCAGAATGCTGAAATACTTCATAATTATCCATATATTTATATATAGCCAAGGTTTTTGATGTTTCAAAATTATGTTTCACTAATTGACAAGCGATAAGATTTTCTTCATCGTTATCTGAAGCGGCAATAAAAATTGATGCTCTATTTATCCCAGATTTTTCTAGATCCTTAGCATTCAATAAATTTCCTTTTGAAGCTATCATTCCAATGTTTGAATTGATTTTGTCCACGATAGTACTTTCAACATCTATGATGTGCACTTCATCACCGGATGATAATAGAGAAATTGCTATTTCTTCACTAATATTTCCCGCTCCACCAATTACAATATACATTTTTTATACAACAATATTTATTATTTTATTAATTTAATTATCTGATTCGATACACTATCTATTTTGTTAAAAACTAAAAATCCTAAAGATCTATACAAATTTTCTATATATATATCTTTTACAAGAATTGTAATATTTTTTTCAGGAATATTATGAATTGTAGAAATCTTTTGAGCGATAATTCCATTTAAACTATCATTCCTAGTGCATATAAAAATCAAATCCGAAGTTGTTACGTTGAGTAAGTTAATTGTTTCTTTTTTATTACCATCCCCGTGAATGATATTAATATATTTTGTATCTACTAATTCAGGAGGTAGTTTTTCAAAAGAATTTTTCCAAACATCAACAGCATTGACTGTGTGACCAGCAGAACACATTTCCTGTGTGATTTTTGCTCCAGTATCACCTATTCCAATTACATGAATTCTCAATATTTATTCCTAATCATATTTATAAGTGAGATTAACAAATTTATTTATAATTTAGCCCGATACAAAAAAACATCACATGGAGAGTTTTTAAGTAAATAATTTAAATAGTTGTTAAATTCAAATGACCCATACCTTTTAGGATATTCTGTTCCGATAAGTAATAATTTTATATCATTTCTGATTATTTCATTTACTATAGCACTTCCTTTATGCCTTGATTGGAGTAGATGTGCTTGATTATTAATTTTTGGCAAATTAATAATCTTTTCAGCTTTGTTTAGAGTGTTTTCTCCAATTAATATCTCTTCTTCTATTTGAATATCTATTTCTAAAATTTGTTTTACTTCTATTACATATACTAAAAAAATATTATCTTTATCAGAATTAATGAATCTTTTTGATTGTTTTAATAAAAACTCATCATAATTATTACCATCTAATACTACTAAAATATTCATTGAGTAAAAAACAACAGTTAATTTGAAAAACGACCTACATCTTCATCATTTCCACACACAGTAATTATATCTCCAAGATGTAAAATTGTATCAAGACTTGGGGACATGGTAATGTCTTCATTATGTGTGATAGCAATTATAGAAATTGAATATTTATCTCGAGGTGTTTTTATTCCAATTTCTCTTAGAGTTCGTTCTTTAAATTCATTCCCTATTTTAAATTGACTTATACCAAAATTTTCAGAAATTTCCATATATTCGTTAATATTGGGTTTAGTCATTCTGTAGGCGATAAGTGACCCCATATCTTCTTCTACAGAAATAGGTGTAGCTTCCAGTTTTTCTATAGTTTGTTTGTGTATATCTGAGTGTGATCTGGAATAAACATCAGGTATTTCAAGAGATTTTAATAATACTGTGGCTGTAATACTTTGCCCTAAATCATCACCTATTGCTACTACTGCTGCATTATAGTCTTTTACTCCAAGTTCATTCAGTACTACTTGTTGTGTAGCGTCTCCTTGTACCGCATAAGTAATTTTACCTTGCATTTCTTGTACTTTTTCTTCATTAATGTCTATTCCTAATACATCATGCCCAGATTGAAATAGAGTTCTTGCCACATTGCTTCCAAATCTTCCCAGACCTATGATTGCTACTTGTAATTTATTAGCCATACAATTTAATTATCCTATCTTGATACGTTCTTCTGAATCTTTGTAAGACGGTTGAGTATTTTTTCCTGCTAGTAGTAATATCAATGTTAGTGGACCAAATCTACCCAAGAACATGGTAAAAACAATAATTATTTTAGACCAATCATTCAATTCTTTAGTAATTCCAGTAGATAATCCATTATTTCCTATAGCAGAGATCATTTCAAAAATAATATTTTCGAAGGGTATATTTATTTCAAAAAATAAAATAATTATTGACAAAATGAACAAACTAAAAAGCATTATCATAGTTATAGCAAAAGCTCTGATAACATTATCTAAAGGTAATCTACGATGAAATGCTGAAACATTTTTTCTTCCAATTATAGAAGATACGGTTGCTAGTATCATAATTCCGAAAGTATTTATTTTTATTCCTCCGGCAGTACTTGAAGTAGCGCCACCTATAAACATTAAAATACTGGAGAAAATTATAGTAGATGATAAAACGCTAGAATGATCTGTCACAGCAAAGCCAGCTGTTCTAGTAGAGATTGATTGAAAAAAACTAATTGATATTTTGTCGGATAGAATGTTGTTGCCGATTGTCATTTGATTGTTAAATTCTGTCAAGAAAAATAATAAAGCACCAATAATTATTAATAAAAAAGAAAATGTGAAAACAACCTTACTTTCTAATTCTAATTTATAAAAACTTTTTTTATTTATTAAATCTCGGATAGGTAAATAACCGATTCCACCAAAAAAAATCAGAATTCCTAAAATTGATAAGATTATTGGATCTGTAGATAAGTATTGCAAACTATTATCACCAAATTTTTCTGGGATTAAATCAAAACCAGCATTATTATAAGCTGAAATTCCATGGAAAACACTTTGCCATAAAGCTTCTATCCAAGTAATTCCATCCCATAATTTTCCAAATAAATACCATTTTAAAAACAGAATAGAAATACCGATTATTTGTAACCCTAATGCGAGTATTATGGTGTATCTAATTATTGTAGTAATAGATCCTAAATCACCTCCACCTAACCCATCTCTAATTAGTAACCGATTATGTAGAGATAGTTTTTGTCCAGTTAAAATAATTATGAATGCCGCTGACGTCATAAAACCAAGTCCACCTAAAAAACATAGAATAATTATTACCAATTGTCCAAAAAATGACCAATGGGTAAAAGTATTTACAAGTGTTAGCCCTGTTACAGTAATTGCAGATGTTGCTGTAAAGAGCGAAATAATAAAATCACTGGAATTTGGTTCTTTCGTCGCGAATGGGAGGCTTAATAATATCGTTCCAATAAGATCCAGAATAAAGAAAACGTATAATATTATCATAGGAGATTTTGGTCCCCGGACTGATATTTTTCTAGTTTTTATACGATGTTTATTTTCAATCAAGTCATTTCGTCTGGGAAGACGTAATGTTATATCATGATTTTTATTTCCACTGTTCTCTTTTTTCAATTTAAACTTTATAATTTAACTTGTTATCAAATTTTATGTGTTTTTAAGAATTACGTACATTTATAAGAGTAGTTTATAAAAATAAAAATTTAACTTTGGTAAATTCTTTGAAAGTTATAAAATTTTTTAAATAGGAGAAAAAAAATCATTATCCAATCTAATTATTTTGAACTTAAAAAAACATAATCTTTGATAAATGAAAAAAAATTCTTTAGAAATTATTCCTAAACAATCCGATCGAATTAAGACTTTATCGAAGGAATTATTTAATGAAATTTACATAGCATATATTCCGGGAGATTCATTTAATAATATTGTTCAAGCTTCAAAATTTGTAATTGATCAAGGATTTATTTCAGTTCCACATATTCCCGCAAGAAATATTTTAGATGAATATCAGCTTGATTTATATTTATCAAATTTGGCATCTATAGGTGTAAAAAAAATTTTAGTTTTAGGTGGAAGTGGTAATAAAAAAGGAATTTTTGAAAAAACATTTGATCTTTATGAGACCGGCTTATTTAGTAAATATAAATTTGAACAAATTAATATTGCTGGACATCCTGAAGGAAATCCACAAGATGAAAATTCTGATGTAAATTTATTGAAGAAATGTGAATGGGTAGTTGAAAACAGATTTAAATCTGCAATTATTACCCAATGGACATTTGATATATCTAAAACAAACCAGTGGATAAAAAAGATAAAACAAGAAACAAATTCTATACATAAAAACAATTTTGATATTAATATTGGAGTTGCTGGTCCAGCAAAAATTACTACTCTTATAAATTATGCAAAAATTTGTGGAGTTTCAGCCACTTCAATAATTGCAAGAAATAAAAATATAGGGTTACGAAAATTGATAAAACATGATCCAAAAATAATTATTGATGGATTAGTTGGGTATGATAATTTGCATTTTTTCCCTTTTGGAGGTATTAAAGAATTAATCAAATGGAAAAATGAAGTTTAAGCATGTCTAAATTCATTATTATTGGTGAAAATATTCATACAACAAGAATTGTCAAAAGATCTGGAAAAAAAGTACATGTTTTTAAGGACGGATTGGAAGCAGTTAAATATTTTGTAGATGGGGAAGAGAGGTATTTGAAAGTTCCAGAACATTTTACTAAAACGCAACCTTATCAATTAGGAAATTTAAAACACTTTATGATTGCAGTTTGGAAAGGATTAAATGGTAATTTATCTGAATCTCAAGAAGGAGTTGATTATATTACCTATGAGATTAAAAGGCAGGAAAAATTTGGTGCTGATTATCTAGATTTGAATGTTGATGAAGTTTCTCACAGATTAAACGAACAAAAATCTAGCATGAAATGGTTAGTAGAAACTGTTCAAGAAATTTCTAATAAACCATTGAGTATAGATTCTTCAAATCCTGAAATAATTAAAGTCGGATTATCTTCATATAAAGGTTTCCAAGGTAAAGTGTTGTTAAATTCCTTGGCTCTGGAGCGACCAGAAACCTTGTCATTGGCTCTTGATTATGACGCTAGAGTGATAGTTTCGGCAGCAAGTGAATCAGGAATGCCAAATTCATCTGATGAAAGAGTAAAAAATATAATTAAGCTCGTTGATATGTGCCTGAAGAAGGGAATTAAAATAGAAGATATTTTTATTGATCCATTAATTTTTCCTGTTTCTGTAAATGCAAATTATGTTAAACATGTTTTTGACGCTATTGAAGATATAAGAAAAATTTTTGGAGACAAAATAAATATTACTGGTGGAATTAGTAATGTTTCTTTTGGTTTGCCAAAAAGAAAGATGATTAATCAGATCTTTGTAAAACTTGGAATAGATAAAGGGTTAAATTCAGGTATTATTGATCCAACACAATTAATTCTCAAAGAAATTAATTCGATAGATATGAATACTAAACAGTCTCAATTGGTACAGAATTTACTTTTAGGAGAAGATGAATACGCTATGGAATATATTTCTGCTTACAGGTCCGGTGATTTGTAATAGTTTGAATAAGCAATGAAATTTGGAAAATTAATCGGAAAAACTGTATTTTTTTTATACAAATCAGGGCATGAATTTTTCCATAAGAATGGACCATATATGTCCGCGGCTATTTCTTATTATGCCTTTTTTGCTATTTTTCCTTTATTGATAGGGATTATTACAGTCTTTTCTTTTTTTCTAAGAATTGATGGACTTGAATCTCGTATAATTGACGGCCTACAACATCAAATACCAGTACTAAACGAAGCTGATGATGAATTTTTAGGTGCATTTTTTGATAGTATAACAAGAGGTAGAGTAGTTGGAGGAGCAATAGCTATAATAGGTTTATTCTGGGTTTCTTTACAGGTTTTTAGCACTATAAGAAAAAGTATTAACGTTGTTTGGGGTATTAATGACCCGAGACCTTTTTTAACTGAAAGAACTATGGATTTTATCCTAATGTTAGGTGCAGGTTTACTCCTTTTTGTCTCAATTTTTACTACGGCTGTTTTATCTTTTTTTCAGGATTTAAGTCAAATATGGTTACCTGAGGCCCCTATCTCTGATCCAGAACTTTGGCAGAAATTTGCACCAATTGTTCCATCAGCTTTAACTTACATTGTTTTTTTAATCTTATATTTATGGTTACCAAATATAAAATTAAGATTTAAAGATGTTTGGGTTACAGCTTTGATTGGGGCATTATTTTTCGAAATTTTAAAGATTGTTTTTATATATTATGTCAGGAGTGTTTCTGGAATGGCGAGTACAATTTATGGAGGATTTAGTATGGTAATAATTTTGATGATTTTTATTTATATTTCTTCATTTATTATGCTTGCATGTGCGATGATGACTTCTAAGTATGCTTTTTGGTTGGCGGATAGGAAACAACAAAAATGTAATAAAATTTTATCCAGTAACCTAAAAAGATTAAGAGATAACCAAAATATTTTTATTGTAGAAAATTAAGAAAACTTTTTAAGATAAATGTAAATATTTGAGTTGTTTACTGTTAATTTTTCTGAATTTAACTTATCTGTTGGTTCATATAAGTTAATTTTGGTTGCTAAAGTTTCTAATGAAATATAATCACAATAATTTTCAATTGAATTTATAGTTTCAACATCTGATGAGATCCATAATATTATTCGATCTGAAATATCTAATCCTGAATTTTTTCTAAGATTTTGAACACAGTGAACAATTTCCCGTGTAATACCTTCAGAAATTAATTCTTTGTTAAGTTCAGTATTTATTCCAACTCTATAATTTGAATCAGAGGCAACAAATAATCCTTTTCTAGGTAAAGTTTCGATAATTAATTCGTCAGAATTCAGGTTGAAATTTTCTATTTTAATTTTTCCATTTTTTTCAATTTCTGAATATAAAATATTTGAATCTTTTTTTTCTAATAAATTTTTAATTTTAGTGATTTCTTTACCATATTTTGGTCCTAATTTTGGTAGATTCGGTTTAATTACATACTCAATTAAACTTTCTGAATCAGAATTAAGTAAAGAAACTTTTTTTACATTTAATTCTTCTAATAATTGATCATTGATTATTGGAAGTAATGAAGCTTCATCTTTATTATTTATTTCTACTAATATTTCTTTCAACGGCTGTCTTACCCTGATATTTGCATTTGATCTTGCAGATCGTCCTAATGAACAAATTTTAATTGCTAAATTTGTACGATCAGACAATGATTTATCAATAAGTTTTTTGTTGGTTTTAGGCCAATTAACTAGATGTATAGATTGCTCAGTGGAGTCATTCATTTTAAAAACGAGATTTTGATAAATTGTTTCAGATATAAATGGACAAATTGGGGCAATTAGAAGTGTTAATTTTTTTAAACATTCATAGAGTGTCGAGTAAGCGGATAATTTTGAACTATCATTTTCGCTTTTCCAAAATCTTCTTCTAGATCTTCTAACATACCAGTTAGATAGGAGATCACAATAATTTTCTATTGCATCAATAGCATAGTTAATTTGCCATTGATCCAGATATGAAGTGACATTTTCAACTAATATGTTTAGTTCTGATAATGCCCATCTGTCTAATTCATTAAAACCATTTTTCTCCGTAGGATCGTTAATATTGCTGGAATTTTTAGGTGACCAATTATCAATAATTGCGTAAGTAGTAAAAAATGAATAAATATTCCAGATTGGAATAAAAAACTGTCTTCTTGTTTGATCTCCAATTTTATATCCGAAATTTAAATTAGATGCGGGGTTATGACGGCTAAAGATCCATCTCATCACATCAACTCCCATTTTTTCTGCTGCATCTTCAAACCAAATTGCATTACCTTTAGATTTATGCATTTCTTCTCCATTTTCATCTTTCATCAATGCATAAGAAAACACATTTTTTGATGGGAAAGAATTTTCTAAAACTGATGACATAACAATTAATGAATAGAACCAGTTTCTAAATTGTCCTGGAAAACTTTCAGATATCCAATCTGCAGGAAACCAACTATCCCAATAATCTTTATTTTCATCATATTTCAATGTTGAGAAAGGAACTATACCCGCATCTAACCATGCATTACCTACGTCTTTAATTCTCTTTATATTTTTACCACATTTTTTACATGATATCTCTACTTCATCGATCCACGGTCTATGAGGAGATTTACCTTCAAATTTCTCCCAACCTTTAATCGACCTTTTTTTTAATTCTTCCTTACTACCTATTACTTCGAAGCTTCCACAATCACATTCAAAGAGTGGTAGTGCCAAACCATAATATCTTTTTTTAGATATCATCCAGTCTTGCATATTTTTTAACCAATCTAATTCCCTAGCTTTTCCAAACTTTGGGATCCATTTCATTTTTTTTGTAACTTCCATCATTGTTGATCTAATTTCGTCCATTGAAATGAACCATTCATCAACCAATCTGAAAACTAGTTCAGTTCCACATCTCCAACAAATAGGATATCTATGTGTGTATTCTTCGATCTTATAAAAGAAGTTATTATTTTTTAAATGCGAAAAAATTTGATCATTAACATTATGAACATGTTTTCCAGATAAATTTCCAAAACCTTCTATATAAAACCCATTTTCATCTAATGGGGCAATAGGATCAAGATTTTCTTTTTTTCCAAGTTGAAAATCTTCAGACCCTGCACCTGGAGCAATATGTACTATACCGGTTCCCTCTTGATCTGACACTTCCTCCCAACTCAGTATTTTATGATTATTTTTAGTCTCTTTTTGAGCTTCTAGGTCATCAAATGGACCAGAATATTTTAAACCAACTAAATCTTTACCCTTAACTTTATTGAGAATTTCATATTTACCAATTAGTACATTTAATTGTTTTTCTCCAATCCATAAAATTATTCCATTATTTTTAACTTTTAGATAGGTATTATCTGGATTAACTGCTGTGGCTACATTTGCAGCGAGCGTCCATGGGGTTGTAGTCCAAACCAATAAATATTCATTTATCCTATCTTTTATAGGGAATTGAACAAATAAACCAGGATGAGTGATCTCTTTATAGCCTTCTGTTACAATTTCGTGTTGTGAAAGACCTGTACCGCATCTTGGGCACCATGGCATAGAATCAGTGCCCTTATATATCCAACCTTTGTCGTGACATTTTTTTAAAAAAGACCAGATAGTATAATTATTAGAATCAGATTTTGTGTGATATGAATTTTCCCAATCCATAAAATATCCAAGTCTCTTTGATTGTTTGGTTATACGGTTAGCAAAATTGTCAACGCGACTCATGCAATCTGTTACAAATTTATCTATTCCATATTCTTCGATATCTTTTTTTGATGAAAATCCTTTTTCTTTTTCAACTTCAACTTCTATCCATAATCCTTGCCCATCATATCCATTTTGGAATCTTTGTTTATATCCTTGCATATTTTTATACCGCTGAAATAAATCTTTATATGTTCTTCCCCACGCGTGATGAACACCCATTGGATTATTAGCAGTAATTGGTCCATCTATGAAAGAAAAATTTTTGCTAGATTTGGAATTTTTTTCCAAATATTTTTTTTCAATCTCATTTTCTTCCCAAAATTTTAAAATATAGTTTTCCATTTCTATAAAATTTTGTTTAGGATTTACTGGATCGAATTTATTTACCAATTATTTTCTCCTGATGTTAGATAGTAAAAAAAATTCTTTTTTATATAGAATTATTTTAGTTGGGATAAGATATTAATTCTTTACTTCAGAATAGATCTTATCAGCGTTTAGAGCAAGTATTGATTTTTTTTCATTCATATTTAATGTTACTTCATTAAATTTTTTAAGTGCAAAATATTGGGTAGTGATAGGAAAATCACTTGCGAACAGAATTTTTTCATATCCTGAGGCAATTGAGGTAACTTTAAATACATTTGGATCATAGAGAAAAGGGAATGCAGCAGAATCAAAATAAACATTTTTAAATAATTTTTTTATTTCAGGCATTAGACTATAAAAAGGTAAACCCCCTCCAAAATGAGAAAAAATAAAAATATTATTCTGATATTTTTTTATTAATTTTATTAATTTTTCCGGAACCATGGTTCCTTTCCCTGGGTATTTATGTCCTATTGGTTCAGATGAATGAAAAATGATTGGCATTTTGTATGAAGAGGCAAAATACATTATTTCATCTAAATTATTATCGAAATCTGAGAATCCTTGAGTATTTGGGTGTAATTCACCTATACCTTTTGCTCCTAACTCAAAGCATCTCCTGATTTCATCAAGTGCTTGTTTTCCCCATAAAGGATTTACACTACATAAAGGGATTAAATTTCCATTAGATTTTTTTGAAATTTCTAAATTATAATTGTTAGATAATTTGGCTAAATCAAAATCCGTCCACCCAAATCCACCTATTATTGATTTTGATATTCCTGATTTAGACATACTTTTCAATAATTCAGAATGAGTAACAATTTTTGTTTTTGGATCAGAAAATAAACATCTGAAAGTTAAATCTTTTTTTAAAAACTTTTCTCTATTTGATATGAAATCTTCAGGTAAAATATGTGTGAGGCTATCAATGATCATTTATTATTTTCTTATAAAAAAAGGGAATAACATTTTATTAAAAAGTTAGTTTAATTAGTTTACTTTTAAAAATTTTATTTTACATAATTGAGAATAAATTTCTTTTATGAGGTTTTAGGAATTATCGTTAATAAGAATAAAATAAAAAAGAGTACTGTAGCAGTATTATATACTTCTCCAGAAACTGTAATAGATGATTATAGTAAACTTTTGGATTTGGCTGGATTAGAAAATTTTCTTAATAAGAATAATCCAACCTATCTTAAAGTTAATATTTCATGGCAACATTATTATCCGGCATGTTCTTCAACGCCATGGCAAATAGAAGCTGTAGGAGAAAAACTTAAATCATCAGGTTTTTCTGATGTAATAGCTGCTCATAATGGAACTGTGGTAGTAGATCCTCATGAGGGAAGGGAAAAGAATAAACATAGTATAGCTGAAAATCGTATAGGAATAGATCATATTTTCTTAGATGAGTCCCCTACTGAGTGGGTTGAGTATTTGCCAAAAAAAAAAAATGTTGGTGTTGGATAAGATTTTCCCTGAAGGAATTTTTATTCCTAAAATTTTTTTCAATTCAAATATTATCCATCTTCCAACAGTGAAGACACATGTTTTTACTCAGATGACAGGAGCTATGAAAAATGCTTTTGGAGGTTTACTACATAGGCGGAGGCATTGGACTCATTCAGTAATACATGAAACACTCGTCGATCTTTTACAAATTCAGAAAGAAATACATTCGGGCATTTTTGCTGTAATGGATGGGACTTTTGCTGGTGATGGCCCAGGTCCAAGAGCAATGAGGATACATGAGAAAAATATTATTATTGCATCTTCAGATCAAGTTGCAATTGACTCTGTAGTTTCAAGATTAATGGGTTTTGAACCGATGAACATAAAAAAATTAAACTTAGCTCATCAATCTGGTCTAGGGATAGCTGATGTCAAAGAAATAAATTATGTTGGAGATGATGTTTCAGATGTTAACTGGAATTTTTCACGTAATGAAAACACTTTTGCTTCATTTGGTCAAAAATTAATTTATAACGGCCCTCTTAAACCACTTGAAAGATTATTACTCCGATCTTTCTTAGCACCGTGGTCTTATGCTGCATCAAATTTATACCATAATGGATTTTGGAGACCACTTATAGGAAAAAGAAGGATAGCAAAATCTATGGAAACTAAATGGGGAAAATATTTTTCTGATTACGTATAATTCTTAATTTCACTTATTCTCTAATCTGTCCATTCCCCCTGATTTTCCATTTATAGATCATTAATTCTTTAATGCCCATTGGGCCACGAGCATGGAATTTATTTGTAGAAATTGCCACTTCTCCACCAAATCCAAATTCTCCACCATCGTTATATCTTGTGGAAGCATTTAAAAAAACGGCAGAAGCATCAACTACACTTAAGAATTTTTCTCCGGTGGATTCTTTTTCAGTAATTATAGCTTCAGAATGTCCGGTACCGTATTTTTCGATATGTTTTAAAGCCTTATCAAAAGAATCTACAATTTTTACACTTACAATTAAATCTAAAAATTCTTGTCCGAAATCTTTATTATTTGCTTGAATGATATTTTCTTGATTTGTTTCGAAATAAGCGAAGGTTTTTTTATCAGCACGAATTTCCACATTATACTCACTCATTTTTTTTATAAAATCTGGAATAAATGATGAAGCAATTTCTTCATGAACAATTACAGTATCTATCGCATTACATACGGTGTATCTTTGAACTTTTGCATTTGTAACAACATTAAGAGCCTTTTCTAAATCGGCATCTTTATCAACATATATATGGCATACACCTATTCCACCAGTTATTGAGTTCATCTTAGCATTTTTTGAGACAAAGTTAACTAAGTTGGTTCCACCTCTAGGGATCATTAAATCTATAAATTCATTCATATGTAACATTTGTTTAATTAAGGATCTATCTGGATTATTTACCAATTGCACTGAGTTAATTGCTATTTCATTTTTCTTAAGTGAATTCCTGATGATTTTAACGAGTTCTATATTTGTATTAAGTGATTCTTTACCTCCTCGCAAGATAACACTATTACCTGATTTTATACATATAGAGGAAATGTCAGTTGTAACATTAGGTCTTGATTCATAAATCACTCCTATAACTCCGAGCGGAACTCTTACTTTTTCTAAATTTAAACCATTAGGCAAATGTTTAGTTTCAATAACTTCACCAACCGGTTCTGGGAGTTCCATAATTTTTTTTATTGAGTCAGCCATTTCTGAAATTCTTTTTTCGTTCAATGTTAATCGCTCAATTATATGGAAGTCTAAGTTTAATTTTTTTGCATTTTCTATATCAATATTATTTTTATCTAGAATCTCTGATTTTTTTTCATTTAAATCGTTAATTAAATCATTCAGAGCAGCATTTTTAGTATCTTCCTCAGTTGTAGATAGTTCCCTTGAAGCTTCTACTGATAAAATACCATATTCTTTTAACGAAATATTTTTATTCAATCTAAAATAACTTTCTTATTTTTCTATAACGATCATGTTGTTTCTGTGTACGACTTCTTCACCATACGAATGACCCAAAATTTTTTCTATATTTTTAGAGTTATTACCTTTAATTTTTGACACTTCATTTGAATCATAATTACTGATTCCCCATCCCACGGTATTATTGTTTAAACCAATTATCTCAATAATATCTCCTCTTTTGAATATTTTTTTTACGTCAACTATTCCTGCGGGTAATAAACTATTTCCTTTTGTCTTAATTCCAATATTAGCACCTTCATCTATAATCACTTTAGCAGTTGACTTTGTTTTTCCAGATAAAATCCATCTTTTTCTAGCTTCTAATCTTGTTACTTTTGGAATAAAGATAGTTCCTATTTTTTCAGATTCAACAAGTCTAATTAATATATTTGTGGTGTACCCTGAAGCTATAATCATTATTATTCCTGAATTCATCGATAATTTTGCAGCATCAATTTTACTTTTCATTCCACCTGTACCGACTTCGTCATGAGGATCTTTAGCGTAAGATTCTATTTCTGGAGTTATTTCAGAAACTTGGCTTATTATTTTTGCTTCGGAATCATTGAAAGGATCGGTGGAATAAAATCCGTCCACCTCTCCTAGTAATATAAGTAAATTTGCATCTATAGCGTTTGCTACCATAGCAGATAGAGTATCATTGTCACCAAAATTACTTCCTCTTAATTCATCTACAGCTACAACATCATTTTCATTAATGATCGGGATAATATTTGAGGACAATAGATTTTCTACGGTATTTCTAAAGTTTAGGTATCTTTTTCTAACTTGTAAATCTTCTCTTGTTAATAAAATTTGGGCTACATTAATATTGTGTTTATGAAAAGACTTTTTATATGCTGTGATTAGTTCAGGTTGACCGATAGATGCTAGAAACTGACGAAAACTAATTTTTTTATTGTTCATTTTTACCTTGTTATCTGATGAAAATATCTGATTACCAGCAGTAACAGCACCAGATGTCACGATCAATATTTCTTGATGATTATTAATTAGATAACTTATTTGATTCGTTAATATATCAATTGTTTTGATGTCAAGTTGATTATTGTTTTTGGTTAGTAAATTTGTACCTAACTTAACAACTATTCTTTTTTTAAATTTTCTTTCTTTCATGATTTTATTTATTGAAAAATATTTACAGCTAATATAAAAGATACAATATTAATACTATTTATATTGTGAATATTTATTGATTCTGATGCTAGCATTGGTGAGTTAGTAAATTTTTTAAAGATAAAAATATTTTATTTAGGATAATAATTATATAATTTCAAATGAATTTATCAGAATTATTAGATCTCACTTCTGAAACTGAATATTTTTCTAAAATTTTTAGCAGTGTCGATTCTTCAAGAATAGATTTAAGTTTAAATATTATTGAACCTGCAGTGGTTTGTGCGTTATCAACTATTTGGAAAAATTCAAACGCTCCCATTCTTATTCTTACATCTACTCCTAAAAAATCATCAGAGATCTATCACCAATTAAATACTTGGCTAGGATCTAAATCACCTATTTATAGATTTCCAGAAGTTGATGAAATTCCGTTTGAACGTCATTCAGTTGATGTTATTTCTACCCAAAATAGACTTGAAGTATTATCAGCTTTTAGACAAAGGGTTTCAAAGTTAATCAATCCTATTATTGTAGCTTCTATTCAAGCTGTTTCTCATTTAACCTTAGATAGATCAGTTTTTGATAATTCAATAATGACACTAAAGGTTGGGGATAAAGTTAACGTTAATGATTTGTCAAAAAAATGGCTAGAAATGGGATATCAAATTGAAAAAATGGTGGATGTTCCAGGTACATTTGCCAGAAGAGGAGGTATTTTAGATCTTTTTACTATTACAGGTAAAAAACCAATTAGAATAGAGCTTTACGGAGATAATATTGAAAGTATACGATTATTTGATCCTGACTCTCAGAAATCTTTTAAATCTATTAAATCTTTTACGATACCACCCGCAGAAGAAATTCTTCCTGCTTTGGTAAGTAAAGATAAAGTTTACGAAAAATTAAACCTTATTAAAACAAAACAAATTAATGAGAACCACAGAGTAATTTCAAATGAACTTGCGAAAGCTATTTCCGGAGAAAATCCTGGGAACATTTCTTTTTATTCTGGATTCTTTTTATTTGGTTCAATTTTTGATTATTTAAGTTCAGATTCTATTACTATATTAATTAGTCCAGATCAAATTAAAGAATCATCACTATCATTCGATAATAGATACAACGAGATAAGAAAAAGTAAAGAAGAACGTGGGATAATTCCTCCTAATTTTCCGCAATCTCATATTGAGTGGGATTATCTTTCTGATATTTTAGAATCAAGAGCTAAAAAAATTTCAATAAATTTTTGGGGTATAAATTCTGACACAAAAAATGCTACTGCCGATCTTCCCTTTGAAATTTTACCAATCAAATATTCAAGTCCGAATCACTCAGTTGAAAATATTCAAAAATTAATTAATAAAAATAATAAAGTGGTCGCGATTTCTAATCACTCGAAAAGATTAGTTGAAGTATTTTCAGAAAATCTAATTAGCAATATAAGTGATATAGAAGGAGATAATTTAGCAAAAAATTTGTCTATTATACGTGGGCATATTCCTACTGGTTTTAGCGTGCGTACTTCATCTGATATTGTTACAATTTTTTCTGATAATGAATTGTTTGGTTTTAGCAAAGAAATTAGATCTTTAAAATCTAGACCAAAGAAAAAAAGAATTTTATTTGAAGATCTCAAACCTGATACTTATGTAGTTCATGTTGAGCATGGGATAGCGGTATTTAGAGGTACTAAAGTAATGAAAGAAGAGGGGAAGGAATTTTTGGTTCTTGAATATGCCGACGAAGATAAATTGTTTGTTCCTACAGAACATTTAGATAGAGTACAAATTTATCATGGGGCTGGCGATATTCTTCCTAAACTTACTAGATTAGGTACTCAAGAATGGATAAGAGTAAGAGCTAGAGCAAAAAGAGCTACTGAACAAATTGCAGGAGAATTAATTGCACTATATGCAAAAAGAGAAGCTACTCAAGGAGTTTCTTTTGACCTTGATACACCTTGGCAAGAATCATTGGAATCAAGTTTTCCTTTCTATGAAACTGAAGATCAATTAGCGACAATAAATTCTGTTAAGGAAGATATGGAATCATCTAGACCAATGGATAGATTAATTTGCGGAGATGTTGGTTTTGGAAAAACTGAAATTGCTTTAAGAGCTGCATTTAAAGCAGTTCAATCAGGTAAACAGGTTTCTATATTAGTTCCTACTACAGTTCTCGCTCAACAACACTTAGAAACTTTTTTGGATAGATTAAAAGTTTTTCCTATAAATATTGATGTTCTTTCCAGGTTTACAACAAAAGTTCAACAAAAAAAAATTATTAATAAATGTAAAAATGGAGAAATAGATATCGTAATTGGAACTCATCGAATTCTTCAGGGAGATGTACGATTTAAAGACCTTGGTTTATTAATCATTGATGAAGAGCATAAATTTGGTGTTGAACACAAAGAGAAATTAAAGCAAATTAAAACTAATATCGATATTCTTACGTTATCGGCTACTCCTATCCCCAGAACACTAAATATGTCACTTTCAGGGATTAGAGATCTTAGTACTATAGAAACGCCTCCTGAACAAAGATTACCTATTAAAACCTATGTTTCAGAGAATAATGATTTACTAATTAGAGATGCAATTCTTAGGGAATATGATAGAGGAGGTCAAGTCTATTTTGTATATAACAGAATTAAAGGAATTGATTATTTCACTAAAAAATTATCTGTATTAGTTCCTGAAGTAAAAATTAAGTTTGCTCATGGAAGAATGGAAGATCAAAAACTAGAACAAATTATGTTTGAATTTGGGAGCAATAAATTTGACGTTCTTGTTTGCACTACAATCATTGAATCGGGCATAGATAATCCAAATGTTAATACAATAATTGTTGATAGGGCAGATCGATTTGGATTATCACAACTTTATCAATTACGTGGCAGGATTGGCAGAGGTTTAAGTAGAGCTTTTGCATATTTATTAATTCCAAAAAATGCTTCAATAACAGAATCTGCCGAAAAAAGGTTAAATACTATTTTATCTGCAACAGAATTAGGATCAGGATTTTATATAGCTATGAGAGACCTTGAGATTCGTGGTATCGGGAATATATTAGGTTCGGAGCAATCAGGACAAATTTCAGCAGTGGGTTTTGAGTTATATTCAAAACTTTTAAATTATGCAGTAGAAAACATTAAAGATTCTGATGAAAATTTAGATAAAAAAAACCTTGCCAATAAAAGTGAATTTTCTACTGTGAGAATTGATTTAAGTATAGATGCACGTATTCCAGACAGTTATATTCAAGACTTATCTTTGAGATTAGGAATATATCAACGTCTTGCGTCAATAAATTCTTTGGGAAAATTGCATGAAATAATACAGGAAATAAAGGATAGATTTGGACCTTATCCAAAAAATGTAGAACTATTAGGGACTATAACAAAAATCAGAATCCTTGCTGATAATTCTGGGATAGAGAGAATAACTGCAGATGACAGTTTAGTAACAATAGTTTTGGTTGATCCTGTTGGAGATGCTAGAACAGCCTTAAATAATTTTTTAGGAGAGGGAATAAATGTTGGAAATAAACATATTAAAATCATTATTGATCGGGAGAATTTTACTTGGTTAGATGTTTTATCAAAAAAAATACAACTTATTCAAGATTTTCGTGATAAAACAATTAAAGCAATTCAAACAGGTGTAATAATTTGAAAAATAATCAATCAGCTATAATTTTTACGGAAGCGGTTCGCTCACCTATTTGGGTATACATGATTTTAGGGTTATTTCTAGGTTTAAATTCGGCTATCGCTAGTGGTGTTATGATTGTAGGTTTAATTAGTGAACCTCTATTTACAGGTACTCAATCATATATTTTTTATTTTGCTTTTTTTTCCAGTGCAATTGTATGTTTTTATGCTTTAGTATTTTTTACTAAAGTTGAAGTGAATTTATCAAAGGAATATTTAAATATTTCAAAAAGAAATACTTCAAAGAACATAAACATCGATTCTATTAGTCATTTAGAAAAGGTAAATTATACAACACAACATAAAGGATCAAAAAAATTTTTAGCTCTTTTTTGTACAAATGCTGTAAAGATTTCTTATAATGAAAATGATATAGAAAAAATGATAATTTTTTCTACAAATGATCCAGAAAAAATGATAAAAATTTTGGAGAATTTAGGTAGAAATCATTAAAATATATACTTGAAATAATGTTATTTTTTCATTCATAAGAAAGGAATAAATAATGGTAAAGCCCAATATAGTTTTTCTGTTCCCAGACCAATTCAGATCAGACTTTTTAGGCTGTTATGGAGCTGATTGGTTAAAAACTCCTAACATTGATCGTATTGCAAATAATGGTATTAGATATAGTAATGCTTTTTCTGCATCACCTATATGTGTTCCTGCTAGAACATCTTTACTTACTGGTATGAACGCTATAAAAAATGGCGTCACCGATAATTTACATAATTTACGTGCTGATTGGAGAGAAGCTGGGATAAAAATTTGGCCAGAACTTCTTTCTGAATCAGGATATTACACTGCAGCAATAGGAAAAATGCATTTTTATCCTTGGGATGATAACAGAGGTTTTGAATATAGGGTCGTATGCGAAGATAAAAGATGGACTTTAGTACGTGATGATTATTATACATATTTGAAAGATAAAGGTTTAAAAAAATTAAGAGGTGACGAATTAGAAAACTACCATGATAATAAAGGAGCAGCTATTCAAAAAATACCTTGGGAACATTCTTGGGATCATTTCGTTGGGAAGGAAGCGGTAAAATTTATAGAAAATTATGGAGATGATCAACCTTTTGCAATGATGGTTGGATTTCCTGGTCCTCATTGTCCTTATGATCCAAATGAAGAATTTTTAAATGGTATTGACGATGAAAAAATTCC
>PBDR01000027.1 GCA_002717385.1 Chloroflexota bacterium
AGCACTTAAGGCAGAAGAACCTAAAGCAGAAGCACTTAAGGCAGAAGAACCTAAAGCAGAAGCATCTAAGGCAGAAGTACCTAAGGTAGAAGAACCTGAGACAGAAGAATCTACAGATATTGAAAATATAAGTATTTTAAATCACATACAAGATTTTCAACCAGGAGATACTGTATCTGTTAATTTTAAGATTATTGAAGGTGAACAACAAAGAATTCAGTCATTTGAAGGAAGCATAATTTCAGGCAGAAAAAATAAAAAGAAAATTCCAAAAATAGGTCAAAATTTTATTGTTAGACGAGTTTCTTATGGTATTGGTGTGGAGAGAATTGTTCCATTTTTCTCTCCTAATATTGAATCAGTCAATGTTATTAGAAGAGGTAAGGTTCGTAGGTCTAAATTATATTATTTAAGAGGTCTTACCGGTAAAAAGGCAAGGATCAAGGAAAAAATTTAATTTTTTTTGTTATAAATTTTTTGCAATCCTGCAGAAAGTTTTTTATATAGTATTTTAATATTATGAGCTATAAAAAAAATAATTTTGCAGAAGTAATAGTGGATTATCCAGGTAGTTTACAAAAAACATACACTTATATTATACCCATATCAATTTCAGCTAAAATTGGCCAAGTTGTCGAAGTTCCTTTTGGTTCACGGAGTACTTTAGGAATAATAAAGACGTTGAATTTTTACAATGATAGAATCGAAAACTTAAAATATATTACTAGAATTATAAATCCCCACCTTTATTTGACATTTAATCAACTTAAATTTGCTGAGTGGATTTCAACAACATACAATTCAGATTATTTTTCGATTTGCAAAATATTTTTTCCTGTTTCATTATCATCTAATAATATTGGTATAAAATTTAGAAAATATTTAAAAATAAAATATCAAAACCAAAATTTTAAAGATGAAATAGTTAAATTTAAAAATACTCGAAAACATAAAAGATATTTATTAGGTAAAGAATTTCTGAATTCTAAAAAACATAAAATTTTATCTTCTATCGTTAAGAATGATTTTGGTGTTTCTGCTTATAGTTGGGCTAAATCTAGTGATTATTTTTCTGAAATAGAAATTTCCTTTGACCGCTCATTTATTAAAAAAAATATATTTGATTTGTCAAGTTTTAAAACTTTCTGTTCAAATTTATTGGAAAATAGTTTTAGTAAAGAACCAGAAGATATCGGGGAAAAATCGTCTAAAAATATTTTTATAGAAGATCGAATTAGATATAAATTATCTTTTTATAAATCACTTATTCAAAATGCTGTAAAGAACAACTCACTACTAGTAATCTTTTGCCCTGATGTTTTTACTTGTTTTCTTCTTTATCAATTTTTTTTTGATTCATATCCTATGTCATTAGGTGTTGTAAATAACGCTACTTCTAAATCATATAGACATGATTTGTGGTTGCGAGTAAAGGAAAAAAGAATTAATGTTATTTTTGGTACTTATCATGCTGCATTTTTACCATTTATAAACATAGATAATATAGCTATTCATGATTATAACGATGAATCATATAAACAAAATATTACTAGAACTTTTTATGATTCTAGGAAGGTGATAGAAAAATTATCTGATTTAAATAAATCTACTTTATTTTTTGTTACAGCAATACCAGATTTAATTTCTACTAAAAAATTACGAAACAGGAAAATATTTTCAGTTAAACAAAATCAAAAACTGTTTAATTTTCTTCCCTCAATGAAACAAAGGATATCTAAAGTTGAATGTAATATTATAGATATGAGACAAGAACTCAGGAAAGGTAAAACGGACCTTGTTAGTGAGGAACTCAAATCATCAATTTATGATGTTATTAAGGATGATTTAAATGTTTTTTTATTCACCAACCGTATTGGGAAATCATATTTATTGGGATGTGATTCATGTAGCAAAATATATAAATGTGATAACTGTGAGGTCAATTTAGTTTTACATACTGATTCTCGCTATGGTCATGATTTTTTACTATGTCATTATTGTGGATTTAGTAAGGTATTTATAGGAATTTGTGATATTTGTAAAAAGGCTTTGGATATCAATATTCATGGAGGTACTCAAGCTGTTTATGAAGAAATGTCATTATGTTTCCAAGATGTTAATATTTTTAGGATGGACTCCGAAGTAATTTCTAATATTAATGACCAATATGAAATGTATATGAGTTTTAATAATAAATATCCTTCTATAATCATAGGAAATCGTATGTCTTTAAAATTTGGTAGTTTACAGAAGGTAGCTTTATCAGCACATGTATCTTTAGATTCGGAATTAAATCTACCAAATTTTAAATCTTCAGATAATGCCTATAGATCTGCTGTGCAGTGTATATTAACTAATGACTATAAATTATCTAAAAATAGATTTTTTTTACAAACTTTTGATCCTGAACACTATGTAATTAAAAGTATTTTATATGGTTCTATGAAGAATTTTTATTCAGATGAAATAAAAAAAAGAAAACAATTGTTATTACCTCCTTTTTCTAAAATTTCTAGGATTATTCTATTAGCACCATCTGAGTCAGAATCCGAATATAAAGCTGGAAATTTATATAAAAAACTGGTTAAAAAAACTAGTAAAAAACCTTACAATAATTTACTTGTTTTAGGACCCTATCCTTCTTTTCCCTTGAAATTAAAAAATCAGTTTAGATTTGAAATTTTGATAAAGGGCACATTGCCTAATTCTTTTCTAAATGATATAAAAATATCTGATAATATAATATTTGATTTAGATTTTTAATTTATAAAGGTAAAATGTCTTTAAGAAAAATTAGGGTTTTTCCTGATCCAATACTTAGGAAAAAATGTAAACCTGTTAAATTGATAGATAGTTCAATAAAAAAATTATCTCATGATATGCTTGAAACTTTGGAATATGTTGGAGGGATAGGTTTAGCTGCTAATCAAGTTGGAGTACTAAAAAGGGTAGTTACTTTACACCTTCCAGAAGAAGATCATAGGATTTTAATAAATCCAGAAATAACAAAAAGTTTTGGTACAAGGGAGGTAAAAGAGGCATGTTTATCTTTTCCGGGCTATCAAGGTCTAGTAAAGCTATCAATGAAAGTTAAATCAAGGTGGTTGGATATTAATGGTTCTTATTATAAATTATCAGCCGAAGATTTATTGTCACAAGTTCTAGAACATGAAATAGATCATTTGAATGGAATTTTATATATTGATCATTTACTTGCTCATGAAAAATTGAATGATGCAAAACAAATCGGGTTGAAAAACATACTTGCTGATCAAAAATTGGATGATACAAAATCTGAAAATCAACCACATATTCATGATGTTGATATTAATTTAATTGTTGATAAAGAAAATACTAAATCTGATGATTACGAACATTTGGAAACCAAGCTAGATTTAAGTTTAATTTATTCAGATTCTTCTATGGAAGATTTGAAATATGATTTACATAATGCTGGTTATTTATCTGATCTAGATAATAAAAATTAATTTTTCAATAAAAAATAATGTTCGCTCTAATTCATAAGAGTGTTATACTCATATAAATGGATTTTTCAATTTTTACTATTTTTGTGTTGTGAGTTTAATCTAATTGTTCAGGAATTTTAAGGGAATAATTTTTGTAATTATACTTTTAGTATTGGGTTTAATTGCATTATTAATACCTCAGATTAAAATAGGTTCATTTGAAAGAGGGGAATCAGGTTCTTTATTAGGATTAAGGTTGGGACTTGATTTACAAGGAGGTACTCATCTCGTATATAAATTCCTTAAGAATGACGACCAACCTATAACTAATGATGATATTGAAGGCGTAAAAAGAATTGTTGAAAAAAGAGTTAATGAATTTGGACTATCTGAACCAAATGTTCAACTATTAGGAAATAATCCACCAGATCGTATCCTGATTCAATTGCCGGGTCAAAAAGGTGTATCTTTGACTATTTCATTTAATGGAGGAACCGTTAATAAAAGTGCATTAGATGATTTCTTTACCAGAGAAATAGGTTTAAGTAGTTACGAATTGACTGAAAATGATGATGGTTCCTTTTATTTACAATTTTCTGCTGATAAATCAGATGAAAATATAGATAAAAATACTATTGAAGATTGGAAGGAAAAAGCATCTAGTAATTTCCCAGTAAATATTACTTTTGGATACTCTAATATTGAAGAGGATGATTTAGAGAAACTTCCACAATTATTTAATAATTTTTCAAATCTTTCTTCAGGAGAACTAAAACAAATAAATGATTTTGAGAATGGATTTAGCGTAGATATATTTGGAATTGATTATAAAGAAAATACTGGTGCTCAATTAAATTCACAATTAAAACAGATTCAAGATGATTTAAAAAAACTTGGTAAGCTACAATTTTTTATCATCCAAGGAAATATACTGCAGTGGACATTATCAGGTGGTATTCAAGAGGCAAAAAGATTGATTGGATCAACTGCTATGCTTGAGTTTCGTTATAGAGAATGTGGAGATCTAGACATAGAAGATTTAGATCAATCTATTACAGCTCAAGAATGGGAGATAGAAAGGTGTATTAACCCTATTTACTATACTGAAATTGCTACTGAAATTAAGGCTTCTGATTTGGTTGATGCTTATCCAGATATATCTCCAGAATTGAATCGTCCTATTGTTCAAATTGTCTTTAACGACGAAGGAGCTGATGCATTTTATAAAGCTACTGATAGAATAGCCCGTGAAGATGATAGGTTGGCGGTTTATTTAGATGATGAAGAATTAGTTGCACCATATGCTAGTACAGGAATAGCTGGTGGAAGGGCATTTATAGAAGGACCAGGATTTACTTCCGAAATAACTAGAACTATAGCTATTCAATTACGATCGGGTGCATTGCCTCTAGGTTTAGAATTAGTGCAAGAAAGAAATGTAGATTCTGTTTTAGGTGAAGATTCATTGAAGAGAAGTCTTATTGCAGCTGGAATAGGATTAGTATTGCTTTTGATATTTATGATTGTTTATTATAAACTTCCAGGAATTGTAGCAATTTTAGCTTTGTTATCTTACGGAATAATTTTATTAGCAATTTTTAAAACTGTTCCAGTAGTATTAACTTTATCCGGAGCAGCTGCAGTAATATTATCTTTAGGTTTTGCTGTGGATGCAAATATTTTGATTGCTGAAAGAACTAAAGAAGAAATTCATTCAGGTAGAGGTTTGTTGGCTGCAATAAATTCAGGTTTTGATCGAGCATGGCCATCTATCAGGGATGGGAACTTATCAACTATTATTGTTGCAGTTGTTTTATTTTGGTTTGGTGATAGGTTTGGTACCAGCATTATGCAAGGTTTTGCTTTGACTCTAGCAATAGGTGTATCCCTTAGTATGTTTACAGCATTTTTTGCTAGTAGATTATTTCTTAGATTAGTAGCATCTTCTTTTATAGGAAAAAAAATCACATTTTTTGTTCCAGTGTCAGATCAAGTTGATGGTGAAAAGAGAAAATAATGGATTTTATAGGGAAAAGAAAATATTTTTTGTTTTTTTCTTTAGTGATTGCAATTTCAAGTATATTTGTATTATTTATCCCTGGTGTAAATTTAGGTGTTGATTTTACTTCAGGAACCAGTATTACATATGAATTTAAAAAATCTGATCCTGGAATTGAACAGATTAGAGATGCCTTAAATAAATCTGGTCATCAATCAGCAGTTATCCAAAAATTGGGGAATAATCAATATTTTATACGTACATCTAATTTAGGTGCGTCAGGGAAGGATATTATTGATGAAACAATTGGGGAGATTTATGAAGCAGAGTTTATTACTCTTGATACCACTTCAGTTGGGAAATCTGTAGCTGATGATACAGTTACTAATGCTTTTATAGCAGTATTAGTGGCTTCACTTTTTGTCATGTTATACATTATGTATGCTTTTAGAACCGTACCTGAATCATACAAATACGCTATTTCAGCAATTATTGCTTTGGCTCATGATGTTTTGATAGTTTTGGGAATCTTTACTGTATTAGGTATAATTTTTGGAGCAGAAATCAACGCTATTTTTATAGTAGGAATTTTAACTATAATTGGATATTCGGTAAATGATACTATAGTTATATTCGACAGAATTAGAGAAAATGTTATTTTATCTCCTAATAGATCTTTTAGGATGAATGTAAATATTTCTATAAATGAATCGATTACTCGTTCTTTAGCAACAAGTTTGACTACACTTACGGTTATACTCGCAATGTTGCTTTTCGGAGGTGTTTCTTTAAGAGATTTCTTATATGTTTTACTATTAGGTGTAATGGTTGGTACGTACAGCTCAATTTTTATAGCATCTCAAATCTTAGTTGCTTGGGAATCGAGAGGTTTTTTGATTTGGCGGAAAAAAATACAATAGTTTTTTGAGGGGGAAATTTATTTGTTAGTTGGAGCACATGTTTCTGCATCTGGTGGTATAAATAAATCTTTCAAAAGAGGGGAAGAAATTGGTGCCGATTGTGTACAAATTTTTGTCTCATCTCCACGAACTTGGTCTGTGAAAGAAATTAATGAAGATGAATTAGAACTTTATTTTGATGAGAAAAAAAGATCAAAACTTAGTCCAACTTTAGTACACGGAAAATATTTAATTTCATTGGGTTCACCTGATAAAAAATTGTTACAAAAATCTTCTTTGGCGTTATCTAAAGAATTTTCAATTACTAATAAAATAGGAGCATTAGGATTAGTATTTCATCCTGCTTCTCACAGAGGAGTAGGGTTTAAAAAAATAAAAAATCAATTTGTTGATGCAGTGAACCAGACACTATTAGATAATAAAGGAGAATCTTTACTTTTGCTCGAAACAAGTGCTGGTTCTGGTGATCATATTGGATCCAATTTTAATGAATTGGCAGAATTAATTAATTTGGTTGACAATAAAAGAATTGGAATTTGTATTGATACTCAACATTTATGGGCTTCAGGGTACGATATATCCTCTCATAAAGGGCTTGAAAAAACTTTTGAAGATTTTGATCAAATTATCGGAATAGAAAAATTAAAAGCTATTCATTTAAATGATTCAAAAAAAGAATTCAGGTCTTTTGTTGATAGACATGAAAATATTGGAGATGGGTACATAGGGTATTCAGGAATTAAAAATTTTTTATCCAGAAAGGAAGTTTCTAATATCCCTATATATTTAGAAGTTCCGGGCATAAATGGTGGAGGCCCTGATAAAGAAAATATTCAGAGAGTAAAAAATTTAACATCATGAAATCATAATATTATTATTTTCGATTGCTATTTTTTTATTTTCAAATTGAATAGTCGCAGAACCTAATCTATAAAAATCTGAGAGAAAAATATTTATTCTAGAGGAGTTTTTTTTTATAGATTTTGATGAGTTTCCCCAAAGTGTTTTTTGGGAGTTAGATTTAATTTCATTTAGTAATTTGTTTATGAATGTATCAAAATTTATTTTAGAATAGTTTTCAAGGTCTAAAGTAGAATCTTTTTTTGATTCTCTACTAAAACGAAAAATATATACGTATATATTTTTTTCTATATTAATATTAATATTTAATTTTGATGATGTTGATTCTTTTGATGATGTTGATTCTCTAATTGCAGCTTGTAGAGACCTTAAAAGAGAAGATATACTTGAAACGAGATAATCTTTTTTTAGTAATGATAATTTAATATGAGTTTCTGATATCATCTAATATATCTTATATCACCAATTCTTTTAGTTAAATTCTGTCCATCCATATATTCTAGAATAGCTAATGTGTATTTTCTGCTAGTTCCAAATTTGTTTCTGACAGAAGATATAGTTATTTCATTATTGATTTTACCTAAATCTAATATTTTTTCAATTAAATCGTCTGCTAATTTTTTTTCATAATAAATATCATCTGTAATTTTAGTGATAATTTTCTCATTTGTTAGATAGATTAGTATTTCTTTTGATATTTTTATGTTTGTTGGGGGAGTGTAGTTATATTGCTTTAGTATTTTTACAAATTTTTTTGCTTCATTCATTTGATTAGAATTTAAGTGAGATTTATGTTTTGGTAAAGATATTATTGCATTTGAAATTTTCAATAAACTTTTCAATTCCATATTCCTGATTAAAATTTGGAAACATTCAAAATTTAAATTTGTAGATTTTCTACATTCTTCCAATGGGATTCCATTTCTATAAGGAAATTTTATATGGTAAAGATTGATAATCTCATTAATTTGTTTTTGTAAAATCTTAAGTTTGTTTTTACTAATAAAGTTAACTTTTTTGTTAAATGATATGGGGATAATTTTTTCATCTGAGCATAATTTTTTTATTTGTTCTTCAACTATTTCATAGTTCAGAGAATTTGAAATACTTAATTCTTCAATAGTTGAAAAGGCAATCATTTCCATTTGATCTTTAAGTAATTCGTAGTAATTTTCAGAATGTAACATTTTTAATTTTTTGATTATTGTTTTGATTTCATTTTTTTTATACCTTTTACCATGCGGTATTAATATTATTCCACTACCTAAATTATTTTCTGAATCTCTAACTAGAAATTTGTCTCCGGATATAGGGGTAATTTTTCTGTTTGTTTTAATTTGTACCCAACCGTATTCTCCAGGTTCTATAGTTTTATTTCCTAAAATTCTAATTATTCCTTCAGTTTCATCAGTTTTTATAAATACAGTTACTTTGTGATTATGTTTAATAGATCTTTTGAAATTAATTTCACATTTAAGATATGCATCAAATGCAAAAGATGGTTGTACTTTTTCTGGATAAGCTAATAAATTACCTTTTAAGATATTTATTGATTCGTTATTCACTAGATTTATAGCCACCCTATTCCCTGGATTAGCTATTTCTACTTGATTTCCATGAACTTCAATATTTCTAACCCGTACAGATAATTTTTGTGGTAATAATTCTAATTGTTCTCCATTTTGAATTTTTTTATTTGAAAGTTTTCCCGCTACTACAGTTCCGAATCCTTTTACTTGGAATACTCTGTCAATTGGAATAATAGGAGAGTCGATTTGTTTTTTTAAAGAGAGAGTTTTGATTTTTGTATCAATAATAACTTTTATATTTTCTATACTTGATGGATGTTTAATTGAAACGGTGATGATTGGTGAATTAGTAAAATAATTGTTTTTTTTTAAGGTTTCTTTAATTTCTTCTTTTATGTAATCTAACCAGTCTTTTTCTACTAAATCTTCTTTTGAAATTATAATTATTGCTTCTTCTATTCCAAAAGATTTTAGTACAGAGCAATGTTCCAAAGTTTGTGGCATGACACCTTCTTCTGCAGAAATTACTAATAAAACTAAATCAATTCCAGCTGCTCCTATAATCATATTTTTGATGAATCTTTCATGTCCTGGAAGATCAACAATACTGATTTTTTTTCCCGATGGTAAGATTGTCCATCCAAATCCAGGTTGAATACTTAACCCTCTGATTTTTTCTTCTTTTAAATTATCAGGATCTGTTCCTGTCAAAGCTTTTATAATACTTGATTTACCATGGTCTACATGTCCAGCTGTACCAATAACTATCTCATTTTCATATATCATAATTGTTATTTAAACTTTTCTTGAATAATAAAATTTGAGATAACTTCATTAGCTAATAATTTACCTTTATGAGTAAGTTTAATTTTTCTGTTTTTTTCTATAATTAGGCCAAGAGCCTTTAATTTAGTAAATTCTTTACCATAAAGTTGGTACATACTTTCACCAACTGTTTTTGTAAAGAATGTATCTGATACACCTTCGTTTAATCTGAGTCCCAACATCATTGTTTCTAAAGCTTTTATTTCCTTGGTTTGTTTTTCTATTTCTATTACAGCACCTTCTTTTATTTTACGATGTTGTATTTTTATATTTTGGGGATTTTCATTAAAAATATTAGAGTAGATTTTTGGAGATTTTATGTTTTTAAAACGAAAACCATTAATATATGAACTTGCTCCAGGTCCACAGCCTATGAATTCTTTATTTTTCCAATAAATTAAATTATGTTTACACATGTTTTTATCTATGGCCCAATTTGATATTTCATATTGTTTAAACCGTGTTTTTTTTAATGTTTTACATGCTAAATCATACATTTTTGCAGTTGTATCATCATCAGGAATCTTTCTAATACCTTTTTCTACATCGGAATTTAGCGGTGTTCCTTTTTCTAACTGTAAACCATATAACGATAGATGTGTAGCATTAGAATTAATTGCAATATTTAGAGATTTTTTCCAATCATCTAAGTTTTGATTTGGGAGTCCAAACATAAGATCTAAATTAAAATTTTTAAATTTCTCTTGAATGATTTTTATGGAAGATTCTGCCTGAAATGAATTATGTCTTCTTCCTATATTTTTTAGTATTTTATCATTGAATGCTTGTACCCCAAGAGATAATCTATTTATCCCTAGATTTTTCCATGAATTTATTTTTTCTAAAGAAATATCATCAGGATTACATTCAATAGTTATTTCTTCACATTCTGAAGTATTGAATTTTAGATAAATAGCATTGAAAATTTCTTGTTTATATTTTTCTGGTAGGTATGATGGAGTGCCTCCACCCAAAAAAATAGTTTTTAGTTTTGGAGATCCAAGTTTATTTCCCCAGAAAATAATTTCGTTGGAAATGGAACGTGTAATATTTTCGAATTGATTTTCTATACTAGCATAAGTGTTGAAATCACAATAATTACATTTCGTCAGACAAAAAGGTATATGAATATAAAGTCCTAAAGTAGTGCTTCGATTAGCGATATTTTCCCCATAATTCATTAATTGTCACATATTTAATTTGGGGTCCAAAGTTTTGAAACTTTTTGATCTTCTGAATCGTCTTCAGGTTGATTTGAATCTTCAGCAGTGTTTTGATTTGCTTGTTGATCTCTGATCCATCTAGTTACTTCATCTAATTCTGGTGGAGACACAAAAAATTTTTCCATATCATCAGGTATTACATTTTGAAGATCGGATCCGATCAACAATAAAGCTTCACCTTCATCAACTGTTTCATCAAGAGTTTTTATTAAGTGTTGATGCCTTTTTTCCGATATCTCTTTATATTTATTTGTTAATAAATCTGCTATTTCTTTATTTACTAAACCCATTTGAATACATCTACCTAAATCAAAAAGTTTTTCAAATAATTCTTTGTCTTCATATGATTCTAATTTGGCGCCGGAAGACCTTCTGGTCTTTATTAAAGACAATGCTTGGGGTGTACTTTGTTCTAACATAAGTTCGGCATCATCACCTTGCCCAATTATTCCCTCTATTAAAATTTTTTTTACTACACCAGCTTTTGATTCGAGTTGTGAAATTTGTAAATCAACTGCATTCCAATATTTTTTAATTTTTCCCGTATATTCTACTGATGATGGGATATTAGGAAGCATAGTTACTAAATATGCTTTTCTTTTTAAGGAAATATTTTCTATTTTTGTTTTAGGTATTTTGCCTAATTCTTTACTGTTCATTTTTACCTACTTATACTGAAAAAAGATAATTAACTATATCTCCATCTTGTATTTTATAATCTTTTCCTTCTTTGCGAAGTAAACCTTTATTTTTTATTTGTACCATTGAATCAAATTTTATGAAATCATTATATGAAACTACTTCTGCTCGTATGAAACCTTTTGATATATCTGAGTGTATTACTGAAGCAGCTTTTTCTGCAGAAGTAGCTTTAGAAATTGTCCATGCTCTTACTTCATCTTCTCCTACTGTTATAAATGAAACTAAACCCAAACTGGAATATGTTAGTTGAATTGTTTTATCTAGACCTGAAATATCAAAATTCAACTCTTTTCTTAATTCTGATTGTTCTTTGAAAGATAATTTTGATAATTCTTCTTCTATTAATCCACATATTACAGCACTTTCACTAGCTTTATTTTTAATTACTTTTTGTGTTAATTTCTGGATTTCTGATGAGTGTTTAATATCTTTTTCATCTATATTTACAACTATCATCAATGGTAATTTACTTAGTAAAAAAGTGTCGGATAATACTAATTTTTCTTGTTCGGACAATTTTTTATTTCTTAGAGGGATTCCTTTTTCAAATTCACCTTGAATATTTTTTAGAGATTCAATAGTTTTTAGCGATTTTGCTCTTTCATTAGCTTTCGTTCTTTTCATAGAATCCTGAATATTTATTATTCTTCGATCTATTAATGAAATATCAGAAAAAATTAAATCAAAAGTTATTTTTTCTAAATCTCTTTCTAAATCTACGGAACCGTCAATATGCGGTATAGATTCGTCGGTGAATGCTCTTACAACAACTAATAAGGCATCCATTTTTTGAAGATGAGAGATATTTTCTCCATAAAATATCTCCCCATCTCTTTTTACGGGAATGTCTGAAAACATTAATTCTGCTTGAATGGTTTTTTTAGGAGTATAAATTTTTGTTAGATGCTCTAGCCTTTTATCAGGAACGTGAGCAACACCTAAATTTGGTGATTTTTGTGTATTATTAATTCCAGTTTCTATATTAGAACCTGTAATTGAGTTATGAATTGTGGTTTTACCACTAAAAGGTAATCCAACGATACCAGTCTGCATTTATTTTACTGAATTTAGATTTATTATTGATGTTTTATGTTATTTAATTCTATTAAGTTTATTATATCTTTTGTTTATAACGAATTTAATTTCAAAATGGAATTTATAATTTTATTTGAATATCAATGATTAAAATTTTACACGGTGAAAATGAATTTGATATTTCCATGGAAATTAGCAAGTTAAAATCTTCCTTGTTTTCACCTGGATCTATCGATTCAAATTTAACGATATTTTCTGATAATTCAATAGAAGCATCATATTTGAAATCGGTAGTTTCCACAGTTCCCTTTTTATCAGATTATAGATTAGTAGTTATTGAGAATTTGCTATATATTCTTGATTCAAATGAAAAAAAATCTTCTATTAACTTACAAGAATTAGTAGAAATATTAAAAAATTGTCCGCCAAGTACTCATGTAATTTTCAAGGATGAAAGGAAATTAAAATCTTCTGGTAGAGTACTGAAAAGTTTGGTGGATTTTGCAGAAATAAAAGAAGTGTCTTTACCAAAAGGACGACAAATAAACTTTTGGATTAAAAGTAGACTGTCTCAAATAAATGGTAAAGCATCAGACCAAGCGATTTCAAAATTAACATTATTATTAGGGAATAATTTAAGATTAATTGATCAGGAATTAAAAAAATTAGTATTGTTTTGTGATGGGAAATCTATTCAAAGTAATGATGTAAATCTAATTATTACCGAAGCAAGGGATATTAATATTTTTTCTGCAATAGATTATGCATTACAAAAAAAAACTAATTTGGCTATAAAATCTTTTATAAAATTGCTGACTGATGGATTGACTGTTTCTTCTATAGTTTCAATGGTGTACAGACAAATTCGTTTATTGATATTAGTTAAGGAGATTATGAGACGTGAAAAAAATCATGAACAGATAGGTAAAGCTATTGGAATTAATAGTACTTATGCGATAAGAAAGTTAATTGAACAATCTAAAATTTATACTTTTAATCAATTGTTTATAATACTAAAGAGACTTCTTGAAATGGACCTTTTAATTAAGACTGGTCAAATAGATGAAAATATAGCACTTGAGATTCTTGTGTCTGAATTATCTACCAATGGGTAAAAATTTAATTTTTATAAGTTCATTATTTGTATTAATATGTGCTTGTTCTTATATACAAAATTCTGAATCATTACAATCTGAAAATATATCTACTCAAGAATTACCTACAGTAGAAAACACTCCAGAAATCACAATTAAAAATGATACAAAGCTTTCTGATCAAAGTGACCAATCCTCAAAAACAGATGGTGTAATCTTTTATATAAAGGGGCATAATTTTTTATATAGAAATGAATATGTTGAAGCAGAAAGAACATTTGATACTTTAATTCAAATTGAGCCAACTTTTGCACGTGGATGGGAAGGAAGAGGGCGCTCTTTATTATTTCAAGGAAAATACCTAGAAGCAATAGAAGATTTTAGTAAAGCAATTGATCTTAAACCTAACTTTGCTGAAGCTTATGCAAATCGAGGATTGGCTAAATTAGCCTTAGAAAAGGGTAATTATAATCTTCCTGCTCAAAAAGATGCGGATAGAGCTTTGGAGATCAATCCTGAAACAGTAAATGCTCACATAGTTTTAGCTAGAATTTATGGTATTACTAATAATCCTGATATGGCATTATTACATTATAATCAAGCGATTAAAATTACTAACGGTGAAGATGGAGTTGTTTTTTGGTGGAGAGGTATATTTTACAGGGATATTTTAAGGCAATACGAAAATTCTTTGAATGATTTTGATACTGCAATTTTATTACTCCCCACTTTTCCTTCAGTTTATTTAGATAGAGCAATGTTAATGATAGTAATGAAAGCAAAAACAGAGTTGATCAAAAAAGATTTAAAAGAAGCGATTTCTCTATCAGAAGATCCAAAAAATCCTGAAATATTAAAAAGAGCTGAAGAAATTTTAAAACAAATGGAATTAGAGTGATTATGTATTCTAAAAATCTGGATCCATACTAACAGATAATTTGCCTATAGGTCCTCTGTCATCTGCATACCAGAGTATATTATCTTTAATTGTCAATCCATGTATCTGAACAGGATCTGGAACTCTGAATGCATCATAACATCTACCATCTTCCAACCTATGTCTACTAACTACCCCAAATGCTGTATCAGCGATCCAGACATGATTTTCTTCCTCAGCCCATGCTATTCCATGGACACGAAAACCAGGGGCTTTCATTTTGTGTATTTCTTTCCAATTTGTTGTATCTATAACATGAACAAATTGTGAAGGGGGTGATGCAACATATAGACAATTGTCTTTCCATTCCAAACCATGATCTCCAGTTGGTTCAGATTTTCGTCCCGAAGAAGTTGTTAAATGCTCTCTGGTAGCATTAATTCCTCCACCAGGGGAAGGATATTTTTCTACAGTTTTTCCTGTTTCTATTTCTAACTGAAATATTTCACATGAATAAGTTGAAGAAACCCAAATATATCCACCTCCAATGGTTATACCACTTGAATGAACTGTATCTGTATTGAAACTATTAAGCGTTTTTCCAGATGTCCAGTCGATTTTATAAACAAAATTATCATCTTGATCTATTATCCATAATCCATCCTTTGCGGCTTGAATACCATTTGGTTTTGTTCCTGGAGCTATAAATATTTGTATAGGATCAGCTACTTTATGTGGGGACATTATTTATTCCTTAAAAAGTTTTAATTTTATTTATAAAGAAGATACTTTAGTAGAAGTAGCTTCGTCAAGGATAAATTTATCTAATAGGTTTGTTCCACAACCAAAACCTTTAGGTGGATAAGCAAATCCATTTACTATTTCTGGTAACGTATCAACTATATCTTTATACCAAGTAGCATTATATGCTCGTACAGTTTCCTGTATTAAAGCGTTCGGAGCGTTTAAAGAAAGATGGACTGAGAACATTAATGTAACCGGACCCACACAGTCATGAGGAGCTATAGGCATTTGATATGCATCTGCCATTGATGCGATTCTTTTTGCTTCTGAAATTCCTCCAACCCAAGAAATATCAAGCATACAAATTGTCATGGCTTGTTTTTCAAACATTTCTCTAAATGACCATCTTAAAGCTGATGTCTCACTTGCAGTAGTAGCTATATGAGTTGAGTGACGAAACTCTGCTAATGAGTCGATATTATCCATTTTTACAGGGTCTTCAAACCAAAAAGGAAGAGTAGGTTCAACTGATTTAGCTATTCGTACTGCTGAAGGTAAATTCCAGAGACTATGCATTTCAACCATAACATCTATTTTGTTTCCAACAGTTTCTCTAATTTTAATAAATGGTTCGGTTCCTTCATCAAGATCACATTGTGATATAAATTGGCCATTTGATTCACTAGAATATTTGTCAAAAGGCCATATTTTCATTGCTGTAAAACCTTCAGATAACAAATCTTGAGCCAAAGCACCAGCATTTTCCATAAATGCATGTTGATCTTCATAGATACTTTCAGGATGATGATCTATGCTACCAGGTGTAAATCGACCCTTACGTTTCACTCCATATGAATAACCAGCACACGTGTTGTAAACTCGTATTTTTTCTCTTGATAATCCCCCAAGGACTTGATACAAAGGTTGTTTAATATTTTTAGCGTATAAATCCCATAAAGCCATATCTATCGCAGATACTGCTGAACCATCCACACCTCTTCCTCTAATGATTCTCATTTTTCTAGCTATTTCTTCCCAATGGCGATCTAAGTGATCTGGATCTTTTCCAAGTAGATATGAACTAAATTCGCCATGGATTAATCCTTCTACGGCATCAGTATCGAAAGAGGTTTCTCCCAAACCTTTTATACCATTAGATGATTTAACCTCTACCCATAAAATATGAGGATATTCTGGGTTTCTGAAAGTTTTAATTTCATCAATTACATGTCTTTTCAAATTATTCCTCATTAATTTTTTATGAATATAATTAATTAAATTTACTATTCAATTATTATAAAAGCACTAAGTAATGACATTTTTTGAATCTGCAATAATGGGATTTATACAGGGAATCACTGAATTTTTACCAATTAGTTCTTCAGGACATATAGACATTCTTAAAGAGTTTTTTGGGATTGATAATCGATACTTGGAATTCGATATTATTTTACACTTAGCAAGTCTTTTAGCGGTATTTATTTATTTTCGTCAAGATATTCGGAAGCTATTAATTAAAGAAAATTTTCTTTCGACTAAAAACCTTAAATTTATGAGGATATTAGTTGTTGCTTTTTTACCCGTTGCCATTTCTGGACCAATATTTGATTTTTATTTTTCGGATATATTGAGTAGCTATTTAGTAACTATTTTTGGATTTTTAATTACTGGTTTAATTTTAATATCAGTAGAGTCACTAAAATTTTTTTCAATGGGTTCTAATCTTGGATATAGAACATCCCTTTTTATAGGACTTATTCAAGTAATAGCTTTGATACCAGGTTTTTCTAGATCTGGTCTAGTAATTTCCACTGCTATGTTTTTGGGAGTTGATAAAAATATTGCAACAAGATTTTCTGTGTTTTTGGGTGCGATAACAATTTTAGGTTCGTCTTTATATTTAACCTTAAAATCTTCATCTGGGATAAGTCTAACTTTAGATTTTAGATTATTAATTTGTGCAGGCTTTTTTGCATTTCTTTCTTCTATATTGAGTATAGAAATTCTTATAAAAATAGTTAAAAATTCTAAACTTTGGGTATTTGGTATTTATTCTATAGGCATATCACTAGTTAGTTTAGTGTTTTTATTTTAAAAAAAATTATCCCAAATGTTTTTTTAAAATCATATCCCAATTAAGAGGTTTTTTTCTTGTTGCGATTTTATTAGCAACTTCTGGGTTGATAAGTGACATTGGCCAATAACCCAGTGCTACTCTCATTGCTTCTTCACCAAGTTGAGTACTTGCTCGGATCCATGCTTGTTCGCTATATGAAGCATAGTGATTTGTAACAGCAACATTTTCCATTTGTAGAAGAGGGTTATTAGGATCAACAGGTTCTTGCTCGAATACATCCAGACCAGCTCCTGCTATTTCTTTATTGTTAAGGGCTTTAATTAATGCTTTTTCATCAATGACACCACCTCTTGAACAGTTAATAAGATATGCAGTTTTTTTCATATTTGAAAAAAAATCTGCATTAATCATGTGATATGTTTCGTCATTTTGATAGCAATGAATAGACACATAATCAGATTTGGATGCTAATTCACTTAAATCTGGAATTGTTTCAATGCCATATTCTTTTGCATCCCAGGAAGATATATAAGGGTCATAAGCTATAATATTCATTCCAAAAGCTTTGGCTTTCCTTCCCACAGCTCTACCAATATCACCAATCCCTACAATGCCCATCGTTTGACCTGATATATGTCCCATTGGTGATAGTTCATCTCTAGTCCAAGTACCATTTTTTACTAAATTATTATGTTTTAAAAATTTTCTTGAGCATACAAGAAATAACATCATTGCATGGTTACTAACTTCTTCAGTACCAAAAGATGCGGTATTAGCTAATATAACACCATGTTTTACAGCTTCAGGGATATTTAATCCTTCAAACCCATGTCCCATTGAGATTAATCCTTTACATCTTCCGTTGTTTCCCATATAAGAAAATAATTTATCTTCAAAGTCATGTCCTTGGTTAATTACAGCGTCTACATCTTTCAAATGTTCAATTAATTCCCCTTCACTATTTCCGTTATATTGCAAAAATTCAGCACCTAAATCATTAGCAGCTTTACTATGTTGAGTAGTGTCTGTCCAACCAAAGTTTTGTTGACCTAAATATAGAATTTTAATTTTTTGTTCTGACAATTGAATTCTCCATTCAAAAATGTACTTTTTCTTTAATAAAAAAACATTGTAAATATTCTAGATAATATAAAAAAATTTATTCTAATATCTACATAGTTTCTTGCATTATAAATGTTTACGACATAATTAAAAAGTATTAGAAACATACTGGAAAATTTTATGAAGAAAAAAATAGAACAAATTTCTCTTAGTTATTTTAAAAGATTATCTAATCTAAATACTCTTCCATTTTATGAAAAGGAAATTCGATCAGAAATTGTAAAAATTTGTAAAGAGAATGATTTAAATTTTAATTTAGATAAATGGGGGAATTTATATGTTAATCCCAAAATCAATTCAAACAATCCTCCTATAGTATTTGTTGCACACATGGACCATCCTGGTTTTGAAATTACAGAACAAAACGGAAAGATGGTGAAATTGAAAATCCTTGGCTCACATCCAAATTTTGTTAATAATAATGATGTAGTTTTACGTGTTTTGAATTCAGCTGAAAAAAATATTTTTGCCAATATTACTCCTTCCAGAAACAAACATTTATTAAACGAATCATACAATTGGATACGATCTGATTATATTTATGCAGAATTATCTGAAGATATCGTATTGGATTTACTGCCATGTCCAGCAATATTAGATTTAAAAAAAAATGATCTAGATTATTCGAGAAAAATAATTAGATCAAGAGCAGTAGACGATTTAGCTGGATGTACTGCTATCTTATCTGCTATGAAAATCGCATCAGAAATAGGATTTAATAGATCTGTGATTGGTTTGTTTACAAGGGCAGAAGAGGTAGGTCTAATAGGAGCAAGATTATCAGCACAATCCGGTAAAGTAGATAAAAATTCTTTAGTCTTTTCAATTGAAACAAGTTCAGAAATACCTGGAATAAAGATTGGTCAAGGACCTGTTATTAGAACCGGAGATAGAATTTCGACTTTTGATCACATACCGGAAACACTTTTAAAAAAACACGCTGACAAATTAAAAGAAACAGATAATTCTTTTAAATTTCAAAGAGGATTAATGGATGCTGGAGTTTGTGAAGGTTCAGCTTTTAAATCTTTTGGTTATAGTGTTTCTGGGTTAGCTTTTCCTCTTGGAAATTGGCATAACAGAGGAAAAAATATGTTAGAAGAGGAATATTTATCTATGGATGATTATTTTTGGGGTATAAGGTTATTATTGAGTTTAATGTCTTATGATATTCACCAAAAATCTTCGGATTTGTTACCACAGGTTCCTAAATCTATTGAAGAAAGATTAACTAAATGAAAATTATTTGGGAGAAATAATGTCTAAAATTGATGGAAGTTATTTGATTGCTAAATCATTAAAAAATGAAGGAGTTGAAAAGTTATTTTATTTAATGGGGGGACCAAATTATGAAATAGTAAATAATTCTGAAGATTTTGGTATTGATACATATGACTTTAGACATGAACAAGCGGCTTCTATGGCAGCACATGCTTATACACGAGTGACTCGTAAACCTGGTGTAACAACTTCTGCATCCGGTCCAGGAACATTGAACTTACTAACTGGACAATATAATGCTTTCATTGATTGCGCACCTATGATTACATTAGGGGGTGCAGGACCTATTTCAGATTTTGGTAAAGGTGGTTTTCAAGAAATAGATCAGTTGTCTATATTTGAACCGATTTCAAAAGAAGTAATGCGGCCTACAGATCCCTTACAATATCCTGAAAGCATATCTAGAGCATTTTTTATTGCTCAGACAGGAAGACCGGGACCTGTATATATTGATTGTAACGAAGATATTTTGTACAAAAAAATTATTAAGGAAAATATACCACCTTATTCAAAAATCGATTTAAATTCACCAAGTAAAATTGATCCTGATTTAATTACTCAAACCTGTAAATATATTTCTCAAAGCAAGAATCCAATAGTCCTAGCTGGTGGAGGAGCTTGGTGGTCTCATGCAGAGACTGAATTAGCTGATTTTGTAGAGAATTTAGGTGTTCCTTTTTATACAACCCCTATTTCCAGAGGACTTATTCCTGATGATCATAAATTTTCATTTCCAGGGGCGAGATCGACTGCGTTTAGAGAATGTGATTTAGTTTTAATTTTCGGAACTAGACTTAATTGGGTAATGACTTTTGGGAATAGAATTTCTAGTTCGGCAAAAATTATTCAAGTTGACATACACGAACCAGAAATTGGTAACAATCGTTCTGTGGATATAGGTATTAACGCTGATGTACGAGATGTTTTAATTCAAATTAATAGGAATCTCGGGCAAATAAATGGTAATGTGAATCAATGGAAAAAATGGAGAGAATTTTTGCAATCTATTGATGAAGATAGAAAAGAAAAAGTAAGCTCTTTAGAAAATTCTAATCAAACTCCAATTCACCCACTCAGACTTTGTAAGGAAGTACGAGAATTTATAGATAGAGATGCCATATTGACAGTTGATGGTAATGAAATTTTACATTACGGAAGGCAATCCATTCCTACATTTTACCCTGGCCACAGGATCAATTCTGGTCCTACAGGTTGTATGGGAGTTGGTCTTCCATATGCAATAGGCGCAAAAATTGCTTCTCCTGATAAGCAAGTTGTATCACTACATGGAGATGGTTCATTAGGTATGAATATACAGGATTTTGATACTGCTGTAAGGCATTCTTTACCAATGATTATTGTTGTGTCAAATAATGAAGGATGGACTGCTAGAACCGAGGGAACAAGAAAACCTGGAAGAGAATTAGGATTTACTCGTTTTGATCTAATTGCTGAGGCATTAGGTGGCTATGGAGAATTAGTTAAAGACCCAAAGGATATTAAACCAGCATTGGAAAGAGCGAACAAAACAGGATTACCATCAATAATCAATGTTCATACTGACCCAACTGCTCGGGCGTTATCAAGATTTGTTGGATCAAAAATGGAATGAGTTAAAAAAAGTAATATGAAAAAAAATATCAATTTAGAATTTAAATCCATTAACGAATTAAGGAAATTACTTGATTCAAGAGAAATTTCATCATTTGAATTAACTGAAAATTTTTTACGACGCTCTGATGAATTGGAATCATATGGGATTTTTATAACTCCCCCATCGGAGTCTATATTAAATGAAGCACTGGTAGCAGATGATTTAATCAGAAGAAAAAAGGAAAAAATTCATCAATTAACTGGTATTCCAATTCCTATCAAGGATATGGATCCCGTAAAAGGATTGCCATATACTCACGGATCTTTACCTTATAAACATTTTATTGCTAATGATGACAGCTTACTAGTTAGTAGAATAAAAAAATCTGGAGGAATTATTGCAGGTAAGACTAATACACCTGAAAATGGTTATGCTGGGACTACTGAAAATTTAATATCTTCTCCAGCGAGAAATCCTTGGGATTTAAAAAAAACCGCTGGTGGTTCAAGTGGCGGATCTGCTGTAGCTGTAGCTACTGGATTATGTCCATTTGCATCGGGGGGAGATGGTGGTGGATCTATTCGAATTCCCGCTGGATTTACAGGAATTTATGGTTTGAAACCGACACAAGGTAGGGTGCCTAAATATCATTCTGGAAGAAAATCTTACAATATTTCCAATATATCTACATCTGGACCATTAACTAGAAATGTTACTGATGCAGCAATAATTTTATCAATTATTGCTGGCAATGATCCTAATGCAGAGTATGGAGCATGTTCATTAATTGACCAAGATTATACTAATACTTTGTCAAAAAGTATTAGGGATGTCAAAATAGGATGGTCACCAACAATTGGCAATAATCCAGTAAGTTCTCAAATTATTAGGGTTATTGTTCCTGCTTTGAAAATTTTTGAAGATTTGGGTGCTATTGTAGAAGAAGTAGAATTTACTCCTGATGATTTTGATCAGATTTTTCATACCTGGTTTGATTATTTTTGTCTTAAAGGTTTAAACGGCTATAAATCCGATTATAGTAAAAACAAATTATCATTAACTGATTATTTTTCTGATTATTTGGATCATGCAACCACTGTCTCTGGTGAACGATTATGGGATATACATAACAATATAGGTTGGTACAGAAATTATACTAATAATTTTTTTAGTAATTATGACTTACTTATTACACCAGTGTTAGCTGTTCCAGCGTTTGAAATAAATACTCGTCCAAAAACGATAGATGGTAAAACAGTTGCTCATCCTTTATGGGGTTTCACACCTTACACTTATCCATTTAATCTCACAGGGAATCCTGCAGCGTCAGTACCTGTGGGCTTTTCTTCACAAGGTTTACCCATAGGTTTGCAGATAGTAGGGGACATGTTTTCTGAAGAATTTTTATTAAATGTTTCATTTAAGTTTGAAGAGGCGAATCCATGGGTCGAAAGAAAACCTGAAATTTAATTGGTAGCCCCAACGGGACTCGAACCCGTGTCTCCACCTTGAGAGGGTGGTGTCCTAGGCCGCTGGACGATGGGGCCAAATCTGGTCAGCAAGTTTCAGAGAAAGCCATACTTTCTGATGTTTGACATTTTTTATTATACTATTTTCAAGTTTGTTTTGTATTAGAATTATTTATTATCAAAAAATGTTAAAAGACAGCTTGTTTATCTCCAAAATTATATCTGTAAGTATTATTATTTAACGAAATCAACTATTGAATTAGATCTATTTATATATGAGATTGATTGGTGAGAAATGAAATCTGAAAATTTACATATTGTGTATAAAATTTTAACTTTTTCATCATTATCACTTTTATTCATGTTTGTTGTTTCAGGTTGTTTGAATAGTGAACCACCTCTACCTCCTGGGCAACAAATAGATACCTCCACTACTGAAGAACAAGAAGATATTTCCCAAGAAGTTACAAATGAATTTGTGAACGATACTGGAATTGTTATAGATGAATTAAACATAGTACCTAAAGGAACTCTAGGTGGTGATGTAATCATAAATGTTACAAATTCTGGATCAGAAGAATGTTTGGGTCTGGCAATTAATGTTGACCTTGTTTCAGAATCAAAGGATGTGGTAGCTAGTGTGGGAAAAGTATTACCTGATCCTATTCCCCCAAATGAAAAAGCAACTATAAAAGAAATGTTTATTGGTAAGGGCGTAACAGAAATAGTTGTAACTGATATTACTTGTGATGCGAAATGTACATCTTTTTTATGTCCTTAAAAAAACACTTGTTGCAATTAATTTAACCAACTTTAGTTTGCATTGAGTTTGGCTGCCGATCCAGGATTCGAACCTGGGCACCAAGATTCAGAGTCTTGTGGTCTACCACTAACCTAATCGGCAAAGAAATTATTTTATAAATGCGAATAATTTTATCATTTTGAAGAATTTTGATGTATTACTAATATAGAATGTTTTCTCGGTTAAAGTAAATAAATAAAAATTCAGGAAACTTTATGGTAAATAATCTAAAATTTGAAGGTGTCTTTCCTGCAAATCCAACACCATATAATGATGGTAAAATACTTGAAAACGCCTTAAGAGGTATATTTCAGGATAATATTTCACATGGAGTTAATGGCTTTTGGGTAGCTGGGAGTACTGGTGAGGGTCCTATTCTCAATGATTCTCAAAGAGAAATAGTTGCAAGAATTACTGGAGAATCATGTAAGGGTAAAGTTCTATCTATTATGCATGTTGGTGCGATTAGTACTGAAAGTGCGGTAAAAGGTGCTAAAGCTGCATTTGATTCTGGATGTGATGCTATTTGTTGTGTCCCACCATTTTTTTTCCCTACTGATACTAATCTTGTTATTGATCATTATAAAAGAGTTTCAGATGCCTCTAATGGTTTACCTTTTTTTGTTTATAACTTACCGCAACTAACCCATTTTGAAACTACTCCGCAAATTATGGAAGAAATTGTTAGATATGTTCCAAACGTTGTAGGGTTAAAACATTCTTCTCCAAGTTTTCAAGATATTGTTGCTTTTAAAGATATGGGTATGAAATGTTTTAACGGTAACGGTGCATTAGCTTTACCTGCATTAGCTTTAGGCGCAATTGGTACTGTTGATGCCCCCCCATCCATTGCCCCTTGGTTATATGTGCAACTTCATAATTATTGGAAAAAAGATGACATTGAATCTGCAAAAAAAATTCAATCTCAATTACCTGAGATTGTTTCACTAACTAGAATGTTTGGAACTCCAAGTGATAATACAAAAATTATTTTAAGTGAAAGGATTGGGATTGATTGTGGAGTTTCTATTCCTCCCAAAAAGATGTTGAATGAAAATGAGAGAAAAATAGTTTTAGAAAAAGCAAATGAACTGAACCTAATTTAAAAACTTATTTAAATTTTTTTGATCCCATTTCAATAGCAATTTCTGCGTAATCGATTGCTTGATTTATTCTTTCAGTTGCTTGTTTTGTGGTTTCAGTTGTCAGAACTCCAAATATTATAGGAGTAAGAGTTTCCGTTGATAAATTAATTAGTGATTGCCCAACAGAATTAGCTATTGTTTCATAGTGTGTCGTTTCGCCTTTTATTATTGCTCCTAAAGCTATTACAGAATTTAATTTATTATTTATAATTAGTGATTTTATTGCATAAGGTAGCTCGTAAGAACCAGGGACATTAACTAGTAAGATATTTTTTTTCTTAATGCCTATTTCAATCAATCGATTATTACATAATGATGACATTTTGTTTGTAATATCATAATTAAATCTTGAAACGACTATACCAATTTTCAAATCATCTTTGATTGTTTTTGGCAATTTAATTAGATGTTCAACATTATTATTTTTCATTAATCGATTTTAAGAGAATGTCCCATTTTTTCACTTTTTGTTTTTAGGTAAACACGATTATCTTCATTTACTGTCGACGCAAAAGGAATTTGTGACTTCATTTCAAGGCCAAATCCAATCAAACCTGAAGCTTTTTTTGGGTTGTTAGTAAGTAAATTAAATTTTCTTACCCCAAGATCCCTTAGTATTTGTGCTCCAATTCCGTAATGCCTTAAATCGATTGGGAATCCCAAAGATTCATTTGCTTGAACTGTATCCATCCCCTCATCTTGAAGTTTATAAGCCTTTAGTTTATTTAATAATCCTATTCCTCTTCCTTCTTGTCGCATATATACTAAAACACCATTTTTATTTTCGGAAATTTTTTTCATCGATAGGTCTACTTGTTCACCACAGTCACATCTGCGACTATTGAAGACATGTCCTGTTAGGCATTCTGATTCGACACGAACTAAGGTTGTTGTTTTTTCATTAATTTTTCCAATTGTTAATGCAATATGTTCGTCTGGATCAACATCACTTTTATAAGCATATAAATTAAATTTTCCATATTTAGTTGGGATTACTGTTTCTGCGACTCTTTTAACCAGAGTTTCATGAGTCATTCTATAATTAATAATATCTGCGATTGAAACTATAGGAATATCATGTTTATTAGATAATTGTTCTAATTGGTTACCCCTGGCCATAGTCCCATCATCATTTAAGATTTCACATACTATTGCAGCTGGAATTTTATTAGCTAGTTTAATTAAATCTATTGATCCCTCAGTATGGCCTGCTCTTACCAATACTCCACCAGGGTGATATTTTAATGGAAATACATGGCCTGGGTGAACAAATTGTGAGGGTTTTGAGGATGGGTTAGCTAATAATTTAATTGTTAAAGCTCTGTCAGCTGCTGAAATACCAGTGGAAATTTGTTGAGCTGCATCAACTGAAACTGTAAATGCAGTATAGTGTGGGCCAGTATTTTTTTGTGCTTGCATAGGTAATTCTAGACGATCTATATTTTTCGCAAGCATAGGGACACAAATCAAACCTCTTGCTTCAGTTACCATAAAATTAATTCGTTCAGGTGTGGCATCTTCAGCTGCCATTACTAAATCACCTTCATTTTCTCTATCTTCATCATCTGTAAGAATTACCATTCCACCAGAAAGAATTTTCTCACTTGCAAGCTTTACTGAATTTATAGAATCTTCGTTCATTATGTCTGGTAAGTTGGATTTCAAAATTTTTCCCCAAAAGTTTTTATTTTTGAATTATATATAACCACTGACAAATTTTTTTATATATTTTCCTGTGATATCTACTTCAATATTTACAATTGACCCTAAAATTAAATTTTTTATATTAGTGTTTTTATATGTGTAAGGAATTATTGCTACCTCTACCGATGAATTATTTGGACTGATTTTTGTTAGTGTAAGACTTATTCCGTTAATAGCAATATAACCTTTTAATACGCAAAATTTAATTATATTTTCAGTTGTTTCTATATTTATTATTTTTGAATTTTTTATACTAGAAATCTTATTGATTTTTCCTATTCCATCAATATGTCCTTGTACTAAATGACCTCCAATCCTATCGCCATATTTAACTGATCGTTCTAAATTGACCTCTGAATTGATTTTTATATCTTTTAAATTTGTTCTAGATAATGTTTCAGGGATTATTTCTAAAGTAAAATCATTAGACTTTTTACTAACATTTACTATTGTTAAACATATACCATCAACTAAAATTGAATCAGATTTTTTAAGATCATTAAATAAGTCCTTATTCTTGCATACTACAGAAATTGAATTATTAGATTTTGTGGTTATTTTTCCTGTAGTTTCAATTATTCCAGAAAACATTTTATACCTTATTTTTAAGAGGGATCTAAGTATTTTATTAAGCTTGTCACCAAGAAATTACTTTCAAGTTGTTCTATAGAGATGATTTCTGTACTCAAAGAATCCTTAATTAATTTTGAACCTTCGCCACTAAATACAGAGCGTGATTCTTGTCCACTTACTATTATATTACCTACGAAGATTTTTAGTTGATCTACTAATTTCAGTTTTAAGAAATTAGTATTCACTTTTCCTCCGCTCTCTAATAATAAATTATGTAATCCAAGATTTGATAATTCTTTGATTAATTGTTTTATTGAAACTTTATTGTTCTCATCAGGTATCACAAAATTTTCTACTTCATTTGGCAAATTGTTTAACTTAATTGCAGATGCTATTATAATTTTTCCAGGTTCTTGAAAAATTTTGCTATTAACGGGAATTTTCCCAAATGAATCTAAAATAATTCTGTATCTTGGACGTCCACAATATTTATCGTTATTATCTCTTGATGTTAATCTAGGGTCATCCTGAAGAATAGTTCCTATACCTGTTATAATTCCGTCTGAATTGTATCTTAACTTATGAACTTTATCTCTTGATATTTTATTTGTAATCCATTTAGAATCACCATTATATGTAGCTATCTTTCCATCAAGACTCATTGCAGTTTTTAAAGTAATAAATGGGCGTTTATGATTAAGAAAATGTTCATAGGCAAAGATCATCTTTTTGCATTCACTTAAAATGCTTTCATTTATTTTAGTTTCAACTTTAACTTTTGCTAATTTTAGTTGTTTAAATCCATTTCCGTTTATCAAAGGATTAGGATCTTTTATTGGACAAACAACTCTTTTAATCCCTGATTTTATTATTGCTTCAGTGCAAGGAGGAGATATACTTTGAAAACTATGAGGTTCCAAAGTACAATATAGCGTTCCACCATGTGTATTGACTCCAGCTTTATTAATTGCATTAACTTCTGCGTGATTTCCAGGTCTGGGTTCAGTTACACCTTCACCTACTATTTTTCCATTTTTAACTATCACAGCTCCTACGAGAGGACGTGGAGAAACTAATCCAGAATTTTTATCTGCAATTCTAATTGCATGTTCCATGAGACGAATATCATTATTAGTATTCATTATTTTCTTTTTATTTGAGAACTGAAATCTATATGAGCTCTACTAGCTAATGGAGAGTTTTGATTTTGGTATCTACTTTTTAGATCTTTATTACCATATTCTTTATCAACCTCAGATGTTAGGAAAGAAAAGGAAATCTGCCCAATCCTCATTCCAAAATATAATGTGATAGGTAACCGAGATACATTTGCGAGTTCTAAAGTTAGGTTACCGTTCCATCCAGGATCAACAAAACCTGCAGTTGAATGAATTAAAAGACCAAGTCTTCCCAGAGAACTTTTTCCTTCTATTCTTGCAACTATTTTATTTGATAAAGAAATTTTTTCTAGCGTACTTCCTAAAACAAATTCTCCAGGGTGTAATATAAATGGTTGATCGTTTGGTATTGTCACTTCAGAAGTTAGATTTGGTATTTCTTTCATAAGGTCTATATAAGGTGCACTTGAGTTATTGAAGACTAATATTTTATTTGTTAAGTGGAGATCTACACTTGCGGGTTGAACATCATTTGGTGAAAAAGGATCTATAACGATATTTCCTTTTTTAATTTCTTCTTTAATAGTTCTATCGCTAAGTGTCATAATTATTTTGTAATTCCTTGAAAAATTTAGAATACGATTTATAAATTTCTTAAGTTTCTATTATTACTATTGTATAAGCGTAATTGTTAACAAGAAATTTATACTTTATATAAATATATTATATAAATATATGGACATAATATTAAATATCATCATTTAAAAGAATGTGAAGTGATATAAAATTTTCAAAAAAAATTTATTAGATATATCTGAGACAATCATAATAGCTACTATTATATATCTCATGTTACAAATACCGGTTCAAAGTCGAGTTGTAGAGGGGTTATCTATGTCCCCAGTATTAAATAAAGATGAAAGATTATTTATAAAAAAATGGATTTATATACATACGCCTGATTTTCTTTTGAAATTTTCACAAGATCAATATTTATTTCATCCACCGCAACGAGGAGAGATAATTGTTTTTACTTCTCCCTATGACTACGAGAGAAATTTTGTAAAAAGGGTTATAGGAATTCCAGGGGATATTGTTGATATTGATGGTCAACATGTTTATGTTAATGGGGAAATTCAAACGTATACTTCACTCAAGACGGACAGGATTCATGAAGATTATCCGGTTGTAGTTCCCGAAAATGAATATTTTGTATTAGGGGATAATAGACCAGTTTCACTAGATAGTCGTAATTGGGGAACTCTCAAGGAAGAATTAATTATAGGAAAAGTTTGGTTTGTTTATTGGCCAATAGAGGATATTATTTTTTTTGATTAATTTATTTACCTGAAAGGATAAACTCTGAAATTTTTTCACCTATCATTATTGCTGTAGCATTTGTATTAGCTCGGATACAATCGGGCATAATTGATAAGTCAGCTATTCTTAAATTTGTTACTCCATAAACTTTTCCAAATTGGTCTACTACACTCATAGGATCATCATGTTTACCCATTCTGGCAGTAGAAGAAACATGATGTGTTGATTCAACATTTTTTAACAACCAATTATCCAAATATTGATCATCAAAAATATGTTGATCATTTGGGGAAATTAATTTATCGATAATTTTTTTGAAAGGAATTTTGTGTCCTAATTCAAAATTAATTCTTACTCCTTCTCTCATTCTCATTAAATCAAATGAATCTTCCAAAAGACGGTAATCAAGAATAGGATGATCTTTTGGATTAGAAGTTTTTAATTTTATAGTTCCAGAAGATTTAGCTGAAAATAAACAAGAACTTATAACTATCTCTTTTTTATTTTGGTTTATCCTCATTATAGACATCATATCGTTTTTTATATCAGATACTTTAGATGTATATCTAAGAGCCACTTTTTGGGGTTTTGAATTATTATCGTTCTTAAATAATTTATTGAAATTCCATCTGATATGTATCATTGGATGGTCTCTAAGATTGTCCCCGACTCCTGGGAGGTTAACAGCCAAAGAAATATTATGAGATTTTAAATGTGATTCAAGGCCTATACCAGATAACATTAAGATTTGAGGTGTTCCAATTGATCCTGCACACAAAATAATTTCACTACCATATAATTCAATGTTTTCGTGATTTTTAGTCCCTTGAATTCCTTTGGCGATGTTTTTATTTATTATAATTTTTTCTACTAAAAATTCAGATAGAAATTTTAGATTTTTTCTTTTTTCTAGATTTGCAAGGTAACTTAATGAAGTACTCCATCTTATTTCGTTGAGATTATTAAGGGGTAAAGGCCCGACACCTTCAGAATCAGGTTCATTATGGTCTAAAATTTCTTTGAATCCCATTATTTTACTTGATTCAATGAATGCTAATTGTTCCTGATTTAGTGATTCTTTTTTATATCGATTCACCGGGATAGGTCCATTATTACCATGAAAATCTCCTTTGTAATCTAAATCATTTTCAATTCTATTAAAAATTGGAAGAATTTTAGTAAAATTCCATTCAGTCCCTCCAAAATTTCCCCACGAATCATAATCAGCAGGCATTCCTCTTAAAAATACTAAACCATTAATAGAACTACTTCCTCCAAAAATTTTTCCTCTTGGGATATCAATTTTGGGTTTAACATGATTTGCCTGTGCGATATATCCCCATGTATGTTCACTATTTAAAGAAATTGAGGAAAGATATTCATTTTCATTATTTGATCTTTTATTACTTGTGTTTTTTATTTCATTAGGTGTTGTAGAAATCTTCTCATAATTTTTTCCTGCATCTATAAGAAGAACATTTATAGAAGGATCTTCGGAAATTTTACAAGCCAAAGGAATTCCTGCAGAACCAGCACCAACAATAATATAATCCCATTTTTTTATCATTTAATATAATTGATAAGGGACAGGAGTTGCTTCCCAATTATCTCGACTTCTCCCATTAAGATCCCATAAAATTTCACCATCTTTAATTGTCATTTCGCATATAATTCTAATTTTAGAATTAAGCCTTCTTATCCCCGAACCATTATCATTGAGACCAAAATTTCCTTCTTGAATATTAAGTACAGCTATATCCGCTATAGCAGATTCTGATAAAGTTCCTAATTCTGGGTGTCCAATTTTTAATGCGGGGTCCAATATGGATTTTTTTACAATATCATCTAAATTCATTCCACAAGCTAATAGTTTAGTCATTACTTCAGGCATAGATGCTTGATTTGCCAATATGCTACTTACATGCATATCCGTACTAACAGTATCAGGTAGGAAATTTTCCTTAATTGCTGCTTTAGCAATTCTGAAAGAGAAACTACCAGCTCCATGTCCTACATCAAATAATATTCCTCTTTCCCTAGCTTTATAAAAATAGCTATGCACTTTGTCATTTTTATCCGTCATAGGTTTTGAATAAGCGTAACAATGAGTAACTATATCACCTGGATTCAAGTGATTTAACATCATTTCATCCATAGGTCTGGAGGCTATGGGAGTTTGATCGACCATGAGGAAAGTTCCGGTTTCTTTTGCTGCTTTTACTCCTCTATCTAATGGTTCCCAGCCTGGTCCCATGTAATGTGCAACTTTAATCCCTATAATCAAATCTGGTCTTTGTTTAATTTTGTTTATTGAATCATCTGAGGACATTCCATCCAAATCTTGTTCAGGTTCCCCAACCATTCCTTTTCCAGCAATGTTTAGGAGCGCAAGAACTCTTGTTTTACTTTTAGAGATAATTTTTTCATTAAACTGATCAAAAGTTTTATGTCCAGAACCTCCTGCATCGACTACTGTTGTTGTTCCATTTGGAAGGCAATGTGGATCAGGTTGAATCGAAGCAAAGTATCCGAAAAAATGAGCGTGCAAATCTATAAGTCCCGGTGTTACTATCATTCCAGATACATCAATAATTCTTCTAGCTTTATCTGAACTAATTTTTTTTTCAACTTTAGCTATGAATTGATCAGATACTGCGATGTCCATCATTTCATGAACGTTATTAGCTGGATCTACTACTATTCCACCCTTAAGTATTAGGTCAAATTTTTTTTCATCTTTAGTGCTCATAAGATTAAACCTTTTTTTTAAATCATTTTTAGACATTTTACAATATTTAAAATTTAATCTGTCAGATAATCGACCTGAATTTTATTATCCGCAAGAATACTAGGAATATTTCTATTTACATTAGTAGATAATGTGATTATATGTATTTCTGAGTTATCATAGAGATATAATAATTCGTGCAGAATATTTATTAAAAAAAATATACTCTTGGATCTCAATCTTTAATCCTCTACTTTTTTGTAGGGCCCTTAGCTCAGTCAGGTAGAGCAACGGCCTTTTAAGCCGGCGGTCGTGGGTTCGATTCCCACAGGGCCCACCAATTCACTTTTTACCCAAAAAAATCGAAATCTGTGATTTCGGAGTATACAGAATTAAGGTATTTACAATAATCGCAATAATTAGAAGGTTCAGGGAGAATATTATTTTCAAGACATTCTTTGATTTCTATAATTTTTGCATCTACCCACGTTGGATTTGCTTCATATGGTATTAAATTTATTTCAAAATTAAGTCTATTGTTGAACTCAATTTTACGTTTCTTAGCATTACAGTAAACAAAATAAGTCAAAGGAGAAACGCTGAATTTATTTTTTATAAGTAACCATTGATATATATCCATTTGCCTTCTATAAGAATTGTGCCAAGTATCATTTAATTTATTAATTGTTTCACTATTAGATGTGGCTTTGTAATCTACAACTATTAATTCTTTTTCCGAATTAATCCATACATCATCAACTGCACCAGAAATAATTAGATTTGTATTTTCATCGAGATATTGGATTCCTTGAAAATTTTCCCTCCATTGGTTTATTATTGGATCATAATATGGGATAGCATCTATATCATTTTCAACCATAAGTGGATGGGGTTTACTAATGAGTCGGTATTTATCGAATTCAACTTTCAGAAAGGCATCAACTGCGTTATTGAGATTGAACGGAAATCCAGGAGGTCTATCAGTTCCTAAACGTCTATCTATAAAAAAACATCTAGCACAATCAATAAATAATTCAATTTTTGAACGGCTTATTTTGAAAGTAGTATCTGTTCCAGATTCATAGATATTTCTTTTTCTTTTGCCTGAATATTTATTCAATATTTTAAATAACTCTTTTATATTTAAAGATTACTTACACGTAAAAAGGTAGTTTACACGGTTACAACTATTTTACATGTATAGATGTAATTCTAATAAAAATTATTTGAAGTTTATATTTTTTTAATTGATTGGAGATGTAATTCACATATTTTTTGAGATTGATCAATAATAAGAGCTCTCCAGAATTCACAATAGCTCAAACGATCACTTTCTTTAAATTGTTTGTTATTTGTATATTTATTTCATATTATTATCAATCAATTTACTAAAATAATTATCAATAACGATCCATTTTCATTTAGAAAAGTACTTGTTAGTATTTCTAAAATTATTCCAATGATAAGGATTAATTTTTATTCTATATATTTAAATTCCTAGTACTGATTTTGCTGCTATAGATGTTTCGTCAACTTGTTCACAAGTTCCTAACCCAAACATGCAACTATCAACTCCGACATTGTTAAATACATATTCAAAAGCTTTTTCACCCAGATATCTTCCTCCTGCCATTGCTTTCATAGCAATCACTGGTAAATTGGTTTGTTTTATAGCATCTATTGCAATATCACGTGTTGGGAACATAAACATACCTAATTCATTAATTGGTGTTAGATAACCGTCTATTTCGATCCCATTTTCTTCAATTAATGGTATTGTTGATCCAGCATGATGGACACTGGTTATTACTGTTTTAAACCTTTTTTTTAAGAATCCGATATATTCTCTGATCAGATCAAATCTTCCTGTTGCAGCTAATAGATCAATTTCTGCTCCAGGATCAGCAACTAGAATTTCGCAACCAGCATAAAAACCCAGATATTGTTCTAGTATTGAGTAATCAATACTAAGATCTTCAATTTCTTTTTGTGTAAATGGTGAGACTGTTTCAGGGGTAATTAGATTGTTAAACGTTCCACCCAAATTATAACGTAAAATTTCGTCTTCAAAAATTTTATTATTGTATTTACATCCTGCAATAGATAAATCATTGGAATATAAGGTTGAATATGCTTTTTCTGAATAAGATGTTAATTTTCCATTTAGAGTTATTGGTATTAATATATATGCCAATAGACCCAGAGATTTTTTGAGAGACAATTCTGTTTCCCATATTGCTTGTAGATGCATTCTATTAAGTCTAGGGTTCATATGATCTACTTGAACAACGGAAAAATTATGTTTTTCAACAGCAAATTTAATTACTTTTGAAATTGAAGTCACATTTCCAAACATTTTTAGGTTTATTCTATCTTGTTCAGAACTTTTATATGAAACTCCGTCAAATGGATGTATCCCCATTACTAATTTTGGGAAGTATATTTCACCTAATTTAGTATTGGGTATCGAATTAGTGTTTTTTTTTATATTCATTTTTTATTGTCACTAATATATATTTATAATGTTTTTTTAAAGTAACATAATTTTAAATACTAAAGTTTAAAAAAATATAACTGTGCAAATAAATATCACTCCATGAAAAATTGTTCCTCTAAATTACTAATATTAATTCCCCCTTCAGAGGGAAAAAATTCTGGTGATTTAAATCCTCCTTTAAACTTGAGTACTTTATCTTTTGATTCTTTATATAGTGTTAGAGAAATGTTAATTAAAAGTTTGATTTCTTATATGAAATCTGATCATGATCTATCAAAATTATTAGGTGTTAAAGCATCTGCTCTTAATTTAGCTATTAGCAATAATTTAAATTTACTATCATCTGGTACATTGCCTGCGATATCTAGATATTCTGGCGTAATGTACAAAGCAATCGATTATCATGGGTTAAATTCAGATGAAAGATTTTTTTTTGATCAAAACGTTATAATTTTTTCTGGATTATTTGGAATACTAAACCCACTAGATTTGATTCCAAATTATAAATTAAAAATTGGATCTGTTATATCTAACAAAAAAACCTGTGCAAAGATTTGGGGGAATCCTGTTACTGATGTTATTTCTAACATTTCCTCAAATAAAGAGATTTGGGATTTACTACCCACAGAACATTCAGTTGTTTGTGACTATAGTAGGATGAAATATTCTAAAAAGTATTCTTTTAAATTTTATAGATATGTTAATGGTAAATTTAAACCTGTGACGCACTGGACAAAGTTTTTAAGGGGCTCCCTTGTTAGATATTTATGTGTCAAGAAAGCACAAAATGAAAATATCGATTTGAATGATATATTAGATGGTTTCTCTAATCAATCAGAATATAAATTTCAAAAGGATATGTCATTGGTTAAAAAAAACAACTTTACTTTCTTTTTTATTAAAAAAAATTAGATGATAGATTATATTAAAATTAGAATTAATTTTATCGACAGTTATATATGCAAATAAATTAAAAATCATAAAATATATTTAATGAAATTTATATTTTTTTAATATTTTAGAAGGGTAAAATGCGTCAAAGAAATTTTGGAAATAGTAATCTAAAATCATCAGTTATTGGATATGGTGGATGGCCAATTGGTAGGGGACAATATGGAGATTTTGATGATGATGATGCAATAAATGCAGCAAGATCCGCATATGACTTTGGAGTGACTCTTTTTGATAGTGCTGCAGTATATGGTTGGGGATATGGTGAAACATTGATAGGAGAAGCTATTAAAGATTTTCGGAAAGATGTTATTTTAGTTTCAAAAGGTGGAAGAGAATGGGATAGAGGTAACGCTGATAGGAGTACTGCTACTGTTTCTACTTCGGACCCGAACAAACTTTCAAAATCTATAGATGAAAGTCTTAGAAGACTCCAAACTGATTATATAGATCTGTTTTTAATACACTGGCCTGATAAAACTAGAAATTTTTCTATACCAATGAGAGTGTTGGAAGAAGCAAAAAAATCTGGCAAGATAAGATATACCGGGGTTTCAAATTTTTCGGTTGAGATGATGGATGAATGTAGAAAAACTAGCCCTTTAATAACTACCCAGATTGGTTATCATATTTTTGACAGAAGACCTGAAAAAGAGATCATTCCTTATGTAAAAAGAAACAATATGGGAATGATGGCTTATGGTTCTTTGGCTCATGGGCTTCTTTCTGGTACTTGGTCTAAAGAAAAGAAATTTGGAGAAGATGATTGGCGCAAGAATGGAGGAAATTTTGGCCTGTATTTATGGAATGAGGAAAATATTTCTAAAAACCTTTCTATAGTCGAAAAATTAAAATTGATTGCTTCTGAATACGGTAAATCTGTTTGTCAACTTTCAATAGGATGGGTATTATCTAATTCTTCCGTTTCTGTTGCACTTGTGGGCACTACAAAAACAACGCATGCCAAAGAGATCTTTTCTGATGAATGGATAATTCCTCAAGAAGTTAAATCTGAAATAGATAATTTGGTTATGAATGAAGGAGTCGGTTTAGGACTACAAGGAATGGAAATAGCAACTTAATTTTTTATCTATCTTGAACACTTCCATCGAAACCTAATGGTGTATCAAGTATTTTAGGGTTTTCTGGTTGTGATAGAGTTTTTTCATTAATCTCTATACCTAGGCCTGGTTCTTCAGGTACAACTAGGTATCCATTATCTAATACTAAAGGATTAATTAAAAGTTCGCTTTTAGGTGGTTCTGATTCACCAGTATATTCTTGTAAAGCAAAGTTAGGAATACATGCATCAAGCTGTACACATGCTGCTGTACTTATAGGAGATAATGGATTGTGTGGAATTACTTTAATGTGGTTAGCTTCAGCCATTGCAGAGACCTTTTTACATCCTGATAGACCACCACATAAACAAAGGTCAGGTCTTACATATGAAGCAGCCTTTGATTCTATAATTTGTTGATATTCGAAAATACTAGTAAAACGTTCACCCGTCGCAATAGGTATATTACATTGTTCTGATATGTTTGACATTATTGCAGGGCTATCAGGTAACATAGGATCTTCATAGAAGAAAGGATTGAATTGCTCTAATCTTCTACCAAGCCAGATACTTTCTGCAGGTGCCATTTGTCTATGAATCTCAACGCAAATATCTACAGATGAGCCAACTGCATCTTTTACTGCTCCAACTCTTTTAACTGCCTCATCTGTCCATTCAGAATATGATTTATGTAAAAAATAATTATCAGCAAAAGGAGTAAACCTTATTGCAGTAAAACCTTCTTTAACCGCGTTTTTAGCACTAATTACCAACTCATCTATACTTGAACCATTTACATGCATATAACATCTTACTTTATTTCTAGTTTTACCTCCCATCAAATCAAAAATCGGGGTTTCTAACCTTTTTCCTTTTATATCCCATAAAGCAATGTCTATAGCAGATAATGCTCCTTGTACAACTGATCCCATAAAGTGAGAAGAACGGTAAAGCCATTGATAGTGATGTTCAATTAAACTCGGGTCTTGTCCAACTAAATATTTACTCATTGTTTCAATCATTGTTTTAGTTGGACGTTGCCATCCGTGAACTCCTCCTTCTCCAATTCCAATTGTTCCATCTTCACAATAAATTCTAAGTAAAAGCCAACGATCCCAGAGTATAGTTTCTAATTTTTCTATCTTTGTTGATTTAGACATTGTTTCCTCAATTTTTATCAAATGGTGTTTCGGCTTAATATTTATCATATCTTTTTCCCCGTGATTTTTTATGTTTACATTGATGGAATTTTTTTTCCCCAACATAGCATGATATTGAGATTTTTTTAAAACTTTTCCAAGGAAAATATTATGGTAATTTATACATTTACTTTTGCTGCGTATACATCCATAATGTTCTAAATACTTAACAAAAATTATAAGGAGAAAAAATTGTCAATTAACGGTAAATGGAAATTTGAAGATCTTACTTGGCCAGAGGTTAATGAAGCTGCAGAAAAAGGATTGATTCCTGTTTTACCTGTGGGAACCATTGAACAACATGGACCTCACTTGCCAATTAAAATGGATAGATGGACCGCTACAGAAATATCTAAAGAAGCATGTAAACGAAATCAGGAGAGATTATTATTTATGCCTCCAATTTCCTATGGTTATACTACTCATGTTATGGATTTTCCAGGTTCTATTACTATTCATCATGAAACTTTTATAAGATATGTACTCGATGTATTGAAATCTGTGGCATATCATGGTTTCAAGAAGATAATTGTAATAAATGGTCATGGTTCTAATATGCCTCCTTTAGATTTAGCATGCAGACGAGCGAATATAGAAACTACTGCAGAGGTTTCTCTTGCCGCTTGGTGGGGTTTGGTTACTGTAGATCCTGATTTTATGCCCAAATGGAGAGAATCAATTTTTCCTGGTGGATGTGCACATTCAGGTGAAGCTGAAACTTCATTAGGTTTACATTTAGACGAAACTATTATCAAAATGCAAGAAGCTAAAACTGAAATGGGTACCGGCGAAGGATCAAAATATACTTGGGTAGATTTGTTTGCACCAGGTCCCATTAATAAAACTACTTGGACTAGTACTTATACGAACAGTGGAATTTGTGGCGAAGCCGATAAAGCTACAAAATCAAAAGGTCAGATGATTTTTGAAGAAGCAGTATCTAATCTTATCGAATGGGGAGATGAATTTTATAATACTCCTAAAGCGGAAAGAGTAGACCATCATTCTATAAAGCCTGATTTTAATACTCCAGGCTAATAAAATACGATGGAAAAAATATTAAAAAGAGAAAATATACATCCTAATATTGTCTTAATTGTCGCAGATGATATGGGGTTTTCTGATATTGGATGTTTTGGTGGAGAGATAAAAACGCCTAATCTGGACTCTTTATCTTCTAGTGGGATTAGAATGTCACAATTTTACAACACAGCAAGATGCTGTCCTTCTAGAGCATCTTTGTTGACAGGGCTTAATCCTCATCAGGCAGGTATTGGTCATATGGTTGGTGATTATGGTATAGATGGATACAGAGGATACATAAATGAAACAAGTGTTACTATTCCCGAGGTCCTATCGAACAATGGTTATAGAACACAAATGTCAGGAAAATGGCATGTGGGAGGTACTATTGGAGAAGAAAATTTTGATTCTTTCTCTAATCCAATTATTCCAACTACAAGAGGCTTTGATTATTTTTTTGGCACTTTATCTGGTGGTGGAAATTATTATAATCCGAAAACATTGATGAATGGGGAAAGTTTTATTGAAAATCGTGGAGATGATTTTTATTACACAGATGAAATTACAAATCACGCAGTAAAAATGATTAGTGAATCCTGTAAAGATTCCAAACCATTTTTTAGTTACATAGCTTACACTGCTCCTCATTGGCCACTTCATGCTCGAGAAAATGATATAGCTAATTATGAGAATGAATATTTAATTGGATGGGATAAGATAAGACAATCACGCCATGAAACACTCAAATCTATAGGTATTTTATCTGATAAATGGGATATATCCTTAAGAGATGAATCTGCTCCTCCATGGGAAGATGTTGTAATGAAAATTTGGGAATCTCAAAGGATGGCAACATATGCTGCTCAAGTAACTTCTCTTGATAATGGTATAGGAAAGATAATTAAAGAATTGAAAGATAATAATCAATTGGAAAATACGTTAGTTATTTTTATTTCTGATAATGGTGGTTGTGCGGAATATCTTTATCCAAAAAATTCTCCAAATGATAAACATATGTTTGATTATAAATTACGTGACGGTACTGAACCTACAATGGGGAATATACCTGGTTTGAAGCCAGGTCCAGAGAATACTTTTCAAAGTTATGATCTTCCATGGGCAAATGTTTCAAATTCTCCATTTAGTTATTATAAGCATTGGATTCATGAAGGCGGTATTTCTTCTCCATGTGTTATACATTGGCCAGATAGGATTACAAAATCATTTATATCTCATAAACCAGTTCAATTAATGGATATTACAGCGACTATTTTTGATGCTGCTAATGCATTTTATCCGAAAGAATTTAATGGTCATCCAATAACTGAATGTCAGGGAGAATCTTTTCTATCGATATTTGATGAAAAGGACTGGAAAAAATCTCAACCTTTATTTTGGGAACATGAAGGTAATTGTGCTATGAGATTTGAAAATTGGAAAATAGTTAAAACTTTTAATAGTGATTGGGAATTATATAATTTAGAAGAAGATAGAACAGAAACATATAATCTTGCTTCAAAAGAATATTATAGAGTTAAACAAATGTCTAATGATTGGGAAAAGTGGGCTGAAAAAAGTAATGTTAAAAATTGGCCAGTTCAAAATGTAAATATGGCCGCAGCTGCTATAAATGGAACAAATATTCACGGTGTAAGATAAATGAGTAAGCTAGATTCAGATCACGATTATAAACCTCCAGTTAAGAAAAGAGTTAGTAAAGGTTTATTGTTAATAAATACTGGAAATGGGAAAGGAAAAAGTACTGCAGCATTTGGAGTAATGTTAAGAGCTTGGGGTAGGGGACTTAAAGTGATAGTAGTTCAGTATATTAAACATGAAAATGCTATGTTTGGGGAACAATTAGCTGCCAAAAGACTTGGGATTGAAATGATACCATCCGGAAAAGGATTTACTTGGAATTCAAAGAATCTAAATGAAGACGCGGCTTTAGCACAAAATGGTTGGAGAATTTCTAGGGAGCTTATTAGTTCCGGTGATTATGATATTGTAATTCTAGATGAATTTACGTACCCAATAAAATATGGTTGGATAGAGCTAAAAGAAGTAGTAGATTTTTTACTAAATAGACCAGAAAATGTGAATGTCATAATTACTGGTAGAGATGCTCAACCTCAATTAATTAAAATTTCAGATTGTGTTACAAATATGGATGAAATAAAGCACCCTTATAATGATCAAGGAATACTTGCTCAAAAAGGAATTGACTATTGAATTATTCGCATATAATTGTGATTAAAAATTATTTTTTCGAGGAGAAAAATTATGTACAATATCGAAATGTTAGCTGATGAAAATGCATTGGTAGGTGAGGGACCAGTTTGGGATGTTAATTCAGAAACATTATATTGGACAGATATTCAGAATGGAAGATTTTTTAATTATAATCCTACAACTGGTGTAAATAAAACTATTCATCAAGGGTTAAATACTGGTGGAGTTGCGATTAACAGATCGGGCGGTTTAATTATTGGAACTTGGGAGGGGGTACAATTTTGGAATTCTGATGATGATTTTACTTGGATTAAAAAAGATACATTCGAAGATAAAAAAATCAAGACGAATGATGTAACTTCAGCTCCGGATGGAAGTTTTTTGGTAGGAACTGCTCACCTGGATTCTTGTACACTGTTTAAATTTAATCCTGATTTAAGCATTCAAATAATTGATGATGGCCTAGAACTTTGTAATGGTATGGGATTTTCTCCTGATAATAAAATCTTTTATTCTACTGATTCTGCAAAACACGAGATATATAAATGGGATTATGATATGGGAAAAAGCGAATTTTCAAATAAAAGATTGTTTAAAAAAATTCCAGATGATTGGGGTTTACCTGACGGGATGACGGTAGATTCGGAAGGATATGTTTGGTCTGCAATTTGGTATGGAGGAATGGTTATAAGACTTGATCCAGAAGGTGTTGAGGAAAGAAGAATATTGTTTCCTGCTAAACAAACCTCTAGCGCAATGTTTGGTGGAAAAGATTTGAATGAACTTTATGTCACAACTGCGAATTCTGGATCTGGTGGTAGTGAGATTACTGGATTGGAACCTAAAGGTTATGATTTAAATGCTTACAGAGGTGGTGAACTCTACAGAGTTAAATTAGATATTCAAGGGAAGGCAGAATTCTTGACAGAATTTAATAATTACAATTAATTTCATGAAAATTTTAGTTACTTCGGCAAAATCAAATATTTCTAAGAAGATTATTATGGATCTGAAAAAAAATCATGATGTTATTTCAACTGATGTTTCTGGTCAAAATAATCATAATTTTGTTCAGTGTCAATTGGATGAATTACGTGATACAGATTTATTATTGAAAGATGTAGATATTATTATAAACATTGGTTATGATGGCCAATCAGGTTCAGATAAAATTCTAATAGATTATTACACTAGATGTATTTATAATTTATTATGGTCAGCTTCAGAAAATGGTGTTAGTAGAGTTATAAATATTAGTACTTTGAAGCTTTTTGAAACCTGTTATGAAAATTTAGCGATAACCGAAAATTGGTCTACACATCCAATTTCTTCCGATGTAAATATTTTATGTGCGTACCTATGTGAGATGGTCCACAAAGAATTTGCAAGAGATAAAAAGATTAAAGTTACAAATATCAGGATAGGCTTTGGTGATTCTAACTCGACTTCATTTTTATCTGATGGAGATTTATTGAAATATCTTGAATTAATTATCAATTACAAACAACAAATTAAGAAAACTCCATATCAAGTGCCACCACAATATTGGGAAACTATACACATACAATCTAAAGTACCTAATCAAAGATTTATAACTAAAAAATTTGACAGTATATTTGATCAATTTAGAAAGAATAAAAATAAAGAATGAAAGTTTTAATATTAGGTGGTAATGGAATGCTTGGACCATGGGTTGTGAAAGCAATGAAAACTCGACATGAAATACTTCTTACAGATATTAATTCACCTCCAAAATCATATAAAGGAGAATTCATGAAACTTTCTGTTGACGATGTTGAAGGAGTTGTCAATGCAGCTAAAGGAATGGATATTATAGTCAATTTATCAGTTTTACGACCACATAGAAGAATTGCTTTTGAAGTTAATACTTTAGGGAATTATTCAATGATGATTGCAGCTAGAGAGAATAATATTTCAAAAGTAATTAATACTGGTCCACATTTTCAGTTGGTGGGTCCACAATATGAGGAATGGGATTTTAATTTGAATCCTGATATGCCACCACAGCCAGGAACTAGATTATATGCTTTGAGTAAATCTCTTGGTCAAGAAGTTTGTCGAGTTTTTACTGAAGATAATAACATTCATGTAATAACCTTGCTTTACTACAATATGAAACATCATTGGGATCTAAGTGGTCCAGAGCAAGAAAATATAGATTATCATTTGGATATGAATGTACCATATAGTACTACTTGGCCTGATTGTGGAGAAGCTGTTAGATGTGCAGTAGAAACTCCAATAGAAAAGTTGAATTCAAGATGTGAAACATTTTTTATTTTACCAGAATTACCCCACAAAAAATTTAACAGTTCGAAAACTTTTGTTGTTCTGGGATGGAAGCCCATGTATAAACTTGAATCTCTTTGGACTAAATCAAACAGAAAGCCTGAAAATAATAATACCGAAGCTTTTTAAGACATATGTTTTTTGTCTAAAGGGTTTTAATTTCCCTAATTATTTCTTCAATAGAATTTTTTGCATCACCAAAAAGCATGAATGTTTTTTCTAGATGAAAAAGATCATTTTCTATACCAGAAAATCCTGATGCCATACTTCTTTTTAAAATTATTACTGACTGAGCCTGATCAACATTTAATACAGGCATTCCATAAATTGGACTGGAACTATTATTTTTTGCTGCAGGATTGGTAACGTCATTTGCACCAATAACTAATACGATATCTGTTCTTTGGAATTCACCATTAATTTCGTCTAAGTCCTTTAATTCTTCATAAGGGACATTAGCTTCAGCTAAAAGGACATTCATATGTCCTGGCATTCGACCTGCTACAGGGTGGATAGCATATTTTACCGAAGAACCATTTGATTTTAATATATCGGAAAGTTCTCTTAACTGGTGCTGTGCTTGAGCTACTGCAAGACCATAACCAGGTACTATTATTATCGATTGTGCGTATTCTAACATCATAGAAACATCTAAGGCAGAAGCTGATTTTATGGGTTTAGTCTCTTTTATTTGATGTATTGAATTTGATTCTTCTTTAATACCAAACCCGCCGAACATAACATTTACTAGTGATCTATTCATAGCTCTTGTCATGATTCTAGTAAGAATTAAACCGGAAGCCCCTACTAGTGACCCTGCTATTATCAACATATTATTATGCAGTACAAAACCTGTTGCTGCGGCAGCTATTCCTGAATAGGAATTTAGTAACGCTACTACTACTGGCATATCAGCCCCACCTATTGGTATTACGAGCAAAATTCCTAGCAGTAAACAAAAAGCTACACAGTAATATAGTACATATTGATTTGATGGGTTTATCGTCAACCAAATTATGGAGATTATGATCAAGATAAAAAGAAAACTATTGAAGATATTTCTTATAGGTAAAAGTATTGGCTGGCCTTTAACTATACCTTGAAGTTTACCAAATGCTATAAAGCTTCCTGTTAAAGTTACAGTACCAATAACAATTGAAATCATTACTGTAATTACTGATTCCAAACTTGGATTGTATTCTAATTTTAATTTGTTTTGATATTCTACTATGGCAAC
>PBDR01000028.1 GCA_002717385.1 Chloroflexota bacterium
AAATCTTCAGATGAGAGTACACCGGCAGCATCAACTGATTCTAAATCTTCAGATGAGAGTACACCGGCAGCATCAACTGATTCTAAATCCAAGGAGTAAGATTCAAAACTAGAAAATAATTTTTGGCAATTAATTCTTCTGGAGTAATTAAATCATTATTTGATATGATTTTTGATCTATTATTTTGATATATGTCTTAACATTAAGTTTTAGTAGTTAAAAAATTTGACATAAAGTTTCAAAAAGTCCAATGTCGTCAAACAAAGAAAATTCTAACAATTTTAACGAAGATAATCCTACTAATGATTATTTAGTAGGAAAAAGAAGTATTACGACTAAAGTTTATAAATCAAGATTTGATTTATTAAGAGATAAAAAGATCCAAAATAAAAAATCTAGACCTTACTTTTATATTGCAGTAGTGATAATTTTTTTAATTTTATCTATACCGGCATATTCTTTTTATACTAAGTATGTAAAGCCTCCAACTGAAATTGCATTAAGGGTTAATGATAAGGAATATACTCGAGGTGATGTTGTGGATTATATTAGATTTAATCAAAGACTTACTGAAGATATGGGTATGCAATTCCAAATAGGTACTTCTCTATTTGATGCAATGCAAACTTTACAAGATAATGAGATAGCTTATCAGTTAGCACCTCGGTATGGGATAACTGTTCAATCTAATGAAGTTGATAATTATATAGAAATTTTATTAGGTTATGTATTTGAGAAAAATTCTGAAAAGAATGAAGAGCAAGAAATAAATTTTGAGGAATCTAAACGACAATTTTTAAATAAAACAGGTCTTCGGGAGGAAGTTTATAGAGATTTCATTAGGAAAACAATGTTTAAAGAAAGATTGAGATTGGTAGTTGCGGATACAGTTTCTAGAATTCAACCTCAGGTACATATTTATGAAATAGCTGTACCTAATCCAGATGCTAAATTAATGAGAAATATAGAAAGAGATTTAATAGCCGGTAAACCTATAGTTGATATCACTTTGTTCTATTCAAAAGATCCCGACATCAAACGTTATAATGGTGAAACTGGATGGTTTCCTTATGGGGTCTTAACTGATTTAGATTATTTTTTATTTGGACTTGATAATGAGGGTGAGAGGATTTTACCCGTTAGAAAAATCAGTCCAGTTCAATATGATGAAGAAAAACAAATTTATAAAATATATATAATTGAAGAAATTTCTGATGCAAAAGAAATTAGTGATTCTAATTTTGAAGCTCTAGTAGATAGGGCAATGGTAATTTTTCTTAACAAAGAAAGAAAAAAAATTGCATCTGAAGGGAATTTATATATGGATTTAAACGATAAAATTTATAGTTGGGTAAATAAACAAGTAAGATTATCATCTCTTTTACCAACACCTACAGGATCTCAATCTGAGCAAAATTTAATCTCCGCTGATCAGTTAAATGCAAATTATGAAAAAGAATAAACTTCAAATTGGCATGATAGGTTGTGGAGTCATCGGTTCGAATATTTTCGATATTATTTCCAAAAGACATGCAGATGTTTATAAGGATCATTTAGTGGTCAAATCTATTATTGTGAGAGATATTGAAAAGAAAAGAGATCTGAATTTATTAGGTACAAAAATTTCAAATGATATTTCAGATGTCGTTAAAGATAATGAGATAGATTTGGTAATTGAATTAATGGGTGGTGAAGAAATTGCTTTTGATTATATTTCTAAATGTTTAATGTCTGGGAAACATGTTGTCACCGCAAATAAGGAAGTCATTGCAAAACGTGGGTCAGAATTATTCAAGATTGCAAATAATAATTCCGTTGAACTTAGATATGAGGCGAGTGTTGGAGGTGGTATCCCTATAATTTCTTCTTTAGGTAATGATTTTTCATCTAATAAAATTAGTGGAATCAGAGCAATAATCAATGGGACGACTAATTATATATTAACAAGAATGTCAGATGGGACATCACCTTTTTCTGAAATACTAAAAGATGCCCAAAAATTAGGTTATGCTGAAACTGATCCCACAGCGGATGTTGAGGCTTTTGATCCAATTTATAAAATAATTATATTATCGAATCTAGCTTTTGGTATTAATCCAGATCATAACTTAATTTATAGAGAAGGTATTAAGGACATAAAAAGCAAAGAATTCATTTATGCAAAAGAATTAGGTTTTGCAATTAAACTCATTGCTTCTGCTCAAAAATTTTCCAAAAAATTGTTAATAAGAGTTCATCCTGCATTAATTCCTAAAGATATTCCTATGGCTAATGTGAATAGTTCATTAAATATGATAGAAGTGAATGGTTATCTTACAGGACCTCTTTGGTTTCAAGGTGCAGGAGCAGGAGCAGAAACTACCTCTAGTGCTATTTTGAACGATGTTTTTAGAATTAAAGATGAGATATCTAAATCCGAGAAACAAAAAACCAAAATTTTTCCTGAAGATTTACAATTACTTAGTATGGATATGCATGAATGTAAATATTATTTGAGAATTACTGTTAAAGATAAAGCAGGTGTTCTTGCAAGATTATCCAAAATTTTAGGTGATAATGGCATTAGTATAAACACAGTTCTTCAAAAAGATACAGATGTAAAATTTAATAATGCTGAACTGGTTATAATGACCCATAAAGCTAATGAAAAAATTATGATGAATGCTATTGATAATATTGAGAAGTTAAATGATGTAGTTAAATTTGATAGTTTGCTAAGAGTAGAAGAATATTGAATTTTTATCCCAGTTTGTGTCAATTAAATAATTACTGGAGTTTTTTTGTCTTTTAATAATAAAAGTCTTATAAATAAATATAAAGATTATCTTCCAATCTCTAACAAAACGCCAAATATCACTCTTGGTGAAGGAGGGACACCTTTAGTTAGATCAATGAATTTAGGTCCATCTTTAGGCTGTCAGAGATTGTTTTTTAAATTAGAAGGATGTAATCCAACAGGCTCATTTAAGGATCGTGGGATGGTTGTCGCCGTGGCTAAAGCTTTGGAAAAAAAGAAAAAAAAGATTGTTTGTGCTTCAACCGGAAACACAAGTGCATCTGCTTCAGCTTATGCTGCAAGGTATGGTTTAGATTCTATTATTATTGTGCCATCAGAAGAAATAGCTTTAGGAAAAATTGTTCAAGCGATGGCATATGGAGCTAAAATTATTGGTATTAATGGGAATTTTGATCAGGCTTTGTCAATTGTACGTAATATAGTAGAAATTATGGATATTGAATTGGTAAATTCGATAAATCCATATAGAATAGAAGGACAAAAAACTGCTTCATTTGAAATTATAGATGATCTAGGAATACAACCAGACTTTTTATCGATTCCTGTAGGTAATGCTGGGAACATAACTGCCTATTGGAAGGGTTTTAAAGAATATTTTGAATCTGGGAAATCCACCGGACTTCCAAAAATGATGGGTTTCCAAGCTGAAGGTGCAGCTCCGATTGTTAAAGGGGAAATAATACAAGATCCAAAAACCGTAGCTTCCGCTATCAAAATCGGGAATCCTGCATCCTGGACTGGAGCATTAGAGGCTCGTGATGAATCAGAAGGTTTAATTGATTCTGTTAGTGATGATCAAATTATAAATGCATATATGAAGCTTACTAGACTTGAAGGGATCTTTTGTGAGCCAGCTTCAGCAACATCTGTTGCAGGGCTTATTAATTTAGTTAACAATGGATTGGACATGTCAGAAAAAACTATTGTCTGTGTTTTAACAGGTAATGGGTTAAAGGATCCTGAAACGTCCCAAAAAAATTCTGGTTTTAGTATTCAAACCGTTGATCCAAATCTTCATGAGATATTAAAATTATTGAAAAATCAAAAATGAGTAAAATTATTACTCAAAAAATTTATGATAAATCTTGGAATGAAGTTGAAAAAGAATGGAATGATGTTTTCAACTCATTTTTTTATAATAGAATTTTTCAGTCACCTAAAGTTAAAAAGATTTGGTGGAAATATTTTGGGAAAGGTAATCAATATAAAATTTTAGTAATAACATATTCAAATAATAAATTAATTTCACCATTGAGAGTTCAAGGAAAGACATGTTCATTTATTGGATCAACTGATTTATTTGATTATGAAGATTTGATTTATTCTAATTATCAAGATATGGATTTAGGTTTAGAGAAATTAGTTAATTTTATTTCGAATGATTTATTTGTTGAAGAACTAAGATTGAACTCTATTCCTGATAATTCTCCAACTATAAAAAAAATTTTAAAGTATTTAGAACAAAACAATTGGCAAGTAGATCTAAAAAAAGAGGATGTTTCTCCCCGTATTTCCCTCCCTAGCACTTTTGATGAATATTTATTTTCACTAAGTAAGAAAAACAGACATGAAATTAGGAGAAAAATAAGAAAATTAGATAAGATTAAAAATGTAAAAGAATATGAGTTCTTTAAATATCAAGACATAAAAGATAATTTAGATGATTTTTTTAGGCTCCTTAGAATAAGTTCTGACGAAAAGAAGGAATTTATGAATTTATCTAGAGAAAATTTTTTTCGTGATCTTTCTTTAGAGCTTTCTCTTCAAAACCAAACTAGATTAAGATTTCTAGAAATAGGAAATAAAAGAGTTGCAACATCATTAAGTTTTGTTACTAAGGGTACAAAATATTTATACAATAGCGGTTATGATCCTGAATATAGAGATTTATCTGTTGGAGTTTTAAATCATATTTTTGCAATTAAAAATTCTATTTATGAGAAAAATAAGGTGTTTGATTTTATGAGAGGGGATGAAGTTTATAAATACAGACTCGGTGGTATAGATGAAACAATCTCTAAATTAATAGCTCATAAAAGATAAAATCATGAGACTTGCTGTTATTAGTGTTCATGGATGTCCTGTTAGGCAAATAGGTTTGGGTAGTGCAGGAGGGATGAATGTTTTTTTATTGGAATCAATGAAGATTATGTCAAAATTTGGAGTGAAAGTAGATTTGTTTACCAGGTATCATGATGATAATGACCCTGATATTATAAATATTACTGAAAATGCACGTGTCATTCATTTAAAAATTGGAAAAAATGAATTATCACAAGAGAAGATTTATGATCTTCTTCCAGATTTTGTCCAGGAAATCAAAAATTTCACTGAAAATAACAATCTAACTTATGATCTTCTTTCAACTCATTACTGGTTATCAGGTTTGGTTGGGAATATTTTAAAGAAAGATTGGGATATTAATCACGTTTCAATGTTTCATACATTATCTTTACTGAAACAAAAAGAATTTCCAACTATGTTGCATTCTATTGAAAGAAAGAAGAGTGAATTTAAGATAGTTAAAGAATCAGATAGAATTTTAGTTTGGTCTGAACATGAAAAAAAATCTTTATTGGAATATTATGACGCAAAATCTTCGGCAATAAAAATAGTTAGTCCAGGTATTAATTCAGATTTATTCCATCCTGAAATTAGGGAACAAAAAAAAATTAAAAAAGATGTATTGAAAATCATTTATGTTGGACGATTAGAGCCATTAAAGGGTCTAGTAACTATAATTAAATCTTTATCAGAACTGAATGATTTAGATATTTCAGCAAATATTTTTGGGGGAGATGTTGTGATTGGAGAGACTCAAAGACTAATTAATCTATCATCAGATTTAGGCGTAACCGATAAAATCAATTTTCATGGTCCTGTAATCAGAGAATTATTACCTGATTTGTATAGAAAACATGATTTGTTAGTAATGCCTTCATTTTATGAAAGTTTTGGGTTATCTATTCTTGAAGCTCAATCTAGTGGGTTACCAGTAATAGCATCTAATGTAGGTGGTATTTCCACTATAGTAAAAGATAATGTTACTGGGTATTTAATTTCTCCACCAAATAACTATTTACTTTTCTCAAAAAAAATTCGACTATTAGCTAATGATGTTAGTTTGAGAATGAAATTTGGGATTAATGCTAGAAATCATGCTAAATTATTTGATTGGAATTTAGTTGGTAAAGATTTGGTTTACGCTCATAAGTTTATGAGTCGTAAACATTTATTATAATTAATTGCAACTTAAATATTTTTGTATTCCCACCAATTAATTTTAGCTTTTGTGACGAAACCGATATTTTCATACATCGAAATTGCATGTGAATTTTCAGAATCAACATCCAGGTTAATCTTACTAGCTCCTTTATTTTTTAAAAAAAATAATCCATTTGTTAGTGCAAATTTTCCAATACCCTTTCCCCTAAATTCTTTTTTAGTTCCAATCATTGAAATTTTCCCTATCACTTTTTTATTTTCTTTAATTATATTTGTAGTAAAGAAACCATAAATTTCATCTGCAAGACTAGTAATAAAAAAACTGTAATTATTTTTATTACTAAAGTGATAAATAGTATTGGGTGAATAACCCCAGTGAGGTTCAAAAATTTCATTTTGTAATTGAATCAGCTTTTTAATTTTTTTCGAAGAACTGATTTTAGATATTTTAAATTGATTATCTAAAAATTTTGGGATTATAAAATTATCTGTTTCAATAGACATTTTTAAGTATTTTCTCACTTTTTCATAATGTGAGATGTTTAGGTTTTTAGGTTGGATATTTTTTTTTTGATATAAAGGGATATGTATATGGTGATTATTAGAATTTTTTGATTTATTAAGTTTATTTATTGCTGATTTTAACAATAAATTAAAACTTTCATTATCAAACGTACCTATAGAAATTATAGTTCTATCGATTTTTACCTCACGTTCGATTAAACGATATCCCAAGATATTAGAATTGTCTTTGAGGATAGAAATTTTCATATAGGGATTCTGAATAAATTCTTCTACTATTTTATTTATGGAGTTTTTATCACAAGGCCAATCCCTATGTCCATGAGGTCCTAAATTATGAATAAAATTTACTAATTTATAGTTTTGGGGATGTTTTATAGATTTGACATCAAATAGCATAAAAATTTATATTTTAAATTGTATGTTAAACATGAAGTTTTAAATATGAGTTATAATTATATATGAAACGCTGGGAATGATAGTATTAGCATGTAACATTTACTAAGAGAGCTGTGTATTTGCTGAGAACAGTTGAATGTTTTTGTGAACTCGATCAGGAGCGGTCGATCTGAAAGTTTATTTATAGGTTCGAACGATTTGGTTACGAAACAATCATAAATTAAGAGGTCTGTTTTTTCAGGCAATAAAGGTGGTACCGCGAGTAGTCTCGTCCTTTGGTGGGCGAGATTTTTTGTTTTAATTTTGTTGAAAAACAATAAGGAGAAAATATAATGACCAGTCGATATACTGGTGCGGAAATAGTTTGTAAGGCATTAATTAATGAAGGTGTTGACGTAGTTTTTGGGTTACCAGGAGGTGCAATATTGCCTTTGTATGGTGTTTTATCCAAATTTGAAGAGATTAGACATATATTAGTTCGTCATGAACAAGGAGCTGCACATGCCGCAGACGCATTTTCTAGATCGACTGGTAAAGTTGGGGTTGCATTTGCAACATCGGGACCTGGAGCAACAAATTTGATTACAGGTCTAGCTACAGCGATGATGGATTCAGCCCCAATGATTGCTATTACAGGTCAGGTAGGACGTTCGGCAATAGGAACCGATGCATTTCAAGAAACTGATATTACTGGAGCCACTCTTCCTGTGACTAAACATAATTATTTAGTAATGCGAGCCTCTGATTTAGGCGAAACAATTCATGAAGCATTTTTTATTGCTAAGACAGGGAGACCGGGACCTGTTTTAATTGATATTCCAAAGGATGTTTTTACTGAAAAAGCGGAATATATTGGCAAGAAAACTATTTCTATTCCTGGATATAATTTACTTTCAAATACCACGATTGAAAGTGTTGATAATGCTGTTGAATTAATAGAACAATCTAAAAAACCAGCTATATTAGCCGGACATGGTGTGATTATTTCTAATGCTTATTCTGAGCTGAAGGAATTAAGTGAGAAATCACAAATTCCAGTTGTAACGACTTTACTTGGGATATCTAGTTTTCCAGAAAATCATGTGCTTTCTTGTGGGTTTCCAGGAATGCATGGCATGGCTTATTCAAGTTTAATTCTTGATCAAAGTGATTTGATTATTGGTATTGGGACACGATTTGATGACAGAATAGTTGGTGATCCAAAAAGATTTGCAGTTAAATCAAAGAAGATTCATATTGATATAGATGCTTCTGAAATAGGGAAAACGGTAAAAATAGATGTTCCTATAGTTGGAAATATAAAAGATGTTCTAAATCAAATTAACCCGATGATATCTAAAAACAACAGATCAAAATGGTTAAATCAAGTTTTGGATTTAAAATCTGATCACCCTTCTTTGGAGATACCTAAATCTGATCATTTATTAGGCCAGAAAGTAATTAAAACTTTATCTGATATCACTAATGGAGATGCTATAATCTGCTCAGGTGTAGGTCAACATCAAATGTGGACTGCTCAACATTATAGATTCATCAATCCAAATTCTTGGATTTCTTCAGGAGGATTAGGGACAATGGGATATGAGGTTCCTTCTGCGATAGGCGCACAAGTTGGGAATCCTGGAAAACTTGTATGGTCTATTTGTGGAGATGGTGGGTTTCAAATGACTATGATGGAATTAGCTACAGTTAAAGAAAATAATCTTCCAGTTAAATATGCCATACTGAACAATAATCACTTAGGAATGATTACTCAGTGGCAAGGTCTTTTTTATAATGAAGACTATCAAGCTGAAACTTATACTGGGAATCCGGATTTTGTTAAGTTAGCAGAATCATATGGTATAAAAGGACTACGCGTAAATAACCAAGATAATTTAGTTGATGTTATTAAAGAGGCTAATTCTCATTCTGGACCTGTGGTAGTCGATTTTGTGATAGAAAAAGTTGATAATGTTTATCCTATGATTCCTGCAGGCCAAAGTGTTTCAGAGTTAATTGAGGAGCAAATTTGATGGTTAATCAAGAAGATATTTCCAATCATATCAATCAACGTACTATTTCTTCTTTAGTTCAAGATAAACCAGGAGTACTTTCTAGAATTGCAGGTTTATTTAGAAGAAGGGGATTTAATATAGTTAGTCTTGCAGTAGGTTCTTCAGAAATATCGGGTTTATCTCGAATGACTTTCGTCGTAGAAGGACCTGGTTCTGCATTAAGAACTGTTGCTGATCAACTTAAAAAATTAATTGATGTAGTTGAAGCTAAAGATATTACAGATAAAAATATTGTTTGGAGAGAATTGGCTTTAATAAAAGTTAATTCAAATAAAAAAAATCGTAGTGAAATTTTAGAACTTGCAGAAATTTTTAGAGTGAACGTCATTGATATTGGAGTATCTAACCTTACAATGGAAATTACAGGTGGGAAAGAAAAAATTGATTCTTTAGTAGAATTATTACGGAAGTTTGGTTTAAGAGAAGTCATTAGGACTGGTAGAGTTGCTACGTTAAGGGGAACATTGATTGAAGGTAAATCTGATGGTGAATTTCAATATCAAACTAAATCAGGTGATGATTTATCTGAAACTTTTTTTGAAAGTGGTAGTGTGTAGTAGATAGATTTTCTAGGTAAAAATTAAATTTATGAAAGGATAAATTAATATGGCAACCCTTTTTTATGATAATGATATAGATGATTCATTTTTGATAGATAAAACTATAGCTGTTTTAGGTTATGGTTCACAAGGACATGCTCATGCTCTAAATCTTAAAGATAGTGGATATAAAGTGATAGTTGGTTTGTATGAAGGTAGTAAAAGTAAACATAAAGCTGAGAATGAAGGTTTAGAAGTTTTTTCAAATTCTGAAGCTGCAAAAAGGGCAGACCTAATATCCTTTTGTTTGCCAGATACGGTTCAATCAAAAGTATTTAATGAAGATATTAATCCAAATTTACGTTCTGGTCAAATATTGTTATTCGCACATGGGTTTACAATTTTTTATAATCAGATTAAACCTCCAAATAATGTTGACGTAGTTATGATTGCACCAAAAGCTCCTGGTCATAGAGTTAGAGCTGTATATGAAAGAGGTTTGGGAGTCCCTTGTTTAGTTGCTGTTGATAAAGATTTTTCTGGGGAAGCAAAAAAAATAGCATTAGCTTATGGTAAGGGAGTTGGTGGAGGAAGAGCAGGTATATTGGAAACCACGTTCAAAGAAGAAACTGAAACAGATTTATTTGGAGAACAGGCAGTTTTATGTGGAGGAGTTACTGAGCTGATTAAAGCTGGTTATGAAGTTTTAATTGAAGCAGGTTATGAACCTGAATCAGCATATTTTGAGGTTTTACATGAACTTAAATTGATTGTTGATTTAATTTATCAAGGAGGTTTGGGTTATATGAGATATTCTGTAAGCGAAACTGCTGAGTATGGTGATTATACTAGAGGACCTAAAGTTATTGACGAAAAAGTAAAAGATAACATGAGAAACATACTTAAACAGATACAATCTGGTGAATTTGCCCGTGAGTGGATTGCTGAAAACGATGAAGGTTTACATAGGTTTAAACGATTACGTAAAGAAAATGAGGAACATCCAGTTGAAAAAGTCGGGAAAGAACTTAGGGATATGATGCCATGGTTGGAATCTACGACTTGATAAAAACTTAATAGAATTTTTAATACATGATATGAGCACTAAATTAAATAAAGATAAAGTAATAATTTTCGATACAACTTTAAGAGATGGTGAACAGACTGCTGGAGCAGGTTTAACTGTTGATGAAAAAATGCGTATAGCTAAACAATTAGAGAAATTGAATGTTGATGTAATTGAGGCTGGATTTGCAGGGAGTTCACCTGGAGATTTTGAAGCGGTTAAAAGAATAGCTAATGAAATACATGGTCCTGTTGTAGCAACTTTAGCTAGAGCTTTACCTTCAGACATAGATATTGCAGCGAAGGCTTTGAAGGGTGTTCAGAATGCTAGAATTCATACTTTTCTTTCATCATCAGATGTTCATTTAATGCATCAAATGAGAAAGGATCGTGAATCTATAATGATTATGGCAGTTGATGCGGTTAAGAGAGCAAAAGATTATTTGGAAGATGTTGAGTTTTCACCTATGGATGCAACAAGAACGGATCCTGGATATTTATATGCAATTTTAGAGGAAGTCATTGAAGCAGGTGCGACTACAGTAAATATACCTGACACTGTTGGTTACTCTAATCCAAAAGAATTTGGTGCGTTAATTAAATCTATTCAAGAAAATGTTTCTAATATACATAAGGCTACTATTTCCGTTCATTGTCACAATGATCTTGGTATGGCGACAGCTAATTCATTATCAGCTGTAAGTTCTGGTGCTAGACAAATTGAAGGATGTATAAATGGTCTAGGTGAAAGAGCAGGAAATGCTGCTTTAGAAGAAGTTATCATGGCTTTGTCAACTAGATCAAATTTTTATAATTTATATACAGGAATAAATACTAAAGAAATAGGTTCTTCTTCCAGATTGATTAGTTCAATTTTTGGATTTCCTATTCAATATAACAAAGCAATAGTTGGGCAAAATGCTTTTAGACATTCTTCGGGTATTCATCAGGATGCTTTTTTAAAGGAACGTACAACTTTCGAAATTATGGAACCGGAAAAAGTAGGGTGGAGAGGAGAAGCTTTAGTTTTAGGGAAACTTTCTGGGAGGGCAGGTCTAAGGTCAAGGCTAAGTGATTTGGGATATATTTTAGATGATTATCAATTAAACGAAGTGTTTCAGGCATTTAAAGAACTGGCTGACAATAAACGAGAATTAACAGATCTTGATTTAGAAGCACTAATGTCAGAACAATATAGGATATCTGATTCTCAAAGTAAATTTGAGGTTAGAACAGTTAAAGTCTTTTGTGGGAATTCTTCTGTTCCTGATGCTGAAATTTCATTATTATGTCCGAATGGCAATGAGATTAATCAGAGCAGTGAAGGAACTGGACCTGTAGATGCAGTTTGTAAAGCAATAGATAAAATAACACAAATTGATGTTGAATTGACTGAATTTTCGGTTAGTGCAGTTACAGAAGGGATAGATTCAATAGGGGAAGTTACAATAAGGATAGAAAAAGATGGTTCGATTTATTCTGGTAAGGGATCTGATACTGACATAGTGGTGGCATCTGCTAAGGCATATGTTAATGCGATTAATAGATTTCTTTCCATAGTTGATCAATCCAAAAATCCTATTATTTAAAATTAATCACTAAAAAAATATTTGGAGGAATTAATATGGGTAAAACTATGTTTGAAAAAATTTGGAATGAACATATAGTTTCAGAATCTGAAGGTGAACCAGCTCTTATTTACATAGATTTACATCTTATTCATGAAGTTACATCACCTCAAGCTTTTGAGGGTTTAAGATTACAAAATCGTTCTGTGAGAAGACCAGAATTAACTATTTCTACCGTCGATCATAATATCCCAACTGATGAAACACGTGACCAAGAAATTAAAGATCCTATAGCTCGTCAACAAGTTGAAGCTCTTCGAGAAAATTGTAGGGATTTTGGGATAACTTTATATGATGTTGATAATTCTTCTCAAGGGATAGTTCACGTAATAGGTCCTGAACAAGGCTATACTCAACCAGGAATGACAATTGTGTGTGGAGATTCACACACATCTACCCATGGTGCATTTGGTGCATTGGCGTTTGGGATAGGAACATCTGAAGTTGAACATGTACTTGCTACTCAAACTTTACGTCAGTATAAACCTAAAACTATGCAGATTGATTTTATTGGAGAAATTCCATTAGGGGTGTCAGCAAAAGATATGATTCTTGCAACGATAGGAAAAATAGGCACCGCAGGAGGAACCGGTCATGTTATCGAATATACAGGTGCACCTATAAAATCATTGAATATGGAAGGCAGAATGACTATATGCAATATGTCTATAGAAGCAGGTGCGAGGGCGGGGATGATTTCAGCTGATGAAACTACATTTAAATGGATGAAAGGTAGGAAATTTGTTCCAAAAGGAACCGAATACGATAAAGTTTTAGAAAAGTGGGGAACATATAAGACTGATGAGGATGCAATTTATGATTCTAAAGTTCAAATAGACTGTAATGAGCTGGAGCCTTATGTTTCATGGGGTACCAATCCTGGACAAGTATGCAAAATTTCTGATTATGTACCTTACCCTGAAGATTTTGAAGATCAAGTTGATAAAGAATCTGCCTCTAGGGCGATTGATTATATGGGGCTAAAATCTGGAACCAAAATTCAAGATATTAAAATTGATAGAGCTTTTATAGGTTCCTGTACAAATGCAAGGCTTGATGATTTAAGAGAAGCAGCTAAATTGGTTAAAGGGAAAAAAGTTTCTAATCACGTTAGGGCACAAGTGATGCCTGGATCTACTTTGACCAAAATATTAGCAGAAAAAGAAGGGTTAGATTCAATTTTTATCGAAGCTGGTTTTGAATGGCGGAATTCAGGTTGTTCTATGTGCCTTGGTATGAATCCTGATATTTTATCACCTGAAGAAAGATGTGCGTCTACTTCTAATAGAAATTTTGAAGGTCGTCAAGGAAAGGGAGGCCGAACTCATTTGGTTAGTCCTACAATGGCAGCGGCAGCAGCAATAGAAGGTACTTTTGTTGATGTTCGAAATTGGGGGATTGAATAATAATTTTGAAAAGAAACTTGTTCAGAAAAATATCTGGTAGAGAAGAACTTGATCGGATCAAATCTAAGAGATATGATCCGTACTCTTATGAATCTAATTCATCTAATATTTTATGGTTATCTATCTTTCTTTTTTTATGGTCAATTTGTAGTTTAATTTTATCTTTTCAAGACTTAAATTTAAGATCTATGTTTATCAATTGGGAATCAAAAGGTATTAATACTCTACCACCATCTACTTTTGATCCTGAGGGTCTTATTGAATTTTCAAAAAAAGAAGGAATAAATTGTGTAGATATTCGGTCTATAGTTAATGAGATGAATGAATGTTCAATAACGTTGGGTTATTATAGTAAATTTTCCAATGCTCAAGATATTTCCTTAATTATATTTTTTATAATAGTGGTAATTTTATTTATATGTATTTTCCTTTTTGGATCTTTCATACACAGAGCTTCAAGAAATTTATTAACATTACAAACTAAAGATCAACGTTTTTCTCCTGAAATGTCTGTAATTTGGTTTTTTGTTCCAATAATGAATTTTTTTCGTCCGTGGCAAATAATAAAGGAATTATTTAAAGGTAGTGATCCAGGCGTAGATGCCTCTATGAATTGGAAAACAGAAGGGTTGATACATTATAGTGTACATCTTTGGGGCCTTTTTTATTTTTTAGTGTGGATTTTTAATCCTGTTACGGTGTCTAGAATTTGGTTTAATGAAATAAATAATATGAGTGATGTAATTATTGCTTATAATGCTTTAGTGGTTTCAGATATTTTTTTAGTTATTTTAGGATTTTTAGCTATTTTAGTAACAATTAAATTACATCTATTGCAACAATATAAAAGGGAATTAGTTGGGTTCATCAAAGTACAACCAAAGATTCCTGTTGATCCAATCGAAAAATTATTGAATGATATTGATAAAAAGTCAAAATGATATAAGAGTTAATAAAAGGAAAGCAAATGGAAAAGTTTTATAAACATGAAGGCATTGTTGCACCTCTAGATAGGGCAAATGTTGACACAGATCAAATAATACCAAAACAATTTTTAAAAAGAATTGAACGTACAGGATTTGGGGAGTATGCTTTTTTTGATTGGAGATATCTTGAAGATGGTGTACTTAATCCAGATTTTATTCTTAATAAACCTAAATATAAAAATGCGACAATTTTGGTTTCTGGAAAAAATTTTGGATCTGGATCTTCAAGAGAACATGCTCCTTGGGCACTTTTTGAAATGGGTTTTAAAGTAATTATTGCTCCTAGCTTTGCTGATATTTTTAGAAATAACTGCATGCAAAATGGATTATTAACTATTACATTAGATATTTCCATGGTAGATCAAATAATGGCTAATTCTATAAAGGAAAATAATTATTTAATTAAAGTTAATTTGGAAGAGCAATCTATTAAAGATGATTATGGTTTTACTTCAAAATTTAATATAGATCCTTTTCGAAAAGAATGTTTAATCGAAGGATTTGATGATATTGATTTATCTTTTAAATTACAAGATAAAATTGAAAAATTTGAATCTAATAGAATTTCAAGATGGTAAAAAAATCCTGATTCTATAATTACATGATAAAATTTTATATAAGAATTAATTTAGATATACACTAGTGTTTTTTTGAGTAGGAAGTTATGGAAGCAAGAATAGCAATTTTAGGTGGGGATGGTATTGGTCCTGAAGTTACAGCAGAATCTGTTAGAGTTTTGGATGCTGTAGCTGATAGGTTCGGACATGATTTTACATATGTTGCAGGTAGAGTAGGAGGTAATGCAATAGATGAATATGGTACATCATTACCTCAAGATTCTTTGAATTTAGTTCTTGGTGCTGACGCAGTTCTTTTTGGTGCTGTTGGTGGTCCAAAATGGGATAATCCAGAAATACCAATCAGACCTGAAGATGGGATATTAAAATTACGTAAAAATTTAGGACTTTTTGCAAATTTACGACCATGTAAAATTTATCCTCAGTTGATAGATTCTTCTCCATTAAAACCTGAACGAATTCAGAATGTTGACTTTATTATTGTAAGAGAATTAACTGGTGGATTATATTTTGGTAAACCAAAAAGGAAGTGGGAAAACAGTCGAGGTAGAAGGGCTGTTGATACTTTAGCATACACTGAAAAAGAGATTGAAAGAGTTGTAAGAGTTGCTTTTGAATTAGCTAGGCGTAGAAGAAAAGTTTTGCATTCTGTTGATAAAATGAATGTAATGGAAACCTCACGTTTATGGAGAGAAGTTACATCAGAACTTTCAGTAGAATTTCATGATGTCGAATTACATCATATGTTAGCGGATAATGCTGCTATACAAATAGTGACTAATCCTTCAATTTTTGATGTTATAGTAACTGAGAACATGTTTGGGGATATTTTATCCGATGAAGCTGCTGTCATTGGAGGATCTATGGGTATGCTGCCATCAGCATCATTGGCTGCTGCACCTCCTACAGATGGGAAAAAAAGAAGAAGGGGAGGGAAACCTGCCTTATATGAGCCTATTCATGGTTCTGCTCCAGATATAACTGGACGTGGAATTGCTAATCCTATGGCATCTATCTTAAGTGCCGCAATGATGTTGAGATGGTCCTTTGGATTGCAAGAAGAAGCAGATGCTATTGAGGCATCTATAAATGGGGCTATTTCTGATGGTTACAGGACAGTAGATATTTCTAATGGTGGGGGCAATGTAATGGGGACATCTCAAATTGGTGATATGATAGCGGGTCGGATAAGAATGAATAGATAATTAAACTTAAACTAATTTTCTATTTATATCGTTATTAATTAGCCACCATTCTATACTATCGGATAATGCCATCCACGATGCTTCAATGATATTTGAAGATGCTCCCACAGTTTGCCAAACTTTTCTGTCATCGGCTGATTCTATTAATACCCTGACAATAGCACCAGTACCGTTTTCTTCATTAACTACCCTAACTTTGTAATCAGTTAGCCTAATTTTTTCTATTGACGGATAGAAATTTATTAATCCTTTTCGTAATGCTTTATCTAATGCATCAATTGGTCCATTTCCTTCAGCTACTGTATGTCGGATATCTTGATCCACTTGAATTTTTACTGTAGCTTCTGAGAGCATAGGGTGTTCATTTCGATCATTCCTCCAACCAGATCCAAAAGATGATCTTCTTTTATTTTCAACAATTACCATAAAATCTATGAGAGTGAATGCAGGTTCATAGTTTGGTGTGTGCTTGTAAAGAATTAAATCTAAAGAAGCTTCTGTTCCTTCATATGTAAATCCTTTAGCTTCGTTTTGTTTTATAAGATTTACTATTTTATTTGCATCTTTCACATCAATTAATTCATTCAAATTTAAATCTGATACACGTTTTAGAATATTACTTTTTCCTGAAAGTTCAGAAACTACCATTCCTGATAAATTACCTACAATTTTAGGGTCTATATGTTGATATGCATTTTGTATTTTTTGTGTAGCTGAAGCGTGTAGACCCCCTTTATGGGTAAATGCACTTGAACCTACAAATGGTTGAAAAGGGAAAGGTCTCCTATTGACCCTTTCTGAAACAAAATTTGAAACTTCAGTTAGAGAAGAAATTTTACTTTTTTGGATTGTTTCATATCCCATTTTTAGTGAAAGATTTCCTATAATACTTATCATATTTGCATTACCTGTACGTTCGCCATATCCATTTACACATGCTTGAATGTGTGAAGCTCCAGATTCTACTGCTGCTAAAGATGAAGCTACAGCGGTATCTGTATCATTATGGGTATGTATTCCCAGGATTGTATCACTTATAGAAGATTTTACTTTCGAAACAATTTTACCTATTTCGTCAGGTAATGTTCCACCATTTGTATCACACAAAATTATACGTTTAGCTCCCGCATTAATGGCGACTTTGAGAGATTGAATTGAGTATTCTGGATTTTCTTTGTAACCATCAAAAAAATGTTCTGCATCAAAAAAAACTTCTCTATTATTTTGTGTAAGAAATTTTATCGAATCTTCAATCATAGATAAATTTTCTTCTAATGTGGTTTCTAGAATTTTTTCTACTTGAAATGCTGAAGATTTTCCAACTAACGTTAATATCTTAGCTTTACTTTTTAACAAGGCTATTATTGATTGGTCTTTGGCTACATGGGTATTAGCTTTTCTTGTATTTCCAAATGCTGCAATTTTGGCATTTTTTAATTTAATTTCAAAGATTTTTTTAAAGTATTCATCATCTTTTGGGTTTGCACCAGCATAACCTCCTTCAATGAAATCAACCCCTAAGTCATCAAGCTTTATAGTAATTGCAATTTTATCTTCAACTGAAAGAGAAATTCCCTGTTGCTGAGTCCCATCTCTTAATGTAGTATCATAAAGTTCTAATTTATTCATAATTTAATAATAATAAAATCTACGTGGATTATTTATTTTTTATTTAGGTTTTATATCAGTTATGATTAAAAAAAGAGAGATTTTTTTTAATTTAAATGAAACATTTTATAGGAATATGTGACCATATTTTAGCTGATTCTGTTGGTAAACCTGGTAAACGAACTTTCAAAATTTATGCTAAATCTAATGATGGGATTTTGACTATTTGGATGGAAAAAGACAGTTTGTTTCAAATTGGGATTTCATTGGCACAATTTATTGCGACTAATTCAGAGCCTGTTTCCAAGAGTAAATTTAGTTCTTTAAAGGTAGAAATAAGTTCAATTAGAGATTTGGAATTCCGTACTGAAGATATTTCTCTTTCACATGAACCTGACAGTGATATTTTCACTGTTTTTTCTTCTGGATATATTAGAGATGATCAATTTGTAGATTCCTCGTTTTCTTTTTCTAGAGAACTTGCGGGACAATTATCTAAACAAATTTTAAAAGTTGTTTCTTCTGGAAGAAAGCCCTGTTTTTTATGTGGTATTCCTTTAAATCCAGAATCTGCTCATATATGCGTTAAGCTTAATGGTTATTCAGTCAAATCAAATTCTAATACATAATTACGGTTATTTTTTTGAAAGATTTTGAAGAAGTTATTTTTAAATTAAGTAACTGGAATTTTAAACGTATTAGTAAAATTCCTGAAGGTTCTAATTATGTTTTTCTTGTTCAACTTGAGCCAAATTTAAAAAAAAATAAAACTGACGAAGAATTATATGCAGTATATAAACCTCTTTCTGGCGAAAAACCGCTGATGGATTTTCCAATAGGATCTCTTCATAATCGTGAAAAATTTTCTTGGATCATTTCACTTAAATTGGGATGGCCAAAACTTCCTCCGTTGGTCATTAGAAATGGTCCATATGGAATTGGTAGTTTGCAATTATTTATAGAATCTCATCCTAAAAAAAATTATTTTACTGAGCGAAAATCTAGATTAAAGGATTTTATGAAAATCGCAGCATTTGATGTCCTTATTAATAATTCTGATAGAAAAGCAGGTTCATGTCTGATTGATTTGAATTCATCACAAATTTGGGCTATTGATCATGGTCTTACGTTTAATTATTTTGCAAATATTCGCACTGTAATGTTTGAATTTATAGGACAAGAATATTCAGATCAAATTATAGATGATATCAGCAGTTTGATTTTTTTATTAGAGAATGATCAATCATTTTTTTTAAATGCTACTATGTATGTAAATGAATTAGAATTAAAATTACTTATAAAGAGAGGGAAAAATATGCTTCGAGAGGGTTTGTTCCCTTCTTTAGATCCATATGTGAATGTTCCATGGCCATTAGTATAACCGCCTAATGTTAAAAAAGTAAAAATTTTTTCTTTATATTAAATTTTATGCGAGATGATAAATAATCAACTATTTCAGGATTACCTGCTAAAAACATTCCTTTCCATTTACGCAATTTATTATAAGTTTCATATTTATTGGAATATGGTTGAAGCCAACCACTGAAATCACTAAATATTCCATTATTATTTAAACAATTAATTTTGCCTTCTGCTTCTCGTATTAAAATAATTGATGCAGCAAAGTCCCATACATTTGCGAAACCACTTATAGCAAATTGTAGTGATCCATTAGCAACCATAAATAGTTCATATGCTGTACTTCCAATTACACGTTCCTCACCAAGAGATTTTTTTATATTTTTATGTAGTTTGAAATTAGATAATTCGTGTGGTAAACCAGATAACCGACCATTAACTGGTTTTGTATTCGTTTTAGGTATAATAATTTTTTTATTTCCTATCCATGTTCCTCCACCTTTGTAAGATTCCATAATTATTCCGTTTTTTTTTGAGTTTGCCCAAGGAATCCAAATAGCTCCCACTATAGGAGTTCCTTTATATAAGACTGAAACTGAAATTGCATATTGTTGAGAGTTATTTACAAAGTTGTTAGTTCCATCTATTGGATCAACTGCCCATATCCAATCCCCTGGTTTTCTTTCAGAATTTGGAGGGTCTTCTTCTCCTAGTAGAGTATGGGAAGGGAATTTTTTAGACATAACTTTCTCAATAATTTTTTGACTATTTTTATCTGCCTCTGACACTAAGTCTCGGCCTGGGATTCCAGATTTAGATGAAATTTTTAATTTTTTTCCAAATTTAGAAGAAACATAAATTGATGCTTTTTCAACTGATTCAACAACCACATTCTTGATAAATTTAAGATCGGATTGAGAGATGTAATTTTTGGATGTCATTTCTTGATTTTGTTTATTTATAAAAAATATTACTAAAGTTTCGAGAAAATTTAATTATTTTTTAGTAATCTTTAGTAATAGAAAACTAATAATTAAATTAGATTCAGGAGAAGAATATTGAATAAGAGCGTAAAATCCTTCAAAACAGATCCAAAGCTTGTAACTCGTATGTATTTTACTATGTTTATGTTGGGAGTGTTATATGCTGCTTTTTCTTTTTTGTTGATGAGGTTAGGTGTTCCAATAATTTTTGTAGCTATAATTGTTGGAATTTTTGCTATTATTCAGTATTCCATGTCAGATAAAATGGTCCTGAAATCTACAGGAGCCAAAGAGGTTTCACAAAAAGAAGAACCTGAACTTCATGATATTGTTGGTATGCTTGCTAGTAGGTATGAAATGCCTATGCCAAAGATAGCTATAATTGACTCAGATGTACCAAATGCTTTTGCCACAGGTCGTAATCCCAATAGATCATTAATTGCAGTTACTACTGGGATACAAAAACGATTGAATAAAAAAGAGTTAACTGCCGTAATAGGTCACGAACTTGCTCATATTGTAAATGGAGACATTAAAGTTTTGGCAATGGGAAATTTTTTCGTAACGTTGACAGGTTTTTTGATGCAAATGTTCTTTTTTAATATGCTATTTGGCGGGATGGGGAGACGACGTGAAGGTGGAGGAGCAATGATGATCGCTTATTTTGCTACAATAATTGTTTACTTCATTGGGCAACTATTAGTTCTTGCTTTGACCAGATATAGAGAATATGGTGCTGATCATAAAGGTGCTGAAATTTGTGGAGATCCAGGTTCATTAGCTGATGCTTTGGCTAAAATTAGTGGAACGGTTTCAAACATACCAGATCAAGATTTACGTAAACTTCAAACTGCGAATGCTTTTTTAATCATTTCTGCTTCTTTGCGTGGATCAGGAGGTTTGAACTTATTTTCTACACATCCTTCTGTTGAAGAGAGAATTCGTCGTTTACGTGATCTAGAAACAAGAATGTAATTTTCATCTGTTTATTATTGTCTAATTATGGGATTTTTCAATTCAAAAGAAAAAATATTTGACGACTGGGATGTAATTTCCACCTTTTTAAAATCTGAAACTTTGTTACAAAATAAAGGCGAACTAACTCCAGCTAGAAGGGCAGGAATTTTATATTCGATTGATAATTCGAATGAATTTCTCGTAAATTTTTCTAAAGAGATTAGTAGTATTTTATATGAAGGAGAAGGTGCGACTAAAACTTCTTATGAAATCAAGAAAGATGGAGAAGAAATGCGATGGATTATTTTGGAAGATGGTAATTTTACTGATTTAGTTTCTAGTACATATACTATAGGAAATGCTATTGGATCTAATAGTGATAAAAATAATCTAATTGCCGCTATTTTCGAATTATATTTATCAGTCAAAATAGATGAAAATTCTAGTAGGACAGGGGTACGAAGTTATTGCATTTATCGTTATGATAGGAAAGCTTTTTATCCTTTTATTCCGACAGGAGATAATGAAGGAGAAAGAGATAAGGCTGCAGAAAGTGTTTTGGGGAAAGATTTACGTGATAGTGGCCTAATAATAGAAAAAGATTTTTCGCAATGGATGGGGGTATGGGGGATACCTTTCTAATAAATATCTTTAGATGATAAAAAAGAAAACAATAGGATTACTTACTCCTTCTAATGAATTTCCTAGTGAATATGTGAAGATTTTAGAAAAATTAGGGCTAAACTACAAAATTATCACTAATTCTTCTATTTATGATGGATATACGGGATTGTTGTGTGTAGGAAAGAAAAAATTTTCTAAAGAAGAAAAGATATTTGATTATTTAGAAAATGCAGATAAAACTAATATACCAATCTTAGGTATTGGTTGGGGAATGGAATTTTTAAATTTTTTCTATGGAGGAAAAATAAGTGAAAATATTACCTTGAAAGAAGATCATGAAAACTTTAAGATTAAACATTCTATATTTTTAGTTCCAGGTGCTAAGACTTCTTTTATAATTGGAGGATCAGGATGGGTCAATATTTTTTCACATATAGATAGGCAAATATCCAATAATTCTTTAGCATCAAATTTATTTGCATCCGCTTATACTTCTAACCTAAGAATTGAAGCGTTAGAAAAACCTGGACATCATTGGGTTTTAGGGGTTCAATGGTCACTAGATGATCAAAAAATATTACCTGCAGGTTTTCAGAATATATTATTTTCGTTCATAGAAAATTCAACAGATTGATTTTACTTTGAAAGTGATAGTGTTTGCATGTGTATTTATTTTGGCATAAATTATCCTACACTTATCATTACTTCCGTGTCGTGAGCGTCGTGCGCGTGCGCGCACGCGCTCGCGCACGCGGTTGCGCGCGAGAAAGGGAAATGATATACATATTATTAGAAATTTAAAGAATTAGGGGATAATTATGGTCAATAGTGATCTAGGAAAGACAAATCTAATTGGTATCGAGCAAGAGATGCGTAGCTCATATTTAGATTATGCTATGAGTGTTATAGTTTCTAGAGCATTACCTGATATTCGTGATGGGCTAAAACCAGTTCAACGTAGGATTTTATATGCAATGTATGATCAGGGGATGAGACCGAGTTCTTCATATAAAAAAAGTGCAAGATTGGTAGGGGAAGTTCTCGGTAAATATCATCCCCATGGAGATAGTTCTGTATATGAGGCTCAAGTTAGGATGGCTCAACCTTTTTCACTAAGATATCCACTTGTTGATGGGCAAGGTAATTATGGTTCCGTTGATGGAGATCCTGCCGCTGCCATGAGATATACGGAATGTAAATTATCCCCGATTACTGAGATGGTTCTAAGTGACATTGAAAAAGATACAGTTGACTGGGCGGAAAATTTTGATCAATCTTTACGTGAACCATCAGTATTACCAGCTAGGCTACCAACTCTTCTAGTTAATGGTGCTTCTGGAATTGCTGTTGGTATGGCAACTAATATTCCTCCGCATAACCTTACTGAGATTTGTAATGCTATTAATCACTTGATTAGATATCCTGATGCTACTATAGATTCATTAATGAAAAAGGTTACTGGTCCTGACTTTCCTACTGGAGCTCACATATGGGGTCAACAAGGAATAAGAGATGCTTACACCACAGGTCGAGGTAGAATTATAGTCCAATCCCAGCATCACATTGAAGAAGTAAAAAGGCAGGACCGTAAAAGATTAGTGTTTACTGAGATTCCATTTCAGGTTAATAAAGCAAATCTAATTTCGAGAATAGCTGATTTAATTAAAACTAAAAAAATTGATGGGATTTCTGAAATACGTGATGAATCTGATAGAAAAGGTATGCGGATTGTATTGGAAATGAAACGAGGTTCTCATATACCAGTAATACTAAATAATTTGTATAAGCTGACCCCTCTCCGATCTTCATTTTCAGTTAATATGATTGCATTGGTTAATGGTACTCCTAGAGTAATTAACCTAAAACAATCTCTCTTATATTACATAGAATTTCGACAGGAAGTTGTACGTAGGCGAGCTGAATTTGAATTAAAAAAGGCTAGAGCTAGATTACATGTTTTAGAAGGATTGAGAATTGCGATAGATAATCTTGATAAGGTAATAGATTTAATTCGATCTTCAGCAGATGTTGAAGAGGCAAGAAATAACTTAGTTAATGAGTTTTCTCTATCTGAAATTCAAGCTCAAGCTATTTTAGATATGCAATTACGCCGTTTGGCTGCATTAGAGAGACAAAAAATTGAGGAAGAATATAAAGGTTTATTGAATTTAATTGAAGAATTAGAACAGCTTTTAGGTGATCCTCAAAAAGTTCTTGAAATGATTCGTAAGGAAACTAATGAACTAAAGAAAAAATATGGAGATGACCGTAAAACTACAGTTCATATCGAAGAATTGGGCGACTGGAAAAGAGAAGACACGGAACCTAAAGAAGAAGTTGTTATAACTTTAACTAGAAATGGGTATGCTAAGAGAGTTAAAACCGATACTTACAGAAGACAACACAGAGGTGGAGTAGGTAAAAGAGGACAAAGAATGACCAAGGAGGATGATATTACACCTTTTTTACAGCTTGCGAATACTCATGATTACTTATTATTTTTTACGGATAGAGGGAGAGCATTTAGATGTCGTGTATTTGAATTGCCTGCAGATCAATCTAGGAATTCTAGAGGAACACCTGTCAGTAATTTAGGATTTAATATTGAGCAACGAGAACAGATACATGAAATGATTTCTGTTTCTAGTTTATTACAAGATACATATCTTGTAATTGTAACTAAAAAAGGACAGATAAAAAGAATGCATTTACCATTGCTAAAAAACATGAATCGATCAGGACTAAGGGCTTTCAAATTAAAAAATGATGATGAATTAGTTGGAGCGTGTTTAGTGAACGAAAATCAAGATATTGTTATGGTTACTGCTGCTGGATTGTCAATTAGGGTCGCTTCAGCGGATATTAGATCAACACAAAGGATGGCAGGAGGGGTAAGAGGAATCAATTTAAATTCTAAAGATGAAGTTGTTGCTATGGATGTAGTTGATGAAAATGGATATTTATTGATAGTAGGGAAAAAAGGTAGAGGAAAACTTACCGCTATGCGGCATTATAAAACTCAGCGTCGAGGTGGTAAAGGGCTTATTACTTTAAAGGTTACCACAGGAAAGACTGGTACAGGTAAAGTAGCCGATGCTGTAGTGGTAAGCTCAGAAATTACTGATGATGATCAAGGTAATATAATGTTAGTAACGGAAAAAGCACAAATTTTACGTACTAATCTAAAAGAAATTCGTCGAACAGGTAGAAATGCTCAGGGAGTAAAAATACATGAAGTTTCTTCAGGAGATAATGTTAGTGCAATAAGGGTAATCGATCCAGCAAAACAAAAAAATGATTCTGATGATCAATTAAAGATTGATACCAATGGTTCTGATAATATTTCAGATGATTATGAACGATCAAAATCTTAAAGATGCCTGGGCTGCATTTCCAACAGGTGTATCAATAATCACTTCTAAGGATTTTCATGGTGAATGTCATGGTATGACAGCTAATAGTATTATGTCATTTTCTATAGATCCACCTTTAGTTTTAATATCTGTGGCTAAATCACGAGAATCAAATATTTTGATAAAAAAACATAGAAAATTTGGACTTAATATTTTAAACTCTGATCAAAATGAAATCGCAAATTTTTATTCTGCCCCATCAGAAAAAAAAATAATTAATAAAATAAATTGGGATCTTGTTAAATATAATGAAGTTTATCTGATTTCTAATTCTTTAGTTAAAATGGCATGTAATGTAGTAAAACAGTATGATCACGCAGATCATACTCTTTTTATCGGATCTGTTTTCAAATTAGAGGTAGAAAAAAGGAAACCTCTTATATGGTATGACAGAAAATATGCAGAGTTAGTTTAATTTTTTTGAGATCTTGGGTATGATTTGAAGATTACAGGAATATCAGTTACACCTATATACCCTAAAAAAATTTTTGGAGGATCTCAGAAAATTTTTCTTGATTTATTCATGGGTTTGGATAAAAGAGATCACAACGTACAAATTTTATCTACTAAGTCGAATAATTTGAATGAAGAGTTTTATATTAATACTTTATTAGTTAAATCTTATTTGAATTTTCGAGGATCTTTCCCTGCGACACATCAGATTCCACCATTTGATTTAATTAAGAATACAAAAATAATTGAGAATGAAACACAAGATAGTGATGTAATTTATTTACATGCTGATTCTTTATATTTAAGGCCAGACTTAAATATTTCAAAAATATATAGGTCTATTCATGATTACATATATGAAGAATCTATTTTATCAACATTATTACTATCATCCAAAGTTACTGTAGTACCATCAAATTATTTGAAGAATTGTATCGAAACGATTGTATTAAACTCAGGGATTAGAGATTTAGAACATATTGTTACTATTCCTAATGCAATTACAAATAATGTTTCTATAAAAGAAAAAAAATTTATCAAAGATTTAAAAAAAAGATCAAATGGAGATTTATTGGTGTTATTTCCTCATCGTCCTGCACCAAATAAAGGACTAGTTGAAGCTGTAAAAATTATCAAAAAACTTCAATCAAAATTAATTAATAGAAGAGTTAAATTGTTAGTCCCGTTTAATCAAAGTTCAAATTTACCTGATGAATCGAATTATAGTTTTAATTCTATGAAGCAGATAATTTCTGATTATAATGTTGAAGATTTAGTAATTATGCATGAATGGTTAAATAGTGATGAAATGCCTGATTTTTTATCTTTAGGGGATGTAGTTATTTGTCCAGGGAATTTTGTAGAATCTTTTGGTTTAATATCATTGGAAGCAATTTATAATCGAACTCCCGTTGTATGTTATAAAGTTGGAGCATTACGTGAATTATATGATATACCTGGAATTTACCAGGTCACATTTGGAGATATTGATGTTTTTGTAGATAGTATTTTAGATGCAATTAATATAAACGAGTCTTATAAGACAGAAGGTCAAGAATATGTTCGCTCTAACTATTCATTAAATTCAATGATAAATTCCTATGAGAAATTATTTTCGGGTGAATATAATTCTTTTCATAAAAAAACGATTAGTAATCATTTAATGGTTTTAGCACCTTGGTGTCATATTGAAAAAAAATCTATATATAATGATTACACTTCGAAATTTTATAATTATCCTAATTTATTTAAATATTTTTTACATGAGAACAAAATAGAGATAGATTTAAAAAAAATATCATCTAGCGATATATTGCATGATATTAATTTAGCAATAAAAGATGGTTGTATTACAAAAGTTATTGTGTGAATTAAGTATTAAGTAACCTAAATATTGTTGATTTCCTGTATCGATCATTCGTAAAATTATTAACCTACCTACTATTAAGCTGACTCACATATATGACTACTGACTATGCAATAATTACAACTGGCGGGCATCAACACAGGGTTCGTCAAGGTGATACTATTTCAATCCAAGGTCAAAAAGGGCAAGTAGGTGGTGATATATCATTTGATGATGTTGTTTTATCTTATATTCAAGGTAATTTAACTATTGGTTCTCCGTTTGTTTTAGGAGTTAAGATTACGGGTAAGGTTTTATCTCATGGGAGGTTAAAAAAAGTTATATCTCTAAGATATAAGAATAAAACTAGACATAGAGTAAAAACTGGACATAGACAACCTGTAACAAGTGTAGAAATAACTAATATCATTAAATCATCTTCGAAAGCATCAAAATCAAACAAACTAGGTGGTAAAAATAATGGCTCATAAAAAAGGTGGAGGAACATCAAGAAATGGTAGAGATAGTGCAGGTAAAAGATTGGGAGTCAAGGCTTTTGCTGGTGAAACAGTATCCGCAGGTTCTATTTTAGTTAGGCAAAGAGGAACTAAGTTAAATCCAGGAACAAATGTAGGTATTGGAAGGGATCATACTTTGTACTCATTAATAGATGGTAATGTTAGGTTTGATTATCGTTCCAAAGGAAAAAAAAGAGTAAATGTTGATCCTATAAAGATTAATTAAAATTAAAAAAAATGAAATCTAATATACATCCTGAATATTTTTCAAATACTACTGTTACATGTGGATGTGGTGCCACTTGGGTTACTTCATCTACTAAAACCGAAATACGTACAGAAATATGTAGCAAATGTCATCCATTTTGGACAGGGGAGCAAAGAATAGTAGATACGGAGGGTCGAGTCGAAAGAATGATGAGACGTTACAAATTGTCTAACGAACAAAATTCCGAATAACCTTACTAGAATAATTTTAAATTTGTCACAGCAAAAATCTTCAAATCACACTACACCTTTGTATGGGGGTCAGGCTGTAATTGAAGGAGTTATGATAAGAGCCAGAAACGTTTGTACCGTTGCTGTGAGGCGTCCAGATGGAGAGATTGTAAGACACACACTGCCATTATATTCATGGGCCAATGGGACTTTCCGAAAAATACCATTATTTAGAGGAATAATAGTTTTATTAGAAACTATGGTCATAGGTATGAAAGCTCTTGCAATTTCATCGAGTGAATCTTCTGGAGAAGATTTGATTGAAAAACCAGGAAAAATATCTATGGCATTAACGTTGTTAGTGGCTTTAATTTTTTCTATAGGTATTTTCTTTTTATTGCCTCTATATTTATCTGAAATATATGATAAGAAATTTCAAAATGAATTAATATCTAACATAATTGAAGGTTTTTTGAGACTTGTTTTATTTGTTGGATATATTTGGTTAATTGGCCGTTTTAAGGATATAAAGAGAGTATTTGGATATCATGGTGCTGAGCATATGACCGTACACTTAATTGAACAAAATGATGAGTTAAATCTAAAAAATGTAAAAAAATATCCTCCTGAACATCCTAGATGTGGAACATCATTTTTACTTACAGTTGTTTTTATTTCGATTTTATTTTTTATTATCGTCCCGAGAGAACCTTTCTGGTTTCTTATAATTTCTAGGATAATTTTTATTCCGTTTATTGCGGGGATAAGTTATGAATTAATACGTTTTAGTGGTTTTCATTCGAAAAACATATTTGTTAATTGGCTTGGGTATCCTAATCTTTTATTACAAAAATTAACTACTAGAGAACCAGATGATTCTATGATAGAGGTTGCAATTAATGCCATGGAATATGCAATTGAATTAGATAGTAAATCAGATTAGAGATATAAGTACTATTTTTTTCTTTTTTCAAGAACTTCCCAAATTTTTGATAGTTCAACACCTGAAATTTGTAATCCTACCAAAACATGAAAAATCAGATCTGCTACTTCTTCTGATAACTCAGATTTATTTTGAGACATTAACGCTACAGCAACCTCTCCAGATTCTTCAACAATTTTTTGGGAGATTCTCCCTTTCCCTGATTTGATCAATTTAGCGGTATATGAGTTTTCTGGTAATGTTTTAGCACGGTCTTGAATTATTGAGAAAATTTCATCAATAATTAAAGGAGTATGTTTTTTGATAAATTCTGAAGTATTATTAACACTGTCAAAGCAAGATTCTTTATTTTTATGACATGTGGGGCCCATTGGATTGACTAAGATGAGTAATGTGTCACCATCGCAGTCAATTAATACATCTACAACTTTTAGATAGTTTCCAGAAGTTTCACCTTTATGCCATAATTTTTGTCTGCTACGACTGAAAAACCAAACGTCTGGACCTTTCATGGTAAGCTTTAATGATTCATTATTCATGTAACCAACCATCAAAACCTTTTTAGTTTTTTGATTTTGAATTACAGAAGTGATTAAACCCTCATCATTAAACTTAGGGTTTAGTTTTTTAATTTTTTTAAAATTTTGCATATTTCAGTAAGTTTTTCAATAATTATATCTGGTTTTTCATCAGTTATTTTTATTTTAGACTTCTTTCTGTTAATCCAAACGGCAGTGCTTCCAACAGAGTGTGCCCCTAACATATCATCATAGAGATGATCACCTACATACCATACATTTTCAGGTTTCACATTTAATTTTTTGTAAATATGAAGAAAAGCTTTTGAAGATGGTTTATAGACTTTAGCTTTTTCTGATGATATTATTTTATCAAATTTCAACCCGGAATTTTCTATTAATGGTTGTAATCCTTCTTCATCTGCATTTGAAAAAATACCTAGTTTCACTTTACCGTATAATTTAGGAATAGCTGTTAATGTTTCCGGGAAAATAGGTCTATTTTTCATATGCATTGATGCTAAAAATCCAGCTCTTGAATGATCAGAATTAATATTTAATTCATTGAAAACTTTTTTGAAACAATCTGTCCAAGCTTGGCGATAATTAATGAATTTTGGGCTATTTTCAAAATTTTTAATATTCGTACGATTTTTCCTGAAATTCACCTCATGAAATTTCCATTTCTCCCAAAGATTTTCTTTAGGGATATCTAAATGTAAATCTTTTATAATATCACCGAAAGTTATTATCCAATCTTCAGTTGAATTTTCAAATAAGGTTTCGTAACAATCAAAAACAATTGCTTCAGGATATTTTAAATTTAAAAGTTCTTGCGTCATATGTTTAAATTTATTGTAGATTTATATTCTTATGTTAATTTTATTGTTTTTAAGGAATTCTTTTACTTCTTTAATTTTAAATTTTCTATAGTGAAAAATTGAAGCAGCTAATACTGCATCTGCTTGACCATCGTTTATGGCGGATAAAAAATGTTCAAGTTTTCCTGCACCTCCACTTGCAATAACAGGTATTTCAACATTTCTAGATATTTCTTTTAATAGATCTATATCATAACCTGATTTTTGCCCATCTTGGTCTATACTGGTGACTAATAATTCACCTGCGCCTAAATTAGTTGCTTCTTTTGCCCAATTTAAAGCTTCTTTTTCAGTCTTAATTTTTCCTCCGTGACTGAAAACATTCCATCCATTATTAAACTTTTTAGAATCAATTGCTACAACTACGCATTGTGATCCAAAATGTTTACTACAATCTTCTATTAATTTAGGATTTGTGATTGCAGCAGAATTGATCCCAACTTTGTCCGCACCAGCATTTAACATATTTCCCATATCTTTAACTGACTTAACACCTCCTCCAACGGTTAGCGGTATAAAAATTTCAGAAGAAACTTTTTCGACAACATCTATCATAGTCTTTCTTTTTTCTGAAGAAGCTGTGATATCTAAAAAAACCAATTCATCCGCTCCTTCAGAATTATAATAATTAGCTAATTCAGCAGGATCGCCCGCATCCTTAATATCTACAAAGCTAATTCCTTTTACTACTCTTGCATTATCAATATCAAGACAGGGGATAATTCTTTTAGTTAGCATAAGTATCTAGGTTTTTTTTAGTATCACTATATAATGATATTCACTCAACATTCTCTGAGTAATAACTTTCAATCCCATATTACCACCAACAGAAATTATTTTTTCTGGTGATATGCGCCTAGATTTTGAAGGGCCAAAATCTGGTTTTGAGTCGACAGGAATCCAGTCAATTATAGATATCCAGCCAGATTTTTTCGTGATTCTAGAAATTTCATTTAATAAAAACTTTATTCCAGAAATTTTATTTAAATAGTCTGAAATTACTCCTCCATGTAATAAATTATCACTTAATGGAATAGTATTCCCATTAGGTGAAATTGTTTTAACATTTCCCAAGTTGTATCTTTTTGTACATTCGATTATGTTTTTTTTAAACTCATTTTCATCGTTTATTACATATATCTTTCCTCTATATAGGTATTTTGCTAAAGCAATTGGTAATAGAATATCGTTCGACCCAATGTTTCCTATTATTTGATCATTATGGATTGGTGCTAAAGTAATTAGTGATTGTGGATCAAAAGTTTCTTCAAATTTGAGAATATTTTTTCTTATTTTATTTTTCTTCTTATTTATCATTTAGTAGTTTCTAATTTTTTTATAGCACATCTTAAATCTAATGTTCCAGTATATAAAGACATTCCTAGAACAACTTCATCTATTCCAAGTGCTGATAATTTTATGATGTCATTAATATCGGATATACCTCCTGCAATTATAATGTTTGATTCAGTTAAATCTCGGATCTTTTCAATAGATTCGAAATTTGGGTGTTGTAATGTTCCATCTTTAAGTGTGTCGGTAAACATAAATCTATTTACACCAATTCTTTCCATCTCAAATAAGAGATCAATAACTTTAACTGAAGTTTTTTTTAACCAGCCTCTTGTTTTCACATAACCATTTTGACTGTCTAGTGCAACTATTATTTTATTTTTTCCAAGTTCATCAATAGATTTTTTTACTTCTTCGGGATTTTCTATTGCAGCAGTACCAAAAATTATGCGGTCAACACCATTATTTAACATTTGTTTTGCAGTATTGAAATTTCTAATTCCTCCTCCAACTTGGACAGAGATGTTCGTTGTTTTTTTAATTTGATTTATCAATTTGAAATTATTATTTTCCCCTTCCCTTGATCCGTCTAGATCCACGATATGTAATTTTTTTGCTCCGAATTCTACCCATTTTCTTGCAACATTTAAGGGATTTTCATCAAAAATAGTTTCTTGATTATAGTTTCCTTGTGTCAGTCTTACACATTTTCCATTTCTTATATCTATTGCGGGGATTATTTCCATAATTAAATTACTGTATATTGAATAAAATTTTTATATATTATCAATCCAATTTCTCCACTCTTTTCTGGGTGGAATTGTGTGGCGATAACTCTATTTTTAATTGATACCGAACAAAATTCAATTCCATAATCAGTTGTAGCAAAAGAATTTTCATCATATTTTGGTAAACAATAATATGAATGAACAAAGTAGAATTTAGTTTCATTAGGGACTCCCTTGAATACCATATGTTTTGATTTGAAATTTACGGAATTCCAGCCCATATGTGGGATTTTTAAATTTTCAGTTTTTTTATATCTACTAAATTTCTTAACTGTTCCAGGGATAAATCCAAGACCTTTTTCAGAACCTTCTTCAGATGAATCAAACAATATTTGCATTCCTAAACATATATTTAGGAATGGGTGATTTTTTTTCATAAGATTATTAATTGGCGTGATAAGATTTTTCTTTTTGATTGATTTCATTACAGCATCACTACTACCTACTCCTGGAAAAATTATTCCATCTGATTTGTATAAATCTTTTTCATCCGAAGTTATTGATACCATTGCACCTACTTTTTTACATGCCTTTAACACACTATGTAAATTTGCTGATCCAGTATCAACTATTGCAATATTAGATTTTTTCATAATAGTATTAGTAATTATTTCATTTATCACTTTGAAAGTTTGTGATCAATATATAAAATTAGGTAACATTAGAAATTATATGTTGAAAAATTTATTTTATAAAGAATTTTGTAATGCCTGAACTAAATCAAGAAAAAATTCCGATTAATACTATTTATATTACTAAAAATGCTGCAAAAAAAGTCAATGAATTTGCCAAGCGTGACGGTAAAGAACAATTTGGATTAAAAGTAGCTGTAAAAGGCGGAGGTTGTTCTGGATTACAATACGTATTGGAAATAGTTGATTTACCAAATGAAAATGACAAAGTTATTAACCATAATGGTATTGAGGTTTATATACCTAAGAAAGCATTTATTTTTTTAGCTGGGACAGTTTTAGATTATTCTGATGGGTTAAATGGAAAAGGTTTTGAATTTCAAAATCCAAACGCTAAAAGTACATGTGGGTGTGGGACTTCTTTTTCAGCATAAAGTTTTTATAAAGAACATGCCTTATTTTTTTATACAAGAAAAATCTTCTATTATAAATCAATCAGGTAAAGATGCTTTAGATTTATTGCAAAGGTTAACAACAAACGATATTTCAGAACTGAGCATACAAAATCCTATTCGTACTCTTTTAACGAATAATAAAGGGAGAATTATTGATTCTATTTTGCTTTTTATGGACGCTGATAGAGATTTGAATTTGCTTTGTGATTCAGGAGATACATCAATGGTAATTAAAGAAATTGATAGATTTACTATAATCGAAGAATCTAATTTATATGACAATAGTGATCAATTTGCAAGAATAACAGCTTTTGGGGATGTTGAGGATTTATTTTTCAAAGAGCCATTTAACATAAATACTGATTCAAAAAACGAAATTTTTTTTGAAGGATTTAAAATTATTTTATTGGAAGATAGAACCAAAAAAGCTCCTTGGTATGAATTGATCGTGAAAAAGGAAAACCTTCAACAAATTACCAATATATTAGTTTCTTTAAATTGTACTCAAGCTAATGAGATGGATTTAAATTCTTATTGTATATATAACTTAATCCCCTCTTATAATAGAGAATATGGAATTCATACCAATCCAATTGAATCAGGATTAGTAGATTTAATCAGTTTTGAAAAAGGATGTTATGTAGGTCAAGAGGTTATTGCAAGGATTCATAATTATAATAAAGTAAAAAGAGCAGTAGTTTTATTGAAGCTCGATAAACCAGTAAGTATTGGTGATAAATTGACAATAGGATCTTCTATCATTGGTGAAATTACATCATTCGGTGGAGATCACAATTTAATTGCCTTGGGTTTAGTAAAGATTAAATATTCCTCTGAAGGGACTACTTACAGTATTAATGAAGGGGAAGCTAAAATTATGAGATCATCGAAATAAGATTGTTTCGCCTCCATCTACGGTAATTATTTGACCTCGAATCATTTCAGCATCTTTTCCACATAACATAGAAACAACATTCCCTACATCTTTACCAGTTACAGATCTTCCTACAGGAGTATTTCTATTAGCTAATTCTTCAATTGATAAATCTTTAGGGAATGCTTTTAGAGCCTTAGTTTTTATAAAACCTGGAGATACTGCGTTAACTGATATCCCTTTTTCTGACATTTCTATGGACATATATTTTGTTATTGTTTCTAAAGCGGATTTTGAAACTCCTACAGCAAAATATGATGGAAGTACTCTTTTAGAACCTGGGCTTGAAATATTTATTACTCTTCCACCTGGAGGCATTATTTTGGAGATCTCTTTAGTAATCAACCATGGACCTCTTGCATTTATATTCATTGTCCAATCCCAATGACGTATACTCAATTCTGAAGGATTTTTCATTACTCCTGAAGCTGCATTATTAACCAAAAAATTTAATTCACCGAACTCGTTTTTTATTATATCTATAACTTTATTAATTGATTCTGGGTCACCCATATGACTTCTGATTTTTATAATTTTATTACCGGACTTAAGTAATTTTTCGTGAGCATTTTTTGCAGAATTATGATCTTTTAGATAAGTAAAGCAAATATCACACCCTCTTTTAGCTAACTCTAATGCAATAGATAAACCAACTCCTCTAGATCCACCTGTTACTAATGCTACATTTCCAAGAAGAGTTTTATTGAATTTCTTTGTCTCCATAATATAATTATATTGCCATACCTCCATCTACTCTGATTATTTCACCTGTAATGTATTGTGCATTATCTGATGTTAAGAAAACTATGATTGGGACAATTTCATCTATTTCACCGAAGCGACCCATTGGTATCCAACTTTTTACAGTTTCTTTCATTTTTTCTGACAGAACATCAGATGTTGCAGTTTTAACATATCCAGGAGCTACAACATTAACAGTAATTCCTCTTTTAGCTACTTCTTTAGCTATAGACTTAGTGAATCCATGAATTGCTGATTTAGAAGCGGCATAATTGGATTGACCTATGTTTCCTCTAATTCCAACGACTGAAGAAATATTTATTATCCTACCCCATCGATTCTTTACCATTGATTGTATGACTCTTTGTGTACAGTAGAAAGTTCCAAACATATTAGTTTGCATAGTATGTTCGAAATCTTGATCTTTCATTCTGATAATTAAAGAATCACTGATTACTCCTGCATTATTAATCAAAATTTCTATGGATCCAAATTTTTCTTCGGCAGATTTAATTATTCTTTCACAATCAGATTTAATTTTTACATTACCTTGAATACAAAAAGCTGAACCACCAAATCTTTCGATTTCTTTAACAACTTGTTTGGCTTCATTTTCATGCGAGTTATAATTAATTACAACTTTGTGATTCATTGAAGCCAGTTTAATTGCAACGGCTCTTCCTATACCTCTGGATGCACCAGTAATTAATACATTACGTGTTTTAATTTCCAATGATTGATCCTTTCAATTTATATATAACATATAATTACACTACCATTTTTCTTACGCGTTTCAGTTCAGTTATTTGTTCTTGTATTAAATTCACTTCCACAACGTAGTTAGCTGTTGAAATAGCGTTCGCAACCGCATTAATTCCTGAAGCACCGTGTCCGACGATTGATACACCATTAACACCTAATAAAGGACCTCCTCCAAATGATTCTAATGTATTGGTGTTTTCAAAAATTGATTTAGTAATTTTAAGGGAAGTTTTAGTTTTTCCTAATTCAGAAGTAATTTCATCACAAATTTTTTTTCCCAAGGACTCAGTGAGTTTTAAGACTATATTTCCAACAAAACCATCACAAAGTACTACTTCTATTTCATTACTTAAAAGTTCATCAGGTTCAATATTTCCTACAAAATTCAAACCACTATTTGAAAGTAAATTAGAGGTATTTTTTACTAAGGAATTTCCCTTCCCTTCTTCTTTTCCAACACTCAGTAGTGCTATTTTAGGATTTTTATTTTTATAAATTAATTTTGACATAATACTTCCTAATGCTCCGAAGTCCAATAATTGTTCAGGCTTTGTATCAACATTTGTTCCTAGATCAATAATTATTGAATTGGGGGCATAACCTATAATTGGACCGCCCAAAGCTCCTCGTTCTATTCCATTCATTGTTCCATAAATTACAGTTGAGGCTGCTATAGAGGCTCCTGTAGAACCCATACTAACTAATCCTGAAGCTTTTCCAGTTTTAACCAAATAGGCTGCAACGAATATTGAAGCTTTTGGTTTTGATTTATATGCAAGAACGGGACTTTCACCTTCTTTAACAACGTCCTCAGATGGAAAAATTGAAATATGAGTTTTTTCTTCCGAATTAAATTTAGATAGTTCTTTATTAATGAGGTTTTGATTACCGATTAAAATTGTTTGAATATTTTTTTCTTTTGAAGATTTAATTGCTGCTGGTACGGTCACTGAAGGTCCATGATCACCACCCATTGCATCAAGAGCTATAATTATATTTTTATCTGTTTTTTTTGTCATAATAAATTTTTTTACCTATTTTTCATATAGTAATGATTGCTTCTCCCTCTATTACTTTTTCACCATTAGATTTCAAACAACCAATTTCACAAGTGATATTTTTTTTATTTCCTATTTTGTTTATAGAAGAAATTTTCCCATATGTATTTACTACTTCATCAGGGAAAACAGGAGCAGTAAATTTAGTCTTTATTTTACCATTAGAAAGTAAATTATAGGAAAAAAAATCTTGTAGCATTTCTGTGACAATAGCTAATGTAATCATTCCATGAGCGATACGAGATTTGAATCGGGTTGATTTAGCATATTCTTTATCTAAATGTATTGGATTATGATCACCAGAAATTAATGCATAGGAATCAATAATTTCTTGAGTAATTTTTTTTCTTATTATAGGCAATTTGTCGCCCAGTGTGTAATTTCTTTTAATAACTATTTATCCTTGTTTTATTATAATGACAGTTGTAGATTTACCTATAGTGTCATTCCCACTAATATATTCTACGGTAATACTGGCAAATCTAATTTTTTTTCTTTCTATATTTGATTTTAATTTACATTTTGCAGTAATTTTTTCCCCAGGTGTTACTGGTTTATGCCACTTTACCTCTTGACCTCCATGAATGGTTTCAAAATCTTTTGATATTATTCCTAGTTCATTTATCAATTTTGTTAATGCAAATGCGACATATATTAATGGAGGTAAAGATCTTCTAGGAGAAATTCCAAAAATTCTACAATATTCATCAGATTGACTTTTAGACACACTTACATCATAAGGGCCATAAATTTTTCCTGGTTGGTCTTGAGTTAGTGAATTGTTCAATTTAAAAATTTCTTCATTTTATAAATATAGATTTATCTTTTTCTATAATTTATAAAGGCTAATTATATTTAATCCGTATCTTATTCGTTGTTTATTATCAAGTTAATGGTTAAATCATCTAAAATTTTTTCAAGGGAAATTTGTGTATTTGGACCTATTATCCGTTTTATAATCTTTCCATCTGGGTTGATTATAATTTTTTCTGGTATTCCTTTAACTCCAAAATCTACAGTCATTTGTCCGTTTTCATCAATTGTATTAGGATATTTTATTTGATTTTCCTGAATAAAATTTTCCACATTTTCTTTAGAATCCCAAACAGATATCCCAATAAATTCGACATTTCTTTTTTTCCATTCTTTAGATATTTCAGATAATATTGGTCCTTCTTTTTGACATGGTACACACCATGAAGACCAAAAATCTAAGACTAATATTTTCCCATTAAAATCATTTTTAGATATTTTGGTTCCTTCAAGTGTTATAACTGAAAAATCTTGATCATCAGGGATCGATATTGGAGCAAAAGCAAAACTAGAATTAACTCCGAAAGCACTATTTTCATTTGATTTTCCTAGAATAGATAATATTAACAATAATATTATTGCTGATATTGGAATTATATAGATGAGAATTTTTTTCCTAGAGTTCATTATTGGTAGATCTTATGATTATTTGATTTATTAATTCTTTACGACGAGATTGGTAGTATTTTTGTGAGATTTTTTTTAATTCATAATCTTTATCCAAATTAGCTATTAGTAGGATGTTTTTTTTCTGTGAATCACTAAACTTTTTTGGAGTTGATTTTTTCTTGTAAATCACAAAGATTATTACAATTATTAGAGTTATAGAAAATGAAGAAATTAAAACTATAGAAAAACTACCATTATTTATAAAATTAATTATCTTTTCTTGCAATGTAGGTTCTGGAAGATTATTAAAGCTTACATCTAGTTGAGATCCTCTATCTATTTTGTTCCCTTCAAAAACTTCAAAATTTGTGTTATTGATAAAAATATTTTCGGTTTTTTTTAAATATTTACTTGATAAAAATCCTTCATCTGTTGGGATCATAATTTTAATATTATCAGCACCAAAAGGTAGTCTTAGAGGAAAATTAAAATTGTTTTTATTATATTCCAATTCGTAGCTCATAATAATTGAATATTCTCCAGGTGGAATAGGGTTAGTCATTGCAAAACCTGTATTAATTTCCATAATGTTACCTTCAGGTAATTCTGATTCAACTGATAATGATTTATATCCTTCAGGCAGATTAAATCTAAATAGGTCCAATCCTGTTAAATTTGGGTTTTTTATATCGGGAATCCAGACTTTGTCAGAGGAATTATTGACTTTTGCTACTGATAAAAATCCGAGGTTTCTATCTTTGGAATTAATCATTGGGAGCATAATAGAGTAGTTTAGAATAGAAATATCTTTTAAAGAATTAGTGGATGAAAAGATTGTTATTTCGATGTATCCATTCTCATTGGGTAATATATCTCTATAATCAATATATTCACCACCTATTATCAAAATTCTATAGGTATAATTTTGTTTCTCATGTTTGAATTCGAATTTACCTTTTTCATCTATTTTGGTTGACTCTATTTCTATTATTTGGTTGAAAGATTCTTCGATTTTGAAAAGCTTGACGATGATATTATCTGGTAACAATTCACCTTTTGTACCCATTAGTATTCTTCCATGGATAATATTTGTGCTTTCAGTACTTTCGACAATTGTTGAAAAATAAAAAGTCATTATCAATATAAATAAAATTGAACTAATCGTTTTTCTAAAGGTGTGTTGTTCTTTTCCCATAATTAGTCAATTTTTCTTTTTGATTTTTTGATAGCTTTTTCTAAAATTGATTCATCAATTTTATTTTGGGTTTTTATTTCATTTTCTGTATCCCCAAAAAAAATAGGATACAGTACCACTGTAATTGAAATTAGTACAATTATAGTAATTATTAGAATGTACATTATTTTTGGTTAATATTTTTTTTAATATCATTTCGAGAGGGCCATAAAGCAAACATTGTTCCCAAAATAAAAAAAGGCCCTGCTGCCCATAACCACCAAGCCATCGGATTTATACTAACTGCTATACCTATTCGACCATCATCTAAAAAATCTCTAGGAATTACATAAATATCTTCTATAGGTGTAGAAAGTATTCCTGATCTAACTGAGATTTGATTGAAACTTGGATAAAATTCATGTTTTAACACAATTGTGCCTATATTTTTATCATCAGGAGAGATGTTTTTTTCGGTAATTTTAAAACCCTTTGTATTTTCTGAAGAATATTCTTCATATTGAATTGGATTGATTTTATATACATTCATATATGCAGAATTTGTAATTCGATCAGATCTGGACTTTTGGATTAAATCTATATATTCTATTCGGTAATTATCTAATATCACACTTTCTTTTAAATGTATTGCTTGGTCAGTTCTTTCTTCAAAAAAATTTGTTCCTATTACTCCCATACCTATCATAATGATTGATATATGTACTATATATCCTCCATGTCTTGCGCGGTTTGAATTAATTAAATTCCACCAAGCAGTAATAATTTTATCTCCTGAAGAAATTCGGTTTTTAGTATCTGATATCCATTCATAACAAATAGAGGATAAAGCAAACCCCATAGAAGCGAAAGCTATTATAGGAATATAGTTTTTTAATCCTATAATTATTATTAAAGATAAAAGAATCAAAAGTGATATACCTAATGGGAACAAAATTTTTTTAAATAGAATTTTTTTATCAGATTTTCTCCAAGGTATTAGAGGTCCAATTCCCATCATGATTACCAAAAGAAGTAATAATGGTCCATTAGTCCTATTGAAATAAGGAGCGGCTACTGTAACACTAATGTTTCTAATGACATCTGAGAATAGAGGATAAATTACACCCCAAAATATTATAAATGTGATAGATAAAAGTAAGAAATTATTTATTAGAAATGATGATTCTCTTGATAAAAATGATTCAATATTCCTTTTAGATTGAATTTTGGGAATTCTCCAAAAAAATATAACAAAGGAAAAAATAAGACTGAATATTAGAAAAGATAGAAAAACATATCCAAGTGTTGATGATGCAAAAGAATGTACAGAAACAACTGGTCCTCCCCTATTAATAAAAGTACCAAACTGGGCTAATATAAATGCTATATTCAAGAGGATAATATTCCATACTTGAAACATTCCACGTCTTTTTTGTACCATAATTGAATGGATGAAAGCGGTTAAAATCAACCATGGCATTAGAGCTACATTTTCTATCGGATCCCAACTCCAATATCCGCCCCAACCTAAAATGGTATAAGCCCACCAGGCACCCAGTAACATTCCTGCTCCTAAAATGCCCCATGATATTAGTGTAGTGATACGACCAATATTTATCCAATCGTCTAATTTTTTCCCGTGTATAAGTGAAGCATTTGCTAATGCAAATGGTATTGTTATTATTGCTAATCCAGCCATTAACATTGGAGGATGACTGAACATTCCAGGATGTGTTAATAGTGGGTTGATTCCGATGCCATCAACTACCTCCGTTCCTATACTTTTAAATGGATTAGCGTAAAAACTCAATACCAAGCAATAGAAAAAAATTACACCTGATAAAATTGTTGTAGCCCAAGGGATAATTAATTTAGTTTTTAAAAAATTAAACCTGATTACGATGCTTGATGCTAGGGTTAGTATAAAAGTAATATATAACAAAGACCCTTCATTTCCAGAATAAAACGCAACCCATACATATGATTTATCCATAGCAAGATTTGAATGGTCATGAACATATTTTATAGAAAAGTCATTAGAAATAAACAAATAAATTAAACTGATTATAGAAATTGAAATGCAAAAAGTTGTCATATAAATTGCTCTACGACTACTAACAATTAGTTCTTGTGAGTTAGTAATAATACCTATCAAATTTCCTATCACCCCAAAACAAGATAAAGAGAGACCTAGTAATAAGCAAGAGAATCCTAATTCAGCCATTTATTTTCCTTATAAATAAAATCATATATTTATTAGAATTTGTTAATTAGTTTTTTTCATATTCTTATAAACATTGAAAATAATTAATATGCCTGTAAGAAATATTATAGATGGAACAATCCATAAAAAAACATTAAATCCTTTTTGAGGAGGAGATGCTAATACCTCTTCACCATATCTATTAGTGAAGAAATCTCGGATTTCTTCATTAGTTTTACCTTCATCTAATAAATTTAAAATTGTTTTTTTCATATCTTTAGAGAGTTGTGATTGTGATTGATCTAAAGTTTGAGCTTCACAAATAGGGCACATTATTTGTTTTGATAATTGATAAGATCTTTGTTCTAAAGAAAGATCATTTTCATTGATACATCCGAAGATTAAAAATGGAAACAATGAAAGATATAAGAGATTTTTTTTTTTACTAGACATATCAATATATTACTAAAAGGATATTAGTTTAATGATTTGGCAATTATTTTTCTTCTATTTCTCTATCGGATGATTTAAAAATATAACTAACAATTTCATAAATTTCAGATTCATTTAATAATTTTGAATATTTAGGCATAGGTCCTTTTCCTGCATCTTGAATAAAAAGGACCATTGATTTCATATTTGGGTATGTATCTGATTTAGTAGATTCAATTAGATCTGGAGGAGCTTTTTCATATGGGTCAAAGCCATTCTTTGAAGTAATGAATTTAGCTACTGATCCATTTCCATCTAGATTAATTCCATGGCACATGCTGCAGTTGATCCGGTATAAATTTTCTGCTGATTGTTCATCATATATGATTTTGTTTTTTGAAATTATAAGTGTTTCATCAGAAGATTCTTGAAATACTACGGAAGACTTTGCTGGTTCTAACCTTGGAGGTTCTTGAGACTTATAAGCTTGAGAGTAATGCATTTCTGAAAATATCTCTACTGGGTATGTATTAGTTTGTTGAATACCACTTTTATCCATACATCCAAATAAAAAAATACTACTAAAAATTAAAAGTATTACTGTGTTTGTACTATGTCGCTTAGTCTTGAATAACATAATTTAATTCTTATTATGAATGTTTAACCTCAATTGCTCCTGATTTTTCTAAAATTTTTTGTGCATCTTTCGCTTTAGTATCATTATCTACTGTAACAACAACACCTATTAATCCTTCAGTAATTCTTTTATCATATACTCCAGGAGCTAAATTAGGTAACCTAGATTCAAAAATTATTCCCACCACTGTAGCAATAACCCCTGCTAACATCGTCATTTCATACATGATAATAAGCATAGCGAATATAGATAATATAGGTTTACCTCCAGTGACTAGAGGGTAAGCTATTTGTGTTCCAGCTGTTAGAAAAACTGCAAGAGTAAAACCGACTATTGCACCAAACGCAGGGAAACGGAAAAGTCTGTGTTGAGGTACATGTTCTCCAAATGCACCTTCAGGATATGGAGTTCCAGTAAGAACATCAAAAGATCCTAACTCATAACCTCCGTTATTAAAACCATCCATAGCATCTGCTGCAGAATCCGGTTTTTCAAAAAGTCCTATTAAACTTTGCTTTGCCATTTATTGTCCTCTCTATTAATCTATTTCACGAACAATGGCGGGCACTTTAGCCCTCCCAATTTTAACATCGTCTGTAAACACTTGACTCTCTTTTTGTTCAAAAAGTGGAACAAGTGGAAAAAATCTACTAAATAACAACATAAGGAATGTGACCCATGCAAAAGACCAAACTAATATTAACCATTCTAAACCACTGGGTCTATATGCTTCCCAGGTGAAAACGAAAGGTTGTTTACGAGCTAAACCTGGAACTATAATTAAGAATCTTTCTAACCACATACCAACATTTACTAGTATTGATGACCAAAACATTAAGGCTATATTTGATCTAACCGATTTGAATAGCCACATACCTACTGGGATGATATAACCTGTAAATAGGAAAATTATAAAAAGTAAATTCCAAGGCCAATGAAAAATTTGCATCTCTCGTAATGCTAATTCAGGAGCATCGAGTCCATAAACTGCAAATATTAATTCAAGAAATGTAAAACCTAACCAAGTGGTCGCAACAACAATAAGAAGTCTTGCTAACGCGTCAAAATGTTCTGGTCGAATGAAATCATCCCATTTCCATAACCATCTCATTAATGCCATCATTGTTACTACTGCAGATACTCCTGAGTGTACAGCACCAATAACGAAATATGGAGCAAAAATTGTAGAATGCCAACCTTCAACCGAAGGTATTATCGCGAAATCCCAAGACACTATAGAGTGAACAGAAACAAATATTGGTAACATAAGTGCTGAAAGTAAAATTCCTCCTATTGTTTGCATCTGCCATTGTCTAGGATTACCTCTCCAACCAAGAGCTAGAATAGTATAAAAGGCGTTTTTCCATCCAGTAGTTCTATCTCTAAGATTACCAAGATCAGGAATTAATGCAACATACAAAAATAATGTAGAACCAGTAAGATAAGTACTTATAGCTACAGGATCCCAAATAAGAGGTGATCTAATATTAGGATAGATTCCTCTTGAAAAATCATAAGG
>PBDR01000029.1 GCA_002717385.1 Chloroflexota bacterium
TACGTGTAAAAAATATAATCATATATTAGTGTCTAAATAAAATATACTAAAACAATACAATCGAATGAAAAAGAAAAACACTAATAAAAAAATTCTCAATGATCCTATTTCAATAATTTCAACTGGAAAACTAGGATCGAATTTAGCTTTAGCGTTACAAAATTCCAAATATATAATAAAATCTGTTCACTCTAGAAATAAGTTACAAAGAGATTGGTTGTTAAAAAATTTAGATCCCAAAATTATTATCACAGATAATATTAACAAAGCTGTGGAAAACTCAAAATATATTTTCCTTACAACTACAGATTCATCTTTGAAAAAAGTTTCACAAAAAATTAATTGGAAAAATGATCAAGTTGCAATACACTTTTCTGGGGCACTTCCTTTATCTATTTTAGACCATGTAAAAAAAAATAACGCTAAAACAGGAACAATTCATCCATTGCAAACTTTTCCTTCTAAATCCAATTATAAAAATTTATATAATATCCCATATGCAATCGAATCAGATGATGAAGAGGTTTTTACTTGGATAATTAACTTGATAAATTTTTTTAATGGTAAAGCAATAAACATATCATCTAATTCAAGAGAGTTATATCATGCCGCTGCTGTTTATTCATGTGCACTTTTGTCAGGTTTAATAGCTACAGCTGCTGAAATGTTAAAATCACTAAATCTAGAAAGAGATGAAGCAGTAGAGGTTTTATTACCATTAATAAAAACCACTTTAGAAGCAATTTCAACTACTGGTATCCCAAAATCAATAACAGGACCGTATATAAGAGGAGATGTAAATACTATTAAATCTCATATATCTGCATTAGAACAATACAATCCTAAAATTTCACTGGCATATAACGCATTAGCTTTTGCTTCTATGGAAATTTTCAATGAAGAAAAAATATTAAGTGACTCTGTATACAATGAAATTAATACAAACCTGATTAAATCTATAAAAAAAACTTTAGATTATTACAAAAAATAAAGTAAAATTTATATTAGCGTGAAACATATAAGGCAATAAGCAAAGCGCAGTTGACCAATAAGGTTACGCAATGAATACTAACAGGATTACTATTAACAAAATCCAAGAAATGAAAGTTAATGGAGAGCCAATATCTATGGTTACTGCATATGACTACACTTCTGCTAAGATAATAAACTCTACTAAAATTCCAATCATTTTAGTTGGTGATAGTATGGGAAATAATATTCTAGGTTACGATTCAACCATACCAGTCACAGTAGAAGATATTATAAGAAGTACCAAATCCGTAACTGCAGGTGCAAAAAAACCACTAATTGTTGCAGACCTACCATTCTTCAGTTACCAAATAGATATTAAATCAACACTACTAAATGTACGCAGATTGATTCAAGACGGTGGGGCAAATGCAGTAAAACTTGAAGGGGGAGAGCAGGTAGCTGATACTGTAAAAAAAATTGTAATGGCAGGAGTACCTGTTATGGGTCATATAGGACTGACACCTCAATCCGTTAATAAACTCGGTGGGTATAAACTACAAGGTAAAACATCAGAATCAGCAAAAATACTACTAAATGATGCTCTCGCATTACAAGAATCAGGAGCCTTTGCGATTGTTTTAGAACTCATTCCTTCAGAATTATCACGTGAAATCACAGATACATTAAAAATACCTACTATAGGTATTGGAGCAGGAATAGAGTGTGACGGTCAAGTTCAAGTTTTTCACGATTTATTAGGATTAGATCTTGAATTCAGCCCTAAGCATTCACGAAAATATGCACATCTTGCAGCAACTATAAAAATAGCTTTAGAAAATTATGATGCAGATGTTAGGAAGAAAAAATTCCCAACAAAAGAAAACTCTTTCTTCTTAAAATGAATCCATTATTTATAAAAATATATATAAATTAATAATTTGAAAATCATTAGATCACTTTCAGAAATGAAAGATTTGAGACAAGAACTAAGGGGTACTGTAGCCCTAGTCCCAACTTTGGGTGGTTTACATAATGGTCATATATTTCATTTAAAAGTAGCAAAAAAACAATCAGATGTTTTAATTGCTTCAATTTTTTTAAATCCATTACAATTCTCAGCAACTGAAGATTTAAATTCATATCCAATTGATGAAAAAAAAGACTTGAAAATATTTAAAGAAAACGGTGTAGATATAGCTTTTTTGCCAGATACAATAGAAATGTATGGAAAGGGTATATCAACAATAGTTAATCCTGGAAAGATCGCTAAAGTTAGTGAAGGGAAATACAGACCTGGTCATTTTAATGGAGTTGCAACAGTGGTAGTTAAATTATTTAATTTAATTCAGCCACATATAGCTACTTTTGGTCAAAAAGATGCTCAACAACTACAAATAATAAAAAATATTAATCAGGATTTATCTCTAAATGTAAAAATTATTGAAATTCCTACCATAAGAGATGAAAATGGTTTAGCTTTAAGTACTAGAAATCAGTATTTAAATAAAGCAGAGAGAAAATCCGCGTGTGAAATCTATAAATCATTAAAAATAGCGGAAAAATTGGTAAATAATAAAGAAATTAACACAAATATAATAACAAAAAATGTAAGAGATTTTTTGAACTTGAATAATTTAATTTCCATCGAATATCTCGATATAGTAAATCCAACTACTTTCACTACAATTGATATTTTAGATAAAAAAAATCTTCTAGTTATAGCTGTTCATATAGGAAAAGCCAGATTAATTGACAATATAATTCTTAATACTTAACTAATTATCAATTGTATTTTATTCGTTAATTATCTTATCAAAAAATATATAATTCAAAAAAGTATTAAAAATATAATCAAAATGCCAAATTTGAATAAATTAAAAAACCTTTCTGGGAAAATGTCTATTGTTGGTGTGTCAGAATCAGATCAAATAGGTAAAGTTCCTGAAAAATCTCCCTTAGCTCTACACGCTGAAGCCGCTATAAATGCCTTAGATGACGCGGGTTTTCATTTATCAGATGTCGATGGACTTTTTACAGCTGGCTGGTCTACTCTTGATATTGCTGAGTATATAGGAGTACAACCAAGATATACAGATTCAACATCAGTTGGTGGTTCTTCATTCGTTATTCATATCGCCCACGCCATTGCGGCGATTTCAGCAGGATACTGTGAAGTTGCATTAATTACCCATGGACAATCAGGAAGATCAGATAGAGCTCCGCAAGAAAGGCATCTTGGAATTCCAATGGTACAGTTTGAGTATCCTTATGGAATCATAGGACCACCTTCCTCTTATTCACTAGCATGTAGTAGATATATGTACCAATATGGAGAAGATAGAACAAGAAATGCAATGGCTGAGATAGCTGTCTCTACTCGCAAATGGGCAAACCTAAACCCTAAAGCATACTTCTATGACAAAGGAATGACTCATGATGATTACCATAATTCAAAATGGGTATCTTGGCCATTTCATTTATTAGATTGTTGTTTGGTTACTGACGCGGGGGCAGCAATAATAATTACAACAAATGAAAGAGCAAAGAACGCTAGAAAAAAGGGAGTGAATATTCTAGGAGTTGGGGAAGGGCACGATCATTCAATGATCTCACAAATGCCAGACTTAACAAAGGCTTTTGGAATTAAAACGGGACCACAAGCAATAGAAATGTCTGGGATTTCGATAAATGAGATTGACCTAGCAATGATTTATGATTCATTTACATATACAGTTTTAGTTTCTCTTGAAAATATTGGTTTTTGTAAACCTGGAGAAGGTCCAGACTTTTTATTAGAAAAATCAATAAAACCTGGAGGAAATTTCCCACTTAATACGAATGGTGGGGGATTATCATATACACATCCTGGTATGTATGGAATATTTACAATTGTCGAAGCTGTTAGAAAACTTAGAAATGAAGCTGAAAATCGTCAAATTGAAAATTGTAATCTAGCCCTAGCTCACGGAACAGGCGGACTATTATCATCAACTGCAACAGTAGTATTAGGAATATGAAAAATTGAAAAACGATTATAATAAACCTTTACCCATACCTCAACCAGAATCAGATAAATTTTGGAATGGACTGAAGAAAAAAGAGATTTGGGTACAAAAATGTTCTTCTACTAATCAATATCAATTCTACCCTAGAACTCATTGTATATTTCACAATCAAAACGATATAGAGTGGGTAAAAGTAAGTGGAGATAGTACGCTTTTTACTTATGCTATAGTTTATCAAGCTCCAATGCATAGTTTCCTAGATGATGTCCCATATGTGAATGCTTTAGTTAAGCTAAATGAAGGACCAATAATACCTTCCAATATAGTAGATATCGAACCAGATCCTTCTAATTTTAAAATAGGTATGAAATTGAAACCTGTTTTTGTTAATGTTAATAAAAATTTTACTCTTTTAAAATTTAGACCAGCATAGAATGAAAAATTTTATTAATTTCAGCGATATAAAATACCAGTCTATTATTGATCTACTAGACACAGCTCTAGAATTTAAATCTGGTAGAAAAAGCAACAACCTTTCGAATAAAACAGCTGTACTACTATTTGAAAAACCTTCACTTAGAACTAAATTAAGCTTTTGGAAATCCGTACAATTTTTAAATGGAAACCCTATTTATTTTGGTCCTGAAGAAGTAGGTCTAGATAAAAGAGAATCAATTAAAGATGTGGCTAATGTTATAGGACAGATGGCTGATTTAGCAATTATCAGAACTTTTTCACATGAATCATTAAATCAATTCACGAAATTTTCAGAAATACCTGTAATAAATGCCCTATCAGATGGAGAACATCCTTGCCAGGCTCTTGCAGATATATTAACGATGTATGAAATACATAAGAATATTAACTCAATATCTGTTGCTTTTATTGGTGATGCCAATAATGTTGCAAAAAGTCTTGCGTTTGCCATCTCTGGAATTGGTGGCACTCTAAATTTAGCATCCCCACCAGGATATGGATTTAAAAAAAACACTATACAAAAAATTAATGATTTTGGTTCAGGGACAATCAACCAAATTGAAAATCCTTTCGAAGCAGTAAAAAATTGTGATTTTGTTTATACTGATGTTTGGACAAGTATGGGTCAAGAAAAACAAACTAAACTTAGGTTAAAAAAATTTCATGGATACCAAGTCAATGAAAAAATATTAGATTCTGCCAAAAAAAATGTTTACTTTATGCATGATTTACCGGCTCATCACGGAGAAGAAATAAGTGATGGTTTACTATATGATTCACGATCCATAGTTTTTAAACAGGCTGAAAATAGAATTTGGGCTCAAATAGCTTTAATAGATAAAATATTTTCATTGAATAATTATTAATTGGATTGCATATCAGATGAATATACCAATAATCACAATTATTGGAAGACCAAATGTAGGAAAATCTACTCTATTCAATAGGATAGCTGGTAGAAGAATTTCTATAGTTAGCAATATTCCAGGAACTACAAGAGATAGAATTTCTTTTACTACTCAGTGGGGTAACAATAAATTTGGAATTATAGATACTGCTGGGATAAATCATAAAAATCAAGGTGATTTATCCGAGGAAGTAACTTATCAATATTCTGAAGCAATTAGAAATTCTGATTTGTTAGTTTTTCTTCTAGATATAAATGACGGTTTAACAATCCCTGATATTCAAATTTCAAATACTATCAGAAAAAGTGGGAAACCTTTTGTATTAGCAATTAATAAAGTTGACTCTTCTTCGAAAGAAATAGGCCTTTTAGAATTCTATTCACTCGGAATGGGTGATCCTTTCCCAATAAGTGCTTATCATAATAGTGGCATTTCCAATTTAATGGAAAAATTACTAACATTAATCCCAAAATATCCGATTAATGATAAGCAAAAAAAAGAGTTCAGAGTGTCAATTGTAGGTAGACCAAATGTAGGAAAATCATCAATATTTAATTCTATAATCAAATCTAATAGATCTATTGTTAGTTCAATACCAGGAACAACAAGAGATTCTATTGATTCAAATTATGATTTTGAAGGAAAAAATATACTTTTTATTGATACTGCTGGTTTAAAAAAACGTGGGAAAACTAAAATTGGATTAGAAAAATATAGTATGCTAAGAACAATTAATTCTATTGAGCGATCTCATATTTCTGTGTTAGTACTAGACACAAAAGAATTAATTACGGATCAAGATACGCATATCGGAGGATATATAGATCAAGCATCTAGAGGATATTTAATAGTTATTAATAAATGGGACCTCTCAACCAAATTGAACATTAATCATAATTTAATTACAAAAAAAATTAATGAAAGATTTAAATTTATGGAAGGAGCGCCTTTAATTTTTACTTCAGCTATAACTGGATATGGAATCAAAAAGATTATTCCGTCTATTATAAATGTACGAAATGAATTCAATAAAAAAATCAATTCCGATGATTTAAATAATTCGTTATTAAAATATATTAGTGAAAATCCTCTCCCCAGAGCGGGAAATCGTAGACCAAAAATATTTAAAGTCTCTCAGACTAGAGTGGCTCCGCCAACATTTTCTTTTGAATCTAGTAACCCAAAATTAATTCATTTTTCTTACCGTAGATTTTTACAAAATAATATTAGAAAAGAATTCGGTTTTAATGGATCTCCTATAGTAATGAACTTCAAACATAAATCAAATGAATAATTTAATTATATACATTATTCCGATTCTAATAGCATACTTAATTGGCTCTATACCAACTGGGATCATTTTAGGAAAAATCTGGAAAAAAAAAGACATAAGAATGCACGGAAGTGGGAGTATAGGTGCTACAAACATAACTCGAACACTTGGCATTAAAGCTGGAATAATAGTACTTATCATAGATATTCTAAAAGGGGCTATTGGGGTAGGTATTAGTATAGTTATAAGTGATAATGAATGGATATCTACTATTTCAGGACTATTTGTTATTACTGGTCATATTATTCCTATTTTTGCTAAATTTAGAGGAGGTAAAGGTGTAGCAACTGCTATAGGAGTAATTACTATTATTTATCCTTTAGGATTAATTGGAGTTTTAATAGGCATAATAACAATTTTATTTACACGAATAGTTTCATTAGGATCTATTGTAGGATCTATATCTTGTGTGGTAATAATGTTAATATCTTTTATATTTATTAAAAATGGATCATCTATATGGGATTTTATTTTCTTCATAATTGCAGGAATAATAATTTTAATTAGTCATCACGAAAACATTTTGAGATTAATAAACGGTAAAGAAAATAAAATTTTAATCAAAAAATAACAACTTTGAGTTCAGTAATAAACAAATCAGTAATAATTGGATCAGGATCTTGGGGGAAAACAATAGGAAAAATTTTAAGTTACGATCTCAAAGACGTAATAATTATAACACGTAATATAAAATCAAAAGATTCCGAAACAAAATTACAATTTTCTACTGACCTAAAAAAATTTATCCCACAAGCTGAATTGATAATTTTTGCTGTTCCGTCACATGCTTTAAGAGAAAATGTGAAAAAAGTATCCCCATATATATCTTCAAAATCATTGATAATATCAGCTACTAAAGGACTAGAAAATTCATCGGATAAAATTTCTACTGAAGTAATATTCGATGAATTAAAACATACTATACGTAAAGAAAAAATAGGGGTGATGTCAGGACCAAATTTATCAGTGGAAATTAATAAAGGTAAAATTGCACTAACTACAATTGCTTTTACAGAAATTAGAAACGCAAAAATTGTTCAAAGTTATTTCAATTCTCCAATGTTTCGTCCATATACAAGTACAGATATTCTTGGAGTCCAATATGGAGGCGCATTAAAGAACATTATCGCAATAGCTTCAGGATTTTTAGATGACGGAAATTATGGAAATAATGCAAAGTCATCTTTAATTGTTAGAGGTTTAAATGAAATTAAAATTATTGGTATGTCTAAAGGTGGAAAAGAAGAAACATTTTATGGATTAAGTGGATTGGGTGATTTAATTACAACTTGTTATTCCAAACTTAGTAGAAATTATACCTTTGGATCACTTATTTCAAAAGGTTATTCTATTGATGAAGCCAAGAAAAAAATTAGTCAAACTATTGAAGGTATTGGCACAGCTAAATCTGCTTACGAAATTGGTTTGAGAAATCAATTAGAAACCCCAATAATAAATTCAATTCACAAAATTATATATGAAAAATATCCTGCTAAAGAAGTAATTAGTGAGTTAATGTTACGAGATTTAAAATCAGAATAATCATTTAACTAATAATTGGTTTAGTAATCCCGCAGAAACAATTGCTGCAGTTTCAGTTCTTAATACCATTTGACCTAATGAAACCTTTTTTATGTTTTCTTTCGAAAATTCATTTAGTTCTCTTTCAGTAAATCCACCGGGAGGTCCAACAAAAACAGTAATTGGTTTTTGATTTTTAAATAAAATATTTTTATAAAATTCAATGTTTTCTCCATCACTATCTAACACAAAATTAATACTTTCTTTATTTAATTTTATTACCTTTTCTAAACTTTGAGGTTCAGTAATTAATGGAACTGTTAATCTATTACTCTGTTCTGATGCTTCTAATGAAATATTTGACCATCTAAAAATTTTATTCTTGTAAATTAAATTTTTAGATGCATTTTGAACACGATCTGATAGCAAAGGAATAATAGTTGATACTCCTAACTCTGTACATTTTTCTATACAAAATTCAAATCTATTGTTTTTGCAAATCCCTATAGCTAAATTGAATTTTCTAAAGTGATTTTTATATATTTTCTTTGAAATAGGATTAACTGAAACCAAAAAATTCGTTGTCTCAATTATATCTGATATCCATTCACTGCCATCACCATTGAAAATAATTATTTGATCACCCTGTTTCATTCTAAAAACCTTCAACAATTGTTTTGATTGAGATTCAGATAACTGAAAAATATTGTTTTTTTCTATTTCGTTTTTGACATAAAATCTATGGGATTTCATGATGTCCTAATCTCTAGTAAATTCCAATCATCAATTTTTCTTTTCCTGTGAACATTACCACCATATTTTTTTAACGATCTAATAACTTCAAGAACAGTATCATCTAATATTCCAGAAACAATAAGCAAACCATCTGATTTAATTGATCCAATTAAATATTTTGATAAGAAAATAATTACTCGACTAGAAATATTAGCGACAGTTATATCTTGGCTATTTTGTGAAACATTATAATTAGGTAAAGTTCCATTAATTACTAAACTATTACCTGAAATTTTTGCTTGAGAAATATTATCTTTTGTAGTCCTAATTGCATCGTCATCTATGTCAAAAGAAATAACTCTAGAAGCTCCTAACATAAATGATGCAATAGATAATATGCCCGATCCCGATCCTAAATCCAACACAACATCATTAGTAGTAAGGTTTTGTTCTAGAGATTCCAAACACATTCTAGTGGTAGGATGATAACCAGTACCAAATGACAACCCTGGATTTAAAGGTATTATAATATCACTAGGGTTGGGTGGTTCAATAATATGAGGAGAAACAATTAAATTTTCCCCTACACGAATAGGAGAAAATGTTTGATTCTTCCATTCTTCCTCATTAATTATCTTTTTTTGTAATTCTCCTATAGGTGAAAGTTGATTAATCAAACTAAGACTAATATCAATTAGTTTAATACTATTACAAAATTCAGAATCGTAATCAATCCAACCCACAATCTCGATCAGATTCTCATCCTGCTCCAAAAGACCATTTTTAGTCTCAATCAAAACTACTTTATTATCAGAATATTTTGAAAAAATATTAAAAACCGGCTCCACGTATTCAAATGAAACTTTTACAGAAAACTCTAACCATCGTTTACTCATTAGGTGTTAATTTTTACCTTTAAACGCATCCTTTACTCTATCAATAATATCGTCATCATTATGATTGAAACCTTCATATCCCAACGAATTACCAAAATCTCTAAGCATTTTCTTTTGATCTGAACCTAAATTTTTAGGTGTCAATACTTTCAAGGTGATTATATGATCACCTCTCTTATCAGGTCTTCTTAAATAAGGTACTCCTGCAGATTTTATTCTCAAAATCCTACCCGATTGTGATCCACTAGGAATTTTTAATTTACGCTTACCATCTAAAGTGTCTATCTCTATATGTCCTCCTAGAGTTGCAAGAACAATATTGATTTCTAAATTGAGTAAAATATCATTATTTTCCCTAATAAAATACTCGTGTTTATCAACTTTGATAAGAATGTACAAATCGCCTGTTTCGCCACCATTCATAGAAGGTTCTCCATCTCCCTTCATTACTATTCTTGATTCATTATCAATACCTGAAGGAATAGTAATTTTTATTCGTCTATTGACAATTTCTGTTCCTTTTCCTACACAACGTTTACAAGGAATATTAATTGCTTGTCCCAAACCATTACAACTAGGACACGTAGTAACCTGTTGAAATTGACCAAAAACTGTACGCTGAGATTGAGTTACCTGACCTGAACCTGAACAACTAGAACAGGATGAAATTTCTGATCCTGGCTCAGCTCGAGATCCTCTACATGAAGAACATTTTTCTAATCTTCTTAAATCCAGTTCTCGTTCAGTACCAAAAACTGAATCTTCAAAAGAGATTTCCATTACAAACTCTAAATCTCTACCTTTTGATACTCTAGAGGAAGATGATCCTCCAAAAAAACTATCAAAAATATCTCCGAAACCATCAAAGCCTTCAAAGCCTTTATTAAAATTACTATTTATACCAGCATGTCCATATTGATCGTAAATAGATCTTTTTTCAGGATCACTTAAAACTTGATAAGCTTCATTAATTTCCTTAAACTTTTCCTGAGCCTCAGATGATTTGTTCCTATCAGGGTGATACTTTAGAGCATATTTTCTAAACGCTTTCTTGATTTCATCCTGAGAAGCTTTTCTTGAAACTCCTAATATTTCGTAATAATCTTTTTTTTGAGTAGCCATATTTAGTTATAGATAAGTAATCATTATTAATAATTAATTAATATCATCTCTATTATATGAAGATATTAAGCATAAATTAAATACATATAAACTGATTCAACAGAATTACTTAATAATAATTTAGGTGATATAAAATAAATAGTGGAAGTACTTAAATTGATTATTAAAAAGGAAAATTATGGAAATTAAGTGGTTAGGGAATACAACTTTTATAGTGACATCAAATATTTCTACGATATTAATTGAACCTTCGGATGCGATTCTCAAAGAAAGATTGAAAGAACATAATTTAATTTGTCTTAATTACAATGAAGATAATCGTGTAAAACAGCAAATTGACTATAATTTATTTTCTGGTCCAGGCGAATACGAATCTGGAGGAATAGCTATCAAAGGCATAGCAACTCATGGAACAACTGATGCTTCTGAAAAAATGATTAATACAATATTTAATGTTGAGATTGATGGGATACAAACTGCATTCTTTGGTCGCCCATCATCTAAATTTAATGATTCCACTATAAGACAACTAGGGAAAGTAGATGTATTAATAATCCAATCTAATAATCAATTATTAGATATGGATCAAATTGCATATACAATTAGGGAAATTGAACCAAAAATTGTAATATTTTCTAATTTTGGAAGTAAGGAAACGATTTCACCAGATCTTCAGAACCTAATATCTGAATTAGGTTCTCAAAACGCAACTATAGTAAATAAAATTACACTGTCAAAATCAAACATAACAGAAAACAGACAAATAATAGTTTTAGACGAAAATTCTTCCAAATAGTTTAGAAAATCTTATACGTATTGTCTAAATTTCCTAAAAACGAATAATAATATAGGCATCAGTAATAAACCTATTATCCCCACACTTGATGAACCACCACTAGTAGAACTGCAAAAACCTCCTTCACTTTCATCTTGAGCATTACTTAATTGCTCAAGTAACAAATTTTGTGCTGCAACAGTAGCAGATAGATCAACAAGAGGTGTAGGAGTCGGAGTTGGAGTTAAAGTTTGGGTTGGGATAGGTGTTACTGTTGGAGTCCTAGATGGAGAAATTGTTGGAACAGGAGTTTTTGTTGGCAAAGGTGTTGTAGTCGCAGTAGGTAATGGAGTACTTGTAGGACTAGGTAAAGCTGTAGGTACAGGCGTAGCTTCAGGAATAGCAGGGAAAACTAACAAATAATCACTTCTGTACACATCATCTAGAAAAGGTTCAGCTTGAGTTGCTGAAATATTTCCTATAAAAAATTGTACGGGTTCGTTTAAATATTTTTCAAATATAGGATCAACAGTAAGAAAATACCTTCCATCAAAAACTACTGCAGAATCTGATATATAATCATCAATTACGACATAAATTTCATTCCCATCACTAACTGCTCTACCGTTACTAATAGCTCTACCTTCAAAATATGAAGGTTTAAGTATTATAGGAACAGGAGTAGCTGTAGGGACTAAAGTAGGTGTTGGAGTTGGTGGTAAAGGCGTTGATGAAAATGTCAGGTCAGTTTGCCTAAGTTGAGGTAATGTCCAAAGTTTATCAGTAGTACCGTCTTGATTTATATAAAGATAAATTCCAGTTTGATCAGCTACAATCTGATCTTGTAACCAAAATTCTATAGATTTCCCAATATATTCTTTTGGAGCATCAACGAACAAACCGTGATATTTAGAGGATTTATATTGGCCAATAGTAGCAGGTTGAGATTCCCAGTCATCAATCCTAGCTGTAATAAAATACCCATCAGGATCAGAAGAACCAGAAACTGTAACACTACCATTAAATGTTATGGAAGTTATTGCAGGAACTTCAGAATCAGCAAAAGTTATTCCTGAAGTAACAAATAAAGAAACAATAATAATCGAAATAAAGCTTAATATTATTTTTCCACGTTTCATAATAATTCTTGTAATCATATAAATATCTATAAAGTGTAAATAAATCTAATATAAATTATCTCCAATTAAATTAATCTTCGCATAGTAACTTTTGTACAGATTTACATAAGTAAAAAATTAATGAAGAAGAAATTAAATGAAGAGAGCCTCTTCGAATGAAGAGGCTCTCTTTCATACAATCACAAACGTAATTGCAACAAGATGTAAAGTTCTTTACGGTACAATGTCCGGTACAGAACCGTCAGCCTGTGCTTTTACGTATATCCATAAAGCATCACCAATCTTGGCTTGTGTTTGTCCGGCATTTAAGTTAAGTCCGTCAAATTCAGCAGATGCTGCAAGATATTTGTAACCCTTAGTAACCGTAGTACCAGCGAAATATTCATCAACGAATTGCGTATCAGCAACACCATTGATGTTTATTGATAACTGTGTACCAAAGTCAGATTTCTGTGTTTGAACTTTATCTTGGTCAACGATCCCGACTAAGTTCCAACCAGCAGCTAGAGGTATTGTTATAAGAGCAGGCCTTACATCACCAGCACCAGAAGGTCCAGTTAATGTAACAGCTTGATCTTCAAAGTCTGAAGACTCTACCCAATATCCACCACCAGCTGTTATAGTGTCCAACGCAGGAGTTGTTTGACTTGTCCATACACCATCAGCCTGAGAAGCAATTCTCCATGGTTGTTTTGGTGTAGTAGCCACGTAGCTCACAACCTGCTTGATTCCTGTGTTACTGAACACACTAGCAAGTGCTGAATCAGCTGGGTCAGATGGTAGTGAAACAAGGTTCCAACCTGCGTACAGGGTCATCTTGAAGTCAGTCCTATCAGACTTAGTAACTGTCAACGTATCCGTATCTTCGTTACCAGCCGAGTCTTTAGTTTTTATACTAAACAGATGTTTCCCAGTAGCAAGAGCCTCCTCTGGTCGATAGAACCAGGTGATTCCATTAGCACTAGAAACCAATTTATCTGCTATGTCTACAAGATCAACACCATCAGCACCTGCATCAACTGTTGCAGTAGTGATAGTTAGAGCAGTTGTCTCTCTATCTTTTGCAGCAGTGTCAGAGTGTGCATAATCAAACTGAATGTATGGTCGATCTTGGGTAGTTGTAGCCGGAGTTGTTTTAGCATTACCGACTTTAGTATCTAGAGTATAAACGTACGCACTCGTTTTTACATCACTACCTGCAGTTGTCTCGTTAGAGGCAAGGTCAGTAGCTAATACACGAATAGCCATTTTTCTAGATTCAGTAGTTGTTCCTGAAGAATTTGTATTATCAACAATCACAGAGTATGTGTTACCGCCTTTAGCAGTCGCTATGGCTGAACCTGAAGTTACATCAATTGCATCAGTACCACCACTACCAGCGTAGTAGTTGTTCAGGTTAGGGTCATCGGCAGGACCACCATCATAACCATCTTCAGTTACCCATACTGTTGGATTACCGTTTAACGATTCGTCAGAAACAATAGTAATCGTCATTTTATTCTTGGTAAGGTTATCAGGACCAGTAGTTTCACCTGCTGCGCCCAAACCAGAACCAGAACCAGTAGTAATTGTCAAAACTGGAGGGATTCCGTCAGTAGCATTAGCTATGCTTCCAGAATCTGTAACGTTACCAGCTTTGTCAGAGATAGAACCAACGATAGTCACCTTTGGCTTATCATTTGACGGTATAGTGCCGTCAAGTAACAAGTAAACATCAGCATTATTAACAGTCGCAGTAGTAGGAACTTTAGCTCCACCTGTGTCAAGTGTCACAGAGAAGTCTGTAGCTGCTACAGTTGCGGCGTCAACGTTACCATCAAAAGTAACCTTCACTGATTTACTGTTGGCTTTATCTACTTTATTTGTAGAGTCATACTCATAACCGGTTTTTGCCGATGATAGAGTAGGTATAACCTGGTCGATCTTCACCCAGTGAGGGGCGAATTTACTGAATACACCGTCTACATTAGTTGTTGCTGCGTCAGAGTCAGAATAACCATAGTTACCAGCCATATCTCTAACCCTAATCTGGAAGTCAACAGTATCATTTACTGTCACACCAGCACTTAAATCTGTAGGTAGAGCATCTGGGTAGTTGTAAGTCCAAGACTTACTGGTTACACCATCTGTCCAGGTTGTGACGTTAACGTTAGCCTTGTTTCCAGCTGCCTTGACGATACCTGTAGAACCAATTACGTCCTTGTAATTAGTAGCTGCGGTATCATCTTCCGCTTTATCAACATGAAGCTCAAATGTGCTCACATCAATACCTGACTCAGTATCAGCTAAAGTACCAGCAAACGAAGGTGTTCGTGTCTGGATTTCAGCTTTATTAGTAGGTGCGGTAATTTCACCAGTTGGTACTGTCGTATCTATTTTCATAGTAGCAGTCTGGGCAACATTCGTTGAACCTGATTTTGTATTAGCGTCTGTGTAAGTAATAGTTATAGGACCATTAATCGCTGGAATAGACTGTGCATCAGATGTAGTAGCCGTAGCAGTACAATCTGCAAGAGTGCTACAATTGACACCACCGTCAGGATTCCAAAGCGTAGTAGCGGCAGTCACACCATTTGCAATGTTGTGCTGACGTATTCTTACCTTACCATCAAAACGTCCTGTGTTAAATCCGGTCTCAATCAAAGGAATTGTTACTGCTGTCGAAGCAACTACGCTCTTCATAGTAACAATTGCAGTATTTTTCGCGGATTGCTTGAAGGATATATCAACTAGACCAGTATAAGCTATGTCATTGACACCATCATTAAAGGTAACATTTGCGCCTGTTCTAGATACCTGGACAATAGGTGCGTTTGTTCCATCACCGTTGAAAGTAATAGCGTCAACCTGTATACCAGTTAATGCACTAGAAGAACCAGTTGCCAATAATGTGAAGTCACTAACAGCTCCAACGTTCACTTTAGTTGCTTGATCCTTTAACTGAATTGATAATTTCTCACCAATGTCAAAGTTGTCAGTTCCAGTTATAGTACCTGTAATAATGATCACACCTGCCTGAGATGTAACGTTACAAGGGTGAACACCCGTTGATACGCTATAACCAGCTGCTGCAGATAATGAATTCGTACAAGCTCCTCCGTTGTCAATGTCAAGTCCAAGGTTGAACCCTGAACTTTGCGTTACACCAGATGGAGATGTATTAAGACCATAACTTGTAGCAAAGTTTGTAGGACCGTTATCAGAAACAACAGACGTGACGTTTAAGTCAGCATCCGTAACTGTAACTATCATCCAGTCGTATTCATCCTCTATATTTCTAGTTCCTGTGTTTGCGTACGTTGAATAAACGCTCGCAGAATATTTTCTGCCGGTGGGTGGCGACGCTTCAGTTGTAAGCGTAGATTTACTGTTTGTTACATATACAAATCCATCGTTCTGAGCACTAACCTCTGAACTAGTGGATAATCCTGTATAAGCTACAACAGAAAATACCAATATTGCCAATCCGGCTAACCATTTTACTGAAAGCTTCACAGCTCCAGTCCTCCTTTATTTTCTCGTGTTCCCTCCCACTCACAAAGACAGAAGACAAGCAGTTCGTCATCAATAATATTTATTTTATGTTTGACTTCTGCCATTCGCTTATGTAGGTGGTTGAAAACTCGAAGGTTTCCGATGCTGTCGGACTCAAGGGCCTTAAAGTAAGGCACTCAAGCTGCCGGTTCCGTTATCACTTTCATTCAAGACTATCTTCCAGCGAACCGGCTCGCGCGGAGAATAATCTTGGGACACGCCAATGTGATTTAATCATTGTTATCAAAACAATGTCAAGTCTCATTTGATGCCTCAAACTAATTTCGTTAAAAAAAACCAGTACACGCTAACGTGTTAACTATTTTCATCTTTCTTAACGAACATAACCAAAATATACGTAAAGATAAGAGTAAATGTCAATGAAATATAGGGCAGATTTGTGAAAAAAATGTAAATTTTATAAATTTTATAAATTTTAAATTCTAATAAATGGTTACTATTTCTTCTCTGGTTTAGTAATTGATGCCAAAAACTCTTTGTTATTGCTAGTTTTAGATAATCTTTCTAAAATTCGCTCCCCAGCTTCAGTTGGATTATTTTCATCATTTCCCAAAATTGCCATCATTCTTCGTAATAACCATACTTGTTTGAGTGTATCGGAATCCTGCAATAATTCTTCATGTCTTGTACCACTACGTTCGATATTTATAGCTGGCCAAATCCTTCTTTCAGCCATTGAACGGTCCAAATGGAGTTCCATATTACCAGTACCTTTAAATTCTTCATAAATCAAATCATCTAATCGAGATCCTGTATCAATCAAAGCCGTGGCTATAATAGTTAAACTACCAGCTTCTTCGCAATTTCTAGCAGCACCAAAAAAACTTTTGGGCGGATAAAGCGCAACTGGATCCATACCACCTGAAAGAGTTTTCCCACTGCTTGGTAAGGCTAAATTGTAAGCTCTAGCTAATCGAGTTAAACTATCCAAAAGTACTACGACATTTTCTCCATTTTCCACTAGCCTTTTTGCTCTCTCTATCGCACTTTCTGCAGTACGGCAATGATCTTGGACAGGTTCGTCAAAAGTAGAACTGTAGATTTCACCTTTAATTGAACGTTTCATATCCGTAACTTCTTCTGGTCTTTCTCCAATAAGGGCCACTATAACATTGGTAGATGGCATATTTTCACTTATTCCTTGTGCAATTTGTTTTAACAGCACGGTTTTCCCAGCTTTAGGTGGGGCAACAATCAAAGACCTTTGGCCTTGTCCAATTGGTGAAACAATATCGATAATTCTTGTAGAAAGAGATTTCGGATCAGTTTCAGTTATAAATTGTTTATCAGGATAGACAGAAGTCAACTTTTCAAACTTTGGTCTATTCATCGCTTTTTCAGGATCAATACCATTTACAATTTCAACACGTAACAAGCCATAGTATTTTTCTCCCTCTCTAGGAGGTCTCACTTGACCAGCAATCATATCACCAGTTCTAAGCCCAAAACGTCTTATTTGACTATGTGAAACATAAACATCATCTGATGTACTCTGTCTCCCTGGCGTCCTAAGAAAACCATATCCATCATGTAATATATCTAATACACCAGCTCCAACCAACTGATCTGTATCTTTTGCTGCTATACCAAGTAATTCCAATATAAGATCAGAGCGTCTCTCTGGAATTTTTTTTATACCTTTTTCAACTGCAAGTTTAACTAATTCTTGATCAGTTTGAACACCTAAATTACCAAGGTCTGGTAATGACAGATCTTCAAACTCGAAATTCTCTTCGGGCAATCCCGAATTCCTCGAATGACCATCTCCATTAACCCTCATACGCCTTTTAGGGCGTCGGTTTGATTGGTTTCTTGTTGATTGAGTTCTAGAAATTGGAGTCAGTGGTTTTCTCCTTTTTTGAAGTTTAAAGTAGATCTTTTTGAGTCTAAAAAATAAACCTTTTGATAGACATCATTTTATATAAAGCATCACTTATTCAGTAAATTATGATAAGAAAAGTTCAATTTATAAATGACTAATTAGTGGAAAGTAAATTCTCAAATAATAGAGACATAACGTAAGAGCAATTACCTGTAAATAGACACACTTTGAAGATATTGACTAAGAGAAAAATTTCTGGAAATCACATAACAACATAAAATGGTATAGAAACAGTACACTTCGCTCACGTCAGATTTTCATTATAACATATTTTACAAGATGACAAAATATCGCTTAATGGAATTAGTATTATTTATTCTGAAAAAGAAAATGTTGATCCCCCTCTACATAAGTCTTTATTGAAGCACTTATAAATTCTCTGAAAAGTGGATGAGGTCTTTCTGGTCTAGATGCAAATTCAGGATGAAATTGACTACCTACCATGAATGGATGATCAGAAACTTCAACAACCTCAACCAAAGAATCATCCGGAGATGTACCAGAAGGGATTAATCCAAATTTTTCCAACCTATCCCTATAAGAATTATTTAATTCATACCTATGCCTGTGTCTCTCCTTAACTAATTCTAATCCATAAGCATTTCTTGCAACGGTCCCGGTCTTCAACTTACACTCATAAGAGCCCAAACGCATTGTACCTCCAGTAGATTTCAAATTCTCTTGACCTTCCATGAATGAAATCACCGGATTATTTGTAGATTCAGACATTTCCAGTGAATTAGCATCTTTAATTCCAAGAACATTTCTAGTGAATTCAATGACCATTATCTGCATCCCAAGACATAATCCTAAATACGGGATTTTTTTCTCGCGAGCAAAATTAGCAGTTAAAATCATCCCTTCAACACCTCTGGGGTCAAATCCTCCGGGAACAATAAAACCATTTACATTATTGAAAAGATTATCAAGATTTGGTTTATCTATTTCTATACTTTCAGAAGATACCCACTTTATATTAACCGATACTTTATGTAACATCCCTGCGTGCTTGATGGCTTCAATAACAGACATATACGAATCATGAAGTTCTATATATTTCCCCACGATACAAATATTAATCTCGGTTCTATTGGAAAAATCAGATGTAGTAGTCTTTTCCCATTCACTAAGATCTATAGAAATTTTAGGCATTCTAAATTTTTCTGCAATAATTTTACCTAAACCTTCGTTTTCTAAATGAATTGGAACCTTGTACACATTATCTAGAGTTGGTAAGCTAATCACAGCATCATTATTTACATCACAATACAACGCTATTTTACTTTTTACTGCTTCCTGAATTTCAATATCAGATCTACATAATATAGCATCAGGCATTATCCCCATTCCACGTAATTCTTGAACACTGTGTTGTGTAGGCTTAGTTTTCAATTCCTCTGTTGAACTTAAAAATGGTAGAAGAGTAATATGAATATAAAAAGTTCTTTCTTGCCCTACTACTCTCCTCATTTGCCTAATAGCTTCTATGAATGGTTGCCCTTCTATATCACCAACTGTACCTCCTACCTCAATAATTATCACATCTGACTTTGAAAATTCAGCCAACTTAAAAAGTCTGGAGCGAATAGCATCTGTCACATGTGGTACAGTTTGAATAGTTCCTCCTAAATATTTCCCTTCCCTTTCATTTGCTATAACTTCTGAATATATTTGACCTGCAGTAACATTAGACATTGAAGTAAGTTCTACATCAATAAATCTTTCATAGTGACCCAAATCCAAATCGGTTTCAGATCCATCAACTGTGACAAAAACTTCTCCATGTTGATATGGTGACATAGTACCAGGATCAACATTTAAATAAGGATCTAATTTCATTATAGCTACAGACATACCTCGACTTTTTATCATTTTTCCTATTGAAGCTACGGTAATCCCCTTACCTAAAGAACTTACAACACCACCTGTAACAAAAATAAAATTCACCAAGAATTATCTCCATATTTAAAAAATTAAGAAGTTACAAAAAAACAATTAATCCTAAATAACTGTATCAAAAAAAAAAAAAAACCGTTTTTAATAAGTTCCACAATTAAATTATTCTAGTCCAGAATATAAAATTAATATTACATAATTACGAATTTACTTTTTCTATAATTAAATTACAAAATACTAAATAAACATGTCAAAAATTAACAATAAAACCATAAAACATATTGCCCAATTATCATATCTACATCTAAATGATAAAGAAATTGAACTAATGCGAGACAGCCTAGGGAGTATATTAGAAAAATTTCAAAAGTTATCAGAAATTGACACTAATAACATATTACCTACGGGACATCCATCAGATATTTTTTCATCTATGCGAGATGATACTGAGTCAGATCATCTTGAAAAAAAAGATGTTTTAAAAAATGCTCCTTCATCAGATGGAACTTTTATTGTAGTAAAGCCAGTACTTGATTAAAATTCAAAAAAAATAAATTGTCAGACGAAATATTCCATAAAACAATTTCTGAACTTAGAAAGATGCTAGATAATCATCAAGTCTCTCCAGTTGAATTGGTAAAGATTTATCTAAATAGATCAAAAAATATTAATCCTACAATTAACTCTGTATTAACTCATACAGAAGATTTAGCATTATCTTCAGCAAAATTGGCTGAAAAAACCATAAATAATAAAAAATCGAAATTACTAACTGGAATCCCAAGTATGGTGAAAGACAATATTTCTACTTCAGGTATTGAAACAACTGCAGCCTCAAAAATATTAAGTGGGTATATACCACCATTTGATGCAACCGTAATAAAAAATTTACATCAAGATCAAGCATTAATTTGTGGTAAAACAAATCTTGATGAATTTGCAATGGGATCTTCTACGGAAAATTCTGCATTTGGATCAGTTAAAAATCCAATAAATACTACTAAAGTTCCTGGAGGGAGTAGTGGTGGATCTGCTGCTAGTGTTTCAGCAGGTCAATGTGTGTTTGCGTTAGGCTCAGACACTGGAGGTAGTATAAGACAACCCGCATCATTTTGTGGAATCACGGGAATGAAGCCCACTTATGGATTAGTGAGTAGATTCGGTCTAATAGCATTTGGAAGTTCTTTAGATCAAATAGGACCTTTAGCTAAAAGTGTAAAAGATTGTGCAATTATACTGAATTCAATTTCATCTGTGGATAAAAATGATTCTACTTCAATCAAAAGACCATTCAAAGATTTTGGAGAAAAAATAGGTAAAAGCATTAAAGGCCTTAAAATAGCTATTCCAAAAGAATATTTAGTGAATGGTATAGAACAAGGTGTAAGAAATGCTTATGAAAAATCTTTGATAGAACTGGAAAGAGGTGGGGCAATACTAGAAGAAATTACACTACCATTGACCGATCACGCTCTTTCAGTATATTACATAATAGCACCTGCAGAAGCATCATCTAATCTTTCAAGATATGATGGTATAAAATATGGAACATCAGTAACTGGAGGAAAGAATTCAATAGAACACACATTTTTATCAAGAGGTTTTGGTTTTGGTGATGAAGTGAAAAGAAGAATTTTATTAGGAACTTACGTTTTATCATCAGGTTATTATGATGCATACTATCTTAAAGCTCAAAAGGTTAGGACTCTTATAAGAAATGAATTCAATAATGCTTTTAAAAATTTTGATGCCATTGTAACCCCTACTACACCAAATGTTGCTTTTAACTTGAACGAAAAAATCAACGATCCATTCCAAATGTATTTAAATGATGTTTGTACCATTCCAGTAAACATTGCTGGGTTACCTGCAATATCAGTACCAAATGGAATAGAAAATAATTTACCAACGGGATTACAAATTATAGGGCCTAGAATGGGAGACCCCACTGTAATTCAAATAGCTCATTATTACGAGGAAATTTCCGAATGGAAAAGAAAAATTCAAAACATAATAAAATAATCCCGAAATTATTTATAACTGTAATTTTAATAATTATTTTATCTTCATGTTCTGGAGAAAAAAATTTAAGTCAAATAAATACTGATCCTACCCAAGAAATTATAAATTCAGATGATTTTACACCTATATCTGGATCTCCACCAATGCCGCATATTTTTAATGGAAAATTCACCATTAATAATAAACCTGGACCAAAAGGAATAACCATTTTCGCAAATATAATTGATGGTGGATCACCTATTTCCATTACAAATCAGGGATCATATATGCATATAATTTTATCCCCTGTAAGTGAAAGAGATTTAGATCATGGAATTTTTCATTTCTATATTGGATCAAGAGAGGGTGAGTATGTAGAAGCTGACCAGAGATATAATATTAAATCTGTTACAAGCCCTACAATAATCGAATTAGATTTGAATTTCAGTAAATTACCAGGCAATTAATTAACATGATAAGAACACTAAATGGGAAAACTCCTGTGATACATCCTAGCTCTTTTATTTCCGAAACTTCTTATATAGTTGGCGATGTGTTAATACTAGAAAACGTCAGCATTTGGCCGGGAACTGTGATTCGGGCTGATTCAGGAAAAATTACTATCGGTAAAGGTACAAACATTCAAGACAATTCTGTTGTACACTCTGATGATGATGCACAAATTGGAGAATATGTAACAATAGGTCATAGAGTAATGTGCCACGCAAAAATAATTGGAAATAATAGTTTGATTGGAAATGGCTCCATACTAAACGATGGGGTTATTTTAGGTGAAAAATGTTTGGTTTCTTCAGGAAGCACAATAACAGAAAATTCAAAATTTGAAGATCGATCTCTGATTAGGGGAACACCAGGAAAATCAATCGGTAAAATAAGAAAAAAACATGAAACATTAATGGAAAACGCTACTCAATCGTATATTAAAAGAATAAATTATTATAAAAAATCAGATTTGAATCTAAAAATATAATAGCCTACATATTTTCAGGAGCATTCATTCCCATTATTAATAAAGTTTTCGCAAAAGTTATCCTGGAAGCCTCCACTAATTTTAATCTAGAAGCAGTTAATTCAGACGAACCCTTTTCTACAGAAATCACCCTGCATTCCTCATAAAATTTTTGCAATAATCGAGCTAGATCAAAAGCATAGTATGCAATATGATGTGGTTCTAATTGTTCTCCTGAATACGCCACTACTGATGGTAATTCGATTATTTTTCTAATTAGATTAATCTCAGATTTATGGTTCAATAAACTAACATCTCCATTGGCACGTAACCCTTTAGATATTGCTGATCTTTGTATAGCACATAATCTAGCATGAGCATATTGGATATAAAAAACTGGATTTTCACTAGATTGTTTCTTGGCTAAAGATAAATCAAAATCCATTTGTGATTCTGATGATCTACTTAAAAAAATGTAACGACAGGAATCTACTCCAACTTCACTAATCAAATCATCAATAGTGCTAATTACACCTTTTCGTTTACTAAATTTAAGAGTTTCTTCTCCACTTTTAAAATGTACAATTTGATTTAATATTATTTTTAAACGATTAGTATCAATCCCTAATCCTTCCATAGCATATTTCATTCTAGAAATATGAGCGTGGTGGTCGGCACCCCAGATATCAATAACTTGATCAAATTTTCTCTTAACGAATTTTTGATGATGATACGAAATGTCTGTACCAAAGTATGTTGGGCCACCATCACCACTTCTTACCAATACAGTATCTTCACCTGCTCCAAGTTTTGTACCTAAAAACCATATTGCCCCATCTTTCTGAGTAATTAGTTGATGATCATCTAATAATTTAATTACTGAATCAAAATAACCTGTTTCTAATAATGTTTTTTCGCTAAACCACTCATCATACTTTACTCCTAATTTACTTAGAGTTTTCTTAATGTCACTTAATATAAACTCTAATACAAATGGAGAAAGATAATCTATAGCATCATCCTTACTCATCCCTAAAGGAATATTAGAAAAACGATTATAAAGAGTTTTTGCAAGCGAAATTAAATATCCCCCAGCATATAGTTCGTCAGGCTCATCTATTTCTACCCCTGCTTCTTGGATATATCTAAAGTACAGGCTCTCAAAAAATAGACGCATTTGGTTACCAGCATCGTTAACATAATATTCTCTGTGAACATTATGTCCATTAGCTTCAAGAATATTTGCTAAAGTACTACCTAAAACTGCTCCCCGTGCATGTCCTACATGTAATGGACCAGTTGGGTTAACACTAACAAATTCAATCTGTATATTTTTTGGAGATAAATTTTCTATATCTCCATATTTTTCCCCAGAGTTTATAATTTCTTCCACACTTGACTGTAACCATTCATTCGATAGAGTGAAGTTAATGAACCCTGGATTGACTACTTCTATTTTTGAAAAAAAAATTCCATTGTCTAATTTTTTGTGAATCTTTTCAGCAATTTCCATTGGAGACATATTCATTACACGAGCCAAAATAAGTGGAATATTTGTAGAAAAATCTCCGTGTTCGATATTTCTTGGCTTTTCGACACGAATATCCACAAAACTTACTCGTGGTAACTCACCAGATAATTGTGAATCACGTAAGGCAATTGTTATAAATTTTTTTATATCTTCAGTAATAATCATTTAAGAGTAGAAACATTTAAATTTTCAAATATCATTGAAACAGTAAATTATATATCCATGATAATGAAATTCTCAAAACACTTAAATAATACTATTTATTAAATGATTTTCTATGAATTTATTTAAACCCTTTCGGAATAATCCTCGGAAAATTTTTCATGGATGGTACATTGTTGCAGCTTCTTCTTGGGTAAATGCTATTGGTGGTTCAGTACATTGGAAAGGATTTACAGTTTTTTTTATCCCAATAGCTAATTCATTAAACCTAACTTATACCCAGGCTGCCCTCCCTTTTGCATTAGCCCGAGCTGAAAATGGACTTCTTGGTCCTTTAACAGGTTGGTTAATTGATCGATTTGGGGTACGTCCTATGATGTTAATTGGTACTCTTTTAGCTGGTTTAGGATACATTCTACTTTCCAAAACAGAAACATTTTCATCATTTTTAATAATATATATTTTTGCTATTACGTTGGGAGGTTCAACGAGTTTCATGCAAGCTTCCACCACAGCTATCAATATGTGGTTCGTAAAAAAAAGAGGTATCGCTATATCAATTAATAGTGCAGCATTCAGATTAGGAGGAGCTTTTATGGTTCCTTTACTTTCTGTAGTGGTACTAAAGTGGGGTTGGGAAGTTGCTTCAATTTGGGTTGGCGTTGGAATGCTTTTATTTATAGCACCAGCTGCATTGATATTTAAAAGGTCTCCTGAATCTATTGGAGAAAATCCTGATGGAATTAGGACAAAAAAAAATGATCCTCAAAAATTAAATTCAGAAATCTCTAATAATGATTGGAAAACTAAAGATGCTTTAAAAAGTTCAGTTTTTTGGATACTCGCATTAGGAACGGTATTACGTATGGCAGTACATGGAACAATTTATGTACATTTTATCCCTATTTTGGTGTGGAAAGGTGAAACGCAGCAAGTAGCAGCAAATATGATTGGTGGAATAGCTTTAATATCTGTACCTCTAATAATAATTTTTGGATTTATAAGTGATATCCTACCACGTCAAAAGCTAATGTCAGCATTGTATCTTTCTTCAGCTTTATCTTTGTTATTAATTAACAATGTTAATGGTACATGGCCAATATTTTTGGCCATGATACTATTCATTGGCACAGAAGTTGGATCGGGGCTTAACTGGGCATTAGTTGGAGATATGTTTGGAAGAAAAAATTTTGCAACAATCAGGGGGTGGTTGTCACCTTTCTATAATTTATCTCTAGTATTTGGACCTTTAATCGCCGGTTTAATAAAAGATAAAACGTATTCATATGAATACGTTTTAATATCAGGAAGCATCTTAATGATAATGTCATCGATAACATTTTTTATTCTTAAAACCCCTAAAAGAAATTAATGAAATGGTCGGGGTGACAGGATTTGAACCTGTGACCTTTGCACCCCCAGTGCAATGCGCTACCAAGCTGCGCCACACCCCGAAAAAACTAATTTTTAATATTGTACAATTGTAATACCTAATAAAATAAAAATTAATAAAGTAATTTTTTTTGAATTGATATGGACAAAAACGAAAAAATCCCAAACCTTAAGGAATTAGAATCCTTTATATCAGAATTAGATACTAATATTTCTGAGATAGTGAGGAGGCTTTGACTTAAAAAAAATTAACGACGAAATAATTAAACTTGAAAAAAAAACTTTATCCAAAGGGTTTTGGGATAACCAAAGAAAAGCTCAATCATACATGCAAACTTTATCGTCATTGAAAGATGACTACGAAAATTGGAATAAAATTATAAAAAAATCAGAAGATTTAATTGATTTTGTTAACTTGTTAAAATCTGAAAAAGATGTGTCTTTAAAGCACACAGCTTTTGAAGAATATATAAATCTTTCAGATATTGTAAAGAATTTAGAATTTGAATTGCAATTAAATGGAGAATATGATTCGAGACCTGCGATTGTTTCTATAAATCAAGGAGCAGGCGGAGTCGACGCCCAAGATTGGGCAGAAATGTTACTAAGGATGTATATTAGGTGGTCAGAAAAAAAAGGTTTCAATATTGACACTTTAGATTTAACTCCAGGTGATGAGGCCGGCATTAAAAGTGCAGTTATAAAAATTACTGGGAGATATGCTTACGGATATTTGAGATCTGAAAAAGGAGTACATAGATTAGTAAGATTATCCCCTTTTGATACAGATCATAAAAGACACACCAGTTTTGCTTTAGTGGAAATTTTACCAGAAGCAGAAGAAGCAGAAGCAATTAAAATAAATGGAGATGACATTAAATTAGATGTTTTCAGAGCAAGTGGTCATGGTGGGCAGAGCGTACAAAAAAATTCTACGGCAGTTAGAGTTACCCATATTCCTAGTGGAATAGTAGTGTCAGTACAAAATGAAAGATCGCAAGCTCAAAATAAAGAAATTGCTTTCAAAATTCTTACAGCAAAATTAACTGATCTTGAATTAAAAAGAATCTCCGAAAAACAATCAAAAATAAAAGGGGAACATGTATCTGCTGAATTTGGAAGACAAGTTAGAAGTTACATACAACATCCTTACCAAATGGTAAAGGATCATAGAACCAATTATCAAACAAATAAAACTGATGAAATTTTGGATGGAGATATTGATATTTTATTAAAATCATACCTATCTAATCAAATACACGTTAACAATAAAAAAAATACACATTAGAAGAAAATAATCATTATTTCAAAAACATCTTAACATTTTTTTGAAATAATTTAAAAAAACAAAAAATATAATTAATAAATATCTAAAATGAAAAAAATATTACTCATATCTCTTTTAATACTTTTGTCCATTATTGCTATTTCATGTAAAAGTGATGATTCAATAAAATCAACCGAAAATCAAAAAGAAATTTCTAAGCCATCACTTGCACCAAATCTTAATGACAAATCCCAAAATCAAAAAAATAATCCATCTGAAACTAAAAAATCAGGAGGAATTTTTAAAAGAGTTTGGTCTGACCCTCCAACATTAGATCCACATTTAGTAACAGATGGGACTTCATATGGAATAGTAATTGAAATATTTTCAGGACTAGTAAAACTAGGTAGTAATCCCAGTGAACCGATAGAACCAGATTTAGCTGAAAGTTGGAAAATATCAGATGGAGGAAAAACATATGAATTCAAGCTCAGAGATAATCTTAAATTTTCCAATGGTGAACCAGTTACAACTGAAGATATTAAGTGGTCAATAGAAAGGTCAGCTAATCCAGACACTGGATCAACTGTTGCAGAAGAATTCCTTGGAGATATTATTGGGATAAAAGATATAATTGATGGCGTAAGCAATACCGCATCGGGTATTGTTTTAGTAGACGATAAAATTATTCAAATAAAAATAGATGCTCCAAAAGCTTACTTTCTAGCAAAACTTACTTATCCTACAGCTTTCATAGTTAATAAATCAAATATTCAAGAAGGTGGACGTAATTGGACAGATAATCCAATCAGTACAGGTCCATTTATAATGAAAGAATACAAAATTGGTCAACGAATAAGGATTTCTAGGAATGAAAATTACTGGGGTCCGCCTGCTTATCTTGACGAAGTATTATTTAATCTATCTGGTGGTGTTTCAATGGCTATGTATGAGAACGATGAAATAGATATAACAGGAGTAGGGTTATCAGATTTAGAAAGAGTTCAAGATCCAAACGAACCACTAAATAAAGACCTTGTAAGTGTTCCTCCATCCTTTGCCGTTAGTTATATAGGATTCAATTTAAATGAACCCCCATTTGATGATCTGAAATTTAGACAAGCTTTAAACTATTCTGTAGATAAACAATTAATTGCCGAACAAGTTTTTTCTAATTTAGTAAAACCTGCTTATGGAATAATGCCTCCAGGATTTCCTGGGTTTTCTTCAGATTTATCAGGACTGCAATTTGATTTAAAGAAAGCAAAAAACCTTTTAACGGAATCAAAATATGGAGACCCTAATTCTCGACCTAGAATAACAGTTACTGTTCCGGGAACCGGTGGATCCCCCGGGTTAACTACTGAAGTTATAGCTGATATGTGGCGACAAAACTTAGGAATAGAAGTTGAAATACAACAAGTAGAATGGGCAACATATATTCAAGATTTACATAGAAATAGGCTCCAGGCTTTTAGTGGTTTATCATGGCAAGCTGACTACCCCGATCCTTCGACTTTTATAGATGTTTTATTTAGGTCTGACAGTGCATTAAATAATGGAAATTATGATAATGCTCAAGTTGATAAACTAATCAATGAAGCACAAACTGAACAAGATGTGACTAAAAGAATAAAATTATATAATGATGCTGAAAAAATTATCGTAGAAGAAGCAGCTTGGCTTCCTTTGTGGTGGGGTGTAGAAGCGAAAGCATTAGTTAAACCGTGGATAAAAGATTATAAGTTCTATTCAATGACAATTCCAACTTACCAATACGTTTGGATAGACAAAGACATATATTAATATTTTAGATATACTCAAAAACAATCATGATTGAGTACATTCTAAAAAGATTAATATGGACCCCTTTTCTTCTACTTATAGCATCATTTTTCGTTTTTTTTATGGGTAATATTGCTCCTGGAGATCCAGCTGAGTTAATTTTAAAAAATAGAGCAACTCCTGAAAAAATAGAAGCACTTAGAGATGATATGGGGTTAGACGAACCTTTTATAATTCAATACCTTATATATATAAAAAATGCTTTGGGAGGAGATTTTGGAGAAAGTTATGTATTTCAAGGAAAAAAAGTCACAGAATTACTAATACCAAAATTATTAGTATCAATAAAATTGAATATAGCTGTGACCATTGTATCTATATCACTTGGTGTTCCTTTAGGCTTTTATGCTGCTAAAAACTATGGCTCTTGGAAAGATCCTACAATAGTTTTAACTATGCTTTTTTTATTCGCTATGCCAGTATTTTTTACCGCACCCTTCCTCATTACTATTTTCGCAGTAAAATTAGGATGGATCAAAGCATCGGGATGGAATGGATTCTTTGATACTCAGATAATTCTTCCTGCTTTAACAATTGGTATTCCAAGTGCAACTATTTATGTTAGGCATATGAGAGCATCTACATTAGATATTATTGGTCAAGATTATATAAGAACAGCCTACTCAAAAGGTCTAAAAGAATACACTATTGATACTAAACACATTATTAAAAATTCAATTCTACCAATACTAACATTACTAGGTTTTACAATAGCAGGAATTTTTGGTGGATCTCTTATTGTTGAAATAATATACGGCATCCCTGGAGTATCTCGGTTAGCACTTGATGCAATATACCAAAGAGATTTCCCAGTTTTAACTGCTCTAGTATTAATTGGCTCAACTATGTTAGTTTTAGCAAATTTGATAATTGATATTTCATACACCTTAATTGATCCAAGAATTGAATAATTTTTTTTAATGAAACATTCCAATTCAATAACATTCTTGAAAATTTTCTGGAATCAGTTTAAAAAAAGAAAATTTGCTCTAATTTGTTTAGCAATTATATGTACTGTTTATTTAATAGGTGTTTTAGCCCCATTAATCTCAACTCATGATTACTCTGAAACAGATCTTTCACGTACACAAAATGGACCAAGTTTAGAAAATTGGCTAGGAACAGACAGATTAGGTAGAGATATCTATACTAGGGTAATTTGGGGAATACAAAATACCATAATCATCACTTTGATAACAATTATCACTGGAAGTTTTTTATTAGGAATTTCTTTGGGATTAGCTGCAGGATATTTTAGGGGAAAAGTAGATATCCTAATTATGAGATTAGGTGAGGTTGTTTCAGCTTTTCCGGATATACTTCTAATAATTTTATTAGCTGCAACGTTAAGACCAAGTATTATTTCTTTAGCTCACTATATTGAAGATAACATGGGGATAAAAGGAATTTTATCATCCGGTATTGTAGATTATTTAGTTATTGGAATTGCACTATTACCATTAAGCTGGTTTGGTCTAATGAGATTAGTTAGAGGTCAAGTACTATCAATTAGAAATGCAGAATATGTTCAAGCTGCAAAAGCAATGGGAACATCAGAAATTGTAATCTTATTTCGACACATTCTACCAAACATAATAAGTCCTGTAATAGTCAGTATTTCTTTTAGCATTGGTGCAATAGCATTATCCGAGGTAATGTTAAGTTTTTTTGGCCTTGGAGTTCAACCACCAAGGCCAAGCTTAGGAGTTATGATAGGAGATGTAACAGCACGAGGAGGTGCAAGTATTTCAGTATTAAGAAATCATCCTGAACAATTGCTTGCACCTATAATTGTTGTATGGCTTATGATTTTCTGCTGGAATATAATCGGAGATATACTCAACGATATATTTAATCCTAAAAACCAATACTAAAAAAAATTACCCAATTCTTTTTCAGAAGATTTATAATATACTTTAATATATTCTTACGTATACTGATAAATCGATCAATGCTCTTTCAGTTATTACATCAAAACTGTTAGTTTTTTAAGTATTTAATCGAATTTCTCATAGGAGATGTGATTTGCGAAAAGATTTAAAAACATTGCAACCAGCATATGGATTTGATGACGTTTCTATTGCTCCTGGTGAAATAACTATAAACCCAGAATTAGTGGATATTTCTGTAAATTTTGAAAATGTTAAAATGAAAATCCCATTTTTCGCTTCATCTATGGATGCAGTTGTTAATCCTTCATTCGCAATAGAAATGCATAATCAAGGTGGAATAGGTGTATTGAATTTAGATGGTCTACACACACGTTTTGAAAATACGGAATCTATATACAAAGAAATCGCAGAATCACCTAATGAAAAAGCCACATCGATTATGCAAAAAATTTATTCTGAACCAATTAAGAAAAATTTAATCTCTAAAAGGGTAGAAGAAATTAAAAAAAATGGTGCCATTGCTGCAGTTTCATTTGTTCCTCAAAATGCTAAACGTCATGCACCAATAGCTGTAGAAGCAGGTGCTGATATTGTAATTGTACAGGGTACAGTAGTTACAGCAAGACACACTTCAAAAAGTCTTAGAGGACTAATCCTTTCGGAATTAGTTAAAGAACTAAAAATTCCCATAATTGTTGGAAATACTGTTTCATATACTGTCACTAAAGAATTAATGGAACAAGGAATTCATGGAATACTAGTAGGAGTTGGTCCTGGGTCTGTATGTACTAGTCGAGAAGTTTTAGGTATTGGTGTACCTCAAATAACAGCTACGATGGAATGTGCTGCAGGAAGGGATAATTATTATAAAGAAACTGGAAGATATGTACCTATTATTACTGATGGAGGAATTAGAACTGGAGGTGATGTATGCAAATCTTTTGCAGCTGGAGCCGATTCAGTAATGATTGGTAGCCCATTCGCAAAATGCAAGGAAGCTCCTGCTCTAGGTTTCCATTGGGGAATGGCTACTTGGCATGCTGAATTACCTAGAGGAACAAGAATTAAACTTGGTACAGAATATTCTCTGCATCAATTACTAAACGGCCCTTCATCAAAAACTGATGGAACCATCAATTTAATAGGGGCATTAAAAATTTGTATGGGATATGTAGGTGCCAGTAACATTAAAGAAATGCATTCAGCAAAGATGTTTTACGCCCCAGCAATAAAAACTGAAGGTAAAATTTACCAAATAACAGGATTTAATTCATAAAGATTTTAATTGTTAGAATAACTAATAATTATATAAGTACTATGAAAATATTAGCCCCAAGAGGAACAGCAGATATATTACCTAAAGATCAAAAAATATGGTCCAAGGTTAGTTCAACATGTAAACAAATTGCATCTGAATTTTCATATGATCGCATAGATACTCCAATTTTTGAAAATACAGAATTATTTAAACGTGGTGTTGGAGATCAAACGGATATAGTACAAAAAGAAATGTATACATTTAAAGATCATAGTGGAGAATCAATTACACTTAAACCAGAAGGTACAGCACCTATTTGTAGATCATATTTACAAAATGGATTATCTAACTCACCACTACCAATTAGACTTTATTATATATCTCCAATGTTTAGATATGAAAGACCTCAAGCTGGAAGATTACGCCAACATCATCAATTTGGTTGTGAAGCAATAGGAGATCCTTCGCCTCAAGTTGATGCTGAAATAATTGAATTAGGATGGACTTATATCTCAAGATTAGGTTTAAAAAATATAGATCTACGAATCAATAGTATTGGAGATCTAAAAAATCGTGAACTATATATAAAAGAATTAAAAAAATTTTTAATGGATCACAAAAATAAACTACCTAAAATTGATCAAGAAAGATTAATTAGATCTCCACTTAGGGTTTTAGATTCAAAAGAAGAAGTTACTGCAGAAATTACCAAAAATGCACCAAAATGTATTGATTACCTACAAAATGAAGATCTTGAACATTGGAACGAACTAATAGAATTTTTAAATGTAATTAAAGATACTCATACACAATTTAATTATTATATTGATCATTCTTTAGTTAGGGGTCTTGATTATTATAATAGAACTGTTTTTGAATTCCAACCAAGAGAATCTACTTCTCAAGGCACTATCTTGGCTGGTGGAAGATATGATCCTTTAATCGAAAAAATAGGTGGGCCCGTTACTCCTGCTATAGGTTTTGGTTCAGGGATTGAAAGAATGATTCTAGAAATAAAAAAACAAATAAATAAAACTGATCTCTCAGATAAAACAGATATCATAATTATACACATTGGAGAAACTACTAAAAAAAGTTATGCTATGGCATCAAAATTAAGAAGATTGGGAATCTCTACAGTTTTAGCTCCAAAAAGATCTGTCAAAGCTCAAATGCGTTATGCAAATAACATAAATGCAAAATTTGTACTAATTATTGGAGAAAAAGAAATTAAATCTGGAAAAGCACAATTTAAATCTCTACATTCTAATATTGAAGATTTTGACATAGAACTAAAATCAGATCTAATCGCAAAAAAATTTAATGACTTCCAAAAAATTAGTTATGCATAACTCTTTAACACAAAAATTGGAAAATATTTCTAAAAGATTTAAAGAAGTCGAAATTTTATTATCACAATCAGACATTTCTAAAGAACCTAAAAAATTAAAAACACTTGGAAAAGAATATAGAACTTTAACGGAAATTGTAAATCTATGGAATAAATATAAAAAAACTGATTTGGAAATAAAAAATATTAGCGAACTAATTAAAAATGAACCTGATAGAGAGGTCATAGATTTGGCAAAAACCGAAATAGAAACTTTAAAGAATTTGATCGAAGTGCTTTCAAAAGATTTAAAAATTGCCCTAATACCAAAAGATATCACCGAAAATGCTGACGCTATAATGGAAATTCGAGCCGGAGCTGGTGGTAATGAAGCAGGATTATTTGCTGCAGATTTATTCAGAATGTATGAAAGATATACAGAAAAAGAGGGATGGGATTTACAAGTAGTTAGTATTAATGAAACAGGAATTGGAGGTATAAAAGAGATAGTATTTGAAATCAATGGTCAGGAAGCATATAAAAAATTAACTCTTGAAAGTGGTGTGCACAGAGTTCAAAGAGTTCCTACTACAGAATCTCAAGGTAGAATACATACTTCAACAGTTACTATAGCAGTTTTACCGAAATCTGAAGATATGGATATAACTATTGAAGATAACGATTTAACAATTGATGTTTTCCATTCAGGTGGAAGCGGTGGACAAAATGTAAATAAAGTGGCAACTGCAATTAGAATTACTCATAAACCAAGTGGATTGGTAGTCCAATGCCAAAATGAAAGATCCCAAATACAAAATAAATTAAAAGCAATAGAAATACTAAAAGCAAGACTATGGGACATGGAAATAAGAAAAAGAAATGAAGAAATCAGTGCTAATAGAAGAAGCCAGGTGGGAACTGGGGACAGATCTGAAAAAATTAGAACTTATAATTATCCCCAATCAAGAATAACAGATCACAGAATCAACTATACTTCCCATCAACTTGAAGAAATGCTTAATGGGAACCTTGAAGGATTCATCAATGCCTTATTACAAGAAAAACAAGCAAGAATACTGGCTCAATCTGAAAATGAAATAAATGACACCCAAATTTAACATATCGAATGTATTTAAGAGAATTTTTTCATCAAAATAGCGAAAAACTTAAACACGCTGGCATAGTCGATCACAAACTCGAAACTCGTATCTTGATTTCAAATTATATGAATTGGACACAATCAAAATATATTTCATCATTAAACTTATCACTTAAAAGTAAACATATTTACGATATAAATAAACTAATTAAAAGAAGAATCAATCATGAACCTCTGCAATATATTACAGGAATTGTAGAGTTTTATAAAAGAACTTTTTTAGTGAATAAAAATGTTCTGATACCTAGAAATGAAACAGAAATATTAATAGAGGAAACAATAAAATTCATCAATAAAAACAAAATTAATAACCCGAAAATATTAGATTTATGCACTGGATCTGGAATTATAGCTATATCAATAGCAAAAGAAATCCCAGATTCATCGATAACTGCTACAGATATATCTCAAAAAGCATTAGATATAGCAAAAATAAATGCAAAAAAACACAACGTAAAAATCAATTTTATTAAAAGTGACTGTTTAGAAAGTATTAATGAGGAATATAATATCGTAATTTCTAACCCTCCTTATATAAAAACTAACAATCTAAAATTTCTTGAAAAAGAAGTACAAATGGAACCAAAGATAGCTTTAGATGGTGGACATGATGGAGTAACAATAATCAGAAAAATTATTGAACATCTTCCTAAAATTTGTATATTCAATAAATATGCTATTTTTATTGAAATCGATCCTGAAATAAAAAAGAAATGTGTAGAAATTTCTCAAAAAGCATTCCCAGATAGCTTAGTGTATATAGTTAAAGATCTAAAAAAAGTCGATCGGATATTAATAATAAAAAATAATCAATTCTCTATCTTTTAGTATATTGAGCAGCTTTTCGTGCTCTTTTCAACCCATATTTCTTACTTTCTTTCATTCTAGAATCCCTTGTAAGTAACCCTGATAACTTTAATGGCTTTTTTAAGTTTTCATCCATAATAACAAGAGCACGAGCTATACCATGTGACAGTGCACCAGCTTGACTATTTACACCTCCTCCTTTGATATCAGCAACAACAGTTACCTTGTTATCAAGTCCAACTACAACCAAAGGCTTAAGTGCTTCATTTTTCCAAGCCTCTACAGTAAAAATATTTTCAGCAGGTTTCCCATTCACACTAACGGATCCAGGTATATTATAAATCCGAACCCTTGCAACTGAAGTTTTCCTACGACCAGTACCATAAAAATATTTTCCTGAAGTCAAATAAATTTCTCCTAATAAGTTTGTCTAAGATTTTTGTTTTTTGGTAGTTTTTTTTGAGTTAGTATTAACATCTTCTATATTAGAAAGTTTTGATTTGCTTTTATTAGATGCGTCGTCTTTAGTAGTTGCTTTAGCAGATTTCGAAGTGATTACTTTGCTTGTTGATGTAGCTTTAGCAGATTTCGAAGTGCTTGCTTTGCTTGTTGATGTGGCTTTAGCAGATTTCGAAGTGCTTACTTTGCTTGTTGATGTAGATTTACTGAGTTTTACTGTTTTATGAGGAACGTTAGCCGGAATTTGTTCTGGTTTTTTATATTCTTTTCGATCTGATCCTATTATCTGGGCCGCGTGAGGATGATCAGGTCCAGAATAAATTTTTAATCTAGTGAACATTTTATTCCCTAATTTATTTTTTGGTAACATACCTTTAACAGCATGTTCAATAATTTTATTAGGAAATTTTTTTTGAATCACATAATAAGGTATTTCTTTAGAATTTCCAGGATAATCAGAAAATCTTCTGTATATTTTTTTTTCAGATTTTTGACCAGTTACCTTTATTTGAGAAGAATTAATTACAACAACAAAATCTCCACATAATAGATGTGGTACATATGTTGGTTTGTTTTTACCCATCAAAATCATTGCAATATTTGTAGCTAATCGACCAAGTGTTTGATCTTTTGCATCAATCAAACGCCAATTAAAATCAATTTCTGATTTTTTAGGATTATATTTTTTTATTGATGTAATCATATGTTAATATTTAGATCATTTATTATTTTACTATTTATTAAACTAATTCGTAAGAAATTTCTGCAAAAAGTTATCTTTGTATTTAATATTTTTCAGACATAATCCTTTTGGACTGAGTACATTCGTAAATTCCCCACGTACTTTTGAATCCAAGTAATGTTTAATTATATCTGGAGATTTTTTACCTAGACCGATTTGTAATAGTAACCCTGAAATACGTCTAATTTGTTGATGAAGAAATCCATTAGAAGTTATAGAAAAGTGCACAAAATGTTCTGTTCTGGTGACCGTAGATTGAAAAACTTCTCTTACCGTGTAATCTTTAATAGAAGTAGAATGTCCAGCAAATGCTATAAAGTCATGCTTCCCTAGTAAAAGTGATGCTCCTTTATTCATAATATGCTCATTTAGTTTACCTTTAACATGATAAACATAATCACGAAATCTTGGATGTAATACTTGTGAATCATTAAAAATATAAACATATTCCCTAGAAATTGCATCTTTACGTGGGTCAAAAAAAATTGCATCAGATGTTAATACTCCTACATCCATTATTCTGATATCTTCCTCTAGATAAGAATTCAGAGCAGACCTAACAGAAAAAGAATCTAATTTATTCTTCTCCACGTCAAAAGTCCCAACCTGAAATTCTGCGTGTACACCTGAGTCGGTTCTACTTGACAAAGAAACTCTAGAAAAAACTCCGAAAACTTTTTCAATAACTGTTTCTAAATCACCTTGAATAGTACGTAAGTCATTTTGAAGTTGTGAACCATGAAAATTAGATCCATCATAAGAAATGATTAATAAATATTTCGTGGTAATCAATCTACCAATTCTAAAATCACAATTTCTGCGCCGTCACCAGGGCGGAAACCTTTTCTAATAATACGAGTATAACCACCATTTCTATCAGAAAATTTTGGGGCTATATCACTAAAAAGATCAGAAACTATATTTTTATCTGTAATAAATGAAGCAGCATTTCTACGGTCATTTAATGTACCTTTTTTACCCAAAGTAATCATCTCCTCAGCTAACGACCTTACCTCTTTGGCTTTAGATAAAGTTGTTTCTATTTTGCCATGTCTAAGAAAATCAGTAACCAGAATCCTGAACATTGCTTTTCTTGGTCCAGAAGATCTCCCTAACTGACGCCCTTTAACTTGATGTCTCATAGTCAATCTTCCTCAATTGGCAGAGCTTCTTCTTCTTCAGTTGGTTCAGTTATTGAATTGGAACTCTCTGATGGCAATAAACCTTTGGTAGACAATACATCAAATAACTCATTGATGGATTTTTGACCGAAATTTCTAATTTTAAGTAAATCTCCTCTAGGAAGTTGAAGAACCTCTCCAACGCGATTAATTCCAGCTCTTTTCAAACAATTTAATGTCCTTGCTGATAAATTTAACGATTCGACAAGTGTATTATAAGATTCCGGAGAAATTCCCAACAATGCAGCAGGATTGTCATCCGGATTATCATCAACACCTAACCTGGTAAATTCAAAAAAATTGTCCATCAATATTTTAGAAGCATTTTTAAATGCTGTAACTGGATCTAAAGTTCTATCGGTCCAAATTTCAAATTTTAAACGTTCCAGATCAGAACGATCACCAACTCTTATATTTTCTATAGAAAAATTTGCTTTCCTAATAGGTGTATAGATAGTATCAACAGGTAAGACACCTATCGGCATACCCGATCCTCTTTCAGCAGTTTTATAACCAACCCCATGATCTACACTTAATTCAACTGATAACTGCGCATTATCATCTTGTAAAGTTGCTAGATGGTACTCTGGATTAAGCACTTCAAAATCTGAAGTTGCCATAATATCTCCGGCCTTAACTTCTCCTTCACCACTTACTTCCAACCTTAAACGTCCTGGCCGCGATTGCTGTGATTTTATTCTTACTCCCTTAATATTCATTAAAAATTCTATCACTTCCTCTTTCATATGAGGAACAGTAGAATATTCATGATCTACACCAGAAATTTTAACCCAATTTATTGCAGTTCCAGATAAACAACCTAATAAAGTTCGCCTAAGTGGATTACCGAGTGAATTTGCTAATCCATTTTGAATGGGTTCTATAAAAATAAGACCATAACTTTCATCAGATTCAATTATCCTTAAAGTCATGTCAGGAATTTTTTTTGTAGATCCATCAACATCAAAATTGGGGGAAATACCATATAAATTTTCTTCAAAACTTTGCATCTGAGTCAATTCTATCTCCTTGAATAGTATTCAATAATTTGACGAGTATCGATTAGAGTATCTATTTCGCTGATATTTGGTCCTGTCACGACCTGACCTGAACCGTTTGCAGTATCAGATTTCAACCAACGTGGTACAACAACATTTACGTTTTCAGCAGATTTTATTATTTCAAATAAAGTAGTATTTTTTGATGAATTTTTCCATTTTATTTCATCACCTTTTTTCACTTGATAAGAAGGAATAGACACTTTTTTACCATTAACTTGAATGTGTCCGTGAGCAACTATTTGTCTAGCATGTGATCTAGAAATTGCAAATCCTAGTCTATAGACAGTATTATCTAACCTGGATTCGAGCAATTCTAATAATCTATCTCCTGTAACACCATCCATATTATTAGCCTTGCGATAATAATTTCTAAATTGCCTCTCTAGAATACCATAAATCGCTCTAGCCTTCTGTTTTTCCTTTAATTGTTGCCCATATTCAGAAGAACGTCTTCTCCTAGTTGGAGAAATATCTCCCGGTGGAGTTTTTCTTTTTTCAAATGCACATTTACCGGCAGGTTTAGAACATAGTTTCACGCCAAACCTTCTACAATCTTTACATTTTGGTCCTATATTACGTGCCATTTATTTCCTTACAATCTTTGGTTTTATTATTTATTATCACAATTACACTCGTCTTCTTTTTGGAGGGCGACACCCATTGTGGGGTGTTGGTGTAATATCTGTAATGGATATAACTCGTATTCCAGCACCTTGAATAGCTCTAATAGCAGCCTCTCGCCCAGAACCTGGTCCTTTAACCATACAATCAACGGTTTTCATCCCACTTTCAATAGCAACTTTTGCCGCTGATTCACCAGCTCTCTGCGCTGCAAAAGCAGTAGATTTTCTTGAACCACTAAAACCCATCTCACCTGCGCTACTCTGTGAAATTACATTCCCTCTATTATCAGTTAATGTAATCAAAGTATTATTAAATGTAGCATTAATATAAGCTCGCCCCTGTGGCACAAATTTTTTTTCTTTTTTACGAGTTCTTTGTCTAGGCATAATTATTTAAAAAATTCTTTCATATTTTATAATATTCGCTAATGCGTCGGGGCCATTTTTTTACCAGCTATAGTTGATCGCCTACCCCTTTTGGTTCTAGCATTAGTTTTAGTTCTTTGACCTCTTACAGGTAATTTTAATCTATGTCTATTTCCTTTATAAGATTTAATATCACCCAAACGTCTAACATTTAGTTGAACTTCGCGCTTTAAATCCCCTTCAATTGTTAAATTACTAGCATCAACTTTTTGTCTTATTATCGAAAGCTGTGAATCAGAAAGATCTTTAACTCTAATAGAATTTAAATCAATCCCTGATTCGCGAGTTATTTTTCTGGCTTGATGTCGTCCAATTCCATAAATCGATGTAAGAGCAATTTCAACCAATTGATCATCAGAAATATTTACGCCTGATACTATAGCCATTAATTCTTTCTTTCCTTTACCCTTGTCTAGCCTTTAATCTAGGATTTTGTTTATTAACCACATAAACTCGACCTTTACGCCGAACAATTTTACTACCCGGATGTTTCGCTTTTACTGATGCTTTGACTTTCATAATTATATTTTATTACTTAAATCTATAAGTAATACGACCTCTCGTTAAATCATATGTAGATAACTCTACTAACACTCTATCTCCTGGTAAAACTCTAATAAAATTTTTTCTAATCTTTCCTGATGCATGAGCCAAAACTTTATGCCCATTAGGTAAATCTACATTAAAATAAGCATTTGGTAATGCTTGAGAAACAACTCCTTCTACTTCTATGGCTTCTTTCTTAGACATAAATTAAATCTTTGTAAGAATATCAAACCCTATATCTGTAACTGCCACAGTATGTTCGAAATGACATGACATAGAACCATCTTTTGTAACTACAGTCCAATCATCATCTAATTTTTCAGTCTCCCATCCTCCAGCAGTTAACATAGGCTCTATAGCCAAAACTAAACCTGGTCTCAATTCAATCCCTGTCGAAGGAGATCCGATGTTTGGAACTTGAGGCGGTTCATGTAGTTGCCTACCAATTCCATGACCAACATATTCTCTAACCAATTCAAATCCCTTCGGTCTAACATAAGATTCAACAGCATTCGATACATCTCCCAATCTGTTACCTGGTTTGATTTCTTTAATTGCCTGATTTAATGATCCTTTCGTAGTTTCAATAATTGTTCTATTGTTATTTATGTCTTCACCAGCAATTTTACTTACTGCATGATCACTATATAACCCATCAACAATAGCCCCGCAATCAATTGTAACTATATCCCCATTTTTGATTATTCGATCATCGCTAGGAATCCCATGTACAATCTCATTGTTAATAGATACACAAGCTGTAGCAGGAAATCCATACAAACCCAAAAAAGCAGGTTTAGCACCCTGCTTCTTTATCACTGAACAAGTAATATTATCAAGTTCTTTAGTAGTAATACCTGGTTCCATTACATCAAAAGCTTCCATAACAGCAGAAGCAACTATAAAGCCAGCTTCTCTCATAATTTCAATTTCAGAATTTGATTTCAGTGAAATCATTTCGAAAAAGAATTAAAATTTGAGATTCGGACATTGTGAGTTATATTCAAGAACAACCTTTTAATTATATATGAATTTCTTATAAAGTAACATTCAAAGTCTAAGTAGATTTTCAATTGTTTTAAAAACATCTTCTGGTTTACCAAATGCTTTTACAGAAAAACATTTAGTTGTTGACTCATAATAATCAATAACTGGTAATGTAAGATTATCATAAATTCTAAGCCTATTAATAATTGCCTCTGGATTATCATCAGACCTAATAAGTATTTTACCTCCACACATATCACAAATATTTTTTACTCTAGGAGGAGTAGTTGCTAAATTATAATTATGAGAACAATCATTACAAATAGCACGAAAAGATAATCGATTTAATATTTCTTCTTTACTAACATTTAAGCATATAACTTTATCCAAGGGGTTTTTGATTTGTTCTAATAATAAATCAAGAGATTTGGCCTGTGCCAAAGTTCTCGGAAATCCATCAAGTAAAAAACCAGAAGACAAATGGACGATTTGATTTTTTATTGCCTTAATCATCAAATCATCAGGAATCAAATCTCCCTTGTCCATATATTTTTTTGCAATAATACCTAAATCAGTAGATGAATTAACCTCTGATCTCAAAATGTCTCCTGTAGATAAATGTGTAATGTTAAAACATTTAGAAATATATGTTGATTGGGTGCCTTTTCCTGAACCAGGTGGTCCAAGTAAAATGATTCTCATTTAGATTGATTTACCTAACAAAACCTTCATAATTTCTCATTAATAATTGAGCTTCCAATTGCCTCATGGTATCTAGTGCAACACCCACCATGATCAATAAGCTAGTACTTTGTATAATAGAAGTTGCATTTTGTAAATTTGTAATTAACTGAGCTATCCAAGGCATAATAGCTATCATCCCAAGAAATAATGCACCTCCCCACGTAATCCTTAAAACAACTTTCATAAGGTATTCTTTCGTAGGTGAACCAGGTCTAATTCCAGGTATAAAACCACCATTTTTTTGAAGATTCTCAGCAAGATTCTGTTGATTATGAACGACTAAAGTATAGAAAAACGTAAAGAGTACTACAAGAAAAAAAACTGCAACCCAATAAAATGTACTTGTTGGGCCTAAAGCATTTTGGATTGCAAATGCAAAATTTGAGCCAAAATTATCAACAGAAGGATTAACAAAATAACTGGCTATAGTAGAAGGTAAAATAAGTATAGAAAAAGCAAATATTAAAGGAATCATTCCAGCTGCATTAACTCTTAACGGTATATGAGTAGCTCCAGATTGTCTATACATCTGACCTCCCCTAAATACACTCCTACCATATTGAACTTGAATACGCCTTTGAGCTTCCGCGAAAACAACTATCAAATATATTATTAACAGAAACATTGTAACAAGCATTACTACTTGAAAAATTTGATCTCTTAAAAGAATCAATTGTCCTGCTAATTGCGGTAAAGTAGTAACTATCCCAGCAAAAATAATCAAAGATATTCCGTTTCCAATACCTTTTTCTGTTACCAAATCACCCATCCAAACAAGAAGCAAAGTTCCTGCTGCCATAGAACATAAAATAGCAAATGTATTAAGAAAATTATCCCCAAAGCCTATACCAGTGATTGCGGCACCCGATTGACTCAAAAAACCTCCAGCAAATAAATTTAATTGTCCATAACCTTGCAAAAAAGCTAAAGGTAAAGTTAAATAATGCGTATATCTATTAATAGTTTTTCTCCCCATCTCACCTTCTTGAGAAATTGCTTTTAAACTTGGAATTATTGGGGTAAGAATCTGTAATATTATCGATGCAGTTATATAAGGATAAACACCTAGAGCAGCTATAGACAAATTTCTTAATGCTCCTCCAGAAAATAAATCAAGAAATCCTAGTAAAGGATTTGCTTCGAAAGCTGCAGCCAAAGCCGCTCTATCTACTCCGGGAACAGGAACATGAGCAAAAAACCTAAAAACTACCAAAATAAATAATGTAAACAATATCCTAAAACGTAAATCTGGCATACGCCAAGCATCTAATATAGCTGTCAATAAAGCAGGTATTGGTGATTTTTGTGTTTGTTTTGTAGTAGTCATTTATGATTTAAATTAAACAAATTAGGTAAGTCTAATAACTTCCCCACCAGCTTTTTTTATTTTTTTTTCAGCAGTAACACTAAAAGAATGAGCGGATACTATTAATTTTTTTGATAAACTCCCTCTCCCGAGAACTTTAACTAATGATTTTCTGTTACGTAATACCTTTTTATCAACTAATGACTGAATATTTATTTCAGATCCATCATCAAATGAATTTAATACATCTAAATTAATTGGAATATAAGAAATTTTAAATAAATTATTAAAACCTCTCATATGTGGTAGTTTTTTTATTAAAGGAGTCTGACCACCTTCGAATAAAGGGTTAATACTTTCACGTTGTTTTTGACCTTTTAATCCTCTTCCTGAATAAGTACCTTTTCCTGAACCGTTACCTCTACCAATTCTTTTTCGCTTAGATTTTTTCCCAGCAGTTCGTGATATTTCATGTAATCGTGTCATATATTTATCTTCACTCTTTAAAATATTTATTAATTACATTCTACTAAGTGTGAAACAATTTTTATCATACCTCTTAAAGAAGGATTATCTTCTTTTTCAACCACATCATTTATTTTTTTCAATCCCAAAGCTTTTAAAGTTGCTTTTTGATTAGGTTTCTTCCCGATAGAACTTCTAATTTGTTTAATACGTACTTTTGACAAATTTAACCTTCATTAATTGTAGTAATATTAATTTCTCGTCTTCTAACAAACTCTTCCTGCGGATCACGCATGTCATAAAGAGCTTTAAGTGTACATCTAACTATATTGATAGTATTTGATGAACCAAAAGTCTTAGATAACACATCTTTAACACCAACAGCTTCCATTACAGCTCTTACTCCTCCTCCTGCTATTACACCGGTCCCAGGAGCAGCAGGTTTTAACAAAACTTTTGCACCCGAGAATTTCTCATTTGCTTCATGAAATAAAGTTTCGCCATTCAATTTGACATGCTTCATAGTTTTTTTTGCATTAGTGGTAGCTTTACGTATCGCATCAGGAACAGTAGAAGCTGATCCTAAATCTGCACCTACATTACCATTTCCATCACCCACAACTACCATAGCATTAAATGATAGATTCCTACCTCCTTTAACAACCTTAGAAACTCGTCTGATTTTTACAACTCTCTCAATTAAATCGTTGTCTTCTTCATTATTTCTTCTTCGATTCCTAGATCTGGGATGATCAACTTTGGAAGTATTAGCTTCGTTAATTTCTTTAGATTGATCTATATTAGACTTGGTATCTTTAACTTCAAGAATTTTTTTAGTGGTCTTTTGTTCCTGATTAGAAGACTCTACCTTTCTTGATATTGGTTTAGTGACTTCTTTCGATGTAACGTTTTCCTCTTCAGGCAAATTATTTAATTTGTCAATTTCTTCAGGCATAATTAGAATACAAGACCTCCATCACGAGCAGCATCAGCTAAAGCTTTTACCCTCCCGTGATATTTATACCCACCTCTATCAAAAACAACCTCTTTAATCCCAATTTGTTTGGCTTTTTCGGCTAGCACACTACCTACATCAGATGCGATTTTTATTTTATTTTCATCAGTAAGTTTTAGTGATGAAGCCGAAGCTATAGTTTCTCCCAATTCATCATTAATTAATTGTGCATAAATGTGCCTACTAGAACGAAAAACATTCAAACGCGGCCTCTCAATCATTCCAAAAATTTTCCTTCTTACTCTACGGTGCCTTTTATATCTATTTCTTAAATCGAATTTTCTATTACTCATAATCATTAAGCACTCGTAGCTGCAGCTTTCCCAGCCTTACGTTTGATAATTTCATTCTCATATTTAATCCCTTTTCCAGTAAATGGATTAGGTTTTCTTAACTTTCTTATATTAGCTGCCTGGTCGCCTACACATTGCTTATCTGCACCAGAAACTATAATAATATTTTGTCCTTCTACAGATAATTTATTGGAACCATTCGGTTGAATATCTACATTATGTGAAAAACCTATACTTAATTGAATTGACTTACCTTTCTGTTGAACTCTATAACCTGTTCCAATTAGCTCTAAACGTTTTGTGAAACCTGAAGAAACGCCTATAATCATATTATTTAATAAACTCCTAGATAAACCATGTAAAGCCTTTTGATCAGGATTATTATTTAAACGATTAACAGATAAAATTTTGTCATCCAATTTAATATTTATTGTATTAGGAAAATCACGAGAAATCTCACCTAATTTTCCTTTAACAGAAATATTAGAACCATTAATTTTCAGGTCAATTCCTTCAGGGAGAATTATTGGAGCTGTTCCTATTCTAGACATAATTTATTTATAAGTTAATTGATTGTATATTTACCATACAAAAAATAACAACTCTCCTCCGATTCCTTGTTTCTTAGCATTATATCCCGTCATTATTCCTTTTGGAGTAGATAAAAAAGCTACACCCAAACCTCCTAAATATCTAGGAATTTCATCTCTCTTAGAATAGATTCTCAAACCAGGTTTACTTATCCTTTTAAGTCCATTAATTACAGAAGAAGAATCATCATAGTATCGTAAAACTACGTCAAAAAAAGTTTTTGAACCTTCTTCTCGTTTAGTGAAACTAGTAATAAAGCCTTCTTCAACCAAAAGTTTCAAGAGTGATTCTTTAGTTCTTGAAGCAGGTATAGGTACAGAATTATGGTGAACCATAATAGCGTTTCTTATCCTTGAAAGCATATCCGATATAGGATCTGTAACTGGCAAATTAAAACTCCTCGTTCATAAACTACCCTTACGGATTCCTGGAAGCTCTCCATTCAAAGCCATTTCTCTGAAAGCAATACGTGATAGGCCAAAAAATCTTATATAACCTCTAGGTCTTCCAGTGATCGCACATCTATTCCTTAATCTTGAAGGTGCAGAATTTTTTGGGAGGGAAAACAATTTTCTACGAGCAGTCATCCTTTCCTCCAAAGATAAATTAAAATTTAGTGATATAGCCCTTAACTCGTTTCTCTTATCAAGAAACTTATCAACCATTTTTTTCCTTTTTACATCCCTTGCAACCATAGATTTTTTAGCCATAATAATAATTTCCTATTTAAAATTTATTCAATATAATTCTACCCAGCAAAAGGTACACCCAATAACTCCAATAGTCTTTTAGATTCTTTATCTGTTTTAGCAGTAGTATTTATAGTTACTTGTAATCCTCTTAATTTATCAACTTCGGTATAATTTATCTCAGGAAAGGTTACTTGTTCTCGTAAACCTAAAGAGTAATTACCATTCCCATCGAAAGATTTTGGGTTAATCCCTCTAAAATCTCTAATTCTAGGTAAAGCAATATTAACTAGTCTATCAAAAAAATCCCACATCCTATCTCTTCTTAATGTAACTGAAACACCAATTATCATTCCTTCACGTAACTTAAAATTTGCTACAGATTTTTTAGCTTTATTCTCGCGAGGTTTCTGTCCAGTTATCATAGTTAAATCCGATATAGCTGCAGATAAAGCATTTTTATCTTGAACAGTTTCTCCCATTCCGATATTGACAAAGATTTTTTCAATCTTAGGAATTTGCATTGTGTTGGTATAAGAAAAACTTTCTTTCATTTCCGGGACAACTTCGTTCTTATATTTCTCTAACATTACAGGTAGATTCCTATTGGAAGTTTTCAATTTACTATCAACTAATTTTGTTGCAGTTCCCTTTTTTTGTGATATACGTTTCGGCGTTTTTTTTGTGTTATTCGATGGCATTCTTTTTACCTTTTACAACTCTTGTTTTAGTTCCATCTTCTAAAAACTTCCAACCAACCCTACCAGGTAAAGATGTATCAGAATCTATCAACATAACATTAGATATAGGAATTGAAGCTTCACCTTTAACCAACCCAGTCTGAGAAACACCAGGCCTTTGTTTTATGTGCCTAGTAACAATATTTACACCTTCAACAACTACACGATTAGAAGAACGAATAACTCTAATAACAGAACCAGATTTACCTTTGTCTTTACCAGAAATAACTAGTACTCTATCATCTTGTTTAATTTTATAGCCCATAATCACAAAACCTCAGGTGCTAAGGAAATAATCCTCATAAACTCTTTATCTCTTAACTCTCTTGCAACAGGATCAAAAATTCTAGTCCCTCTTGGATTCTGATCGTCTCCAATTATTACGCAAGCATTATCATCAAACCTAATGTAGGAACCATCATATCTTCGAAATTCTTTCTTTTGCCTCACAATCACAGCCTTTACGACCTGATGCATACGAACTGTCCCTCCAGGTTGAGCATCTTTTACCGAACAGGTGATTACATCACCAACTCTGGCATACCTTCTTGAACTACCACCTGAAATATTAATACAAAGTACCTCTCTTGCACCAGAGTTATCTGTAACTTTTAATCTTGATTCTCTTTGTATCATTTTATATATATAACCTTATTTATCCATTCAAAATTTATCTAATCATCAGATCGATCAGATTGCTCTAAAATTTCAACTAGACGCCATTTCTTTGTTCTTGATTTTGGTTTAGATTCTTCGATTAAAACTCTATCTCCAATTTTGGCTGTATTTTCATGATCATGTGCAGAAAACTTCGTAACACGTCTTTTAGATTTTTTATAAACAGGATCATTTTGTAGCCAATTTACCCCAACTATAATTGTCTTGTTATTAACATCGCTCAAAACGACACCTGTACGCCTTTTACGTGGCAATTAATTTCCCTCCACTTTATCTTCATTTTTATCAATATTCTTGACAATTTCTCTTTCTCGAATAACTGTCTTTATTCTAGCTATAGTTTTTCTAACTTTAGATAATTCACTAGTATCGGTAAGTTGCATCGTAGATTTTCTAAATCTCAAATTCATTAAAGATCTTTTTTGGTCTCTGAATTCACGTTTAAGATCATCGTTATTTATTTCTCTAACTTCATTAATTTTCATAATTCATCTCGTCTACTAACTATTTTGGTAGGTACAGCAAGTTTGTGGGACGCTCTTCTTAAAGCTTCTCGAGCCATTTCATCAGAAACATCACCTATTTCATACATAATCCTACCTCTTTTTACTACAGCAACCCACTGATCAATAGCACCTTTACCTCCACCCATTCTAGTTTCAGCAGCCCTAGCAGTCACAGGTTTATCAGGAAAAATTCTAATCCAAACCTGACCTCCTCTTTTAAGATAACCAGTGATAGCTCTCCTAGCCGACTCTATTTGACGAGCCGAAACCCAACCAGGTCCTATGGCTTTGAGACCATAATCACCATTATTTAAAGTTGAAGCCCTAGTTGATAATCCCCTCATTTTACCACGGTGATATTTCCTAAATTTTGTCTGCTTTGGCTGTAACATATCAAGAATCTTTCTTCTTAGATTTTCTTCTGCTTCTAGTCTTTTTTTTCTCTTTATCATCCGGAGATTTTGACATTGATGGTCTAGATTGAGTTATAGCCATTAAACTTTCTGAGGTCATAGACATATCTCCAGTATAAATCCATACCTTAACTCCTATAACTCCATAAGTTGTAAAAGCTTCAGAAATAGAATAATCTATTTGAGCTCTAAGAGTGTGAAGTGGAACTCGCCCTTCCATATATTTATCTGAACGAGCAATCTCAGCTCCACCCAATCTACCTGAAACAAGAATCTTAATACCTTGTGCTCCTGCTTGCATTGTACGTTGAGCAGCTATTCGGATAGCACGCCTATAAGCAATTCTCCTCTCTAATTGCTCTGCAATCGCTTTCCCTACCAAAACAGCATTTAAATCAGGTTGCCTAACTTCCAATATATTTAATCTGGCTTTTTTTCCGGTCAATTTTTCCATATCCTCACGCATTACATCAACTGCAGTTCCTCCTCGACCAATGATTATGCCGGGGCGGGCTGTATGTATAGTAACTACAACCTCTTGTGCACCTCTTTCAATATCAATGCTAGAAATAGCACCTGATTCACTATATTTATCACGAATAATCTTCCTGATAGTATAATCTTCAGAAGTCAATTTCTTATAATCAGATCCATTAGCAGCAAACCAATGGGAATTCCAATCTCTTACGCCCCCTAATCTAAAACCTTTCGGATGTGTTTTTTGACCCATTTAATTATCTCCTTCTTCATCTACTTCAATTATCAAATGAGACATAGGACGATCAAAAGAACCTGCTCTACCTCTAGCTTTTGCCCTATAACGTCGAATACTTGTAGACTGATCAGCCATAATCTTTGTAATTTTCAACTCATCTTTATTCTGTAAATCATTATTTTCTGCATTAGAAGTTACAGATTGTAAAAGCTTTAAAATGACCTTTGAGGCAGGGCTTTTTAAATAACGTAATTGATTTTCGGCATAAATAACTTTCTTACCTCTAACTTTATCTATTATAAGTCTAAGCTTATAAGCAGAAATTCCTATATTTTTTAATCGAGCTGAAGCCATAAATTTACCTAAATATTCCTTGAATGTCCTCGAAAATTTCTTGTCGGAGCAAATTCACCTAACCTATGTCCTACCATATTTTCTGTAATTAAAACCTGTATAAATTTCCTACCATCATGAATCGCAAAAGTAACACCTACCATTTCAGGCATGATCATTGAGCCTCTCTCCCAAGTCTTAATAGGCTGATTCGATCCAGAACGATGAAATTCTGAAACTTTTTTTAATAATTTTGGACTTATGTATGGACCTTTTTTAATTGATCTACTCACTTAGTAATAAACCTCACTGACTACGCCTCCTTAAAATTAAATTATTACTCCTACGATTTCTCCTTGTACGATGCCCTAAAGCTGGCTTCCCCCAAGGAGTTTTAGGGCCAGGCATTCCAATACCACTACGACCTTCTCCTCCTCCATGAGGATGAGCAGCTGGACTCATTACAGATCCTCTAACACTAGGTCTTCGCCCTCTGTGTCTATTCCTACCAGCTTTACCAAGTTTCTGATTTTTATGATCTAAATTTGATACCTGTCCAATAGTAGCCTTGCAAGTGTTTAAAATTCTTCTCATTTCTCCTGAAGGTAATCTAACTAGAGTATAACCGCTTTCATGCGCCATAATTTGAGCTACTGCTCCGGCACTTTTTACTAGTTGCCCACCTTTCCCAGGATTAATCTCAATATTATGAACCAAAGTTCCAGTAGGTATAGAAGATAAAAACATAGCATTACCTATAGTGAAATTTGAAGAGCTACCACTGTGAATTTTTTGACCAACCTTAAAATTATTTGGAGCTACGATATAATTCTTTTGACCATCTTCATATCTGATTAAAGCTATTCTTGCAGTCCTGTTAGGATCGTATTCAATAGACAAAACCTCAGCTTGATCAGTTCTCAGTCTAATAAAATCAACCAATCGATATCTGCGTTTATGGCCTCCGCCTCTGTGCCTTACAGTAATACGGCCTCTATTATTTCGACCTCCCTTTTTCAATAAAGGAGCTAATAATGATTTTTCGGGTTTATTTTTGGTAATATCATTGTAATCAGCCGCAATAGTATCTCGTCTACCTGGAGAAGTTGATTTATAAATTTTTAATGGCATATCTAAGCACCCTCAAATAGCTGAATTGAATCCCCTTCAGCTAATTTCACTATAGCTTTTTTCCAATCTGGTCTTTTAGATGGACGACCCCCATAACGTTTCATTTTTCCTCTAACATTTAAAACATTAACACTAATTACCTTCACATCAAAAGCCCATTCAACAGCTGAAGAAATTTGATTTCGAGTAGCAGTTCTTGAAACTTCAAAAACATATTTACCTGATTCCCCAAGTGTAGTGGATTTTTCAGTAACTAAAGGGCGAATTAATACATCAGCATATTCCATAATTAAATATTCCCCCAGACAGAATCAATTTTCTTCACAGCTTCTTTTGTGATTACTATATTTTTGGGGTATGTAACTTCTAATGAATTTAGCAATGATGCTGATAAAACTTCTATATCTTTAAGATTTTTCACAGATTTAACTATATTTTGATCCGTATTTTCAGTGATAATCAAAATTTTACCGCTGATATCTAAATCATTAATTAAATTTTTTATATTAGAGACTTTTGGATTAGAAAATTTTAAAGAATCTATAATAAACAAGTTATTAGATCGAACTTTATCCGATAGGGAAACACGAAGAGCTAAACGTTTCATTTTTTTAGGTAATTTTTGATTATAAGAACGAGGATGTGGACCATGAGCTACACCTCCTCCGATCATATTTGGAGATCTACGACTACCTAACCTAGCATTACCTGTTCCTTTTTGGGCTCTTAATTTACGTGTTGAATAAGAAACTTCTGATCTAGTTTGGGTATCGTGATTACCTTGACGTTTATTTGCAAGAAAATGAACGATAGATTGATGTAACACATTTTGATTAAATTCTGTGCCCCACACGTAATCACTCACTGACATAGTCCCATCAGAAGTATTATTAATTTTTTTTACTTTCAATTTCATTTATTTCTGTTTCTCAATAGTTAAAAGTGAATTTTTTGCCCCAGGTACAGATCCAACTACATATATAATATCTTCTTTAGGATCACAATTCACAATCTTTAATCCACTTAATGTAATCTGTTCAACTCCATAGTGCCCGGGCATACGAGTTCCTTTCCAGACCCTACCAGGTGAAGATCCTGCTCCAATCGATCCTACTGCTCTGTGTCTATCAGATTGCCCATGAGTTTTTGGTCCACCTCTAAAATTATATCTCTTTACCGCACCAGAAAAACCTTTACCTTTGGAAATTCCTGTAACTTTAACTTTATCTCCAACATTAAATAAATCAGATTTAATTTCTTGTCCTACTTCTAAAGACGAGAGATCTTCAGAAGAAAATTCTCTTAAATACTTATATTTCCCTCCAGACCTATTTAGGTGACCTGAAAGAGGTTTATTGATTCTTTCTACTTCCATAAATCCTATTTGAACTGCCTCATATCCATCACGAGAAAGTGTCTTGACTTGAGTAACAACACACGGCCCTAATTTAACAACTGTAACAGGATAAGAAGTTCCATCCTCATGATAAAAAGTACTCATCGAAATTTTTCTACCAATTAAACCATTTAAACTCATAATTACAAATCCAGTCGCATCCTATAACTTAATCGAGATATCAACACCAGCAGGAACATTCAACTTGGTTAAAGAATCTATAGTCTTTGAGCTTGGTTCCAAAATATCCATAATTCTCTTATGAACACGGAGTTCAAAATATTCTCTTGAATCTTTATTTACATGCGGTGATCTCAATACTGTAAAACGTCTTTTTGCTGTTGGCAAAGGTACCGGCCCAGCAACTTGTGCACCAGTTTGAGCAGCTGTTTGAAGAATCTGTTGAGTAGAAATATCTAGAACTCTATGATCAAAAGATTTAAGAACAATTCTAACTTTTTGTCCAGCCATATCTAAACAACCACCTTCTCAAATATTTCTTTCGGTACACGAGAGTAATGATCCATCTGCATTGAAAAGCTAGCTCTACCTGTTGTCAATGATCTTAATCTTGTAGCATATTGAAAAGTTTCAGCAAGAGGAATAAAAGCATTAACTACTTGTATATTTCCTCTTGCTTCCATATTCTGAACTTGAGCTCTTCTGGAATTAAGATCCCCAATCACGTCTCCTAAAAATTCTTCTGGGGTTACAGCTTCTATACTCATAATAGGCTCTAACATTACTGCAGAAGCTTTACTCATTGCCGCTTTAAATGCCATTGAAGCCGCAACTTTGAACGCCATTTCTGAAGAATCAACATCATGGTGAGAACCATCAATTAAGACAGCCTTAACATCAACCACAGGGTATCCAGCCAAAAAGCCACCCTGTGCGGCTTCCCTGTATCCAGCCTCTATAGGACGAAAATATTCTGTAGGAAGAGTTGAACCAGTAATTTCACTTTCAAATTGTATCCCACTTCCAGGTTCCAAAGGTTCAATTCTTAAAGTACAATCACCATATTGCCCACGACCGCCTGACTGTCTAATATACTTACCTTGAGCATTTGCGCTTTTTGTGGCAGTTTCTCTATAAGCAACCCTAGGAGCACCTACTGTGGCATCAACATTAAATTCACGTCTCATACGTTCAATAATGACATCTAAATGTAATTCTCCCATTCCTGCAAGAATCACTTGAGCTGTTTCATCATCCGTACTCGATTGAAGTGTAGGATCCTCATCAACTAATCTTGTCAAAGCATTAGTCATTTTATCTTGATCAGATCTAGTCTTAGGTTCAACAGCAACAGATAATACTGGATCAGGAAAAGTAATTGATTCAAGAGCTATAGGATTTTCTGAAGCACATAAAGTTTGACCTGTAACTGTGTTTTTTAGTCCAATTGCTGCAACTATCTCTCCTGGCCCTGCAGATTTAACTTCTTCTCTTGAATCTGCATGCATCACCATTAATCTACCTACACGCTCTCTGTTTCTATTGGTGGTGTTTATAACATTTGATCCAGGTTCTAATTTTCCAGAATAAACTCTCAAATAAACTAATCTTCCTACATGTTGATCCGTAACAACTTTAAAAGCAAGAGCACTTAAAGGTTGATCCTCTGAAGGTTTTCTTTCCAAAATAGTTTCTTCATCCTTTGGATCTATTCCTTTTACAGGAGGAATATCCAATGGAGAAGGTAAATAATCTAAAACTGCATCTAATAAAGGATGAATCCCTTTATGTTTTAAAGCTGATCCAACTAAAACTGGGAAAATCTCTAATTTTAATACACCTTTCCTCAAGGCTGATTTAATAGATTTAACCGAAATTTCCTTATCCTCAAGAAAATTAAGCATTAGATCTTCATCAAAATCAGCTACTTTTTCAATCAAAGCCTGTCTGTACAATGAAACTTTTTCTAAATATTCTTCAGGAATTTCTGATTCAACGTGTTCAGTGGCATCCTCGCCTTGGTATAAAAATGCTTTCTCCTCGATTATATCAATGATTCCTGAAAATTCCGATTCAGAACCTATGGGAATTTGGATAGGAATAGCATCAGCTCCTAAACGATCTTTTACAGTTTGAACTGCAAAATCGAAATCAGCTCCAAGTCGATCCATTTTATTAACGAAAATCAACCTTGGGACACCATGTTTATCGGCCTGTCGCCAAACAGTTTCTGATTGTGGCTGAACACCTGAAACTGATTCAAGAACAACAACACCTCCATCTAAAACTCTTAAACTTCTTTCAACTTCTGCAGTAAAATCAACGTGTCCAGGAGTATCTATAATATTTACTTGATAGTCTTTCCATTTTGCATTCGTTGCAGCTGATCCTATAGTAATACCTCTTTCCCTTTCTAAAGACATAAAATCCATCACCGTTGTACCATCATCAATATCACCTATTTTGTACGTTTCACCAGTAAAATATAAAACCCGCTCAGTAACAGTAGTTTTGCCCGCATCAATGTGGGCTATAAATCCTATATTTCTTACTTTATCCAGATTATTCATAAAAAATCACCACCTATAATGAGCGAAAGCTCTATTTGCTTCAGCCATTCTGTGAACTTCTTCTCTACGCCTGATAGCTGACCCACTACCTTTTGAGGCATCAATAAATTCCGAAGATAGATTATCCGCAATGGTTTTCCCATTCCTTGATCTAGCAGCAGAAATCAACCACCTATGAGCAAGAGCTAAACGTCTTTCCGGTTTTATTTCAATAGGTACCTGATAGGTCGCTCCTCCAACTCTTCTTGGTTTTACCTCCAATATTGGAGTTGCATTTTTAACAGCTTGTTCAAAAATCTCCAAACCAGAATTGTTAGTATCCTGCTGTATTTTTTCCATGGCATCATATAAAGCTTTACGAGCTATAGATTTTTTACCACCTCTCATTAAACGATTAGTAAATTTTTCAACATCCACACTTCCATAAACTGGATCCGGTGAAATTTTTCTTTTTTCTGATTGTCTTCTTCTAGACATAATTTAGCTATCTAACCTTACATGTGTATGTAAAAAATTATGATTTTTGCGATCCATATTTACTCCTACCTTTCTTTCTACCTTCAACCCCAGCAGTATCAAGTGATCCTCTAATTATGGTATAACGTACACCAGGAAGATCAGGAACCTTCCCACCCCTTAATAGAACTACAGAGTGTTCCTGTAAATTATGTCCTTCTCCAGGGATATAAGCTGTTACTTCCATTCCATTAGTTAAACGTACTCTTGCAATTTTTCGTAATGCTGAATTTGGTTTTTTTGGTGTGGTTGTTCTCACTTGAAGACAAACACCACGTTTTTGAGGGCTACCTTTTTTAAGAAAGGAATTAGTTAACTTCAATGAATTAAAAGTCCAACGTAACGCGGGAGTATTTGGCTTACGCCTTTTACTTTTCCGCGATTTTCTCACAAGTTGATTCACTGTAGGCAAATTAAACTCCGGAAACACAAAACAGGTTAAAAAAACATTGTCAATTAATTCGACAAACGATAATTATATTAACAATATTGATTCTTAGTCAATGAGATAAAACAATTATATCTTTATCTTTCTACGATAAAAACAAAATCAGTTACGTATTTTTGTAATAAGAAGTAAAAATATATTGTAATATTTTACATACAAATAATTAGCAAGTCTAAAATAATGTCAAAGTATAATATTTTACTTTTTGGATTTAGAAATCCTAATCAAAAAATATTAGTTGAAAAAATAAACTACATTTTTAAAAAAGAAAAATTAATTCATATAAAAAAAGAATTGGACCCTGAAATTTTGTCCTATTCTATTGGTGCAATAATCGATCATGACAATTATTTAGACGGTTTTAGCAGTAACATTTTATTGTCAAAATTAATTTCAAATGATAATTTACCTAAAGTTATAATCACATCAAATACACGATTCGACGAACTCCAAATTTCAGGAACAAATATTGAGATTTGTTTTCATCCAATTGTTCCTTCTGAAATAAAAAATAGACTAGAAATTTCATTAAAAAGAACAAAAAAAACAAGTGATTTAAATAATAGAATAGATTTTGATAATTTAATTATAAATTTAGATAAATATGAAGTATGGTTAGATGGAAATAAATTAAATTTAACATTCAAAGAATACGAATTACTAAAATATTTAGCTTCTAATCCTGGAAGAGTATTTAGTAGGGAAATACTATTGAAATCAATTTGGTCGGATGATTATTTTGGAGGAACAAGGACAGTTGATGTGCATATTAGAAGAATTCGAAGTAAAATTGATGATCTAAAGAATCAATTTATCGAAACCCAATGGAATGTAGGATATAAGTTTCGTAATAAAAATTAGAGATATTTTTCGTTAGGTAAATTAGAATTTGAAAGAACAAGAAAAAGCAAATAGGTATGTAGCAGTTTCTGCTAATGAACATGGTGTCAAATTCATTAGATTATGGTTTACCGACATACTAGGAAATCTAAAAGGATTTGCGATTACCGTAGATGAATTAGAAGAAGTTTTATCAAATGGAGCCAGTTTTGATGGTGCGGTAATTAAGGGAAATGTAAGATCTATTGAATCAGATATGGTCGCCCATCCTGATGCATCTTCTTGGCAAATACTCCCATGGAGACCAGCAGAAAATTCCGTTGGAAGGCTTTTTTGCGACATAAAAAATCCAGATGGAAGCAAAAGTGAATTCGACTCAAGAGAAATACTTAAAAAGACAATAAAAAAGGCGTCCAAAATAGGACTTAATTATTATGTTGCCCCTGAAATTGAATATTACTATATAAAACCTGAAAATAAACAATTTCTTAATGATCATTCAGGATATTTTGATCAATCATCTGTAGACTCTGTTGGATCAGATCTTAGAAGAGAAACCGTTTTATCTATTGAATCAATGGGTATACCTGTCAAACACAGTCACCATGAAGGTGCAAACTCACAACATGAAATAGATCTCAGACACACAAATGCTCTAACAATGGCGGATTCTGTTATTACATTTAGGTTAGCTGCAAAGGAAATAGCAGCAAAATCAGGTTATTATGCATCTTTTATGCCAAGACCATATGAAAATCATAATGGATCTGGAATGCATATAAACATATCTTTATTTGATGGTGATAAAAATATTTTTTTCAACCACAAAAAACCTTCAGAGTTATCAGAAATTGGTAAACAGTTCTTTGCAGGTTTAGTTAAACACAGTCCAGAAATATGTTTGATAACAAATCAATGGGTAAATTCATATAAAAGACTAATTCCAGGACTAGAAGCTCCAGTATTGGCATCTTGGACTACTGGCGATATGAATAGTCTTATCAGAATACCTTCTTATAGACCCGGAAGGGAAGAAAGTGTTAGGATAGAATACAGATTACCTGATTCAGCAACAAATCCTTATTTAACATTTTCTATAATTCTTGCTGCAGGCCTTAAAGGTATAGAAAAAGAGTATAAATTATCAAAGCCTATAACTACTAATTTATCTACAATGACACCTCGAGATATAAATAAATTTGGAATAAAATTTCTTCCACGAACTTTAAGTGAAGCAATTTTATTAGCAGAAGAAAGTGAAATCATATCACAATGCTTGGGAAAACCTTTAAAGGATATTTTTATTGAAAACAAAAAATTAGAATGGGAAGACTTCTCTAGATCAGTGACTGATTATGAAAAAAATAAATACCTTTTTCTATAATCGTTAAGCTATCCCAATTTAGAAAAATCGTAAATAAAAATAAATTTTCAGGAAAATATATTGAACAGTAATAAAAATAAATTTTTACCCGACTTTACAGAAATTGAACAAAAAGGGTTGTATATTCCATCCCTTGAACATGATTCATGTGGTGTGGGTGTAGTGGCTAATATTCAAGGAAAAATATCTAACGAAATTATTAGACAAGGTCTAACCGTTTTGACAAATCTTTCCCATCGTGGAGCAGCAGGTTCCGATCCAAAAACTGGGGATGGTGCTGGTATGTTAGTTCAAACGCCACACAAATTTTTAAAAAAAATTACAAGTAAAAATAATATCCCTTTACCAGAACCAGGTAAGTATGGTGTGGGAATGTGCTTCTTACCTAATAACCCAGAATTAAATATTTTATGTAAAAAAGTAATTGAATCTTCATTTAAAGAGAATGCATTCAAAATACTTGGGTGGAAAAATGTTGAAACAAATGACAAAAAAATAGGAATAACTGCAAAATCTTTAATGCCAAAAATTGAACAAATATTTGTTACAAGTTTAAAAAAAGACTTAAAGAATAATCTTGAAAAAGAATTGTATATTGTAAGAAAATCTGCAGAAAAAAATATTAATAACCTAAAAATCTCAAAAAATCTAGAAGATTTAAATAAATATTTTTATATATGTTCTTTATCTTCAAAAACCATTGTTTACAAAGGGATGTTAATGGCAGAACAATTAGGATCATTCTTTACGGATTTAAATGATCCAGATTTTATGTCTGCATTTTCCTTAGTTCATTCTAGATTTTCTACTAATACGTTAGGATCATGGAAATTTGCTCATCCATATAGATTCTTAGCGCATAATGGAGAAATAAATACCGTCAGAGGAAATAGGAATTGGATGCAGTCTCGTGAAAATTCGCTTGAATCTTTGGATTTCGGCGAAAATATAAAAAAAATAGTCCCAGTTTGTGAAACAGACAATCCATCAGATACAGCGTCACTTGATAATGTTTTTGAACTACTAAAAATGACTGGGAGAAGTATAGAACATGTCGCGGCTATGATGATGCCAGCCGCTTGGTTCGGGCATGAACAAATGCCAGAAAAATATAAAAGCTTTTATGAATACCATGGAAACATTATGGAACCATGGGATGGTCCTGCAATGGTAGTTTTCTCGGATGGAGATTCACTAGGAGCTGTTCTTGATAGGAATGGTTTACGACCTTTCAGATTCCTAGTTACAAAAAATGATTTACTAGTAATGTCTTCAGAAACAGGTGTATTACCAGTTGACCCTTCAGAAGTGAAATATAGATCAAGATTATCACCTGGAAAAATGTTTCTAGTTGATTTTAATAAAAAAAGGATCGTAGAACCAAATGAAGTAATAAATCGATTATCATCTCGACAACCTTACGGTGAATGGTTAAAAATGAACAGATCCATTTTATCTAATATTACTCCTATAAAAAGTCGTTATAAATTTGACAAAAAA
>PBDR01000030.1 GCA_002717385.1 Chloroflexota bacterium
CTTCACCAGGGAATGTTGCAATGGCACATTTGATGGTCTATGGAACCGAAGAACAGAAACAGGAATTCCTTCGACCAATGCTTCAGGGCGAAACAGTAACCTGGCAGCTATGGACTGAGCCTGAATCAGGAGTAGACCTCGCTTCAATTAAAACTCGAGCAGTAAAAGACGGTGATGATTTTATCTTCACGGGAACAAAGAACTATATATCAGGGATTTTTGAGCCAGACTGGTTGAATATTCTTGTCGTTACAGACCCAGAAGCTCCACGACATGCAAACTTAAGTCAGTTCTACATCCCTGCAGATCTCCCAGGCATTTCATGGCAGTATCAGGACCTTATCGTTAAGGGCGGACAGCACTTTGTGTTCTTCGATCAAGTACGAGTTCCACGAAAATATCTCATCGGACCTGAAAATGCAGGCTGGAGAGTCACGCAGTCAAGCCTTGAACTCGAACACGGAGCTGAAGGTGGTCTCGAAGCTAGAGGTGGAAACGTTACCGAACAACTCATTAAGGGTTGGCAAGATGGAAACAGAAGGTCATTGGCCAAAGGAGTCAGTGCTCAGCACCACTTAGTCGACGCACATATAACTGCAAATATTTCTAGGCTCCTGTCACGAAGAAATTTCTGGATGTTCCACAATAAGATAACACAAACATTTGAAGGTTCTCAGAATCTTTGGTATGGAAGAGAAACACGAATTCAGACAGGAAAATCCCATTTGGATCTTCTCGGTCCTTATGCCACAACAACAGACTCACAGTGGGGTCTTGTTGACGGCAAAGTCGAACTTGCCCAACGAGGTGGACATATGTCTACACACGGAGCAGGATCCTATGAGATTGACAAGGTTATTATAGCCAGACGTGTTGGCCTCAGCAGAACTAAAGAGGTTGCAGCTCCTACCCACTAGTTTGATTTTCTACAAAGAGCCAACTGGTTCAAAACCAGTTGGCTCTTTGTACTCATTTTACCTTTGAATTAACTCAATCGAATATTCGATATGAGTCTTTGCTGCGGAATGTATGAATCGTTCCGTGATCCGATAAATTGTAAGTCTAATTAGCTAGCTATTTACGGAGGCATGGTATGGATCTTTCATTGACCGAAACGCAAACAATGCTAAAAAACTCTGCTAGAGAGTTTCTTGATCGGGAAGCACCTCGTGCACTAATCAAAGAAATGGACGAATCAGATTCAGGATTTTCCCCCGAACTGTGGAGTCAGATGTCCGATATGGGTTGGGTAGGATTAGCGCTACCTGAAAAATATGGTGGTGGAGATGGTAATCTCACTGATGTTGGGGTTTTATTTGAAGAACTAGGATATGCTTGTGTAAGTTCACCATTACACTCATCGGTTTTAATGGCTGGATTAGCTATTCTAGAAGCTGGATCAGAAGAACAAAAACAAAATCTACTCCCATCTATAGCAAACGGATCCCGAATTCTTGCTTTTGCAGTCACTGAGCCTGAATATGGTTGGACTCCAGATTACGTGAACTTAAAAGCAGACCAATCTGGAGATAACTACATACTTAATGGGACAAAATTATTTGTTCCCGACGCACAAATCGCAGATCAAATAATTGTTTTGGCACGTACAGCTCCTGGGGAGGAAAAAGGCCTTACAATGTTTCTAGTTGACGGTAATGCAAATGGCCTTTCCAGAAGAGTTCTTCCAGGGTGGACAGGTGACAAACAATGCGAACTTAATTTCAATAACGTTGAAATACCTAGCTCATCAATACTAGGCCAAGTAAACGGTGGATGGGCACCATTTGCTTCTGTTTTAGATAAAGCAACTGCTGTGATATGTGCATATATGGTAGGAGGGATGCAAAAACTATATGAAATGTCGAATGAATATAGCGTAAACCGAATCCATTTCGGCGTTCCTATCTCCACATTTCAGAGAGTTCAAGACTATATCATAGATATATTAAACCAAACAGAATCTGCTCGATGGACTACATACGAAGCTTTGTGGAAATTAGATGAGGGCCGGAATGATTCAGGAGAGTCAGTATCTATGGCAAAAGCTGTAGCAAGTCAGGGATATCCTCTAAGTGCTCAAGACGCACATCATGTACATGCTGGCACTGGTGCTGACATGGCCTATGGAATGTACCTATACACCAAAAAATCAAAAAATCTTCACAGCTATCTTGGAGATGCTTCCCATCACAAATCAAGAATTGCCCAGCTTCTAAATTTGTAAATTAGAGGACCCACTGTGATGTTCTTAATCAAGAAACCACGGTGGGTCTTGTTTCTTGTGACAGGATGCTGGAGTTTCTGGTATATTAATCTGAAAGAGTTTTCTTAACAGGGGAAAAATGAGCAACAGATTAGATGACGAATTAGATCAGATCCTAAGAAATGCAGGTTACGAAGACAGTGAAGTTCAGGATGAGCCGAAAAATAATCCGACAAACTACATCCCAAAGATCACTTCTCGTTATTTAATACCAATAACATGCTTGCTTCTATCTTTCTTTATAATACAAGTAGTTATCCCCACAAGTTTTGTGAATAAAGTAATATTTTGGGGACTTCTGATTGTTTTTGTTGTCTTGTTCAGTGCATATTTATTAGAGTCTAAAACTTCTGAATTTCAACCAAAATGGAGAGGGAAGCCTGTAGAAAATGTTAAGAATAAAGGACTTATGAATAGGTTTATCGATTTTTTCAGGTCTTGAAAATCTTTAAACTATAATTCCGGTACTGATTCTACATAAATAGAATTTGTTTTGATAATTAAGTATACATCCTCTCCAATATTCAATCCGAGTTTATTTGAAGATTCGTGTGTGATTTCAGACATAATTGAAACCCCATTCGACTCAGCAAGAACGAGAACTGATGTATCCAACGATTTCATATCAGTAATAGATGCATTTATTATATTCCTAGCACTTATTCCTTCAACAGGCTTATTAGCTAAAATAACATCCTTAGCGTGTATAGATATGTTAACAACAGATCCTTCAGGCTGATCAATCAACGGTGTCCATAAAATTAAACCATTTACTGAACTCTTAGTAATACCATTTGAGATAATATTTTCTAACACATTTACTTTTAAAACAGTTTGTAATTCTTCTTCATCAAAATATTCTTTGTCTTCTAGTTCCCAAAATAATTTCATTAGTTCACCATATCTAGTAGTTTTCCCAGATTTCATAAATAATATATAGTCGGCAAATGTTAAAATTTCAGAAAATGAATGCGTGACATATATAATCGGTATATGAAATTGCCTATTCACATCTTGTAAAGTTTTGAGAATATGGTTTCTAGAAAAATTATCGACTGAAACCAGCGGTTCATCTAATAAAAGTATCTCTGGAAAACTGCATAACGTTCTAGCAAGAGCAACTCTTTGCTTTTCACCCCCTGATAAGTTTTTAACATCACGATCAACAAGATGGCCAAGGTTAAGTAAATCAACCAACCATTTTGGATCAATACTCATAGTTTCATCTTTTAATTTATTGTATCCATAATAAATATTCTCATTCACATTCAAATGAGGAAAAAGTGATGAATCTTGCATAACATAACCTATACTACGTTTTTCAGGAGGGATATCTATTTTAAAATCAGAAGAGAATAAAACAGTGTCAAAGGATTTAACCAAACCCGAATCTGGTTTAAATTTACCTGAAATGCAATTAAGTAATGTGGTTTTTCCTGTTCCAGAAGGTGCAAATATCGCACTTATTCCTCGTTTAAATTGAACATTAGCCTTAAGTTCAAAATTTTCAAATTTTTTTATTAGGGAAACTTCTAAAATGTTATCAATAATTTCCATGAATCAACCCAATTAATGATTTATTAATTTTCTATGAACTATTAAAACAAAAAAAGCAAGCACAACAGACAATAATATATACCTAAGAGCAGATTGATCATCGCCAGTCTGCAAACTTGTGAAAATCGCCAAAGGCAAAGTTTGAGTTTTTCCCGGGATATTCCCGGCCACCACAATCGTAGCACCAAATTCACCAATTGCTCGACCAAAAGCAAGAATTATACCTGCATATATACCTTTGCGAGAAAGTGGCAGGGTAATTTTAAAAAAAGTTAACCAATATCCAGTGCCTAAACTTCTAGAAACAAACTCTAAATTCTTATCCACACTCGAAAATGCCACTTCAATCGAACGTATCATTATAGGTAATGATACAATGCCAGCAGCCAATGAAGCCGCAATCCATGTAAATAATATATCCATTTTCCCAATACCAAACCATCTATCAAGTATTGATCCATCACTAAATAGAAACAACAATGCGTATCCGGTAACTACTGGAGGTAGAACTAAAGGCAAGCTTAAAAATGTATCAAACAATGATTTTCCAAAGAATTCTTTTCTGGAAAGAATCCAGCCTGCAAATAATGCGAATGGAAGACAAACAAGAACTCCCACTCCTGCAACTTGCAAGGATAAAATGAAAATTTGGATCTCTTCACTATATAACAACGTTATACCTTCATTTTTGAATAAAACTTATGGAACCATCGTTAATTAAAATCTTCACTTACTATAAAACCATATTTTGAAAATATTTTTGAGGATTGCTTAGACTTAAAAACCTCGATCATTTTTTTTACAGAATATTTTTTACTGGAAGTATCCAATATGCTCACGGGATAACGAATTGGCAAGTGAGATTCCTCAGGTATTAAATACAAAAGTTCCAGATCGGCATTAATTACATCCGTTTTATACACTATCCCAACATCAGCATTACCACTTATAACATATTGCAGTGTATCTCTAACATTCATTCCGTAAATCAATCTATCTTTCAAAAAAGGTTGTAATTGATAATAATCAAAAAATTGTTGTGCATATAAACCAGATGGTGCAAACCTAGGGTCAGTAACAGCAATTCGTCTAATTGCCTTATTATTTAAACTTGAATGATCTGATATTTTATATTGGTTTTTTTTTCCAACAATTGCCAATCTATTAGAAATCAAATTAAATCTTGACGATTGATAGTTGGTTTGGTTTCTATCAAGAACAATAATAGGGTCAGACCCTGCAGCTATAAATATATCTGGCTTAGCACCTCGAACAATTTGATTTGCTAAAAAACCAGAGCCACCATAACTTATTAAAACATCATCAAAGGTTGAACCTGAAGAAGAACTCACTTCATTTAATGCATTCATCATGCTTGAAGGGGCAAATATTACAATCGACTTATCGCTATTAAAACTACATCCTGCCAGTAGAATTCCGTTACCAAGAATTAACATGAATATTAGTCTTGCAAAACTATACATACTAGGACCTCAACAATATCGAGGCTGGATACTCAAACCCTTTTAACGGAGGGATTGTTTTACCCACCTAGATTTCGAGGGGCATTGTCAGTTGCTTCCTTTAATTCATCAAGGTCTTTTCCAACAAAAAAATCATAATTAAGCTTTGTAAAGCTCTCTTCTCCACCAGGAACGTCATCTTCGGCATAAATAGCTGTTACCGGACAAACAGGTTCACAAGCAGCACAATCAATACACTCATCAGGATTAATAAACATCTGATTGTCATCTTCTGTTGTATAAATACAATCAACAGGACACACATCTATACATGCACCATCCTTAAGCCCCACACAAGGAGATGTTATTATATAGGTCATATTTTGAGCCCCCATTCCTAAGTAATTAAAATGATTATTAAAGCACATTAACACAGGATTACATAGTTTACCACAAGTACAAAATTAATAAACTTATTAATTTTTAAAAACTTATAAATTGTTGGCGTTTTCTAACTGATAAAGAAACAAACGTTTCAGTGCGCCTAACTCCAGGTATTACACCAACTCTAGTCTTAAGGAAATCTCCTAAATCCCCTGGAGAAGGCAAAATTACCCAAGCAAACATATCAAATGAACCCGTAGTTACTGATACCCAAGATGACTCCTCTAAATCCATCAGATGACTTGATACTAAATCAAACTTATCTGGATCTACTTGTACACCTATTAATGCCTCAGTTTCAAACCCTAAAGCTTCCGGATCCGGAATAACACTAAAACGTATAACTCCATCATTTATTAGTCTCTTCAAACGCCGTCGAATAGTTCCTTCACTAACACGAATAATTCTTGCGAGTTGAGAATTTGAAGCACGTCCATCTGATTGCAAAGCTTTTACCAATTTTCTATCTAATTCGTCCATAAAAACACCTAAACAATTATTAATTTATTCGGGACCGACGATTGTTTACAAAATCAACAACTAGATATTCACCTAGTTTTTCTGGAGTAGAATAGAATGCTCTTCCTTGATTCATTTTAGTTAGCTTCTCAACAAAATTAATTAAATATTGACTTGCTTCCAACATAAAAGTATTAATCGTTATTCTTTCTCGAGTACAGAGGTTAACTTGATTAAGAGTTTCTCGAATTGTTTTTGGATGAGGGGGGTAATCAAAAAAAGAATAATTACCTTCCAAATGTGAAGTGGGTTCTCCATCTGTAATCATAAGAATTTGTTTATTGCTTCCTTTATGTTTTTTCAGCAATTTTCGAGCAAGCATAAATGCGTGATGCATATTTGTTCCTGATGTAGTAAAATTCCAACTCAACATTGGAACTTCTGTTTCTTTAATTTCAATAGCATAATCAGAAAAACCCACAATATATACGAGATCACGGGGAAACATACCTCTAATCAATGCAGATAAGGCCAAGGTTGCTTTTTTTGCAGCTTTGAAACTACCAAAATATCCCATTGATCTACTTTGATCTATTAAAATCACTGTAGCTGATTTAACAGAATCTTCTCGCTGGATAATTTCAAAATCATCAGAAATTAGTTTAATTGGAATTGAAACTTGATCACGATTTAATGCATTTCTTAAGGTTTTTGATATATCAAGGTCTAATGACTCTCCAAATGTAAATGGTTTAGTATAATCAGATGCTTCACCTATCCTTCCGTGCTCCAATAAATCATGACTACCGAAAGTGTCACGATTCATGTTTCCAAAAACATCTTTCAATGAGTTCTGAGCTATCTTTCTTATTCCTCTAGGGGTTAATTTCAATTCACCGTCCACAATTTGAGCATATCCCAATTTTTCAAGTAATGAAGCAATCTCATCCAAATTGCTAATCTCTTCCTTAAAATCAAAGCCCATTATTCTTTCAATACTTTCAAAATCTAAACCATCAAGTGAACCCGAATCTAAAGCAGACTGAAGCTGATTCTCAAGATCATGCAAAAGTTCAATCTGCCGCAATGGATCAAAATTTTCTGAGTCCATTTCACCTGAAAAATAGTTTTCATCTCTACCTTGAGTACCGTTGGTATCTCTTTGCAAAGCATCAGAAACATCATTACCAAAAACCGATGAGATAACGTCAATTGCCTGCTGCCATTGTGAACGGGGCATTATAGAACTTAATCGAGTCATATTATTTAAAACTTCAGATGCTTTCCCTTCATAACTAGGAAATCCTTCCTGAGATGCTTGTCCGTTTTCATTTCCGTTTTCATTTCCGTTTTCATTTCCGTTTTCATTTCCGTTTTCATTTCCGTTTTCATTAAAATTATTGGAACTATCATCACCAGAAATTGATGAGTCATCTGAGTGAATTAGTGAAGAATTTTCCTTAATTTTTTGTTGAAACATATCCAAAATTTTTTGTTGCAAATCTTGCAAAGCTTTTAATAATTGATCGAAAGCTTTAGATGCAATTTCATCCAAAAAATCATACTTATATAAGTCGTCAATTTTTCCAGAAATCGTTTCAGGAAGATTTTCCAGAAATTGTTTTCTCTGATCCATCTGATCTATTTGATTTTGATTAGAATCGCCATTACTGGATTCACTACCATTAAAAAGATCTTCATACTCATAAATTTCCTTTTGATCGTTAATAAAGTTCAATTCCTTATTGAGAATTTCATTTATTTTTTCATTCAAACTATTTCTAATTTCTTCCATCTCATATGGATTGATCATCTGTTCCTTCCGTTTACGAACCTGATCAATCATCTGACGTAAACCACGGGCATCCGTGCCATCAGGAAATCTCATCCCGTTGTTCATAAGATTTCTCAAAGAACGTTCAATGTTTCCATTTTCAAGTATCTGATCATATATCGCATCAAGAATTGATTCTTCGTCCAGAACCAAATCTGATATTCTTTCATTCCATTTTGAATATATAAATCGCTCTATCAATACGCTCTCCTGACAACGCCTAACAATAATTACGCTAAGTAACAGAAGATTGTCAATGAATAAATATATATTCCAATCAACCATCCAATATATTTCATCGCTTGCGATGAAATATATTGGATGGTTATACTTATAAACGAATTAAAAAATATATGGATTAAATTGATACAATGGAATTAGAACCAATCATAGGTTTAGAGGTACATACTCAATTGCTTACGAAAAGCAAAATGTTCTGCTTATGCGATGCAAACTATCAGATTGCTGAGCCAAATTCTAAGGTATGCCCAGTCTGCATGGCATTGCCAGGATCACTACCAGTAATAAACAGACAGGCAATTGAATTTGTAATTATGACTGGCTTAGCATTAAATTGTTCAATAAACGAGTTCACACAATTTGACCGAAAAAATTATGCATACCCTGACCTAGTTAAAGGCTATCAAATCTCTCAATATGACTTCCCTGTTGCCTACGAAGGTTTTCTTGAAATAGAAACAGATGATCAGCCCCATAGAATAGGAATTACCCGAGCCCACCTTGAAGAAGACGTTGCAAAAATGCAACACAATAATGACTCTACTAATGGTCACACGTTAATTGACTTGAATAGATGTGGAATTCCACTAATGGAAATCGTAAGTGAACCTGAGATATCCTCCCCTGAACAAGCTCGCGAATATTTGATAAAACTTCAAAATATAGTGAGATACCTAGAAGTCAGCACCGGCGACATGGAAGAAGGAAGTTTTCGTTGTGACGCAAATATTTCTTTAAGACCAAAGGGTTCAAAAACACTAGGTACAAAAGTTGAAATTAAAAACATGAACAGCTTTCGTTCAATACACAAAGCATTAACTTTTGAAATTAAAAGACAAACCATTGCTATAAATAATAATGAGGTAATCATTCAGGAAACTCGCGGATGGGATGAAGAGAAGGAAATAACCTTCTCGCAAAGATCAAAAGAGTTTGCTCATGATTATAGATATTTTCCTGAACCTGATCTTAAACCGATAAAAATATCTAAAGAGCACATAGAAAACCTTAAGTCATCATTACCGGAAATGCCACAAGAGCGTAGGGATAGACTTATTAAGAACTACAATCTCAGTGAATACAACGCTAAATTAATTACGAGCAACAAGGCTACTGCAGATTATTTTGAGGCTTGTTTGACATCTCATAGCTCAAAAAGCTCACAACAAATTGAAATCGCAAAATCAATTGCTAATTGGATTAACACTGAGTTGGCAAAACTTTTAAATCAAACAAACACCCCTATTGAAAATATCAAGATTTCACCAAAATCACTTATTAATTTACTAAATTTGATTGAAAAAGGTACAATAAATTCAACACAAGGGAAACAAGTCCTTGAAAAAATGTTTGATACTGGAAAATCTTCAGAACAAATTGTAGAAGAGGAAAATTTCTCTCAAATCAGTGACCTAGATTCAATCCGATCAATAGTAAAAGATATAATTGTTCAACATCCCGATCCAGTACAGGATTATGCAAATGGCAAAGAAAATGCTATAGGATTTTTAGTTGGTCAAGTTATGAAAACTAGCAAAGGGAAGGCAGATCCAAAAATATCAAAATCTCTGTTAATCGAAGAAATTCTTTCCGGTACAAAATAGGAGCTACCTAATGTCAGTATACTTACACATATCTCAAATAATAGTCTCTGTAATGCTTATAGGAGTTATATTGCTTCAAACCAGAGGAGAGGGTTCCGGAATGTTCGGAGCTGGTGGAGGCAATTTTCGTGTAAGAACTGGTATAGACCTACTTTTATTTCGATTGACTATTGCATTAACAATCATATTCATTGTTCTCTCCGTGATTGCGGTTCGCCTGTCTTCATTTTAGTGCCCTTATGACATCAAATATTAATCAACCGATTTTCTCCATATAAGAAAATATTTGGTCAACTATGCCGTCCGTGCCTGCAATGACACCATTTTGCAAGGTATTATGTGAATTAAAATTTAATTCACATCTATCGAGGTCTTTTACACTCCCACCAAGTATTTCAATTAAATGTACACCAGCTGCAATATCCCACTCATTTTTTGGTGAAAGACTTATAGCAGCATCCACATATCCAGCAGCAACCAATGCTAACTTGTAAGCTATTGAACCTATAGCAACAAGCCGGAAAGGAGCATTTTCTAATAAGTGTCCATACCCTTGCCATAAATCTGAACGAGAAATTGCAACGGTTGCCTCTGAAAGATTAGTGCATTTAGATAGAAATATCGGTTGACCATTCAGAGTTGGAGCAACGTCTTTAGATCCTAAAAATAAACTTCTTGTACTTGGATTGAGAATGCCTGCCGCTATCAGTGATCCATTATCAAAAAGTCCAATTGAAACTACCCACTCAGGCATTCCGTATATCAGACCTCTTGTGCCATCAATTGGATCCACTATCCAAACTTTACTTTTTTCTAATCTGATGAGATCGTCAAAAGTTTCTTCTGATAACCATCCCTCATTACCTTCAGGAAGATTTTTTTGTAAAAAATCATTAATCATATGATCAGCATCAGTGACAGGAGTTCCCTTACTAGATTGGTATACAGAAATTTTCTTTGATCCTAAATTATCAATTAAATCTTGAACATCTTCTAGGACAGATTTTATGCGTTCTAAATCTCTCATATAAATAATCACTTTTTAAATTTAATGAACAATTTTATCAGTATTAAAATTATTTCCAGGATCGATCATATATTTAATTTCTTTTAATAAATTATTCGTAGATCTCAGTTCTCTTGAAATTAAATGTCTTAATTTCAATCCTATCCCATGACAATACTCCATAGAGCCACCCATATCTTGAGCAATACTGAGAAGTTCATCAACTAGAATAGGAAATTTATTCATTTCTCCATCAACTGTTATATTGTCATCTGAAAACATAAATGAAAAATAATCTGGACGTCCCCATAATGACCATTCGCGAATTATCACATCTTGTTTCTCAAGAGTTTTTTTGGCAAATGTATAATAATCAATCACTTTCGACACTGGGATTGTTACATGAAGATAGTCACCAAACCAAGTATTTTGTTGGGGTTGCGTAGTATCACGAAATTTATATCTAATTGCCGAATCATGGCGATGCTCCCAGAATTCTTTCCCAATTGAATTGGGAAGTTTTAATCCCCCAGCATTTTTTACGATTTTATGAGTTCGAGTCAACTCAGCCATAACTTGTTCATTAAAACCCATAAAACCTACATGCAGAATTGTTCTTCGAGAATTCTCAATCGGATCGAATTCTTCGGCAAAATCCATAACTGCAGGAAATAAAGAAATATCATACATATTTTTGATGGCTTCAAATCCATGAATGAAACCATCAAATTCATAGCTACGTATCTCAAATATTTCAGGTAGAGGAGGGGTATGAATCTTTGCTTTCGTTATTAAACCCAAGCTTCCTTCACTACCAACAAAAAGATTAGATAGATTTGGACCTGAAGATTTTAACAGTCCCTTAGTTTCTATTATTTCTCCATCTGGAAGTACAACTTCTAATCCCAATACTTGCTCACCCATGCTACCAAATTTACCTGCGAGATATCCCATGCCATTAGTAGATATAGCTCCACCCACACTTGCTATCGGTCTGCTCCAGGGATCATGACCAAGCATCAATCCATGATTCCTTAGCTTTTCATCAAATGTATCTAAAATCATTCCTGATCCAACAATTCCTATTTGACTGTCAAAATCTGCATTGAAATAAGAATTCATATTTGCTGTTGAAATAACAATCCCACCGTGTGTAGTGATAGCAGCACCCATAACGCCTGTTCCAGATCCAAAAGGTGTAACTGGAATAGCATTTTTACAAGCATAAGAAACAACTTTCGAAACCATTTCTGTGTCATGTGGAAAAACAACAACATCAGGATTAGGAAACTTCGTGAGGTCTAAATTAAAAGCTCTAAATTTGCCTAGAGCATCTTTTGAATGTTTTTTCAGAATATCTTCTTCAATAGAAATTTCAGATGGAGATAACATTTCATTTAAATCAGAAATCAATGAATTCATGAAGATTTTAATCGCCAGTCTGTTCCAGACTCGTTATCTTCTAGAATAAAGCCAATCTCAGTCAATGAGTCTCTTATATGATCAGCCATAGAAAAATTCTTATTTACTCTCATCTCTTTTCTGATTTCCAGCAACAACTCGACAAGAGGTTCAGTTAACCCTGAAACATTTTTCGATTCATCTTCAAGAGTAAGGCCAAATATTTCCGTCATCTTTTTCAGGTGTTCTTGCCCTTTGTTTATCGAATGATTTTCATCTCTGGATTTATTAATTTCTCGAACCAGATCAAACATTATTCCCAATGCTTTCGGGGTATTCAAATCTTCCTGCATAGCTTGGCAAAATCTTAAGAAGTATTCTGAGCCGTCAAATACAGAATTTAAATCGTCGGCATTTCTTAAGTTTAAAGCTCCTTTTATACGATCTAACGCTCTATCTTGTGCGAGTATCCCTTCATTAGAATATGCCAAAGGGCTCCTGTAATGAGAACTTAAAAAAAACAACCTTATCGTATCAGGATTTGAAAACTTTAAGGCCTCTTCTACTGTTACCAAATTCCCCAAAGATTTACTCATTTTACTTTCATGAATTTCCAAAAGACCATTATGCATCCAACATCTTACAAAAGGACTTTCACCACTGAAAGCCTCACTCTGAGCAATTTCATTTTCGTGGTGTGGAAATATTAAATCTTGTCCTCCCCCATGAATATCAATTTTACTGCCTAAATATTTTAAAGACATTGCACTGCATTCTATATGCCATCCTGGACGTCCATTTCCCCAAGGGCTTTCCCAAGATGGTTCACCCGGTTTTGCCTCTTTCCATAAAACAAAGTCCATAGGGTGTTCTTTATTTATTCCTGGATCAATCCTTGCACCTGCGTTCATCCCTTCTAGGGTTCTTTTTCCTAGCCTTCCATAATTCGAAAAATTTCTTACTCGGTAGTAAACATCACCACCTGAATCATAGGCATATTCCTTTTCAATTAATCCACTTATCATTTCAATAATTGCAGGAATCTCTTCAGTAGCACGGGGATAATAATTTGCTCGAGCAATATTCAACCTATCCATAACATCAAAGTATTCAGCAATTCGTCGCTCGGCAATTTCTTTTACTGAAGTACCCTCATCGTTTGCAGCTGCGATTAATTTATCATCTATATCTGTAAAATTTTGAACATGCTGTACTGTGAATCCGGAAAATTCCAAAAACCGTCTGAGAGTATCAAAATAAACATAACTCATAGCATGGCCAACATGGCTTGAAGAATAGGGAGTAACACCACAAACATACATAGAAATGGGTTCTAGCGTAGAATCGAAACTAACAACATCTCCCGATAGAGTATTATAAAGCTTCATTATTCTCCTCAATTAATATAACCGCTAACGATGCTATCCCTTCGCCAGAACCAATTACTCCAAGTTTATCATTTGTTTTAGATTTTATATTGACCTGATCATGTTTCAGGCTGAATAAATCAGCTATCGATAAACGAATTGTATTCATATGTTTCTTAAGTTTAGGTTCTTCAGCAATTATTGTAGCATCTAGGTTTACGATGCTCCATTTTTTATTTACAAGTTCTACAATTTTTCTCACAAAATTTTTACTTTCAACATCTTTGTATCGGGAATCAGAAGATGGAAAATATTCTCCTAAATCTCCTAGGCCACTTGCTCCAAGGATTGCATCACAAATAGCGTGGAGAACAACATCACCATCGCTATGACCTAAAAGTCCTTTTTGATATTCAATTTGAACACCACCAAGAAACAACGGCCTATTTTCAACTAATCTATGAATGTCGTACCCAAATCCAACCCTCATTAAATTTTCCCTTGTATTCTGTTCATAATGATTGATTCAGCAATTACTAAATCTTCAGGATATGTAATTTTTGGGTTTAAGTCCGGATTTCTCAAAATTTTTACTTTATTAGAAGAAAGCTCAAGTAAAGTAGCCTCATCTGTAAACATCCCAGAATGAGAAAATTTACCATACGCAGACTTTAAAAGATCCATTCTGAAAACCTGTGGCGTTTGTGCTAAAACCAAAGAATCGCGATTCAATGTTTCTACAATCTCATCCTTTGAATCGATCCTTTTCACTGTGTCAGTAGTATTTCCCACAGGTATTGCTGCTCCAACATCTTTCGCTTTTTTAATTACATTTTTTAATAAATCCATAGTTATACATGGTCGGGCTGCATCATGTATGACAACCCAATCAACATTACAGAGAGCTTGAATACCGATCCAAACAGAATCCATCCGATGAAGACCACCTTTCATAACCTTCCAATTAGAAGGCCAAGTAGATTCGGAATCTAAAAGTCTCTTCCCATATTCAATATTTTCATTTGAAAGTACCAAAACTAGTTCATCAATTTTTTTATACTTGGCCATAATATCCAAGGAATAAGCAAGAACAGGTCGATCAATTATTCTGGAAAATATTTTATCTATTCCGTGCATCCTGTTGCTACTTCCTGCACCAACGATTATTGCTCCTAACTTGCCATTTATCATTTAAGCTCCAATATTCCTCTCTTGAATACTTAAAGCATATAAATAATCTTCAGGAGTATTAATATCGACTCTAACAATTGGATCATCTACTTTCATAACATTAATGCGATGCAAGTATTTTTTTACGACACTTCGAATCCCGTGGCTTTTTTCATCAATTTTGGAAATTTCTTCAAATAATATTTTGTCAAAGATTAATGGATGACCACCTCTACCTTGATAACTTGGATGAGTTATCATTGCTTCTGAGTTTCTATGTAAATTCAGTAAATCACGAATTAAATTCGATGGTCTGGGCTGATCGACAGCCAAAAGAATCAAAGTGTCAGCGTCAACAGAAACATTTTCAAGACCCTTGATTATAGAAGTGGTTTTCCCCCTCCAATAATCAGGATTTTCTATAATGTGCAGTTTCCCTGAATGATTGTTCAATACTGAAAGAAATTCACTAACGTAATGCCCTAATACTACAATTATTTCAGATACACCCGCATCTTGAAGGGAACTTATTTGGCTTTCTATCAAAGTATGCCCACCCCAATCAAGTAATCCCTTTGGGGTATGCATGCGAGAAGATTCTCCAGCTGCTAACAGAATTCCGGAAACGTTACCCATATTACCTCATCGTACTAACGCTTGATGGAATCCTCCAACCGGGTTTTGAGGTTTTAAAGCTTTTTCCTTTGCCTTCTTAAACAAGCGATCACTCATTTTCATCGGACTTCCATCGCCACCAAATCGAAACATTTGAATTTCAGATAGTATACTAAGAGCAATCTCTTCAGGAGTTCGACCACCGATGCTAAGCCCGACAGGTGCACGAACTGATTTAATGCGTTCTTCAGAAATTCCTTTGCGAAATAACTCTTCAAAAATCATTAAGCTTTTTCGTTTACTTCCTAACAATCCAACATAACGAGCATCCGTTTTTACTGCAACTTCAGTAGCTAAGTCATCATATTGGTGTCCGCGCGTAGCAATAATGATGAAACTATTAGAATTAATCGATACTTTATTAACCCAATTTCCATAGGAGCTAACAATGGTTTCTTCTGCCATAGGAAACCGATCTTTGTTCGAAAATTCTTTTCTGTCGTCAACCACATAAACTTGAAAACCGAAAGGAATCGACAAGTCTGCTAACGCTTTTGATATGTGCCCTCCACCAAGAAGAAAAAGTTGAGGAGGAGTAGTGAATGCTTCAATGAACACTTCAATACCTTTACCAATTTTTAAGATTGTATTTTTCCCATGAACCATTAGATCATTTGAAACACTAAGGAGTGCATTATCAATATCAGCATCTCCTAAGCTTTCACTGAGTGTACTATCTGCATATATAAAAACTCGTGATCCGGTTCGAATCGAAGAATTTCGAGGAGCTTTGGTAACTGAAGCCATTGCAATTGCAGATCCTCCTTCATAGGCATCTACAATCTTTTCTAAATCTTCAATTATTGCATCCGGCTTAATTGGATCGAGAAGAAAATACATTGTGCCACCACAAACTAACCCATCTCGAGCAGCAATATCTTCGTTAAGAAAATAATTTTTATACTGAGCAGGCCCTCCACTCTGAAGAAGTTCTTTTGCAGCAAACCATATATCTCCTTCTACACATCCGCCTCCTAAGGTTCCCACTCCACTACCATCTTGACGAACAAGTAATTTAGCACCAGGTTTTTGAGGTGTAGATCCTTTGGTCCCCACTACAGTAGCGATAACACAATTTTGATCTTTTTTTAAAACTTCAAGTGTTTCCTTATATACTTCATACATAAGTTTGATTCTCCAAAATACAACTATTCATTATAATCTCTTGTCCATTAAGTACATTTTAACATGTAAGTAAAGTTTTTCCCCAATAATATAAAGTCATAATATAGTATAATCAACAGAACTACATTTTCGGAGGGGATTATGTCAGCAAAAGAGACGCGAATTGAACGTGATTCTATGGGTGAAATGGAGGTTCCAATTTCTGCTTACTATGGAGCATCAACAATGCGAGCAGTACTAAATTTTCCTATAAGCATTTTGCGATTCTCCAGAGAATTTATTCAAGCTCTAGCGGTAATAAAAGGTTCAGCTGCTTCAACTAACATTGAATTAGGTATTCTTGATGCAAATATAGGTAATGCAATAAATCAAGCTGCTAAAGAAGTATCAGAAGGAAGATTTGATACTGAGTTCGTTTTGGACATTTTTCAGACAGGTTCAGGAACTTCAACCAATACAAATGCTAACGAAGTAATTGCAAATCGAGCTACTGAAATATTAGGTGGAGATCGAGGTGCACGACTTGTTCATCCAAATGACCATGTTAATCTGTGCCAATCATCCAATGATGTAATCCCCAGTGCAATACATATAGCTGCAATAACATCAATACAAACTCAACTTATTCCTTCATTAACAGAATTAAAAACCCAGCTTCTAAAAAAATCAGAGGAATTTTGGCCAATAGTAAAAACTGGAAGAACTCATCTACAAGACGCCACTCCGATTAGACTTGGACAGGAATTTCTTGGGTATGCTGGACAAATAGAACGTGGAATTACAAGAGCTAATCATGCTGTTAAAGAACTTTCAGAAATTGCACTGGGAGGAACTGCGGTTGGCACAGGAGTAAATTCTCACCCACAATTTTCTAACTTAACATGCGAAAAAATCAGCTCCGCTTTAGATATATCAGTTCATGAAACTGACAATCATTTTCAAGCACAAAACACAATCGACTCCCTTGTAGAAGCAAGTGGATCATTACGAACTATAGCTATAAGCATGAATAAAATAGCCAATGATATTCGATTCTTAGGTTCAGGACCCAGAGCTGGTCTAGCAGAAATAACTCTGCCTGAAGTGCAACCTGGAAGTTCAATCATGCCCGGAAAAGTAAATCCAGTTATTGCTGAATCGTTGATTCAAGTAGTTGCTCATGTAATAGGGAATGATAATACTATTATGTTATCAGGACATGGTGGTTATTTTGAGCTCAATATGATGTTTCCAGTAGCTGCACATAATATACTTGAGTCCATTTTTCTGCTTGCTACATCTGCGAATAATTTTTCAGAACAGTGTGTGAAAGGAATACAAGCAACTGGACAAGGACCAGAAAGTGTCGAAAAGGGATTAATGTTAGGAACCGTATTAACTCCAGCAGTTGGATATGATAAAGCCGCTTCAATTGCAAAAGAAGCAGCGGCTACAAATAGGACTATTCGAGAAGTAGCAAAAGAAACAACAGACTTATCAGATTCCGAAATAGACAAACTTCTTAATGCAGAAAAAATGACTGAACCCGGGTTATAGTTCTTAAATTACGAGATATTATCAATTTAAAGAGTTACCTACTGAGATTTTGGTGCCAAGATCCAAATTTAGTAATATCTCGTAATTTTATTTTTCTTCCAAGCATTTTCTCTTGATACCATTTATATCTTCTAGATAGATAAAAAGGATCAAACTTAACTATCAATAAAAACCGTATTAATCCTACTAAAGAATAAATTAAAAGAAACATCGATCCTATGAAGGAAACTCCGTAATTCAATATTCTCAAAATCATCCACCACCCACTGGTTGAACAATATCCAGAACATCCCCATCATTTACAACAATTGAATCAAATTGTTCTTTGGCAACCACTTCTCCGTTATGAGCAATTGCTAAATGAGATAAATCTTCAATTCCTAAATAGTCCTTTAAAATATACATTAAATAAGTGTCTTCATCGAATATATGTATCTGAGCATTTATTCCAACTCTAATCATCCCGTATTCCTATTCAACCGTAAGTTTAGTATTATTTATTAGTTCTGATAGTATATGTGACTCGCCATAAGGATCACTGCTCCCCATTATGGCCGATATTACTGCTGCACCCATAGCTCCAGAATGAACAACGTCTGCAACATTATATTGATTAATACCACCAATAGCTATTACAGGAAGATCAATTACACTACATGTTCGTTGGATTTCCCCAATACCTATTCCAGCAAAATCTGGATGTGAACGACTCTGAAAAATTGTACCTAGCAATATCAAATCAGCACCGTCTCTTTGGGCTGTCAAAGCCTCTTCAGTACTATGAACAGACTTGCCAATCCATACATCAGTACCCACCATCATTCTTACCACATTCGTAGGAAGTCCAGTGCTTCCAAGTTGAACCCCATCAGCTTGACAAGCAATAGCTAAATCAACTCTGTCATTAATAAAAAATAATGCTTTATTTTTTGTTACCTCACGTATTTTCATGGCTAAGTCATACAATTTTGACGTTGATAAATTTCTTTCACGAAGATGAACCATGTTTACCCCACCATCAATTGCCATAGTTATTTGATCGATGACAGAAAGGGATGAGTTAATAGAAGAATCCGTTATCACTGCTAAAAATTTGGTTGATTTGGAAATCATGATTCACCTAATTAATTACCTGAGCAGTAGGGTCTTGAGGACTACTAGGAGTTGCATAATCTTTCATGGGAATTCTTCCAGATAAAAAGGATTTGCGTCCTGCTTGAACAGCTAAATTAAACCCCTCTGCCATTAAACCAGGATCATTTGCTTGAGCTATCGCAGTATTTACTAAGACAGCAGATGCTCCCATTTCTAAAGCCTGCGCCGCATCTGATGGAACCCCTAAACCTGCATCAATGATCACTGGAACATTTGCCTGGGAAATAATTATTTCAATTTCTTCCTTAGTATGAATCCCCTTGCCTGATCCTATCGCTGATCCAAGAGGCATTACGGCAGAACATCCAACATCTTGCAATCTTGATGCTAGTACAGGGTCTGCATGCATATACGGAAGAACAATAAATCCATCTTTTACCAAAATTTCAGCAGCTTGAAGAGTTCCTATAGGGTCAGGTAAAAGATATTTTGAGTCTGGAATCACTTCAAGTTTTACCAAGTTGGAATGAGTTATTTCTCTACCGAGTTTTGCTGCCAAAACTGCCTCATCTGCTGTCTTGCTTCCAGCTGTATTTGGTAAAACTACAAATTTTTTCCAGTCAATAACATCTAAAATTGTCTTAACATTTGGGTTATCAAGAGGAAGTCGTTTAATAGCAACTGTGACAATTTCCGTTGCTGATCGATGTAATGCATCAATCATTTCCTGGTCAGTTCTATAGCGGCCAGTGCCAATGAGTAATCGAGATTTATACTCTTTTCCAGCAATTACTAAGGAATCAACCATTAAATACTCCTCTAATTACTCGATGTATCAAAATTAATCCATTTATCTTCGCATCCTATAGAGAAAAAGGATTTGAATCAATATACTTGTCACCTAAGATTGTTCCTGTCAGACTTTATATTACATGTCATAATTAAATTTCCACAAGAAATCCAATGAAATGTAGATTGAGAAAGAAAAAATGAAATTTCCAAATGCAATAGTTTTTGATTTCGATGGGGTTATCCTTGAATCGACCGAAATTAAAACCCAAGCTTTTGTAGATATCTTTTCGGACGAAACAGATCACCTTGATTCAATCATTAGACATCATTTAGAGAACATGGGAATTTCTCGACATGAAAAATTTCGTTATATCTATAAAAACATTCTTAAGAGGGAATTAACACAAGATCATTCTGAAAAACTTGCTCAAATGTTTGCACTATCTGTATGGAAAAATATATTGGATTGCCCAGAAGTTCCAGGAATAATAGATTTTCTTAAGATGCATTCTAAAAATTGTTTGTTTTTTATTGCCTCTGGAACCCCTGAAGAGGAACTAAAAGAGGTTGTTAAACAAAGACGCTTAGATAATTATTTTGTTGGAGTATATGGATCTCCAAGATTAAAACCAGAAATAATTCACGATATTGTACAAAAATGGAATTTAAAAATAAATGAAATGCTTTTTATTGGTGATGCTCTAACTGATCTTAATGCAGCAAGAGAATGCAACATATCATTCGTAGGAAGAATAGCTCCCACTGGAAACAATTTTACGAATGAAGATGTAATAACTATAGATGATTTTCGTGAACTTCCCAGTTTTCTTAACAGTTCTGCATCTTGAAACCTAATATAGCTAATGCTAAGCTTGTCTAATATTCGTTTAAAGTTAAAACCATAACTCATTGTGAGGTGAACCAATGCAAAAAATCCGAGTGCTTTCTTTCGACCAATCAGACTTTGTGCATTCTGATGAAACAGTCGAATTAGACCATATTTCATCTCGAACAAAATACACTCTTTTAGTAAAGGATCTAAACAATAATTCCAATGGACCCGGTACAACTGGAATAATGATTCCTTTGGATAATCTGCAAGATATTGATATCGGAAATGGTTATTTATCTCTCATTCTATCCAATGATTCAGAGTCACAACAATCATCAGTTATCCTTAATCTCTCTGAATACATAGAACAGTATAAAAACAAATAACAAATTACCATCATTTGAAACTGAGGAGTAAAAAGATGTCATCCAATATAAATGTTCCACCGGTACGAGTCGTTTTTGATGAGGACGACAGAAAAAATATTCTAAGTGAAATTGACGCAGTCCTTCAAAGTGGAATGGTAGCTGCAAGCACAAAAGTTAAGGAATTTGAGGAATTTTGGGCCGAATATTGTGGTTCGAAACATGCCATAGCTTGTTCTAATGGTGGAGCTGCTCTTGAAGTACTGATGAAAGCAATGGATATCAAAGGCAAGGATGTATTGGTTCCGACAAATACATTTGTCGCTACCGTAAACGCAGTTATTTTTGCTGGAGGCAATCCAATATTCCTTGATCTCGATCCAAACACAATGTGTGTCACATTGGAAGAAATAAAAAATAAAAAAACTGAATCAACTGTTGGAGTGCTTCCGGTTCATATAGGAGGAATTATTTCCCCCGAAATGGAAAATATTTCATCCTGGTGCAAAGAAAACAACTTGTGGCTTATAGAGGATGCTGCCCATGCTCACGGATCAGAATTTAATGGAAAACGTGCAGGTCAATTTGGACTTGCAGCAGCATATTCGTTTTTTGCAACAAAGGTAATTACTGCAGCTGAAGGGGGAATGATCGTATGTGATGACGATGGTCTTGCAGAAGCATGCAGAGGTTTAAGAGATTATGGTAAACGATCTCAATGGGAAACGGTTCATACATATTTGAGCTCTAATTATAGAATGAACGAAGTTACTGCAGTAATCGGTCATTATCAAGCAAAAAAATTAGATTCATTTCTGCAAGATAGAGACACTGTGGCTGACGAATACAAAAAACACTTGTCTGGCAAAATCGATCTTATAATGCCATCAGGACGATCAAGCTGGTACAAATTTATGGCTCTTCCTGAAATAGGAATTAGTCAAGACGATATTAGAACAAAATTAAAAGCGCGCAGTATAAGTCTAGCCGGAGGTGTTTACGATATTCCTGTGCACCTACAACCTGTATTTCAAGAAATGGGATCAGTCCCATCTTTACCGTTATCCGAGGATATATGCCCAAGACATATTTGCCTCCCAATATGGGTTGGAATGAGCAACGAACAGGTTGAGCATGTCATATCAAGTCTCATCGAAGTTCTAGAAGAATTAAAAACAGGTTAAAACTTAAATGTCAAATAAAACAATAGTAATAGCTGAAGCTGGTGAAAACCACTGTGGAAACATACAACTTGCATATGATTTAATTGACATGTCGGCTCGGGCAGGATGTGACTATGTTAAATTTCAACTCTATGATGCTGCAAAAGCATCCTCCTCTGATCCAGAAAAAGAATGGTTCAAGAAGGTAGAAGTTTCTGATGCAATGTGGAACGATTTAATCGATTACTCAAAAAAAGCTGGCATCCTACCATTAGCAACACCATGGGATAAGGAAAAAGCTGAAGTTATTCTCAAATCCGGTGCAACAGCCATTAAAATTGCCTCATTTCATATTGTTGACCTTGAATTGTTACAATTCGTAAATGCTAATTTCAATAGAGTATTTTTATCAACAGGAATGTCCTCGATTAATGAAATTGAAAGAGCTGTTGAAGCTTTAAAAGATGTCAAAGAACTATTCGTGCTTCATTGCGTATCTGAGTATCCTCTTCCACCTGAAAACGTGAATTTAAATATCATTTCAACATTACAGAATAAATTTCCAAATGTATCTGGTATAGGGTATTCAGACCATACCATCGGGATATTTGCTCCAGTTTTGGCAGTTTCTATGGGAGCTAAAGTAATCGAAAAACATATTACTACTGATAAAAATTTAGAAGGAACTGACCATATTTTATCTGCAGATGGAACCGAATTACCAGAAATGGTACGTCAAATACGATTGGCTGAAACCATGCTCGGTACAAACGAAAAACAACTCACAGCTTCTGAAAAAGAAAATCAGGAGTTTCTCCGAGAGCGTTTTCATAATGTGCCTACCTAGTAAAGAAATCAAAGAGTTTTGCAAGTGAGAAATGATTAGTGTAATTATATGCACATACAATTATGGACATTACTTGGATAGATGTTTACCAAGCATAATTAATCAATCCATCAACAACGATAATTTCGAAATTATCGTTGTTGATGATGGTTCTGAAGATAATACAAGAAAAGTACTTCAGAATTATACAAGCCAAATAAAAATCTTAACTCATCAAAAAAATTTTGGATTAGGAATATCGAGTAATACTGGTATCCTCAATTCTTCAGGAGAATATTTTATTAGAGTTGATGCTGACGATGAACTCCTACCTGGTGCTCTTCAAAATTTATCATTGTCACTCAATGATAATTCTATGGCTGCATTAGCATATGGTGATAGAATTAATTGTGATACTGAGGGAATAACTAAAAAGTTTAAGCATACACATGAAATGAATATTTACGATATAATTGCTCCTGGGGTTATGTTCCGCACAGCAAGAGTCATTGAAGTTGGACTATACAACAATGTCTACTGGGAAGAACATGATTTGATGGTACGACTATTGAAATATTGGCCAGCAATTTATCTTCCAGAAAATGTATATAAATACTATATTCATGGAAATAATATGACTTCAAACCCTGTTGCAAGAATTGAGGGCTGGAAAGCTTTAATTAATTCTTGGGGAATCGCAGAACTAAGAAAATGGGGACATGAGGACGAAATGGAATCAGTCTATAAACAAATGATGATGGAGTAGTGAAATATATGAACATAACGGTAACAGGTGGAAGTGGATTCATAGGTAGTCATGTAATTGACGCACTTAGAAATGAAGGGCATTCGGTAACCAATATAGATATGGTTGATAGAGGAAATGCTGACACCTTTGAAAAAGCAGACATTAGAGATGTTGATCAAATAACTGAGGTGCTTACAAGAAACAAAATTGAAGCAGTTTTTAATCTTGCTGCTGTTGCAAATGCTAGGCAAGCATTGGACGATCCTATTACTGCAGTAGACATGAATATCAAGGGGGCAGCTGTTGTTCTTGAAGCAGCTAGGCGTGCAAGTGTACAACGAGTTGTAATGGCAAGTACTGTATGGTATTTCAACGCTGTTGATCGAAGTATTCCTGAAAACCATACGGGGCCTAAAATACTTGATGAAACCTCTCAGATATTACCTGAAGGGGGCGGACACATTTATACAACATCGAAAATTGCTGCTGAGCTTTTGTGTCATGATTTTCAAAAACTATATGGACAAGAATTCACAATTCTCCGTTTTGGAATACCTTATGGGCCTAGAATGTGGCCGGGATTAGCTCTTCGTGCGTTTATGGATAACGTGTTTTCTGATAAGCCCATACAAATATTCGGGGACGGGAGTGCTTTAAGACGCTTTGTCTATGTTGAAGACATAGCCAAAGCACATTGTTTAGCATTATCAGATGCTGCAATTAATCAAACATATAACCTTGAAGGTGAACGAGACGTCACAATAAAAGAACTTGCGGAAACAGTTACCAAACATGCAGGAAAAGGAACGATTGAGTATGTCATCGATGCCTCAAGACGTGGTGAGCTTGTGATGGATAGTATTGAGATTTCGAACGCTAAAGCTGAACGTGATTTAGGTTGGAAACCAGAAACACAGCTTGACGAAGGGGTAAGAAGGGCCGTGAACTGGTATCAAAGTGAAGTGCTTAAACAATAATTTTTCTTTAACCAAAACAGAGGTCGCATGGTGAAAGCCTTGGTTACAGGTGGTGCAGGATTCATTGGATCCAACGTAGTTGAATTATTAATTCAGGATGGTTGGGATGTTAATGTACTCGACAATCTGTCCACAGGAAACAAAGAATTGCTTCCACAATCCGTTAATTTGATCATTGGTGACATCCGTGACAAAGAAGCTGTCCGTATAGCAGCAAAAGACTGTAGTGTAGTCTTCCATCTTGCAGCATTTATAGTTGTAGCAGAAAGTCTTACAAAAATTACTGATTGTGTGGATATTAACGTATCCGGAACTGCAAATGTAATAGATGTTTCCGTTAAAGAAGGTATTAAACGAATCATTTTTTCTAGTTCCTCAGCAGTTTACGCTGAAACAGCTGTATGTCCTTCACCAGAAACTGCATTATGTAAACCACAAAGTGTTTATGGACAAACTAAACTTACAGGTGAGGAATTAATGACCCTTGCTTCTGTAGGATGTGGAATTGAAACCATATCATTGCGTTATTTCAATGTTTATGGTCCTGGCCAATCAGTTGTGGGTTCCTATCCTTCTGTCATTCCATCATTTATTAGTCGTGCACTCAATAATGAACCTCTTAGAATTTTTGGCGACGGTAATCAAACGAGAGATTTTGTTTTTGTTCAAGATGTTGCAAATGCAAATGTAAAAGCTGCTGTAGCAAATATGGGTTCTATTAAAACCACAACATGGAATATCGGTTGCGGAATTCCTACTCCAATAATCGAACTTGCGAATTCAATAAATTCTATCTGTGGTCAAACTACTGATTCATTAACTTTTGAACCACCACTGCAAGGGGACATATATGAAAGTTGTGCTGATATACAACTTAGCAAGAAACAAATACCATGGAAGCCAACAATTTCTCTACAAGATGGATTACAGCTAACATATCATGGTTGGAAAGTATAATTTATATGTCATATAAACACTTCAGGAGGTTTTGTGGAAAATTCTATTAAAAGTGTATTGGTAATGGGTGGAGCAGGATATCTTGGATCCATGTTAACCGAACAGTTGATTAAAGCAGGATTCAAAGTAACCATATTTGACTCCCTGTTATTTACTGATAACCACATTAAAGACCTGATAGAATCTGAACAGTGTGAACTTATTCAGGGTGATATCAGAGATTCAAAATCAGTTGGCAAGGCCGTAAAAGAACACGACGCCGTCATACTGCTCTCGGCATTGGTGGGCGAAGGAGCCTGTGACAGAGATCCGGACGATACAGTTTCAGTGAATATACTTGGGAGCCAAAATGTAATAGAGGCTTGCCGATATTATAAAACCAAACGATTTATCTTCGCTTCCACTGATTCCTGTTATGGAATCCAGACTGGAATATTAACCGAACTTAGTGGATTAAACCCAATTTCTCTTTATGCCGAATCAAAAACACTTATCGAACAACGAATTTTTACTGCATTTCATGAAGACACTCAAAAAACTATGGGTGTAGCTCGTGAATCTTATCCATGGAATCCCACAATACTTCGCATGGGAACTTTATATGGACTTTCTAGAAGAATGCGTTTTGATCTCGTCGTTAATATATTAACTTGGCAAGCGGCTATGAGTGGCACAATTCCAATATATGGTGGAGACCAATGGCGACCATTGGTTCATGTACGCGATGCAGCTAAAGCATATTTGGCAGTATTGAATGCCCCTGATGAACTTGTATCAGGCCAAGTATTCAATGTTGGTTCAAATCCTCAAAATATTCAAATTAAGGATTTGGGAAAAATTATTGCTAAGGAATTTCCTGAAGCACAAACTGAATTCGTTCCCCAATCGCCTGACCTTAGAGACTATCATGTGGATTTTTCAAAAATAAACAGTACACTTGGATGGGAAGCAGATTGGACTATAAGCAAAGGAATTAAAGAAATTAAAGAAAGTATACTGAGCGGTAAATTTGGTAAAGAAATCCTTCCAATTTACAGAAACAGTTGAAAATTGAACCAATGGAAGAAACACAACCGATAAATGGAATTCCAACTCGAGCAAATTTTCTTCCTTTCTCGCCACCACTTTTAGGTGAAGAAGAAGAAAAGGAAATTATTGACACTTTACGCTCAGGATGGATAACAACTGGACCTAAAACACAACAATTTGAAAAGGATTTAGGAGCCTATCTAGGCGTCCCAAATGTTTTGACTGTAAGTTCATGCACTGCAGCATTACATTTATCAATGGTCACACTCAATATTGGCCCTGGTGATGAAGTAATAACTACTCCATATACATTTTCATCAACTGCTCATGTTGTACTCTACGTTGGAGCAAAACCAGTATTTGCTGATATAAGCCCCGATACATTCAATATCAACCCCAACAATATTGAATCACTTATAACTGATAAAACCAAAGCAATCATAACAATGGATTATGGTGGTCATCCATGTGATATTGACCCAATATTGGAAATTGCAAAAAAACACAATCTAAAAGTTGTTGTGGACGCAGCTCATTCAATTGGATCTAAATACAAGAATGAAAAGGTTGGCAACAAAGGCGATATTGTTTGCTTTAGCTTTTACGCTACAAAAAACCTTGCTACAGGTGAAGGGGGAGCAATGGTCTCGATGGACCCTGAATTGATATCTCAAGCAAGAATAATGGCAATGTATGGAATAAGTGATGCAAGGCAAATCTGGCAACGATATACTCCAAAAGGATCTTGGTATTACGATGTTCCATTCTTAGGTTACAAGTATAATTTTACTGACATTCAAGCATCTTTGGGTATTCATCAATTACGAAAATTAGACTATTTCAACCAACGACGAAGAGAAAACGCACAGGTGTATTATGAAATCTTAGAGAAATGTTCAAATGTTCGCCTGCCTATTGAACGAGCAGATGTATATTCAAATTTCCACCTATTTCCGATTCTGCTAAATCTAGAATCCCTTTCTATTGATCGAGGAGAATTTATAGACTATCTTCGAGCAGAAAATGTAGGAGTAAGTGTTCTTTGGCCACCATTACCAAATCATACACTTTATAGAGAATTGGGATTCAATCTAGAAAATTACCCAGAATCTGAGTACGTTTTCCAACGCATTATCAATGTTCCTGTTTCACCTGCAGCAAGTGTTGATGATATACGTGATGCAGCAACAGCTATTCTCAAAATTTGTAACCACTTTTCCAAATAATTCAAATGAAACAACAAAAAGTAATATCTACAATTGAAGCAAGAATGGCATCAACTCGCCTACCTGGGAAATCAATGGCATTAATCGTTGGTAAGCCAGCACTTGAATTATTAATAGAAAGATTGCAAAGGGCAAAAGAAGTAGAACAAATAATAGTGGCAACTACAATACAACCTGAGGACGATGTAATAGAAGAATTATGTCATCAATTGAACATATCATGTTATCGAGGAAGTTCGGATGATGTACTTGACCGACTTGTCAGAGCAGCCGAATCGATTAATGGCGACATTATTGCTCAGATTACAGGTGATTGTATTATTACATGTCCAGAAATTACTGATCTTGCCATACAAACCTTTAAAACTGTAAACTGCGACTATCTTTCAAACTTAATGACCCAAACATATCCACAAGGGGTTGATATTCGAGTATTTAGATTCAAAGACGTGAAAGAAATTGCTGACTCTCTTGCTATAAACGACCAACCATGCAGAGAACATCCATACCTATATTTTGAAGAACATCCTGAAAAATATGAAATCTATCAACTCTTAGCATCTCCCAAGCATTTTCGACCTGAATGGCGACTGGATTTAGACTATGAAAAGGACTTACAATTACTTAGAAAAGTATTCGAAGACATTTATCCCAATAATCCACATTTCAATTTGGAGAATTTAATAGAATATCTTGATAATAACCCTGAATTGCAATCAATTAATTCAGGAATGATACGAAAACCGCTTCGACCATAATCATACTTAATAGGGAAGGATAAAAAATGTTAGCAGTTGTAACTGGAGGTTCTGGATTTATAGGTTCACATGTCGTAGATAAACTTCGGGATCGGGGAATACGTGTAAGAATTTTTGATATGTCTAAACCTCGAAATCGAGATGACGTAGAATATTATCAGGGAAGTTTACTTGATATCGACGCAATACAAATGGCATTTTCAGGAGCAGATGCAGTATTCCATTTGGCAGCTATTGCAGATGTAAACGAAGTATTTGAATCCCCTTTAAGGTCTGAAGCAATAAACGCAAGAGGCACTATCAACGTCCTTGAAGCTGCAAGATGGGCAAAAGTTAAAAGAGTAATATATGGCAGCACTATATGGGTATACAGCGAGGTTGCAGACAGTGAGGTTGACGAGGATACCCCACTGGGAAGTCCAACACACTTGTATACTTCTACTAAGTTAGTCGGAGAATATTATTGCAAAGCTTATAGTGAACTATATGGGCTCGAGACAACTGTTCTCAGATATGGAATACCATATGGTCCACGTAGTAGACCTGCAGGAGTCATACCAATTTTTGTAAGAAGAGCACTTGAAAAACAACCGATTACAATTCAGGGTGATGGATTACAGTTTCGAAAATTTATCTATGTAGAAGATGTAGCAGAAGGAAATGCCTTAGCATTAAAGCCTCAAGCAGCAAATAAAACATATAACCTCGAGGGAAATGAAAAAGTCTCGATTAAAGAATTAGCAGAAATTGTAAAGAGAATTATTGGTGACGTTGATATTCAATATACTGAAGGACGTCCTGGGGATTTCGAAGGAAAAGAAATTTCTAATCTCCGTGCAGCAACAGATTTAGATTGGCATCCAAAGGTTGGAGTAGAAGAAGGCATCCGGCGATACATCGAATGGTATAAACAATCAGAAGAAGCAAAAAAAAATCTTTGGACTACCGTAGACAAATCAATATTGGAGTGATGTATTAATATGGACATCCAGTATTCACTCTACAACAGCATAATTTCTAAGCCCCCAATATTTATTGCAGAAATTGGAGGAAATCATAATGGAGATGTGGTTTTAGCCCAAAAAATGATAGATGCTGCCATTTCATCTGGTGCCCAAATTATAAAATTTCAAACGTATTCAATGTCTGATTTTGTTTCTAAAGATCATATTTCCTATGACGTTTTTGCTCAAGAAAACCTAACATATGAAGAATTTGCAGGACTAGCAAATTATTGCAAGCAAAAGAATGTAATATTTCTCTCAACCCCATTCGACGAAAAAAGCGTAGATTTCTTGGACGATCTTGGGATTCCCGCCTTCAAAATAGCATCAGGTGATTTAACCCACATTAAACTTATTCGCTATATAGCGAAAAAAGACAAGCCTATTTTTCTTTCTACTGGAGCTTCTACATGGCAAATGATTGATGAAGCGGTAAATAGCATAACAAATTTAACAAACTCCCAACTTGCCTTGCTCCATTGTGTAGCGGCATATCCTGCACCAGATAACGAAACGAATTTATCACTTATTAATGAATTGCAAAATCGTTACGGTAAAACAACTGGCTTTTCAGATCATAGCTTAGGGATCGACGTAAGTCTGGCTGCAATTGCACTTGGTGCTCAAATCATTGAAAAACATTTCACTATTGACCGATCATTGCCAGGTGGAGATAACGATATTTCAATATTGCCAAATGAATTAAAACAAATGATTGATTCTGCAAATCGAATTATCCTAGCAATTGGATCATGTGAAAGAACTCCTACTGACTCAGAAATGGAAATTGAAAATCTGATCCGAAGAGGCTTAATAGTAACTAAAAGCCTTAAGACTGGAGATGTATTATCATTAGGTGACATATCTGCAGTTCGACCAATAATAGGCATCCCAGCCAATGAAATCGATAACATCGTGGGAAAATATATTAACAAAGATCTTAAAGAAATGTCTCCAATTCAATGGGATGATATATCTAATTAATAGGAATTAATGAACAAAAAAATTATTTTCAAGGAATCCCAGTTAATAATTATAAAGGAAGGATTCAAAATAGATCTTAATGGTTAAACTATGTGTTCCTGAAACTGATATTTTTCGCCGAAATAAACATGATCTGTTACCGCTTGTTTCTGGATTATCATTCAAACAACCAAACAATGAAGAGTATCCTGGGAAAGAATTGATGCTTGAATGTTCATTAAATATAGGAAGTCCTAATTTCCTATCTGAATTAGCTAACTTAGGATTACTCGAAGCACTAAAAAGCAATCGTTTCACTTCTTTTGCATGCGATATTGGACCTGCATGGGAAACGTTTATTGAAAACGGCAAATCACCCAACGGCTACCCAAGATATTTACCTGGAACCAATCCATTAAGTGATGAAAAATATATTGAATTTGGAAAAGATAATATAGCTTTTATAAGAAATAATTTTGATGGGTTAATTAAGGTTGAAAACCTAAACTATTTCGATACCGGAGCATATGAACGCGTATGCGAACCTGAATTTATTTCAATGATCATTAATGAATTAGATATCGAACTGCTCTTAGATATTGGACACTTAATTATATGTGTTAAGAATATGAACATACCTCTTGAGTCTTATCTTGATGATATTCCATTAAATACAATTTCAGAAGTTCAAATAAGTGGATCAAATATTGTTAATGGTGTTTTGGAAGACACGCACGAAATACCTAGTGAAACAGATATGGAAATACTTGATCATATACTTTCTAGGATTAAACCAAAATATCTTACGTTAGAATATTACAAAAATGATCAGGCACTGATAAAAGGATATAGGGATTTAGAAAAATGGTTACAGAATCGGGAATGAAAATCAAATGAAATTTGTTTTTTGTGGTGATAAAGATATAGCGGTCTTATGTCTAGAAGAACTTGTTAATCAAGGTGAAGAAATATCTGCAGTATTTGCACTTCCTTCAGGATACTGGAGTCAGATTTCAGAAGAAGATCAAAAAAATGATTGGTATCAGTCATTAGAAAGATTTGCTAAATCAAAAAATATTCCAACGTATTGCCCAGAAAATATTAATGACAATAAATATGTTGATATTATTAAAGCTTTAGAACCTGACGTTTTATTTTCGATATCATGGGATCAGATGATAGATGAAACCATTCTCAAAATACCCAAGATTGGGGCGTTCAATATGCATGGTTCTTTACTACCTGAAAACCGAGGGCATGCGCCACTTAATTGGTCATTAATAAAAGGGTATACAAACACAGGTGTTACAATGCACAGAATGACTAGAAAGGCAGACCAAGGAACAATTGTAAAACAACAACAAGTACCTATCTCATTCACAGATTCTGCCAATCTTTTATATAAAAAACTCGTCAAAGCACAATTTTCAGTTTTTAAGAATTTTCTTGAAGACATTCTTACAGATTCAATTACAGAATTTGAACAAAATCATGGTATGAGCACCTACGGGAAAAGGCGAAAACCTATTGATGGTAACATTGATTGGAATCAATCAGGTTTTGATATATATAACTTTATAAGAGCTTTAGGGAAACCTTATCCAGGAGCATTTACTTATTTTCGCGGAAAAAAACTTTTTGTATGGAATGCAACACTCTATGAAAATTATTCACAGCAAAGATCTGAAGGAACAATAATTGACTGCATAATTCCAAATACAATAAGAGTTCAATGCAATAAAGGTTCAGTTTTACTTACTAATGTCCAGTTTGAAAATGAAAACGCAATGGTTTCTTCAGAATTCCTTAATGCCTTAGAAATCAATATTGGAGAAACATTGACCCAGAATAATTCACAGGGTAAGGATACAAAAATTTACGATATGAACATATGGAGACATATGGAATTCTATCAAGGAAGACTTACTTCAAGAGTTAGAAATGAAGAACCTGCTTTGGACTGTGAGCTTCAATGTTATGAAATTCTAAAACCTCTATTACAACCTCACATGAAATTATTGGATGCTGGATGTGGAACTGGATATTACTATCGAACATTACAACCACTGAACATTGATTACTATGGGATTGATAGTTGTCCAGAATTTATACATGCAGGACAAAAAGAAATTCATAGATATGGTTTGTCTCCAAAAAAACTTCGCATAATGGATATGGAGGATTTAACTGGTGAGAAATATGACTGTGTAATTGCTATTAATTCATTACTTTATTGTTCAAATTACCATGTAGCATTAGACAGACTTCTCAACGCAACATCAAAATACTTACTTATTAGAACTCTTCTAGGAGATTCAACTATATATCGATATGAAGAAGATGGATATCTTGATGAAGGTTATAACCATTTAAAATCACATTTTAATATCTATTCCATAAATGAAATGAGCGAGTTTATATCAGAACGAGGATTTAAAGTTACACATATAGTCGACCAACACACACAGGACATACCTGAAATGGTCATTGGTAAAATCCATCCCTGGAGAATTCTACTCTGCGAAAGGGAATAGGATGTTAAAAAAATTCTTAATCATCGGTCTGGGTTCTATTGGTGAGCGTCATTTAAAAAATTTATTATACTTAGAAGAAAAAAATATCGCTGTCCTCAGAACTACTAGTCGAAAACCTAGAACTATAGATGAAGATTCTTATATTACTTTCACTTCAGAAGAGGAAGCTTTTAATTGGAATCCCAACGTTGTGCTAATAACAAACCCCACATATCTCCACATCCCTATCGCACTAAAAGCAGCATCGAATAATATCCATCTTTTCATAGATATTCCCCTATCTAATTCATTAGAAGGAACTGAACAACTAAACCAATACATTCAAGAAAACAAGCTCATAAGCCTGATGGGTTATAATCTTCGATTTCACCCATGTCTTCAATACATACATAAACTTCTCTTAGAAGAAACAATTGGCAAGGTAATATCAGTGCAAGCTGAGTGTGCCAGCTATCTCCCTAACTGGCATCCATGGGAAGACTACAGAGGCGGTTATTCTGCAGATAAATCCATGGGAGGTGGAGCACTCTTGGCAGCTGGCGTCCATGAACTTGACTATTTCCGATGGATGTTTGGTTCATTTAAAAGTATTTACGCCACAACTGGTGATAACAAAATACTCAAATTAAAAAATGGGGCTGAAGAATCTATCACTTTAAGCATAGAATTTCAAAACAATATAATTGGGGAATTGCACTGTGATTTAATTCAACAACCCTATAGCCGTTGGTGTAAAATTATTGGAGAAAAAGGTACTATTTACTGGAATTTTCTGGAAAACAAAGTAATGCTTTATCACACAAACAATTCTAGATGGGAAATCGCATCTGATTTTTCTTCAATGGACTATAATGAAACTTACATTAATCAGTTAATTCATTTACGGACATGTTTAGAAAATGGAAATCAGAGTATAAATTCTATCGATCAAGGAATTGAAAATCTGGAGGCTGCACTCGCCGCTCACAAATCAGCTGAAACAAAAAAAATAGTTATGCTATGAATGGAGGAATTGAATCAATGATCCCACACGAACGAATGATTCAAAAAAAAACAAATGCTCAACTTTTTGATTTATCGGGTCGCGTTGCAGTAATCACAGGTGCTGCAGGGCAACTCGGACCTGAATATGCAGATTGTTTAAGTGAAGCTGGAGCAGATGTAGTCATTAGTGATATTGCTGCAAGCAAAAATCGTTCTGAAGAAATTACATCAGATATCAAAAAAAAATATGGGACAAATCCTAAAAGTATCACTATGGATCTTTTTGAAAAGGAATCTATAGAGCAAGCAGCAAAGGAAATACTAGATTCATATGGAAAAGTAGATATCCTTATTAATAATGCTGCTTATAATCCAATCACCAAAGAAACGCAAGCAGCATTTGAAAATTATAATTTGGATGCATGGAAAAAAATTCTTGATGTTGATTTAACTGGTGTTTTTCTAACGTGTCAAGTTTTTGGAAAAATAATGCTTGAGCAACAATATGGTGTGATCACAAATATCGGTTCAGTGTATGGAATGGTTGGAGCTGATCAAAGGATTTATGGTGAATCGGGCCTCAATTCTGCAGCCGCATATGCTGCAGCTAAAGGGGGAGTTATTAACTTGACTAGATATTTGGCTGCATACTGGCAAGGAAAAAATATAAGAGTTAACAGCATCTCTCCAGGAGGTGTTTATAATCCTGGTGTACAAAATGAGGAATTTCTCAATAACTATATGTACAAAACGATGCTTGGCAGAATGGCAGCACCAAGTGATCTAAGGGGAGCAATGTTGTTTTTATGTTCGGATGCGTCAGATTTCGTAACAGGCTCAAATTTAGTTGTTGATGCAGGTTGGACTTCTTGGTGAGATGACAAACAAATATAACCATCCAGTAATAGCAATCGTTCAAGCACGTATGGGTTCGACTAGATTGCCTGGCAAAGTTATGGCTGAAGTAAGTGGAAAACCAGTTATACAATATGTTCTGGAGCGACTGAAAAGTGTCAAGAATATTGATGCTATTGTTTTAGCTACATCAATAAAGGATCGTGACAATATACTTTGTGAATTTGCTACTTCACAAAATATATCTTTTTTTCGCGGGGACGAAACAGATGTACTGAATAGATTTTTTGAAACTAGCATTGCATATCAAGCTCAAACAATTGTTCGGATTTGTGGTGAGGATATTCTTCTTGACCCAAAAATTGTAGAAAATTTGATTGCTCTTCATTTTGATTCCAATGCGGATTATACATCTAACATTATAGGGAGGTCCTTTCCTGAAGGTCTTTATGCTGAAGTACTCAGTATAGATACATTACGATCTGTCGCCGGAAAAGCAATTGCAGACGACCATAGAGAACATGTAACAAAATACATTCTAGACAATCCTGACGAATATCATATTGAACATATTACATCTTATGGGATTTATAAAAAATCTTGGTTAGATATATCAGTTGATACAATTGAGGATTTAGAAAGAATTCGATCAATTGCTAAGGTATTATTTCCTAACGGAGAATTTATAACATCTGAGTCTGCATTAGAATTCTTGGTCAAGCAGGATGAATAAATATGTGATAATCTTTTCTTGATTACCATAAACAGATACCCCTATAAAATATGAAAGATGCCGTTGTTTCATAATGTTATTTAAGAAAAAGAAACCTACGATATTACTTCTCATTGATCAAAGGACAAGAGATGCCAATAGCATACTCTTGGTTTACTATTGGCTAAAACACATGGGCAATAAAGTTTTGCTTGCTAACAAAAGAAACTGGAAAGGTAAATGGCGAAAATTTAAACCTTCAGTAGTGGCTATGTCATATTCAGACGGTCTTCAAAATGTATTAGAACAAGTTGAAAAAGTTTCATCAATAGTTGTCATCCCTCAAGAAGGTGCTGTTCCAGATAAAAACTTTGTAGTTAATGAACGATATACAGGTAAAATCTCAGGAATAGGAGCATACACAAAAAATTTACATAAACTTTTTCTTTGGGGAACAACAACCGGAAACTGGTTGAAAGAAGAAGAGGTATTTACAGATGATCAAATCTGTATTTCTGGCACACCTCGATTAGATCCATATATCGCAATAAAACCTCATGAAAATCATTTGAAAAGAAAACAATCAATAGGGTTTGCAATGTCACACCCACGGATTAACACATACAATAAGTTTACCCTAATCGATTTAGTATACGAATCCAGATCAAACCAAGAAGAAATTTACTATGGAATAGGAAAAAATATTGAGGATTTTATTTGGTACGATGTATCTATGCTAAGGGCAGAATTAGACTTACTCGACCTTTGTGCTAACGACCCAAGTATAGCAGTAAATCTCCGCCCTCAAATACACGAGCGCCCAGAAGGATATCAGATGGTGAATCGATATTTTCCAAGTGTAAAAATAGGTAACGACGAACTCCTGTGGGAATGGCTAATCAAACAAACCTGTATTGTTACTGCCAATTCAACATCTGGGATTGAAGCACTTATGTTAGGTCTACCAGTAATCTCAATTATGGAACTCATTTCTAAAGAACGTCGAGATGAACATATGGACGTCTCTATAATAAGTAATCCTGAATTTCTTGAATATTACTGGAAACCATCAAATCTTGAAGAAGCTTGGAAAATGATACAACTATCTCTTGAAGGAAAATTAGCCCCATCTCCAGATCCCGAAGGATTAGCAAAATATCTACACGACTATTATGATTGGCCAAGACAAAAATCAAGCAGTTATGAAATTGCACATGAAATTCACAAAATAGCAATTGAAACAAAAACCAGAGATAAGAATGGTAAGTTGCCAGTTTTTGGTCAATTATCCGAACAACAAATAGGAAATGAATATTTTATAGCAGGTATTCCTACATTTTTACAAAAAGTTTACAAGAAACTTGGCCATTTAATTCCTATATGGATGATTGATTTTGCTTATGTCTTCTTTGATATAAAAAATAGAAATTTTAAAAATTTACAACGTTATCACTTTTACCCATGGCATCGTAAAGATTATAGGAAAGCGAAATATATCTGGAAAATTCTTTGTGCCAAAGAAGCCTCGAAGAATTCTTCTGGAACTGGAAACAAGTAATGACCTCTGCTCAAAATAAAAATAAAATTTTTCGAAAAGTACCCAACATTATTATTGCATATATGGACATGTCCATTGGCGGTACAAAAAGAATACTTCTTATTCTTACACTTGGCGTTACTTCAGCTATAACTCAGGGATTTAGTATTGGATTATTGGTTCCAGTACTTGAATTCATTGAAGAAAAATCAGAATTAGAACAAACAGGATTTGGTTGGTCAATTATCAATAATACTTACGGATTTTTCAATATTTCTATAAATTTACCCTCTTTATTAATTAGTGTTTTTATTTTGGTTTTTACTGCACAATTGCTCGTTTATTTTCAACGATTAACTACAGCTCATTTGCGTGAAGATTTTTGTGCAGCTGTTCGATCCAGGCTATTCAATTCCATTGTTCTTGGGGATGTTGCTTTTTTTTCAATTACTAATCGAGGAACGTTAATTAATGCTCTCACTGAAGACACTGAACGTTCAGGTGTAGCAATTTTCTCTCTCATCGATATGATTGTGCGAATCATATTGGTCACTTGTTATATCATTCTACTATTACTCATTTCATGGCAAACCTCCATTACAGGAATATTGGTTATGGCAATCGGCTCTTTTCTTGCACAAGGCCAAATACGGTTATCTCGTAAAATTAATAGCGAAGTAGTTACATATAACGATAACTTACACGGATTTAGTGTTGAAAAAATTGAAGGGTTACGCGAAGTAAAGCTGAGTAATAATGAACAACAAGAGGCATCAGGGTTTGCTGAAATAGCAACAAATCTTGGTAATGCTTTGTATCGATACTTCAGAAGTTTAGCTATGGTCCGATTCATTCTTGAACCTGCTATCGTCGGTGGAGGTTTAATAATCGTATATTTAGGAATTTCAGTATTTGGTATTTCCTTATCTCAATTAGCAGTTTTCATGTACGTTCTTGTTCGTATGGCACCAGAAGTGCTGAACTTAAATCAACATCGACATCTTTATGCAGGATACGCACAAAGTTTTGAAAATATTCAGTCTCTTAACAATAACATTCACATAAATACAACTATACAAAGTGGTTCTAACAATTTTACAGGATTAAAGAAATCAATACGATTTGATAAAGTAAATTTTGCTCATTCAAATTCAGAAAATGTTTTAAAAGATGTTTCAATTGAATATAAGGTTGGAACATTCAATGTTATTATAGGTCCTTCAGGAGGAGGAAAATCAACATTAATTGATATTATTGCAAAAATTATTGAACCTAAATCTGGAAGCGTCTTTTTTGATGAATTACCACTAGATAAATATTCTCTCGAATCTATTCGAAACTCTGTTGGAATTGTAAGTCAAGATATTCTCCTTTTTAATGCCAGTATTCTAGATAACATAAGGTATTCAAAACATTATGCATCATATGATGAAGTGATTGAGGCAGCCAAAATGGCAAATGCCCATGAATTTATTAATCAATTAGAAAAAAAATATGAAACCATACTTGGTAACAGAGGTCTAACTTTATCAGGTGGCGAAAGACAACGAATATCTCTTGCTAGAACACTATTAAAAAAACCATCCATTCTTCTCTTAGATGAAATCACCAGTAGTTTGGATGCAGAATCTGAACGACTTATACAAGAAAGCATCACTAAAGTTGCAGAGGAAACAACTATTCTTTTAGTAACCCACAGATTATCAATGGTTAAAAAAGCTGATTCCGTAACTGTTATTGATCGAGGAGAAATAGCACAACACGGACCCCCGGATGAATTATCTAAAAATCCTGGACTCTTTAGTTATTATAGATCATTACAAGACGACTAATGGTAAGTTTCGTTCAATAATTATGATTATTTATCAAAAGAAAAATAAATTTATGTATACTCTGGGTTGAGAAATTTGATAAAGTTTAATAAATTTAGCGATAATTTATATAATTAATAATTAGGAAAATAACATGATTTGTGCACTGATGCTTGGTAGAGAAAATAGTTCTGGGTTTCCTGGTAAAAACACATACCCTCTTTTAGGAAGACCAGTGATGTACTATCCATTAACAGCAGCAATTAATTCAAAACATATTGATAAAGTTTATGTTTCTACCGATTCGCCAACCATAAAAGGCATAACAAGAGAATACGGATGCGAAGTTATCGATCGGCCACCAGAATTATGTACTGACGAAGCTTTAGGTGAAGATGCATATGTTCACGGACATAATTATATTAAAGAACTCTTAAAAGAATCCCAGTCAGAACTGGAACTCCTTGTCCTATTAATGTGCAATGCTGTAACTGTTTCTTCAGAACTTATAGATGAGGGAATTCGAATTCTACTTAGTAGACCTGATCTTGATTCTGCAGTAACCGTATCAAGATATAACATGTGGAGTCCATTAAGAGCTAGAAAAATTGATGATGCCGGCTTGTTACAACCCTTCGTTCCTTTCGAAACATTCGGAGATCCAGCAACTCTCAATTGTGATCGCGATTCACAGGGCGACGTTTATTTTGCTGATATGGGAACTTCGATTGTAAGACCTCATTGCATAGAAAATATTGAAACGGGTTTGCTTCCACAAAAATGGATGGGAAACAATATATACCCTTTAATACAAACAGGTGGTTTAGACATCGATTACGAATGGCAATTACCTGCTGCTGAACATTGGCTGCGAACGAATGGGCATACTGAACCTTTTAAAACCACAGGATGATTAATCCATCATGAAAATACTAGTTGCAGGAGGATCAGGATTTATAGGAAGTCATGTAGCAAACATGCTTTCTGAAACTGGTCATCAAGTTACCATTTTTGACAATACAAGAAGTAAGGAATTACATCAATCTCAATCATTCATTCAGGGGGATATCCTTACATCAAATCTTATGGAAATCCTCAGTGATCAAGAGATTGTCTACAACTTTGCAGGTTTAGCTAACATAGAAGAATGTTTGGAAAACCCAGTTGAAACTGCGTCAATTAATATCATAGGGAACACACGATTACTTGACGCAGCTAGTAAAAACAATTTAAAACGCTTCATATTTGCAAGTACTATTTACGTTTCAGGAAATTCTGGGGGTTATTACAGGGTAAGTAAATATGCGAGTGAAATGTATTGCGAAGAATACTTTCAACAAACAGGGTTGCCCTATACAATCTTACGATATGGAACTCTATATGGCCCAAAAGCTGACAATCGCAATAGTGTTTACAGATACTTAAGTGAAGCATTATTAAATAGAAAAATTGTCTGTTACGCTACTGGAAATGAACTACGTGAATACATCCATGTAGATGATGCAAGCAGAGCAAGCATCGATGCGTTGGCAAAAGATTACGAAAATCAAGTAATTCTAATAACTGGACAGCATTCAATGCGTTTTAGAGATATGCTTGAAATGATTAAAGAAATTGTAGGTCACGATGTTGAAATTGAATATAACCAACCTTCAGATTCTAGTGCCCATTATTCAATCACTCCCTATTCATTTAAACCTGCAATTGCTAAAAAATTAATTCAATCCCATTACCTTGACTTGGGGCAAGGTTTGATAGACTGCCTAGAAGAAATACATAGTAATAGAAAAAAAGAGAATAATTCCTAAGTATGGGTTCTAATTCGACCCGAAAAGAAAGATCTATTGAATCCTTATTTCTTAATCACATCATCTAGCAATAAAGACATACAACAAGCCCTAAATAAAATAGGGAATCAACCTTTCGATTGGGCATATATTGGTGAAGATGTTAAAAGTGGTCTTTTAATAAACGAGTTAATGCCAACATTTTCAAAAAAGCTACATATTGCTGAGATTCTGCAGCAAACGATTAGAGAAATAAAAGAAGATTATGTAGATTATGTAGGACATATCAGCTGTAGAGAAGACTCTATGAATTGGTGGTTAAGTTGGTTCTCAGAAAAAAATCCTTTGTTTTCTAAATGTTTCCTTTATCTCAGTCAAACAATGACTGTTATAAAATTATTGAAAAACCAATCACTTCAAAAAAATCCTCTCCTGCTTATTGTTTCAGAAAATATAGTTCGGAAATGCATCTTTGAAAATCTTACTTCACAGGAAAAATCATCAATAAGAGTTTTTGACTCATCAATAAAACCATCTGGAACAAATGTTGCTTTCCAAAATCTAATTAACAAACTAAGGATGTTCTATTTTTTAGGAAGAGGATTATTTAGAATCTTAATTTCCAAGTATATATTTCATCCAAAAAACAAAATAGATAGCAATACTTATACTACTGTAATTGTAACCTTTATAAGCTCAAAAAATCTTCGAACAGAAACAAAAGTGTTTGAAGATAATTACTTTCCAAATTTAGCTTCAATTGCTCGCTCTAATGGAAACAAAGTAATCACACTTGGAATTCCTCTAGCAGGCGTTTCAATAATAAAAATATCAAGATATTTAAGAAAAATATTAGAACCTTTGACCATACCTCATCATTATTTGAACTTCAGCGATATTTTTAAAGCAAAAAAAAGCATGGATATGTTATGGAAAAATACTAGTAATTTTCCTCTGTTTCATGGGATCAATATGGAACTATTAATTCAACATGACCAATACTTAGAAAAACATCATCATAGAAACGCAGAAGCATTTCTTTTTTATGCATTAGTAAAAAGATGGAAAGAATCAGATGTAAAAATTGAAAGAATCATCATGCCACATGAGGGACATACTTGGGCTAGAGCAATGATTATTGGTATAAAAAAATATATGCCAACTACAAAAATTATTGGCTATCAACATACTTCAATAGGTGAAACGCAACTAAATTATCTGATATCTCAAAATGAAATTTCAATTGTGCCTATTCCAGACATAACAGTTTCAAGTGGTCCTAAAGCTTACCAAATCTTATCTGAATCAGGATATTCTCAGTCCCAAATCAAATTAGGTGGAGCTCTGAGATATTCAGATGCTCTGGCTAGAGCAAAATCATCAGTTAGTAATCATAGTAATCGACCAATCAATACTATTTTAATAGCTACTTCGATATATCCATCTGAAGCTGCAGAATTACTTATTAAATCAATAAATACTTTCTCAACTAATCAAGAAATTACTATGATATACAAACCTCATCCTGCACTTAAATTTAAAAGGATTCTTGAAGAAGCTAATATTAATGCATTACCGTCAAATTTAAAAACAACTGAACAATCTTTGCTGGAACTTCTTCCTAACGTAACTGCACTTTTATACACAAGTTCATCAAGTTGTGCAGAAGGTCTCGCAACAAATACGCCATTAATTCATCTTGTAAGTGAATATGGTTTGGATGAGGATCCACTTGCTTTCATTCCAACAGCAAGAATACCAGTAAGTACTGAAGAACAACTAAGGGAAGCATTTTGTCATATACAATCAAATTCATATAAATCAAATCAAACTAATGAAAATACGAATTTAGTATTTCAACTATTGGAAGATATCTCTGATGCAAGCTATACTGTTTTCTTAGATTAACCATCATTATTATCATAAGAAAGCTTACGGACTCATATTATGCAAGTAGTAATTCTCTGTGGCGGTTTTGGCACTAGGCTTGGCGAAGCAACAGAAACGCGTCCTAAACCTATGATTGAAATCGGCGATTATCCGATTGTGTGGCATATTATGAAAAGTTATTCTCATTTTAATTTTTCTGACTTCATATTGTGTCTTGGGTACAAAGGTCAAATGATCAAGGATTATTTTTTAAATTACTCACATATAAATAACGACCTGAAATTGGACCTTTCGTCAGGATCAGTAAATATTGTTAATACAAATACACCTCTTAATTGGGAAATAACGCTTGCAAATACCGGATTGAATTCAATGACGGGTTCAAGGGTTAAACAAATTGAACACTATATAGAAGGTCCTGAATTTATGCTTACATATGGTGACGGTGTAACTGACCTAAATATTCAAGAATTAGTAAATTTCCATAGAAGTCACGGTAAAATAGGAACAGTTACCGCAGTATCTCCTTCTTCTCAATATGGAGAACTTGAGATCAATAATAATCAAGTAGTTTCCTTTCAAGAAAAACCTGATTCTAACTCCTCATTTATTTCAGGAGGGTATTTCGTTTTCAATAGAGAGTTTTTTGATTATTTAAGCACTGATGAAAATTGCGTTTTAGAAAAAGAACCACTTGCTAACTTAGCAAAAGATGGTGAATTAATGGTCTATACTCACAATGGTTTTTGGCAATGCATGGATACTCCACGGGACGTTTCCTATCTGCGAAATCTATGGCAAAACAATCCGGCATGGAAAAGATAAATGACTAATTACTGGGAAAATCGAAATGTACTTGTAACTGGATGTACTGGCTTTCTGGGTTCATGGCTTTGCGAAGAATTAATAAATGCAAAAGCTAATGTTGTAGGAATCATCCGTGACTGGGTTCCAAAGTCTCGATTGCTATCTGAAAATATGACATCTTCTATGACCAGTGTGCGTGCTCCGATAGAAGACTTATCCGCTATCGAAAGAACCATCAATGAATACGAAATCGAAACTGTTTTTCATTTAGCCGCCCAGACTATTGTCGGTACTGCAAATCGCGATCCAGTCGGAACTTTCGAAACAAACATAAAAGGAACATGGAATCTATTAGAAGCATGCCGCCGAATAGGTTCTGTAAAAAATATCGTAGTAGCTTCAAGTGATAAAGCGTATGGCATTCAGGAAAATCTCCCCTATGACGAAACAATGAATCTTAATGGCAATTTTCCTTATGACGTATCGAAGGCTTGTACGGATTTACTCGCTCAATCGTATTATGCCTCATTCGAACTTCCAGTTTGCATTACTCGATGTGCAAATTTTTATGGAGGAGGGGATCTGAATTTCAATAGGTTGGTACCTGGAACAATTATGTCCTTGCTTCGTGGAGAAAATCCTATTATACGCTCAGATGGAAGCTATATTCGAGATTATCTTTATATTAAAGATGCAGCTAGAGCATGCATGAAACTTGCTGAAAAAATGGAAACATCTGAGATTAAAGGTGAGGCCTTTAACATTAGTAGTGAAGTCCGATGTAGAGCTGATGAATTAGTTCATCACATCACTACAATTATGGGATTAGAAAATCTACAACCAATAATTCAAAATCAAGCTAGTAGAGAAATACCTCATCAATATCTATCATCTAAAAAATCAATGGATTTATTGGAATGGAAACCTGCATACTCTCTTGAACAAGGCCTTATCGAGACAATCTATTGGTACGAAAAATTCTATAAGGAGAATTAGCAACATGATTGAAGGCGTAATCATTACACCTTTAAGGCGTATCCCCGATGAAAGGGGAATGGTGATGCATATGATGAGAAAAACCGATCATCATTTTTCAGAATTTGGTGAAATCTATTTCTCCACAATATATCCTGGTGTAGTAAAGGGTTGGCATTTACACAAAAAAATGGTTCTGAATTATGCAGTAGTTCACGGGATGATTAAACTTGTCTTATATGACGATCGTGAAAATTCTCCAACAAAAAATGAAGTCCAGGAAATATTCTTAGGTGAAGAAAATTATTCTTTGGTTACTATTCCTGCAAATGTATGGAACGGTTTCAAAGGAATTGGAACAAAAGATTCTATTGTGGCAAATTGTTCAACTATCCCCCACGACCCAGAAGAAATTGTTCGCATGGATCCCTTTGAAAATAATATCCCCTACAATTGGAACCTCAAGAACGGATGAAATGACTTGTCAGCGAATCACTCGAAAACGATATTAATAACTGGAGGGCTCGGGTACCTGGGGGGAAGAATCGCAAATTACATAACTGAAAATGAATCAGAGTACCTACTAAAAATCTCCACCACAAGATCAATCATTAATCAACCAGAATGGTTGTCAAACGCAGAAATAATCCCCCTAGAGCTTAGTAATGTCGATAAAATAACGAGTTCTCTAGCAGATGTAGAAATTGTAATACATCTGGCAGCAATTAATGAAATTGTTTCTGTTGAAAACCCTGAACTCGCTTTTCAGGTTAATACAATAGGAACATATAACTTACTAGAAGGTTGTAGGCGTGCAGGAGTAAAAAAATTTATTTATCTATCAACCATTCATGTATACGGTCCTAATGATGGTGAACCTATCACTGAATCATCGATTACAAAACCCATACACCCCTACGCAATAACACATAGAGCAGCCGAAGATATCGTAAACTGGTATCATAATTCGTATGGATTAGAATCACTCGTATTAAGGCTTTCTAATGGCTTTGGGTATCCAATGGATCCTGATGTAGACAGATGGAGTCTTGTATTCAACGATTTTTGTTATCAGGCAATTAATGATCGTAAAATTCAATTACAGTCAAGTGGCAAACAACACAGGGACTTTATAACTATACACGACATATGCAGAGCAATCGCACATTTCCTAAAGTTACATTCTGAGAAATGGGATAATGGGATTTTTAACTTAGGAGGCGAAAACTCAATGTCAATAATTGATGCAGCTGAACTAGTAAGTAAAGAATATAGCAAACAGTATGGAACTCTTTTAACCATTACAACGGTAAGTGATCAAGGAAAAACATTTCCTAAACCTGTGGTATTTGATATCAGTAAATTGAAGAAAACCGGGTTTACATTACGTAACGATATATCTAATGAAATCCAACAAACTTTTAAAATAGCAGAATTACGTAAGCAAAATTTTTAGCATTCTGATGAAATAAAGAAATAGTTGATTTTATCAGATTCCCAAGCCGTAATATTCAAATCCACTTTCAGTAACAAAATCTCGATCAAGCATATTTCTTCCATCAAAAATTATTGGTGTTTTCATTACTTGAAATAATTTAGACAGATCTTGTTCTTTAAATTGAGGCCAGTCAGTCAAAATCAAAACACCATTAGAATCCACAGCTGCGTCTATTGGATCACTTGCAAACGAAATTAATTCAGAAGTTCCTATCTGGTTCTTGAATACCGGCATTGCTAAAGGATCATATAATCGTAATTTCGCATATTCTTCTATCAATTTATTAATTATGTTAATGGCAGGAGAATTTCGAATTTCATCTGTATTAGGTTTAAACGCCAAACCCCATACAGCAAAACTCATGTCTTTAAGATTTGGTAATGTGTCTTTTATTTGAGATAGATAAACGGTAACTCTGTTATCATTAACTTTTTGAACCTCTTCCAATATGGAAAAATTAACTCCATTGGTTTTTCCAGAATCAATAAATGAATTCAAATCTTTTGGAAGACACTCCCCTCCATAACCGATTCCTGCCTTCAAAAAGTCAGTGCCAATTCTTGGATCAGCCCCTATTGATCTAGATACAGAATCTATATTAGCACCAACTTTTAAGCATAAATCTGAAACCATATTTATAAATGAAAGTTTAGTAGCCAAAAAGGAATTAGCAGCATTTTTCGATATTTCAGCGGAACGTGTATCTGTAAAAATCATTAAATCTTGTTCTTCTTTTCCGATCTTTTGAAATAAAGGCATGTATAAATTAATTATTGTTTCCTTTAAACTCATATCATCTAACCCTACAACAATTCTTTGCGGATTAAAGAAATCTTCTATGGCTTTCCCTTCCCGCAAAAATTCAGGTATAACCACAACATCTACAAATTTATCAGCAGATTGAACTTCTTCATTTTCCTTTGGTTGGGAAAGGATAATGCGAATTTTTTCAGCAGTATTTACGGGGGTTGTACTTTTTTGAATAACAATCTTATAACTTTTTATACTATCTCTTAATTGATATGCTAAATTTTCAATTTGTGAAATATCAGCAGAACCATCCTTGTATTCAGGGGTAGCAACACAAATAAACAATATATCTGCTTGATTGACCGCCCAGTTAGAATCTGAACTAACAACGAACTTGTCTGATTTCAGATGTTTTTTCAGTAAAGAATCCACTCCATCTTCAAAAAAAGGCACATGTCCTTTAGTTAGAGATTCTACCTTACTCCTATCAGAGTCTACACCAATAACATTCCATCCTAAATCTGCAAATCCCAAGGCTGTTGGCAGCCCCACATGGCCTAATCCAAATACGGCAAGCGTCATATTGGTTTTATGATTCATATTTATTAATCCCATATAGCCATTAATAAACTATCTTTAGAAATTCAATAACCCCGAGCTAAATAATTATCATCTAGAAAAAAAGCACCTAAGCATCAGGTTCTAATATCACAGCATTAATAGTTTCATTACTAGAAATACATATCCCATCCGTCCAAAGATCATATTCCCATCTATGTCTTGGACAAATCAAAAACCTCTCTTCTCTGATTTCGCCTTCACTAAGATCTGAACCTTGATGAGGACAATATTTGTCCACAGAATAAAGATTACCACCTGCTTCTACAACTATGCGATCAGTTCTTTGTTCAAGACCTAATAAATAGTTACACAAATGGTTTACATCTTCAACCTCCATTACTACAAAACCAATAACTAGCGTTTGATAAACATCAGGTTTTCTATTCATTATTTCCCTAAAGGTTAGCATCATATCTTCCCAAGTTATTCTTCCTGAAACTGCACGAGATAATTGCCAGCCAGGTACTTTTATCGAATAATAATTTTCATCATAAATCTCTTCAGTCTTTTCTATTTTCTTTGAGAAAAAATCAATTCGAATCCAATCATTTTCAATTTCTGTAGTTCCAAGATAAAGTGGTCTTGTAATTCGATGATTTAGACTAAAATTCTCAATTTTAGCTTCAAGTATTTGAATAAGGTCAGAAAAAAGCTTGTCTGGATCTGTAGGAAAATTTTCTTTTTGAAAACGATTGAAATACTCTGCATATTCCTTTGAATATTTATACACATAGTCTTGGAACGATTCGATTCTTTGGCGTAGATCTAAATCCTTTTTAAAGACTCCAGATTTAACATTAAGCATTTCACCGGGAAGCAATTCATCACATTGGATATTGTCATCTTTAGGATATCGATTCAAGTATTCCAAAAACTCTGGAGCCCTCGGGAAAGGACTGTCTTCCTGAAAATTGATACCCATAAGATTAGAATCAAGGAAAACCGGAGGTCCTGCAGCCGCAAGATAATATTGTGGATTTACCTTTGCAATTACTCGAGCAACGTTAGTAAATTTAGAAAATTTTTTACTTCTAGAAATTCTCCTATATTCCTTTTCGTCATACTGATAACAAACAGGGTGCCAACTGGCACCTGAAAATTGGCAAGAAAAAACATCAGGTCTGCCCCAACGATCAAGAATCCAAGGTATGCGATCATATAACTTGCAATCGTTTATATTTAAAAATGAGCTTTTATCAGATTCAAGTAAGATTCCTGAATCTCTGTTCAGCTCCTGATCATCAACAAAAATAGTTACAGTGCAACCTTCCAGTGAAATAGATTTGCCATCCTCAAATAGAATGAGGGACTTTGAATTAAAATTTTGTATCCTATCCAATAACTCCGTTCTTCTATATTTAGGTATAAGAAAAGTTATTTGACTAGTGTCAATATTATTTAAAGTAAACTCATCGAAATGGTCTTTATGCTCATGACTAATGTACAGATAAAATTCTTTGTCTCTAACTGCAAGTCGATCCTGAACTTCAGAAAGCATATGATGATTTCGCGGGTACTGAAACCAGGAAGAATCAAAGGCACCGAATGGTGATAACCAAGGGTCCATAATCACTACTGACTTTTCAAGTTCAACCATAAATCCTGCATGACCAAGGGATGTAATTTGCATTAAATACTCCATAAACTATTATATCTAGTATGTGCTTTACTGTATGTTAATTTCAACAAAAGATGAAATTATAGAAAGTATTTTATTGAAAACAAGCAATGAAACTCAGCTAAATAATTCTTACGTTCGTTTTTTTAGCGTAATAATTCCAGCTTTTAATGCTGAAAAATTTATTTATTCTTGTATAGAAAGCGTACTCAATCAAACATTTCAAGATTTCGAATTAATTATTTGTGACAATGCATCTACAGATGGGACAAGTCAAATAATTAAACAGTTCGCAGGACAAATTAAAATAATAACGCTATCAGAAAATATTGGCCCTGCAGGAGGAAGAAATGCTGGAATTGAAGCATCATCTGGACATTATGTTGCTTTACTAGATGCTGACGATGTTTGGGAGCCTGAAAAATTAGATAAATATTACAAATTGATAAAAAAGACAGGAACAAATTTTGTATTTTCAAAATTTTCTGTTTTTTCGGATGACACTTACAAAGGAATGAGTGTGTCTCCAAGGAAAAAAACAACCACTTTCCCAATTAAAGACCCATTATTGCTTGTCAAAAATTATGTCCCGTGCTCTTCAGTCACTATAAATCGCGAAATTATAAGTAGTAGACCATTCAATGAAGAGGTTAATATTCGAACAACAGAAGATCATTTGTTATGGATCCAATTAAATCAAAATCATACTTTTAGTTATATTGATGAACCTTTAACAAAATATCGAATTCATTCAGAACAAAGTACAAATTCTGTTAGAACTCATGCTAGGTACTTTAGATATTTACAAATAGTTGAGGATACGAACCTATTCGAACCTTGGTATATAGGATACTGTTGGAAGGTAATAAATGTGCAGCTTACTATTCAAAATCGTCAGTGGATTAAAGTTATTCCAGCACTTTTAAAATTTTTGCTAATATCAATTAATCCAAGATTTCAAAAAGTATCCTTTGAGCTCATTACAATGACAATACGACGAGGTCTACAAAGTTTGAAAACAATTTCAAAAATAACAAGTTCTAGTAAATAGCATAATCATGGAATTCGTGAAACTTTTTCAACCATTCTTGATTGCATCAGCTTTAGGATCTTTAGGGCTTCTGACTCTTATGCATATTGCTGAAAAACCAATTCGAGGTTTATTGTTTTTTCTTATTGCCTTTTATCTTTTCCCAACTAGCTTAGGTTTAACTTCACTCTCATGGTGGATATATATTGCAATATTATTCATCACTTTAGTTGGAGCATATACAAGAGAATTAACGTTTCCACTAAAAGACAGGAGATTTCCTAGAATCGCTCTTTCGTCACTAATCATTATTTTTCTTTTTATCACTTCAATTATCATCTCTAGCTGGAATCAGCTTGGGGATCCGATATTTTGGTCGCTGTCAAAAGACGCAGAAGCATTTGTAGCAAGATCATATTATTTTGCATTCATAACAGGATTTATGATTATTTTTACAGTACCAATAATTTTACGTACTGAAGAACAATTCAATGTATTCATGAAGTTATTTTTTATTCTCGGATTAATAATAGCTATTTGGGGAATATCAGAACAAATTGCAGGAATCGAATTTTTTGCTGATTTACGAGGTGGCTTAGTTTCACAGCCAATACGACTTAGCACATTGCCCAATGGAAGTGCTACTTCATGTGCAATTTTTTTACTGGTTCCAGGATTAATTGGTGCATATAAATTAGTCTATGACAAAGAATCACGATCATTTTTATTAACTTTTACAACTCTTATAATACTTACTGCTCTTGTATGGACATTTGCAAGAGCGGCTTTCATTGGAGCCTTTATGTCCTTAGGGATATTAGCTCTTGTAGCTCCAATATCAATAAGACTAAAAACAATATTTATGATGATTGGAATAATAGCAATAATTATGGTTTATTTGTTAGGATTCCGATTTCCAACAAGCAATGACACATTATTAGCCAATCCTTATCTGTCATGGATGCTTGTCGATACTGATATAGAACGCAGAGAAGATACAACTTTCAACCCAATAGACGCCACTGATCTTTATGGAAGATTAGGACGATGGGAACTTGCTTTGGCAACAATGAACGATAGCCCAATTATAGGATTTGGTTTGGGAACAAATGTTCGAGAAGTAAATATTCGTCGATCAATCGGAATAGCAGGTGGTATCGGTAGTATGTTCAGTAGTAATCACAATTCATACATAGACATTGGTATAGATTTGGGAATAGTTGGAATTTCAATCCTATGGTTAATGATATTATGGACTTTTAAAAATTTTATAACTGCCTTTTCGGAAGCCAAGAAAAATAATTTTACTTCTCTCAAGTTTAACTCAATGATTTTATCTTTAATTTTGCCAGCAATTATCGTTACTTATTCTTTTAATAGTGATCGTGGAGTTCCTTTCATATTTTTGGCCTTTGCTCTGTCAATATCACTTCTTAACATCACAAAAGAGAACAGTTTAAACAATGCTCAATTATAAAGCAGAAATAACATATACTAATATGGGTCAAAATCACTAAATGGAACCATTATTATGAAAATTTTATACGTTACAACTGGAGGAGCTCCGAAGGATCAGGATTTCCTAAAAGGAATATTGGATTCCGGACATGAATTACATTATGTAACTATGCGTAAAATTGGGTTAGATTTTTCACTGGAAAGAGCACACAATTATTGCTTGGATGATGAAATTGTTCGAGAAGATTCATGGATAAAAACAACAATATTCAAACATTTGCTTACATTTCTTAAATTTCGAAAATTAGTTAAAACAATCCAACCCGATATCATTCACGCTGGGGTTGTACAAGGTCCCGGATTAATGGCTGTCGCTTCAGGTTTTAAACATATATTACTTATGCCATGGGGTTCAGATATTCTTATACATCCTAAACGAAGCCTACTATTTCGATTGATCACAAGCTTCGTGCTAAAAAAAGCAGCGTTGATTACATGTGATGCTGAAACCGTAAAAAACGAAATTATTAATATTGCAAAAATTCCAGAGGAACGAATCAAGGTAATCCCATGGGGTGTTAATATAGAAAATTTCAAGGAAAATCAAGACAATCGTATTGCTGTACGTAATGAACTTGGATTAACGAATCAAAACTTGGTGCTTATAATGACGCGTTGGTTCCGACCAGTGTATGCAATCGAAGATTTTTTATCCGCACTACCTGAAATCATTCACAATAATCCCAAAGTTATAGCTATATTGGCTGGTTCAGGTCCATTGGAAAATTATCTTCGCCAACTGACAATAGAACTTGAGATCGATAAAAATGTTATTTTTCTTGGATCAATAACTAACGCAAATTTACCTAGGTATTTAAATGCAGCTGACTTATATGTAAGCACCTCACTAAGTGATGGAACATCTATATCTCTTCTTGAAGCTATGTCCTGTGAATTGCCTGTAATCGTCACTGATATTAAAGCGAACACTGAGTGGATAGAAGACAATATAAACGGATATATCGCTCCACCAGGAAATCCAAAATTATTATCAAGTAAAATCACTTTGGCAATAAACAATGAGTTAGCATGGAAAGAAATGGGGAAAAGCAATCGTTTATTGGTTATAAATAAAGCAAATTGGAAAAACAATTTTGATGAAATTGAATCCTTATACCATCAAATAAAACAATAACTTACTACTCATTTCCATCATTTATTTCATAAAATTCATTCGTAACGAAAATGTCTTGTCGAGGTTTATGAAAATACGGATGACTCCAAGAACTTGGTCTGTAAATTATATTTACTTTATTTTGGTCAAACCAACTGACATTGCGATAACCCTCTCTAATCATTTCCTTAGAAGTCATTATTCTTTCATAGGAATCAAACCAAACATCACTTGAATTTGAATAGGTGTATTTCCCAGACATAGTAGAAATTGCCAGGCTATATACAGGATCAACTAAAATTCTTCCATCACGAAGAGGCAAACATAACCCTTCACTCCAACGACTTACTCTACAACCATCATAATCATCTCCTACATGATTTCTTATCCATAGTGCGTCGTTATAATGTTTGTCTGTCACCATCCTATAAAATGATTCATCCATTCTTTGCTCTACCCCACGAAAAAGAACTAAAACTATCAATATCAATGCACTAAAACGACCAAAATACTTAACTCCGTTAATGGCTCCTGGTCTTAACGAAGCTTTCATGTTGTTACTGATTTGATAATTTCGCAACGCAAAGAGAAAATATGCCCCCCCAAAAACCATAAGAATCATTAAAAAGTGCCATCCGCGTCTTGCTAGAACCTGATGAGAAAGAAAAATTCCTTCTATATGTAAAAACATTAGAAAGAAAATTCCAATTGCAGAAAAAACTAAAGCATTCAGCTTCCAATCTTTGGACATAGTCAGAATCAATACACTGAATAAAAACAATAACGTAGGAAAAATTCCATATAGTAAGAATATTTCTTGATAAATTGGATTATGCACTTCGGCAGTATCCGCAAAAAGAATTGAATTAATAGCCCTGAAATCAGTGAAATTTTCCATGTTGCCAGTCCATTTTAAAAATGCCAGCCACCCAATTCCAGGTAAAGATCCAAGAGCTAAAATTCGAGCAAGGCGATTACTCCAAAATCCTGGGCCATTAAGAATAAATATTATCGAGTGTATTCCAAGGATGAATGTCAAATAGAAGGTGCTTGCAGGATGAGTTAGCATAACATAGACCATTAAAAGCCATAGGAACGGAATTGAACGATATGAAAATTCAAAATCATGACAAATCTTAAGTAAAATTGGAACCATAAACATTCCCCATGCAACAGGAACTAAAAACCCCAATCCTAATAAACCATTCGTCGTTGGAAGAAGAGCTGCGAGAAATGCAGCTTCATAACCCCATTTCTTTATTCCACCTATGAAAAAACATGCAAAGACAAAGATCAATGAAAAAAATGTGGGGCCAAGACGAAAAATTGTCATCCATTCTATCCCTGAAATCATCTGAAACTGAGATAGAAATATATGGAATCCAGCTTCTCTATGCCTGGTAACAATTCCATCACTATCATTATTTGCCCATTCACCACCTCCGTACAATGGGTGTGAATACAATGTCAATCCAACATATTGCATTTCTTGGCTATGGTTATAGTGAACCCATTCATCAATATGTACGGGATACAAGAAATCGCGGTGAGGTAAATTTGCAAGAAATATGGTGAAAATAATAAGAATTCCAAAAAGAATTACTTTTACATGGGATTTTTTCGATTCAAGGCTATAAATTTGTTGTGATAAATAATTATATATAGTTTTTATTTTTAGGATTTTGCAAAAAACATATAGCATCTTCATATTCGCACCCAGAAATATATTGAACTAATAGCATCATTTTGAATTTCTTCCTTTAAAAGAAATTCAAGTTTTTGCCATCTAATCATCTCAGGATAATTATCCACTGGCTTATCAAGTATGACTTTATGAATCCATTCATGTTCACTTTTAAGAATTGGAGATTCTATCGATTGAATGACAGTATCTCCTAAAATTATCTCAACTATAAAATCCTGATTTTTCGCAGTATTATTTGATACGCCAAGCAAAAATTCAATTTTATTATTGTCAGTAAATTCCGATGGTAAAGAATCGACCTTCCCATCCAAACCAACAACATGAATTTGGGATGATAGAGGATCTGAAGAAGGAGAAAGGATAAACATTGTCATGGCGATAACTACTATAGATGTAATTCCGATAGTAATTCTTTGAGAAAAAGGTATCTCTCGAAGCAAATTTATCCCGTCTTGATAGTTGAAAAAGTCAATTTTATGCCATAGACGTAACGAATAAATACCTAAAGAAAAAAATAATATAAAAATCCCAATAAAAGTAAAAAAAGACTCACTAGACATCTTCCAAGGAAGCAATTGACTTCCAAGAACAAAACCAATGATTCCTACAATAGCGATACTTAGGGGAAAGCTTAATAATATTCTTAAGGAAAAGGAAATGTCTTTCTTAGAAAGAAATACCAGACAAAGCAGAAGATATCCAGGAACAAAACAATATAATAGAACACCAGATAGAGCCTGAATAAATTGAATTGAAAAATTATAGTAGTTGATTACCGAAGTTGCATATACTAAACCACACAAAAGAAGATCATGACCAAGCAAAGAATTTTTACTCATGAAAAGGAGCTCTCTTGTGCTACGCAAAGATGTCCCCTTTCATTATTAAATTCCTGAATTCACACTGCCAAGGAAGTTACAATTGTCAGCTTTGTTTTCGAGAGAAAATCCTGGAATCCTGTATATACTGTAAGAGAAAAGCCATAGCTACACTTAACATCAAACTTATCACACCAGTAAAAATAAGAGTTGATCTTCTGGCAGGACCTATAGGAATTTGTGGCTCGATTGCAGATTCAACTATTCTTATAGAGCCTTCTTGTTCGGATTTGGCAATTCTAGCAGCTTGGCGTGCTGTTGCTATAGCATCGAATGAAGCTCCAATTGTAGATATTTCCTTTTCTAACTTAGCTATATAAACTTCAGCGGTCAAAAGATTCGATTCGTCTGTTTCAAGTGATGCTTTATTGATGTCATATGAACTTCTCAATGCTTCCACTTGTGCTTGAAGATCAAGTACAAGGTATTTAAGATTCTTTTGACGTTCTACGGTAAGATCATATCTTTGTAATTCAGCTAGATAAGATAACTGAGAAGATCGCAATTGTTGCTGTATAATCGGTAATTCAACTAATAAAATATTGTTCAATTCTAATTCAGAATTTAATAAAGATTTTTTATTAACTATAAGCTCTGATTTTAGATTACTAATTTCTTCTGTAAGTCCAGATATAAGAACGTTTGTTTTACTTAATTCATCAGAAAGAGATACATATACTTCGTTTATTTCTTCTGTAGAAATACCTAGATCTCGAATCTGATTCCAAGTTGATGCATTCGGATCAAGTCCAAGTTGTTGTCGTAAAGTCGCATCATCAATAGCTTTAACTAACAAAATCGATTGGTTTTGTTTTGATAACTCTGTACTCAGTTCTATTTTTCTGGCAGAAGCTACGACTAATTCTTGTTCAGCAATAACCAATCTTTGGGTATCTTGAAGAATTTGTTCTTTAATTTGAATCAAGTCATTTTCTCTTTGAGTTACGTAATTGGTATTGATATATTCATTATGAATTTTCTGATTGGTTAAATATGCATTTCGGGTAGAAAGATCCAACATGCCTTGTTCAGAAATATTTTGATTATTCATCAATAGTTCGTTAGTAAACCCTATCCATTCACCATTGTATGATCGATCTTTTATTTCTTCATTAACAGCTTTTAATTCTATTTTCGAAAGAGAAAGCTCATTGGTTTTATCACGTAATGACTCATTAACTTCTAAAAACTTATTCCTACTTGACTTCAGTGTTTCTGTGAGCAAAACAATTGGGTATTGTTTTTTATATTTTGTTAAATCGCTAAGAAGTGAATTATAGGTATTTTTTGCATCATTGTATTGGGAATCCAAAAAAGTAAATGACTTTGCTGTTTCAGAAGTAAACAAAGTTGCATTCCGTTTTTCAAAATTTTTCGCCCAAGAATCAGCTATGTCTTTTAATTGCTTTGGAGATTCACCTTTTACAGTCATTCTTAAAATCGGTATCCGAACATACTGAGATCCAACACCCGTTGATTCATAAGAAGCTTCCATCATGGCTTCAAGAGATTCAACCGAAAGTGGTTGGCCGGTTTCTTCATCTTTCAAATTAAGTTCATTTATGATATCAGTTAGTAAATCTCCGCTTCTTGCAAGTGTAGTTAACGTCTCTACAGAAAGTTCAGGAAAATTAACCTCAGGAGAACCTTCTTCAGTAGAAATTACTCGGGAACCTACAGGAACAACTATAAGGAGTCTTGACTGTGCTTCATACAAATTAGCCTGATTAAGTACTATCAAAAGAGCAATTACTGATACTGAACCAGTAATCATCACGATCAACCACCACTTACGTAAAAGAATAGCTAGATATTCTTGTTTAAAAGAATTTTCGGTCATAATGTTTCCTTACATTTTCAATACAAACCAAGTGAGTCTTTATTTAACTTTATAGTATTACTTAACACTTCATACAAAATACAATAAAGTATAGTATATCAGTTGGAGGATTTGTATCAATTAATGGATCAAAAAGAACTTGATAATCACAAAACCCCTTCATATAAACGCCCATTGGACATATCAATACTTCTTTTGACACATATACCATTATTTCCCATCTGGCTTTTACTATGGACGATAATACCATTATGTATACTCCTCGATAGTGGAAGGCCTATATTCTATAGAATGAAAAAGGTAGGAAAGAATGGGAATGTTATCTCAGTTTTTAAGTTCAGAACAATGATCGTTGATGCAGACAAGAGTGAAATACCTTACACCTTAATAAACGACGAACGTATTACAAAATTCGGAAAAGTTTTAAGAAAAACCGCATTGGATGAATTGCCACAACTTATCAATATTCTTCGTGGCGAAATGAGTTTTGTTGGGATACGCCCTTTTAGTCCTCGTGCTCATCAAGCAGCTGAAGAAGAAACTCCCGGATGGTCAAAACGCCTAGTCGCATTACCAGGTCTCACCTCAGCAATGTCCGTATGGTCTAATCCGGATAACCAACAAGAACGACTTGAAATGGATTTATATTACATACGAAATCAAAGCTTCTTCTTAGATCTGAAAATCTTTTTTCTATCTATTCTCATTGCTTTCAAAATGGGATGGGAAAAGAAACGAAAAAATTAAACTCTTATTCATATTCATAATTACTACACATAGTTAATTTGCTGCATCTATTCCTCATGATAGAATATTACAAAATCAGATTTTAAAATTGGGTAAGAATTATGAACGCCGCATCTAACTTCACTAACAATAAAATAAGTATAATAGGTTTAGGTTACGTTGGTTTGCCTCTTGCGATTGCTTTCTCCAAAACCATGAATGTAGTCGGGTTTGATATCAGTACCACTCGGATCAACGAATTGAAAAACGGCTTCGATAACAAAAATGAATCTTCCAAAGAGGAACTTCTGCACCCTAACCTTTCATTTACAAACGTCTCAAATGATTTATTGGGATCCGATTGTTATATTATTGCCGTGCCAACTCCAATAGATAATACCTTTAATCCAGACTTAACTAATTTACTTGATGCAAGTAAATTAGTCGGTGAAAACCTGAAGGCCAGTTTCAAAAAAAACAATTCCGCCACTATACCACTAATTATTTATGAATCAACGGTTTTTCCAGGATGTACAGAAGAAGAATGCATTCCTGTCATCGATAAAGAATCCGGTTTGGAAAATGGAAAGGATTTTAAAGTCGGTTACTCTCCTGAAAGAGTTAATCCCGGGGACCCAGACCACCTCTTACAAAATATAAAAAAAGTTATCTCTGGCCAAGACCATGAAACAGTAGTACGAATATCTGCTTTATATGAAACAATTTTAGAAGCAGGAATACATATAGCCCCTAATATAAAAACTGCCGAAGCGGTAAAGCTTATAGAAAATGTTCAACGAGATGTGAATATAGCTTTCATTAATGAAATGGCCATTTTTCTACAAAACCTCAATATTCAAACAAGTGACGTAATGGATGCTGCAAAAACAAAATGGAATTACCTAGATTTTGAACCTGGTCTTGTCGGAGGACACTGCATACCCGTAGACCCTCATTATCTTAATTTTAAGGCAACATCAGTAGGGGCACGTTCATCCTTAGTAGATGCTAGCCGTATAATAAATGACAGTATGGGCCCCTATGTGGCTCGTAAGACTTTAAGTTTTCTAGGCACTAACGAGTCAAATTATGCTCCCGCTTCTTATGAAATACTGATCTTGGGAGCAACTTTTAAGGGAAACGTTACTGACCTGAGGAACTCTTCAGTCATTAAAATCGTTGAAGAATTAGAGAAGTTAAACTGCAGAGTTTCAGTTTTCGACCCATTAGTAGAAAAAAAGATGTTAAATGAAAGTGGACTGCCTGGAATTAATGATCCATTTCTGGACGATAAAAAATACAATGCAGTTATTATTGCAGTTTCGCACGATTTTTTTAAAAATGTACCTTTGGAATCCTATGTTCAATTGCTTGATGCAAAAATAGGCACTTCGGTTATAACAGATGTTAAAAGAATACTTAATTGGAAGAAAGATGGATTTCCAGATGTTACATACTGGACTCTTTAAAAATTGATATAGGTCTATCAAATGGAAAACAATACAGTTAAACAGGCAATTGTCTTAGCAGCAGGTAGGGGTGAACGTCTTTACCCTTTAACAACACTACGTCCGAAAGTTATGCTTCCAATTGGAAATAAACCCATTCTTCAATATGTTGTTGAAGCATTGGTAGCAAATGATATCAGAAACATTGTTATTGTCGTTGGATATCAACAAGAAAAAGTTCAAGATTATTTTATGTCAGGTGATAATTTTGGTGCAAGCATACAATATGTAATGCAGACTAAACAGTTAGGAACCGGAAGTGCACTATTAGCTGCCTCGAATCATCTCGAAAACCAATTTCTAGTCGTGCAAGGACACAACTGGATGGCAGCAGATACAATAAAAGACCTCTTGTCGGCAAATATGCCCACAATTTTAGTAACAAATAAAGCTCAAGGGCATACTCGCCACCGATCAGTAAGTGTTCAAGACGGAAAGGTTATGTCTTTTCTCGAATCCCCAACTGGCACCATAACTCCATGGGTTAACACAGGAACGTATTTACTAGATAAATCTATTGTAGAACATCTTGAAACTGAATTAGATTTACCAGATGCAATAAACAATTTGATTAATACTGGAGCTATAATTAATGCACAACCTGCAAGTGGGATTTGGGGAGATGCAGTTTATCCATGGGATCTCCACACATTAAACGGATTAGCATTATCAGATATGAATGACACCACTCCTGGTAATTTAGAACAAGGAGTAGTGATTAAAGGATCAGTAAAAATCGGGAAGGATTCAATAATACGAGCAAATTCATACATTGTTGGACCCGTAACTATTGGTGAAGGGTGCGAAATAGGACCTTCAGTGACTATTTTTCCTTATACAAGCATCGGAAACAATGTTGTTATTGAACCTTTTACATATATCAGAAACTGTATAATTGGGAATTCAGTTCATATCGGTACACATTCTCATCTCACCGACTCAGTAACTGCAGATGCAATAACCCTCGGCCCAAGATTTACTGCAAAGTCTGATTTTGCATCAGTAGTAAATGATGACCATTTAACCGATATAACTACAGGATGTGTAATAGGCGACAACGTCAGTATCGGAGCAAATGTTTCAATAAAAGCTGGGGTTCTTCTTGGACAAGGTACAAAAATTCGTGAAGGCAATACGGTAGCAGAAGACATCCCAGAATTAAGTAATATTATTTGAGATAATCTAATGTGTGGAATAGTAGGATATACAGGTTATAAAAAAGCCCATTCAATAATATTGAATGGGCTAGAACGCCTTGAATATCGCGGGTACGACTCTTGCGGGATTGCCCTTCCTGGCAAAAAAGCTATAAAGGTTGAAAAACAACTAGGATTTGTAGAAGGTCTAAAAACTAAAAAACAATATTCTGGTTTCTATGGAATAGGACACACCCGATGGGCTACTGTTGGCAAACCAACAGTAGAGAATGCTCATCCTTTTACTGATTGTTCTGGTAATATAGCAATCGTTCATAATGGTGATATAGATAATTTCATATCCATTCGAGAAAAATTGATGAATGAAGGACATCAATTTTCCTCAGATACTGACAGTGAAATTATAGCCCATTTAATTGAATCCTATGATACTCATACACTTCCAGAAAGTGTAGCAAAAGCGATTTCAGAATTAAACGGCTCGTATGCCCTTGCTGTCCTAAGTCAACATACAAATCAACTTGTTGTCGCTCGACAAAGCAGCCCGTTGGTAATAGGAATAGGAAACAATGAGCAATATATAGCCTCTGATGTCCCTGCTATAGCTGAAAAAACTTCTAATGTTATTTTTCTTGAGGACGGTGATATCGCATTATTATCTCCTGAAAAACCAGAAATACTCCATAATGAGGTTCCAATACAACGTTCTGTTCACAACATACCGTGGGTTTCTCATGAATTAGGTAAAGCAGGATATAAACACCATTTCCTTAAAGAAGTACACGAACAACCACGCGTTTTGAGAGACACTATGTCAGGAAGAATTTCAAATGTCACTCCAGGGGTTTCACGGCATCCAAGTCTTATAAAACATAAAAACCCAGACAATATATTTATCTCTGCATGTGGTTCAGCTTATCATGCAGCATTAATCGGAAAACATTTTTGGTCCAATTTCACTTCATCTTCCATAAATGTAGAAATAGCTTCTGAAATTGATTCGCTAAAAAATGTAAACGAATCTGATTGGGGAATTTTTATTAGTCAATCAGGAGAAACTGCTGACACAATTACCGCTGCAGGTATTGCGAAAAATGCTGGGTATACCACCATAGGTCTAACAAATACTCCAAATAGTAGTTTAACTCGATTAGTTGAATCTTCAATTGAAACAAAAGCAACCCCGCCTGAAACAAGTGTTGGCGCATCAAAAACTTTCATATCTCAAGTGATGGAACTTTATCTTCTAGCACTTTCTTCCTCCCCAGTTCCTGTCAATCAATTATATTCATTACTTAATGAACTGCGATCCTTGTCTGAGAAAGCACAACGTACATTGGCAATGAAATCTACGTTTGAAGAGGCTGGCAAGTGGCTGGCAAAGTATGACAACTCATATCTTATTGCAAAGGGAATTAATTATCCCGTTGCCTTAGAAGGAGCATTAAAACTCAAAGAATTAGCCTATCTACATGCCGAAGCATTTCCTGCAGGAGAATTAAAACATGGGCCTTTTGCAATGCTTACCGAATCAACTCCTGTTATAGCCATAGTTCCAGATGATTCTCATCAACCAAGAATGTTGACAGCCATAAAGGAAATAAAATCTCGCGGCGCTCCAATAATCGCGATAACAAATGGTGATATTTCAACCATCTCGCCTATAGCAGATATTGCAATTAATGTACCTTCATCAGACTCAATGTTTATGCCAATTATAAATACTATTGCATTACAATTGATTGCATACTACTGCGCTGATACAAGAGAATGTCCAATTGATAGACCTCGAAATCTAGCTAAAAGTGTCACTGTTCATTAAATAGAACATTGATGGATACAGGATAAACATTTGGAAGGATTTGATAATAAAACCTATGTATTGGTTAATAATGACCAAGATGTAAAACTCTTAGCAAATTATATTAATCTTGCAAATTATCAAATTGTAACAACTGGTCCGTATGCAAGTTATGAATTAGATAAAAATAATTTATCATATCTATCAATAGATTCTTTCCATGATAGAGAAAATTTTGGCTTGGAAATAAACGAAGAATCCAATTCAAAATTTATAAAAATTACCTCTTATATAGATAATTATTTATCTCAAATGGGATTTGGTGGCAAAACACTTGAATACTTTGAATATCACTTACGTTCACTACTTGACACAATTTTAGGAAGAATATTACTTCTCAAAGAATTTGGTGAAAAAACAAAACCAGAAAAAATTGTTTATCTGAAAAACTCTATAGAAATACCTTCAGATTTCAGTTTTCCTATCAATGATTTCTGGAGTCCATTTATAGACGTATACACCAAAGAATATGGAATTTCATCAGAAGTCTTCAACAATAAAACCGGATTAAATGGAAAACCTGTACAAGCAATTCCTTTTGAACATTCACTACTAAAAACAAATCTAATGAATTGGGTAGTGTCTCTTAAAACATTGGGGGTTAAAAAAAGCATTATTAATCAATTCCGTAAAAAAAACTTACTCATGGTAGGTGGTATTTATGAATGGAGTAACACCCTTTTAACGTTATTTTCTTCAGGAGCAGGAATTTCATTTGAACGATTTCCCTACCTTAAGAGAAATTCCTATCTAGAATATTTAAAAGCTTGGACGGAGATGAAAAAATCACTCATAACAGACCAAGATTTTACTTCGTTATTCACATTTCACAAAGTAAATATTTTTCCGATTTTAAGTCCATATATCGATCAAATGATTGCATCATCGTTGGCATACGAATCTTCATTCACAAATAAAAGTACGTACAAAGGGGTATTATTTTCATACATCAATAACGGTGCTGTGTGGAAAAAAATTAAGCACCTGCGAACATCTGGAACAAAATCATTCGTTTGGCCACATGGACAAGCCGGAATCTGGTATAACATCAAAAGTGAAGGGCCTCAATTAAATCTCGAGACCGATTACTTCCTAGCATACGGAAAAGGAACTGAGGATACAATAAAGCCATTTACTGAAAAAAATGGAATTTCAACTGTTCCCATTGGATCTTCAAGGCTTGATACGCTTATCAGTTCAAATGAAAACCAAGTGGGAGAAAATATACTATATGTAACTACAAACTATTTTGGACCTACTCTAAGATATTACTGGAGTCCAGTTTGGTCAGATCTTTATCAATATGAATGGCAAAAAAAAATTCTTTCATACCTTGCCAGCTTACATAAAGAAAAAATAATTTTTAAACATCATCCTAGTCAGAAACGATATGCAAACTTTCCACCAATAATCTTTGATAACCCTTATCTTAGAGTTATATCAGACACATCCAGTTTTACAGATTATCTCGGTGCTTCCAAAATTATTATTATCGATAATTTAAGCACTACACTAATGCAAGCTCTTACAACAAAAATTCCTTTATTTATTTTGCTTACAAATCGTGAAACATCTGAAGCTTCAGTAGCGGCTCTTAAAAAAAGAGCAATATGCTCAGAAAATGTTGATGAGCTAATCAATAGTATTGATCAGTATATTAACCACAATATATACCCAGCAGATATTTTGAATGATGAAGCGTTACGCTTTTATGGTACTTACAGGGGAGATGGCAAAAGTCATTTGCGAGCTGCCGAATTTGTTTTAAGAAAAATATAATGAATCTCAAAATTAATTGAAATTATTCACCACCACTGACAGAAAAAACTTGACCAGTAATATAATTTGAAGCTGATGAAGTTAAAAATAGGACCATTTGTGCGATATCTTCAGGAGTACCCATTTTTTTTAATGGAATAAGATCAATGCGTTCTTCCATATTGTTTTTCGGGGCTTTATTGTGAAACGAAGTATCGATAATTCCAGGTCGAATGGTATTAACAAGGATGTTATGTTCTGCACCAGCTTTGGATAAGCTAATTGTTAGGGATTCAAGCGCCGATTTAGCTGCGGCATAATGCATAGATTGTAATGATCCACCAAATTTGGCACTTATAGAACTAATATTTATGATGCGTCCCCCACCTGAATCCTTCATAAATTTAAAAGCTTCCCTAGATAATAGAAAAGGAGCAATATAATTTAAATTTATTGTGTCTGTGAGAGATTGAGGATCAATTTCTAAGAAGTGGTAATTTCCTATATTTGCTCCAGCATTATTAATTAAAACATCGATACCTTTATACTCATTTACGAAATCTTGAATAAGATTTGAAAGGTCCGAAACATCAAGTAGGTCTTTAGCAAAAGCAGAGGCCAACCCTCCAGAACTAATAATATCCTTAACCACTTCAAGAGCATCCTTTTTGTTGTGATTGTAATGAACTCCAACTGAAGCTCCAAAATTACCAAAAGCCTTAGCTATTTCTTGTCCAATACCACCTGATGCACCGGTGATCAAAACACGTAATCCTTTTGAAATTTCAAACATAGCAACACTCTATAAAAGAAAATAGTAGAACTATTGTATACTATAGGAGTAGAACAAAAAACAATCCAAGGAGGGATGGCAGAGTGGACGATTGCGTTGGTCTTGAAAACCAATGTACGTGCAAGCGTACCGTGGGTTCGAATCCCACTCCCTCCGCCGCATAACTACGGGCTAAACGTCTAATTCTACACAGTGTGCGAAAGTATCCATTGCACCTAAAAACCACCAGATAAACCACCAGTCGGTCTTATTTGGGGCGTATTTTTACTGGTATTTTGTAGAGTATTTGCGTATATGAAGAGCCAAGCAACAACAGGCACCCCTCATTAAATATATATGGTTGCACAA
>PBDR01000031.1 GCA_002717385.1 Chloroflexota bacterium
AATAATTTTTTTGGTATAGGTAAGTAACCAGATTCGGGCATACCAGGGCCACCAATAGGTCCTGAATTTTTCATTACCATTATGTCTTCTTTATTTATATCTAAATCAGGTTGGTCAATACGATTTTTCAAATCTTCAGAATTTTCGAATACCACAGCTTTTCCTGTGTGATGTAAAAGATTTTTAGAAGCAGCACTATGTTTGATAATTGCACCATTTGGAGCTAAAGACCCTTTTAGTACAGCTAATCCTCCTTCATTAAAAATAGGGTCATTAATGGATTTAATTATCTCAAATGTATTAAAGTCTGGCTTTGTTACATTATTTCCAAGGGTATTACCAGAAATAGTTTTTACTTCTAGATTTAATAGATTTCGCATTTCATATAAAAGTGTTTTGATCCCTCCAGCATAAAAAAAATCTTCCATTAAATATTCACCTGTGGGTTTTAAATTTACTATTACGGGTACTTTTCTTGACAATTTATCGAATGTATCAAGCTCTACTTTAATTCCTAATCGTCCTGCTATAGCAATGAGATGAATTACAGCATTAGTAGAACCACCCATTGCAAGTAAAACTTTTATCGCATTTGTAAAAGCGGCTTTAGTAAGAATATTTGAAGGTTTAGTTCCTTTAGAAACCATTTCTACTGATACTCTTCCAGTTTCCTCAGCTAAAGCCAACCTTCTTGAATCTGCAGCTGGAATAGATGCTCCTCCGGGAAGCATAATACCTAAAACTTCACTTATACAAGCCATTGTTGATGCGGTTCCCATAACCATACAATGACCTTTAGATCGATAAATTGCAGATTCCAGTGAATCGTATTGTTCTTGAGTAATATTACCTGCTCTTAATTCAGACCAATATCTCCTGCAGTCTGTACAAGAACCTAAACTTTCTCCTCTCCAATTACCTTTCAATTGTGGACCACTAGTAAGCAATATTGAGGGTATATTTGACGATAAAGCACCCATTAACATTGCAGGTGTCGTTTTGTCGCATCCTGATAACAACACAACTCCATCTATTGGTAAACCTCTTACCATTTCTTCAACGTCCATAGACATCAAATTTCTACAATACATTGATGTCGGGTTTAAAAAAAATTCACCTAAAGAAATAGTAGGAAACTCTAAAGGGAAACCTCCAGCCTCTATTATTCCTCTTTTGACATGTTCTGCAATTTCCTTTAGATTAGAATTACAATGGGTAGCTTCTGACCAAGAATTTGCTATTCCTATAATTGGTTTATCTTTGAACGATTTATCCGACCATCCTTGTGCTTTTAAACCTGATCTATGTAAAAAACCTTCTAGATCTTTTCCTGCGAACCAATCTTTACCTCTTAATATTTTCATATAATATCCAATAACAATAAATAATAATATGGATAAGTATATAAAAAAATGATTGGTGGGAAATACAGTTTATATGGAGCTCTAGTAGGATTTTTAACTGGAATAATTTTTATTATCATGTCCATATTTCGATACGACGTAGCCGCTACAAATTTAAGAGAAGTGGTTTCTGTAGGTGTTTTTTTTGGGATACCTTTTTCTGTAATTATTGGATATGTTGTGGGTTGGATTTTTGGAAAATTTTTTAATTAAAATTTTATTTTATAGAATGTTTTTTTTAAAAATAAAACAAGATCAAATTTATTTGAATGTTTTTTATTTAATCTGTAATCTGAACAAGTGACACAAGTACAATATGGTGGGTGGGTATTAATTTTATATTTATTTTCGTCCATCTTTTGGGATTCTTTTAATGATTATGATATATAAATAATAGTCGATTTTTTTAATGAAAGAAATATCTCTTATAAAAGACACCAATAAACTTTTAAGTTTTATTAATTTAATTCAAGATAGTTCAATAATTGGTATAGATACAGAATTTATGAGAAGAACTACTTATTGGCCAATCTTATGCTTAATACAAATTTCTGATGGGGTTAATACTGGAATAATAGATTTAATATCCACAAATATAAATCTATCAAAACTTTTTGAATTTCTTGAAAATCGATCAATAAAAAAAATTTTTCACTCTGGAGAACAAGATTTAGAAATATTATGGTCTAAAGGTGTATTTGTTAAAAATATTTATGATACACAGATCGCATCAATGTTTTCTGGTTATAAATCTCAAATTTCTTACTCAGATTTAGTTGATACTATCTTAAATATAAAAATCAATAAATCTCAACAAAATTCAAATTGGCAAATTAGACCTCTTAAAGATAAACAAATACTATATGCAGCGGAAGACGTAACATATCTTCCATTATTGTATAAAAAGTTAAATGAATATATTATTCAAAAAGATTTAAACTCATGGGTTAATGATGAGATGGATTATATAGAAAATATTAGATCTTTATATATAAAAAAGATTGAAATTAAATCACTTTCAGATCTCAAAATAATTGCTAATAATGACTCTAGTTTAGTTAACTTAATTAGTTCCTGGAGAGAAAATATCGCACAAACAAACAATGTCCCTAGATCATGGATTTGCTCTAATTCAACAATAAAATTTTTATTTGATAACCATAAAAAAATTTTTTCTGAATTAGAAGTTGGCTTTATGGATTTCGCATATATTACTAAAAGTAATATAAATGATTTAAGAGATTGTGTTAGTTTATTTATTAAATCTAATAAGAATTACTCTAATCAAACAAATACAGTATCTAAGAGATCTTATACAACAACTGTGAAAAATCTCAGGACTTTATTGGATAATAAATGCGATTATTATAAAATTTCTCCACAACTTGTTGCTAATAGATTTGATCTAGAAAAACTTGCTAAAAACCAACTGAATGTTAGGGCATTAAATGGTTGGAGATTTGAATTCTTTGGTAAGGAAGCACTTGATATAATTAGGAACTCGTAAGAATATTACCAAATTTAATTATAATGAATAATATACTAAACAAGAAAGTTTTTATTACTGGATCTAATAGAACTCCCATAGGAAAATTCCAAGGTTCAATTTCAAAAGTTAAAGCTTCAAAGTTAGGTAGTGAATGTATATCTGCTGCAATAGAAAAAGCATCTATTAAATCCGAAAATGTTGAATATGTGATAATGGGTAATATGTTAACAGCAGGAGGAGGAATGACACCTGCTAGACAATCATCTATATTTTCAGATCTACCTGAAAGTACGTCCGCTCTTACAATAAATAAAGCATGTGCTTCAGGAATACAGTCTATTATTTTAGCTGCTCAAAGTATCCAATTAGAAGAAATGTCAATCATAGTTGCAGGAGGTATGGAAAACATGACTGATTCCCCACATGTTTTAGTAAATTCTAGATCAGGGAAGAGATTGGGTAATTCAATATTAGTTGACACTCTTATAAATGATGCTTTATGGTGCCCGTTCGAAAATAGGCATATGGGAGATTCAGCAGAAATAATAGCGAAAAAATACGATATTAACAGAGACGATCAAGATAGATATGCTGAACACAGTCATCTGAAAGCAGTTAAAGCTCAAGAAACAGGCAGTTTTAATAAAGAAATTACCCCAGTAAGTATCTCTGATAAAAAACAAAGTTATCTGATTACTAAAGATGATGGCCCAAGAAAAGATGTTAATTTCGAAAAACTTCAGTCACTTAAGCATGCTTTTACAGAAGGAGAATCTGTTACACCTGGAAATGCTTCACAAATAAGCGACGGTGCGTCAGCAATGATAATTTCAGATGAAAATTCACTTGAATCTCCTGATGGACCAGTAGCAATGATTACAGGATATACACATGTAGCCAATAATCCTGGAATGATTTTTGATGCACCTCCATACGCATTAAAAAAATTACTAGATAAAACTAAAAATAAATTGTCGGATTTTGATCTTATAGAAATCAATGAAGCATTTGCTGCACAAGTACTTGCAAATAAGAAACAAATCGATTGGGATCCTGAACTGGTTAATGTTAATGGAGGTGCAATTGCTTTAGGTCACCCAGTAGGTGCAAGTGGAGCTAGAATTGTGACTACTTTAATCCATGCCTTACACAATAATAAACTAAAAAATGGTTTGGCATTAATTTGCCATGGTGGTGGTGGAGCTGTAGCTTTGAGTTTAGAAATTATTCAATAAGAAAATTTGGTATGAAAAAACATATAATTAATTATGACTGAAACATTATTATCTGATCTTTTATCAGAACAATTAATAAGACTGATTATTTCTCTTTTTGGGGGGATTCTTTTCTGGATTATATTGAAAATTATAATCACAAAAACACTTAATCTTGCAGCAAATGAACTTGAACAACATGAATCTACAGAAGATGTTGGAAATAAAGTTAGAACAAGTTATAAATGGTATATAGATCTAATATTAGCATTGGGAATTATCTTTGTTATTTTAGTTATAGAATTTTCAATCTTCGGACAAAACTTTGATTTGTTCGTTGATATCTTCTCTCCAGCATTTAAAGGCATAGGAAATTGGTTTCTTGATAAAGGAATAACTATAATATTTATTATCTTTTTCTCATGGGTCATAATAAAGATTTTAAAAAGATCTTTACCTAAATTGATTAAAACAATTATGTTTGGAAATTCAACAGCAGACGAACATGATGAAGTACAAAAACAAGCTCAAACTCTTACTACAGTTTTTTCAGGATTAATTAGAGTACTCATTTTACTTGGAGCCGTATTCATGATTTTATCTACAATTGGAGTTCCTATAGGTCCTATTTTAGGTGGGTTTGGTATTGCTGGAATAGCAGTTGGTTTTGGAGCTCAGCATATGGTAAGAGACTTGATTTCTGGCGTTATGATAATAGCTGAAAATCAATATAGAACTGGTGATATTGTTAGTATAGCTGGTGTATCTGGCATGGTAGAAGATTTAAATCTTAGACGTACAGTCTTAAGGGACTGGGAGGGAGATGTACATGTAATTCCAAATGGTGAAATTAATGTTGCTACAAATAAAACAAAACATTGGTCAAGGATTCATCTTGATGTTGGAGTTGCATATAAAGAAAATATAGATAATGTCTTTAATATTCTTAATGAAATAGGTGATGAATTAGCAAATGATCCAGATTTCGGTTTAATGATTATCGCTCCACCTAAAGTATTAAGATTACAGGCTTTTGATGATTCGCAGATAACTATTAAGATGATGGGTGAATGTAAACCAATGAATCAATGGGAAATTACAGGTGAATTAAGAAGAAGAATTAAAAACAGATTTGATAAAGAAGGTATTGAAATTCCATTTCCTCATACAACAGTTTATTGGGGAGAAGCACAAGTACCTTTATATTGGGATAAATCAAGAATTGAAGAAATTGAAAAGAAAAAAACTGATGTCCCAGAAAATATAGATACAAAAAAAATTACACCAGAATTAAGAGAGAAAATGTTATCACAAATTGCATTGGCATCATTACAAACAAATATTTCTAGACAATTTTCTGAATCAGATTAATTACTATTCTCTAGAATTTATAGACAACTTAATGTTCTATTAGATAAGATTTAATAAAGCGTTTGATTTTAGGAAAAACAGTTGAGTAATATTCCATCTAACTCAGATGAATTAAGGAAAACATTTTTAGATTTTTTTAAAAAAAAAGATCATTTGTTGTTACCTTCATCATCTCTAATCCCTGCACATGATCCTTCTCTTTTGTTAACGAATTCAGGAATGGCCCAATTCAAATCTTATTTCTCCGGTGAAATGGTTCCCCCACATCCTAGAATAGTAACAACTCAAAAATGTTTTAGAACAACTGATATTGACGAAGTTGGGGATGACACACATTTGACTCTATTTGAAATGTTAGGGAATTTTAGTTTTGGTAATTATTTTAAAGAGGATGCTTGTAAATGGGCGCTTGATTTAATGCTAAATTATTTAGGTTTTGAATTTGAAAGGCTTTATTTTACAGTTTATAAAACAGATATTGAAGCTGAACAAATTTGGCTTAGTTTAGGTATCCCAAATGAAAGAATTTATAAGTTCGGTGATTCTGATAATTGGTGGGGGCCTGCAGGTGAAGATGGTCCATGCGGTCCTAGCTCTGAAATTAATTACTATACTGGTTCACTAAAAGACACCCCTAAAATTACAAATAGAGATGAAACATCAAATTGGGGACCAAATAACTCATCTGAATTTATTGAATTATATAATTTGGTTTTTACTCAATATAATAGAGATATCAATAAAAAAGATACATTACTCCCAAATAAAAATATTGACACAGGAATGGGTTTAGAACGTACTCTTGTAATCCTTCAAAATGTGGATAATATTTATCAGACTGACTTATTTCAACCAATAATTAAACATATAGAAAATCTTTCCAATACGAGTGTTGATTCTAACATAGAAACTGATAAAGCTATTAGAGTTCTTGCAGAACATGCTAGATCTGCTACGTTTCTAATCAGTGATGGTGTAATACCAGAAAATTCTGGACGTGGTTACGTTTTAAGACGATTAATTAGAAGAGGTATGATGTTTGGTAATGAATTAGGAATTGACAATTTTCCACTATCTACTTCAGTTCCTATAATTGTTCAATTAATGGGTGAAGCATATCCTGATCTTAAAAATAATGAATCTTTTGTTATAGATGTTCTTGAAAAAGAAGAAACTACATTTCTGAAAACTTTGAAGTTTGGTGCATCAGTTCTAGATGGAATGATAGACTATAGAAAAAAATTTTACTCTTCTAACCGAACAATAAATGAACCTAAAAAGGGTGATGATCCATTTTTAATTGGTTCTAGAATTGCTAATTCAGTACTTACTTATAATCCTAAAAATGATACTAATTTTTCTAAACTACTTTCGGGCAAAGAAATTTTCTTACTCTATGATACTTATGGATTCCCTCCAGAAGTAACAAAAGAAACTATTAAATCAAGTGGATTTGATTTAGATATTCCTTCCTTTAATATTGAAATGAACAAACAGAAAACAAGAGGAAAACTTTCGAATAAAAGTATCACTAATGATAAAAATATACAGAAAATTTATGAAGTGCTTAAAAATTCTGAAACTGCATTTAAAACTGCATTTAAAGGTTACGAAACTTGTGAACTTTCTACAAAAATCAAAGCAATAATTAAAAAAAATAAAATTGTCAAACAAGCAAAAATAAATGATGAAGTACAGATAGTTTTATATGAAACTCCATTTTATGCCGAAAGGGGAGGACAAGTAGGTGATACAGGAAAAATTATAAGTGAAAATTTCGTAGTTGATATTAAAGATACAAAAGCTCCTATTGGTCATATGAGTTTTCATTATGGTGTTGTTTCTAAAGGAATTGTTAATGTTGATGATGACGTTAAGGCTTTAGTTGATCTAAATCGTAGAGAAAAAATCAAACGTAATCACACAGCAACACATCTTTTACATGCTTCTTTGAGAGAATTAATTGGACCACATGTTAGACAATCTGGATCTTTAGTTGCACCCGACAGACTAAGATTTGATTTTACAAATTTAAATCCACTGACCGATCAAGAACTCAATAAAATTCAATATAGAGTATCTGAAAAAATACGAGCTAACACAAGTGTTGAAGTATATTGGACTTCTTATGCAAAAGCAGTTGATGAAGGAGCGTTAGCATTTTTTGGTGACACATATGAAAATCAAGTTAGAACTATTAAAATTGATCCCCCTTGGAGTTATGAACTTTGTGGGGGTACACACATGGATTCAACAGGAGGAATAGGAAGTTTTATTATTCTTTCAGAAACAGGTATCGGTACTGGTATAAGAAGAATTGAAGCTCTTACTGGTATTCATGCTGAAAAAACTACAAATCAATACTTTAGTATCATTAAAAATTTATCTGAAATGTATAAATCTTCTCCAGATAAATTAATAAATAAGATTATTGATTCAAATAAACAGATTACAAATACAAAGAAAAAAATTGAAGAATTAGAAAATAAATTATTGGAAGCAAAATTTTCTTCAACTAACAACGATATTCAGCTTGATTCATTTATGATTGGGAAAGAAAAAATTCAAATTCAAACTATAAAAATTGATTCTACAACTTTGGAAAATTTGAGAAATATAGCAGATAAATTAAAATCCAACCATAAAAATGGAGTTGTTATTGTTGGTGGAGATGTTAATAAGAAACCATCAATTATTGTTATGGCAACAAATAATGCTGTTAATTTAGGAATACATTCTGGAAATATAGCTAAATTTTTATCCCAAATTATGCAAGGGGGAGGAGGAGGCAGTCCTTATAATGCTCAAGGAGGAGGGAAAAAAATAGATCAACTTGAAAACGTATTGAATAATTCATTAAATGCTGTAAAAAACAGTATAAGAAACAAGAAATCTCAATGATATTTTTAGGTGTCGACTATGGATCTTCACGAATTGGTCTAGCCAAGTCTGATGAAGGTGGTGTTATTGCTTTTCCTTACGATACTATATCTTCAAAAAAAAATTTACGGGAAGATGCAATTTCTATAGTTGAAATAGCAAAAAAAATAACTTCTAAAAACATTATTATAGGTATGCCGATAAATATGAATGGAACACAAAGTTCAATGAGTTTGAAAATAAAACAACTAAGCTCTAAAATCAATCAAATATATAAGTGTGAAATTAAATTCTGGGATGAAAGATTGACAACTGTTCAAGCTAATAGAATAATTCAAGATAACCAAACAATAAAACATAGAACTTCATCGATTGATTCGATAAGTGCAGCTTTAATTTTAGGTTCATATTTAGAAGGTAAAAAAGGTAGGAAATCAAATTGACTTATAAAGAAAACATTGGAATTATTGGTCATCCAATAGGACATTCTAAATCACCAATCTTTCAACAAGTGGCACTTGATTATCATAATATTCAAGAAAAATTTACAGCGTGGGATATATCTGATGAAGAATTACCAAAAATTGTTGAACATTTTAAATCAAAAAATTTTATCGCTTCATGTATTACACTACCTCATAAATTAAACATTATGAAATATGTGGACAATCTTACTGAAACAGCAAAAAAAGTAGGTGCTGTAAATTGGATATTCAATAACAAAGGAAAATTAACTGGACATAATACAGATTGCTCAGGTTTTATAAGATCATTAAAAGATCAGACAGGTTTAAATCCAAATTCAAAAAATGCTCTTGTTTTTGGAGCTGGTGGTGCTTCTCGTGCAATAGTGTATGGTCTAAAAATTTCTGGTATAAACAGTATTACTATTTCTAATAGAACTATAGAAAATGCCGAAAAAATAGCATCTGATTTCTCCGATAAAAATTTTTTGGTTAATGTAATTAATTTTGAAAAAACCCAAATAGATAAAGTAGCTAGTGATGTAGATTTGATAGTTAATACTTCATCTCTGGGAATGACTGGTGGTCCAGCACCAAATACATCTCCTATATATTCTAATTCGATTAGAAAATCTATAGTAGGATATGATATTGTTTACGCTCCAATAGAAACACCTTTTCTAAAGGAAATTAAATCATCTGGTGGTATAACTGGGAACGGGATTAGTATGCTTGTTTATCAAGGAATTGAAGGATTTGAAATGGCAACAGGTTTGAATGCCCCTGTTGAAAAAATGTTTGAAGCATTTAGGAAAGCTTAAGGATATGACAAAATTTAGATTTTTAACAGCAGGTGAATCTCATGGTCAAGGGTTGAGTGTAATTATTGAAGGTTTACCTGCTGGATTAAAAATAAATGAAGATGAAATTAAACATCAAATGAAAAGAAGACAAATTGGTTATGGGTCAGGTGGAAGAATGAAAATTGAGGATGACACCGCAAAAATTTTATCGGGAATCCGACATGGTTATTCTATTGGGTCACCAATTTCGCTTTGGATTGAAAATAAGGATTTTAATAATTGGTCTGATGCAATGTCTTCAAAAGAAGTTGACAAAGAAGTCGATATTAAAAAGCAAACAAAAGTAGTTCCTGGTCATGCTGATTTTCCTGGGGCTCTTAAATACCAACATAATGACATAAGAAATATTTTAGAACGCGCATCTGCTAGAGAAACTGCTGCACGAGTAGCAGCCAGTTCATTCGCTAGAATTTTTCTCTCTCAATTAGGTGTTTCGATCAAATCAAGAGTGTTAAGTAATGGAAATGTTAAGGATGAAACTGATTACAGTTCAGTAGATTGGGATTTTGTTGAAAAATCAGAAGTTAGGGCATCTTCCAAAACATTAGAAAAAAAATATAAAAATGTTATTGATAATACCAAAAAAAACAGAACTACTATTGGTGGAATAATTCAGATAATTGCTTCAAATATTGTAGTTGGTTTGGGAAGTCATATACAGTGGGATAAAAAATTAGATGGTCAGATCGCTCAAGCTATGATGAGTATTAATGCCGTAAAGGGAGTTGAGATTGGATACGGTTTTGATAATTCTAGTAGTAAAGGACATGATATACATGATGTATTAATTCCAGATAAAAATAACGTTAAAAACTTCTCACATATCACTAACCATGCAGGAGGAATTGAAGGCGGAATGTCAAATGGTGAACCCATTGTTGTTAATGTAGCGATAAAACCAATTGCAACCATGACTTCTCCTTTACCATCTGTTGATATTAATACAGGAAAAATAGTGCAAGCTCCATATAATAGAAGTGATATTTGTCAAACTTCACGTGCTTGTCCAATTGGTGAAGCTATGTTGATTCTTATATTAACTTCTGCTTATCTTGATAAATTCGGAGGTGATCATATGAATGAGATTAAACATAATTTAGATGGTTTTATTAAATCTCATGATCAATTTGGAAAATCTTAAATTTAAAAATGAAAAAAAACAATATATATCTTATTGGTTTATCTGGTACCGGGAAATCAACTGTTGGAAAAGAATTGGCGAAAATAACGAATCTTTCTTTTTTTGAAATGGATGATGAAATAACAAAAATTGAAGGATACAGTATTTCAGAAATATTTAAAATAAAAGGTGAAGAACATTTTAGAAATATTGAGTCTAATGTTTTATTTGAAATTTCTAAGAGTAAAGATTATATTATTTCAACAGGTGGTGGTGTTCCGATCAAAAAATATAACCGAGAATTAATGAATAACTCAGGATTGATAGTAAAACTTGATTGTAATCCGAATGTTATTTTCAATAGGATTAAATCTAATCAAAAAACTATTCGACCATTATTAGGAAACTCAATTACTTTGAAAAAAATTAAGACTATGTATTTTGATAGAAAAAGTATATATTCTTTTGCAGATCATACTATTGACACTTCAGAAAGAATTCCTTCAGAAATTGCTAATTCAATTGTTGAATTTTGGACTAAATGGATGAAAAACATATGAATAACTCACATTTAGCAGATATAGTAAAAACCTCACAAGGAAACTACAGAATAATAGTTGGTCATAATATACTTGATTCTCTCCCAAAAGAATTAAATTCATGCATAAACAATAAAAAAATCTTCCTAATTGCCGATAAAGCATTATTCCCAAAACAGGTTTTAGAGCTTTCTGAATTACTAGAAAAAAATGGATTTTACACTAACATACTCTCAGTAGATTTCAATGAATCAAATAAAAATATTGAAACTGTTAGGTATATTTATTCTTGGTTAGCAGAAATGTTAGTAGAACGAAAAGATACCATTGTTAGTTTTGGAGGAGGAGTTACCGGTGATGTTGTGGGATATGTTGCTTCAACTTGGTTGAGAGGAGTACCATATATTCAGATACCAACAACACTCGCAGCTATGGCTGATGCATCAATTGGGGGAAAAGTGGGAATCAATTTAGATTCAGGAAAAAATTTAATCGGATCATTTTATCAACCTAAACTTGTTTTTCAAGATTTAAAATTTTTATCTACTTTACCAAAAAGAGAATTTGATTCAGGTTGGGCAGAAGTTATAAAACATGGTTTAATCCTTGATAAAAATTTGTTCTTTGAACTTGAAAATATTGGGAAAATTGAACAAAAAGATATTTCTGATAGAAAAATAATTAATATTGTTAAAAAAAGTGCAAAAATAAAATCTGAAATTATATCAGGAGATGAATTCGAAGAAGGTAATAGGATCCTACTAAATTATGGTCATACAATTGGACATGCCCTAGAAAAAATTACTGAATACAAGAAATTTCTACATGGTGAAGCTGTCTCAATTGGTATGATTGTAGCTGCAAAAATTTCAAAAAAAATTGGTCTAATTAATTCCAAAACAGTTAAAAGACAACAGGATATATTAAAAAAATTTAATTTACCTGTAACTCTAAATTTTGATAAAACTGAAATGATAATTCAGTCAACACGAATCGACAAAAAATCTACCGATGGCAATATTAGATGGGTATTATTAAATGATATCGGCCATGCAACTACGAAAACTAAAATACATGAAAATATCATCATTTCATGTATTAGAGATACAATAACTCCTTAATATTACCCTCCAGCAACAGCCGGAACAATACTTATTTCATCCCCATCAGCAATTACTGATTCCATACCACTTAAATATCTAATATCTTCTCCATTAACAAAAATATTTACAAAAGCTCTTAATTGTCCATTTTCATCACATAATCTTTCAGAAATTCCCGGATATTCTAATTCCAAATTAGATATTATTTTTTCAATATTATGACCTTCTACATTAACAGTTGATACTCCATCTGTTAACTTTCTAAGTGGGGTAGGGATTTTTACTGATATAGCCATTATTAACTCCTGTATATAAAATTATCCTTCTATAAAATCGCCTTCAATCAATGTAACTATTACACCTTGATTCTCAGCCCATTTGATTGAATTATTGATCTCTTTCTTATCTGCATCTAATTCCAAGATTACCCAACCACCTGAATCTGTAATTTCTGCTCTTCGTATATTTGTTACAACATCAAATTTCATCCCTAATTCATACACCAAAGGCCTCTTAATACTAGGTCCAGAAAAAAATAATTTTATTTTAACTTTGCTCATAAGGTATTATTTTAGATCGATAGTTTCATCAAACGATTCTATTGTTGGTTCAATTGTATCCATTGTAATAGAATCTCGAATAGCTTCAATGGTTTTTAATCCGGTTCCTGTAATAAGAGCAACAGTTTGTTGATCTTTTTTTATAATATTTGACTCAGTAAGTTTTTTTAATGCTGAAATGACTACACCTCCAGCTGTTTCTGTAAATATTCCTTCTGTTTCGGCTAACAATTTAATCCCAAATGAAACTTCATCTTCAGGTACTATAATAGCTTTTCCAGAAGATTCATTTGCAATTTTTACTGAATAATACCCATCTGCCGGATTACCTATTGCAAGTGACTTTGCAATAGTATTTGGGACAACTGGTTTAGGGTGACTTTCACCATTTAAAAATGCTGTTGAAACTGGAGAGCATCCCAAAGGTTGAGCTATATGCATGCTTGTATTAACTTCTTCTATAATACCTAATTTCAAAAATTCATTTAAACCTTTCCAGATTTTTGTATATAACGAACCGGAAGCCACAGGAACAATAATATTATCAGGTGCAGTCCAGTTTAATTGTTCAACAATTTCATATGCAAGTGTTTTGCTACCTTCTGAATAATATGGACGCATGTTAATATTCACAAATGCCCATCTACGATCATCTCCTAATTCAGAACATAATCTATTGACTTCATCATAATTTCCATTAACTTTTATTACTGAACCAAAAATTGCTGCTCCAAAAATTTTCCCTTCTTCAAGATTGTTTGGAACAAAAACTATTGTTTCTAATCCTGCTTTTGCTCCATGAGCTGCAGTTGCTCCAGCCAAATTACCTGTAGATGCGCAAGCAATAGTATTAAATTCAAATTCAACTGCCTTTGTGGTTGCTACAGATACAACCCTGTCCTTAAATGAATGAGTAGGATTTGCAGAATCATTCTTAATCCACAAATTATCCAATCCCAATTCATATCCTAAATTATCAGCTTTCAACAAAGGGGTCATACCAGCACCAATATTAACAGCTCTTTCTCTAGATCCAGGTAACAAAGAATCATATCTCCATAAATTATCAGGTCCATCGGTTATTGATTCACGAGACAGATTTGATAAAGATGAATAATCATAAACAACTTCTAGTGGGCCAAAACAGTAATCACAAACATAAATAGGATCTTGTGGATATAGCCTATTACATTCTTTACATTTAAGATTTTCGATAGAAATTTCGTGACCTCTTTATTTATCAGTCGTGGTCACTTCCGGAATCCGCCGGGAGTGACAGCAGCAGCTTTGATCTATACTCGCCGATTCACCGACCTACTCATATAGTAAAATTAATATGATCTGCCTATATAAGATAGTAATTAATATATACAATGTTAATTTGAATATTTTGAATAGTCAATTAATCAAATAGAACTATACGGGAAAAATTGTGCATTATAATATTGAAAGACTTTTTGGATGTAGAATATCTGATTCATGGAAATACAGAGGATTAAAGACCGTAATATTAGAAAATGAAATACTAAAAGTTTCTATCCTAACTGACAAAGGTGCTGATATATTCGAATTGGTGGATAAAAAATCTGATACAGATTTTATGTGGAGAACACCATGGAGCGTTAGGAATTCTTCAAAATATATACCAAGCTCTGGGTGGGGAGAAGGTATTTGGCATGATAGTTACATTGGTGGGTGGCAAACTATAGCCCCAACGGGTGGATTTACGCAAAAATATCATGGCGCAGATATAGGATTTCATACTGAAGCTACTCTAATGCCATGGGATTCACAGATTATAGAAAATACTCATAACAAAGTAAGTGTGAAATTTTCGGTAAGAACCATCAGAACCCCCTTCTTAATAGAAAAAACTATTTCATTAGAATCAAATAAACCTATAGTTACAATAACAGAAACTTTACTAAATGAAGCTGAAGAAGAAATGGATTATCAATGGGGACAACATGTAGCACTTGGAGAACCATTTTTAAATGAAAAATGCATTTTAGATATGCCAAAATGTAATTTTATTGTTCAAGGAGATCGTCCTCCTACAAGATTACTTACTAATCAAACAGGCGAATGGCCGTTAGCTAAATCTCCAGATGGGAGTATAGAAAATCTTCAATCATTCCCTTCAAAAAATATAAGGGTACAAGATTATATGGTATTCAAAGATCAAAAAAAAGGATGGTATTCAGTCACAAATCCAAATTTAAAAATCGGATTTGGGTTGGTATATCCTGTAAATATTTTCAAGTATTTATGGTACTGGCAAGTATTTGGTGGTGGATATGGTTACCCATGGTATGGAAGAACTTATAATGTGGGATTAGAGCCATTCAGTAGCTTAGGAGGTGGTGAACCAGAACCAGGTTCTAAAGTCAGAACCGACATAAAAATTAAACCTGGTGAAAAGGTTAGCGCAACAATGAAAGCAATAATCTTCAAATCCGAAAAAGGAGTTAAAGAAATCAACGAAAACGGTGAAATTGATTTAAAATAATCAACCTTCTGCTAAAACACCACCATCAACTTGATTATCTTTAATCCATTTCCAATCAAGTTCTACACCTATGCCTGGTCCATCAGGTGCGAAAACATTACCGTTAGAATCTACTGCATCCAAATCGTCACTATAGTTTAAATAAGTACGTGATTTTGTTGTCTTTACTTTAGGATGTACAAGACCAAGTTCAAAATAATTAGTATTTCTTATTGATGACATTATATGCCTATGTACAGGACTAGGACCATGTAATTCAACATCTAAACCAAATCCTTCACTTGCATGAGCTATTTTCATAGTTCCAGTTATTCCGCCGTCCTCATGTGCACCGGCTCTAACATAATCTGTTGAGTCGGCGGTAATAAAATCGACATGCTGTTCCAAAAGCCTTATATGTTCTGTTTGCAAAATTGGTGTCTTAATCATTTGTCTTAATTTTCTATGAGCAAATTGAGAAACACCCCCATCTTGAAATGGGTCTTCTAACCAAAAGAAGTTTGCCTCATCACACGCTCTCCCAAGTTTTATTGTGTCAGAAAAGTTTTTTATTTCACATGCAGGATCTATCATTAAATCCATTGTTCCATTTAAACCTGATCCTACTAATAGCACATTTTCAATTTCTCTTTGTAAATTATCTCTTGCATTACCCCAACCATGGATTTTAAATGCTGGATAACCAATTTCTCTACATTGGATAGCAAAATCTAAAAAATCATTAGGTGTAGAAAGTCCACCGTTTTCGTCACCATGTAAAGTTGACGCATAACATGGAAGAGGTTTTTTTTCTCCACCTAAAAGTCTATAAATAGGTTCATCATAAAGTTTACCCGCTATATCCCATAAACATATATCAACAACACCTACTCCTAGCATAGCAGTGTGACGAAGACCTCTTTTCATATCATTATATATAACTTCTCGTGAAAGAGCATTTTTTCCAATTAGATATTGTGCAACGGCCTTAACATCAGAAAGTGCGTTTTCAGAGATCCCATCATACTCACCAATTAAACCTTGATCTGTGTGTATTCTCAAAATATTATTTCTGGATACCATTTTTGAATTAGGTTTATATACTAAATTGAATGTATTATAGTCTTTACCTAAATTTTCAAGAGAAGTCTCATACGCTATAACTTCAATTTTATTAATAATTGGTGCATTTTTCATTATTCATTCCTACCTAAAATATCTATGTCTATCAAAAAGGTTTACACAAAAAAGTATATTTTTAACATTAAAGATGAAAGATATCATATAATCTCCAGTTAATGTCAATTTTATACTGACTTTATGATTCTTAATAGGAACTTATTATGAAAGCACTTGTTTACCACGGAAATAAAGATATTAGACTAGAAAACAGGGAAAAACCTATACCAGAACTTAATGAAGCTTTAATAAAAATTAAATATACATCATTATGTGCAACAGATATTGAAGAGTGGCAATATGGTCCATTATGGATACAAAGTGAAACACCAAATTTATTAAGTGGAAAAATGGCACCACTTGTTATGGGTCATGAAATAGGTGGAGAAGTCGTTGATGTTCTTAATCCAAAAAACAGAAATTTTATCGGCAAAAGAGTAGCCATTAATAATATTCTAGTTTGTGGAATATGTTATTGGTGTAAATCAGGGCATCATGCTGTCTGTCCTTCAATGGCTGTTGCAGGATTATCTGCAGATGGGGGATTGCAAGAATATATGACGTGGCCTGTTACCCATTTGGTTCCAGTCCCGAATAATGTCCTTGATAAACATATCTCGCTATCAGAACCAACTACAGTGGCAGTTCATGGAGTGAGAAGATCAAATATTAAACCAGGTGATAAGGCAGCAGTTGTAGGATGCGGTACTATAGGATTACTGACACTTCAAGTACTCATAGCTTCTGGTGTAGAAGTAATAGCACTGGATATAAAAGAAGAAAATTTAAAATTAGCCCAAATTTTTGGTGCAAAAGAAGTAATTAAAGTAGTTCCAAATGATGATTCATTAACTGAAAAAATTCTACAATTCACAAATGGAATAGGAGCTGATTATGTTTTTGAAACAGCAGGTGCAGAGAGAACCCCAGAAATTGCGATAAACATAGCAAAAAGAGGGGGGACTATAGTTCTTTTGGGAATATATACTAGAAAACCTAAATTTGATTTCAATCAAATTGTTGGACTAGAAAAAACAATTATAGGATCTGTTGCATCTTCAATTAATGACATGTCATTTGCAGTAAAGATGATAGGAAATAATAAAATTAATGTTGATCCACTAATTTCAAGTACTATAAAATTGTCGAATGTAATAGAAAATGGCTTTGCTAAAATGTTGCATAAAGATAAGAATATTTACAGGATTTTAGTTGATCCAAGTTAATATACTTTTTTAAATATTAAAAAACCTGAGAACAATAATGAATTATCAAGATGAAAGAACTTATGGATGTAGGGTATCGGATTCCTGGCATTATAGAGGAATGAAAACTGTAATTATTGAAAATAAATACATACGAATACAAATTATTGCTGATAAAGGTGCAGATATTGCAAGTTTTATATATAAACCTACCGATACAGAAATAATGTTTAAAACTCCATGGGGAATCAGAAATCCATCTCTAACAATTCCATCTTCTGGTGATCCAGCTTCAGTATGGTTGGATTATTATGAAGGAGGTTGGCAAACAGTTTTGCCTCACGGAGGTTATCCGAGTACTTATTATGGTGCTGATTTTGGTCTTCATGGTGATGTAAATAATATACCTTGGGATACTAGAATAATTTCTGATACACCTGATTATTGTGAAGTAGAATTTTATGGAAGAAGTATCAGAAGTCCATTTGAAATTAAAAGAACTATTACTTTGAAGTCAAATGAAAGTTTTATAGGCATTAAACAAGAAGTGATAAATTTTGGAGAAGAAGACTTGGATATTGTTTGGTTAGAACATATCGCTATAGGGGGCTCATTTTTATCAGATAAATGCACTCTAAAATTACCTGATTGCAAAATACTCACTCATCCAGAAGATATAGATAAATCATCAAAATTAAAACCTAATTTCAAAGGTGATTGGCCAAATGTTGATCTGAAAGATGGTTCTGTATCTGATTTCAGTTCAATTCCAGGAAAAAATGACAGGTCATTGGATATGGCGTATTTTACTAACTTTAATGAAGGATGGTATTTAGTGACAAATCATGATCTAAATATTTCATGGGGCGTTGAATTTCCGAAAGATGTATTTAAATATGTTTGGTATTGGCGTAATTTTGGCGGTGGATATGGTTATCCTTGGTATGGTAGATGTTATAACGCTGGTCTTGAGCCGTGTACTAGCTGGCATAATGGAGGTGTTGAACAAGCTCAAAAAAATAATAGTGCATTCCCAGTTAAAGCTGGCCAATCAATTTCTGCGACTATGAAAGCTGGAATTGTCACTAGTTATTCTTCTGAAAACAATAATAATCCATTTGGGAAATAAAATTATTATAGATACTCATTGTCATGCTGGGATTAATTGGTTTGAACCAATAGAAATTTTAATTATCCAAATGGAAATAAATAATGTTGATAAAGCAATATTAATACAACACGCTGGTTTTTATGACAATTCATATTTGGTTAATTCATTACGTAAATATCCTGGTAAATTTAAAGCATGTGGAATGATTAATCCTGATGATCCAAATCCTAAAAAAACATTACTAAAACTAAAAAAAGAAGGTGTTTCTGGAATTAGACTAAATAGTAACATAAATTTTTCCAAAATTTCTCAAAATGATTTTATTCAACTTTGTGGTGAACATGAAATTGTCATTAGTTATCAAGGAAATTTAAAATTTTTTTCTTCCGATTATTTTAGATCACTTAGTAAAAAGAATCCTGAAACGAAAATAGTTATAGAACATCTAGCAGGAATTGGCTATGAATACCCTGATAAATTTGAAGATTTTAAAAATGCTATCAAATCATTGGAGATGGAAAATGTGTATATCAAAATTCCTGGATTAGGAGAGATAGTTAAAAGACCTGAATATTTAACTAGTAAATTTCATTTTGAAATTATTCCTCCATTAATTGATACAATTTATAAAACTTATGGATCAGAAAAAATGATGTGGGGTAGTGATTTCCCTCCTTGTTCAAACAGAGAAGGATATAAAAATACTTTATTGGGAATAATGAATT
>PBDR01000032.1 GCA_002717385.1 Chloroflexota bacterium
TTATCTAAGGCGATTCCACTTGGGCGATTCAATTGCCCCTCTTGAATTCCATGAATACCCCATTGATTGATTACTTCACCTTCAATGGTAATTTTAGAAATTTTATGGGTACCTTCATCCACTATCAATAAATCCCCACTTGAATTCTTGACCATAGCGGATGGCCATAAAAAATCGCCTTCCACTTTAAAACTACCTCCGACAGGAGCAACTTCGCCAACTAAATTAAACGCACCCTTATCTTCATCTTTGAGAGTTAATCGCCTAATATTAACTGAACCCTCAAATCTGCACAAAATGTGCAATTCATTTGGGTCATCGCCAACGACTACGCTAATTGGACAGCTCGTTAAACGTCGCATACCAACCGTATTCACGTATGGGTAACCTATCCTGAGCATTCCATATGGTATTTTCAATTTATATTACCTAGTTTCTAAATGATTATTTAAAAAGTTCAAGTTGTTCATATGTACCTCCTACAATTTCAGTAGGGTCGATACCCATCCATCTTTCCAATAATGTAGAATATAAGCCTCTGAAATCATAAGTATGTTTTAAGTCACCATTATCATGTTCGCTGGGATCCAATGAAGGGTATTCTGCGAATAAACCACCATTTACTCGTGGTCCAATCACAAATGCCCCACCTCCTGCTCCATGATCGGTTCCACTATTATTATCCTTTACTCTTCTTCCAAATTCTGTAAAAACAAGTAATGCTACATTTTGGTCAGCATTATGATCATTTAGATCCTGAAAAAAATCACCTATAGCTGTAGAAAGATCTGTTAATAATTTTGGATGTGTTGGAACTTCGTTAGCGTGAGTATCATAACCACCATGCTGAGTATAGAATATCCTAGTTCCAAGACCAGCAAGGTGTACCCTTGCTACATCTCTAAGGCTAGAAGCAATTGAATTATCACCGTACTCAACAGTAGATTTATACATCTGTGGTGCTTTTTTTAATAGTTCAGCACCTCTAATAACATCAACGCCGGTTCTGGCAAGGTAGTCCTGAACCATACCAGAACCTAGTGCAGGTGTATATATCCTTTTGAATAGATCAAGAGCTTGGATTCTTTGTTCCTTAGCTTCTATTCCGCTCATAAGTCCATAAGTATCTAAATCTCCTACCGATGTAACCATAACCTCTTGTGCGCTAAGGGCCCGGGGCAAGCCACGGCCGAAACTAATGGCAGTTAGTGGATTATCAGTTGAAGGGTCTAAAATCCTGACTGTTTTACCAAGCCATCCCTCGGTGGCTACAATATCTGGTTCACATGTGTGCCAAATATCCATGCTACGGAAGTGAGACCTACTCGAATTTGGATATCCAACGCCTTGTATAATAGCTGCCTGACCTAGGTCATAAAGATCTTTTATCGGCCTAACATCAGAATTAAACCCTAAATAATCATCAATAGGTAGGATTCGTTCATTAGGAATTCCAACAACCGGTCGAAAATCCTTATAAAGACCGTCCGCGTACGGAACTACCGTATTCATAAAATCGTTTCCGCCAGTCAATTGAACTACAACTAATGTGTTTTGGTTAGAACTATTTTTTAGTATCATGTAAAACCTTTTACCCGAACTGAAATTCTATAGTGGAAACAATAGCTTGCAAAATCTTGACAATTCTATCCTTACTCGATCTACTGTCCAAATCTGTAGAAAAATACAGAGGACCATCCCTATTTATGTCACTTATCAATTCTTTTCTAGTTTCATCAGTTATTTCAATATAACCTAAAAGTTCAAGGCACCTATCCAATAGATCTTCTGGATCTAATTTATTTTCATCTCTGATCTTCTGGACAATTATTTTTACTCCATCTGGAATAGATGCAGGTCCTTCAAAACCCATGCTAGAAATTTCCTTTTCTCCGAAACTGTCAACTGCAAAATTAACTCTTTCATTCAAAGTTCCAGCATCTATCCACTCTTTACCAGTGTGCCATCCTTCGACTGTGGGAGGAGTGAGTACCGCCTGTCCCATATTTGCTACGATGGTAGATAAGGTATTGAAATCTGGTCCTGGGAACCTATGTGTACCATTGATTTTTATTATGCCCGTTACGAGTTCAACAGGACTTTTTATTTTTTTGAATTTAGATTTTTTGAAGAAATCTGAGTTGAAAATAAATCTTAATATTTCTTTTATGTTACCGTCTGTATCCATGTATATCTTAACCATTTTTCGTATGGCTTCTGGATTATTGGGAGGAACAATGTCCCACGCAGGAACCTGTGGTTCATCAGCAACAAAAAAATTATATAAATGCCGTGATATAAATTTTGCGGTAGCCGGTTGACGGGCAACTATTTCAATTATATCCTGACCATTCCATTTCCCAGTCTGTCCTAAAAATGTTTTTTCCCCAGGATCATGATCGTCGTCTACATACAAAAATTCCGAATCATATCTGGCATAAGGGTCAAGGGGCAAAGGTTGAACAAAAGTCCATCCAGTGAATGCTCGTGAAGCTTCTTTTATATCATTTTCAGTATAATTACCTACACCCATCGAGAATAATTCCAAAAGTTCTCTCCCCCAATTCTCATTAGGCTCGCCCTTATGATTTTCAGAGTTATCAAGCCAAAACAACATTGCTGGATCCTTTGCCAAATCCAAAAGAATATCTCTCATTTTTGAAAGTCCATTACTTCTAAAAGTGTTTATTTGGAAAACTGCAGATGGGGTGTGTTCACTTTTCCCTATGGAAGTAGCAAAAATATGATGCCAAAACAATGCCATTTTTTCTTCAAGTGGTCTAGTAGTATTTATCATTCTGTAAATCCAGTATGATTGCAGACCGGCATGTGTATCGGAAAAATTCAACTCGAGATGATATCGTCGAGGTATATCTTCAGCGAATTCTGGTTGTTTTTCAGGAGACAGTAGATCTTCAACCAAATCTTCGTAACTTTTATCTTTAAAATCATCGATCTCATCTTCAGTAATACCAAAACCAGCCCTTCTATAAAGGTGAGATACAATCTTTTTATCAATTCTTGTTACTACCATCTTTTTGACTCATTCTACGAAAAATTATTATTATGTCAACTTGTAAAATCAATCAAAATTTTACAAGTTCTTGGTTCTGGGTTAGAAGCATATTCAAATGCATCTGAAACATTATCAATACTAAACCTATCTGTTATTAATTCCTGTAAATTAAAATTCGTGTTTTTGGCAATTTCAATGGCCTTAAAATATGAATTAGCATATCGAAAAATAGTATAAATCTGTAGTTCCTTAGACATTGCATCTACAGCATCAAAATCATATTTTTGATTCCCCATACCAATTAAGGTAATTTTACCTCCAGGGGAAGATATAGGTATTAAATCATTCAAAGATTTGCTATATCCTGAACATTCATATATTAGGTTAACACCTAGTGATTTTGTTATTTGATTTACTTTATTGATAATTGAATCGGATAAAATATTTATAGTTTTATCCACCCCCATCTTACGAGCTAAATTAAGTCTAAGTTCATTGTTATCAGAAGAAATAACATAGGATCCACCTAAAGTTTTTGCAACAACTGATGTTAAGCACCCAACTGTACCTGAACCATTGATAAAAACGATATCACCAGGTTGAATTCCTGTTTTTGTTATTGCATGAACAGCAACAGAAAGAGGTTCTATCAATGGACCAATTGAATGATTTATATTAGATGGTAATTTAAAAGTAAAAATTTCAGGATGTAAAACATATTCGGTCAAGGCTCCATTTATTGGTGGCGTTGCCCAAAATTTTATTTTTTTACATAAGTTATAGTTCCCGGTAAAACATTCCTTACATTTTTTACATGGAATACCAGGTTCTAAAGCTACGAAATCACCTACTGAAACTTTTGTAACGTTTTCACCTATTTGTTCAACAATACCACATGCTTCATGCCCAAGAATTAAAGGTGCATCTACGATAAAAGAACCGATTCTACCGTCAGTATAATAATGAACATCACTTCCACATATTCCAACTGATAATATTTTAACTCTAACTTCATCTGAAGCAGGAGTACCAGGATCAGGTATATCTCCTAATATTATCGATCTTTTATCCTTTAATATTGCAGCTTTCAATTTATGCCGATTCTCCCCCATCTATGGGTAAAATTACTCCATTAAGATAACTAGATCCTGATGAACACAAGAATACTATTACGTCCGCAACTTCTTCAGGAAGACCAAAACGACCCGTTGGTATTTTGGAAAGTTTCTGATTGGTAACTCGTCCTGGGGGCCAATATTTTTCTGCCATCCCAGTAAGTATAACTGTAGGTGCTATACCATTAACTTGTATATTCTTTCTTGCAAATTCGAGTGCAGAAGTTTTTGTTAAAAGATCTAATCCTGCTTTGGATGCAGAATAAGTAGTATGTTTGAGTTCAGCTTTAGTCCCAGCTCTCGACGAAACATTGACGATTTTTCCATGTCCGTTTTCTATCATTTTAGGTACAAAAGCTTTAGTAAGGAGTATAGGTGCTAATAAATTCACAAACATTGTTGATTCAAATTCTTCTACCGAAACTTCAATCACTTCTTTAGGAAATGATATGGCAGCATTGTTTACTAAAATATCAATATGACCAAATTTTTCCATAACATTTTTTATAAGATTTTCAATATCAGATAATTTCCCCAGCTCACAAACATAAAAAAAACATTCAGAACCTACTTGAGTTATTTTTTTTGAACTCGATTCCAAATCTTGAACATTTCTTCCCGTTATAATAACTGTGGCTCCAAGAGCTGATAATTTCTTTGCAGTAGCATAACCTATCCCCTTTGATCCACCTGTAATCAAAGCAATTTTATTATCAAATTCTTTCATAATTTCTAAATATTCTACTAACTACTATTATATTTCTTATAGATTCTATGTGTATCAGAGCCTCTATTGGAAGAATAAATGATTTTAAAACCTTTTTTTTCAATCAAATCACCAGCTCCTAAAGAATTAAATTCAACCATTACTACTCTACAATTCGGATTTTCTAAAGTCTTATCTAAACCCAATAAAACTTCTCTTTCATAGCCTTCAACATCTATTTTGATGACATTTGGTATCTGTAAACTGTTTTCAGAAATTAGTTTATCTCCCATAACAACATCAATTTTTGCTTTTTCATACAACGAATTCGATCCTATTCGACTTTTCCCAAGTCGAACTTCTCCAACAGATAATAATTCTTGTTTGTTTGTTTCGCCTAAAGCAACACTAAAAATTTGAATGTTCGATAAATTATTCAATTTTATATTTTCTTTCAATTTTGAAACGGCTAAAGTATTTGGTTCCACAGAAAAGACTTTCCCAGAAAAACCACATTTTTTAGAAAATAAAATACTATGTGTTCCTATGTTTGCACCTACGTCCATCACAGTATCCGATGATCTGATTTCATTAAGAAGAAAACTAATAACTTTTCTTTCCCCAGAAAGTGATTTAGCTCTGATTAACTCATTTAAAGTTTCAAAATAAAATGAAACAACTAAATTATCTATTGATACATTTACAGATCTTTTCCTAAGTATTAATAATGAATATCTGAATAAAGAAAATAAAAAAATTCTTAACAAGTAACGCATTCTATTAAAAAAAAATCTGTGGAAAAATCTTTTTTTTCCTTCATCTTTAATTTTTTCTACTAAATAAATTTCTTAACCCTTGTATATTATTGAGTATATTATTGATAAAAATATTACAAATTTTAAACAAAAAAATCCAACCTATATATATATAAAGAAATTTAGTATATATAAATAAATAAGGATAAAAAATTTTGAAAAAAAAGTTCAAAGGTAATCTACATACCCATACTACTAATAGTGATGGCGATGCAAGCCCAGAGCACGTAGCTGGCTGGTATGAATCTAATGGCTATAATTTTTTATGCCTATCAGACCATAACCACTTAACAATTCTTAATGATTCTGATAATAATAAATGGCCTTTACTAATTGCTGGTGAAGAAGTAACTTCGTTATCTGGAGAAACACCTGTACACGTGAATGGATATGGTATAGAAAAATTAGTATCACCAAGTGAATCTAATAATGTAGTCGAAGCACTAAGGGAAAATATTTTGGGAATTATTGAAGCTGGAGGAGTAGCATCAATCAATCATCCAAATTATAAATGGGCATTAAGTTACAAAGAACTAAGTCAAGTCGACAATTACAAATTTATTGAGGTATTCAATGGTCACGCAGGTTCGAATAGTTTTGGAGATATAAAAAGACCTTCTGTATCAAAGGTATGGGATAAGTTACTGTCAAATGGAAAAAGAGTTTTAGGTTTGGCTACTGATGATGCCCATCATTATCACGAATTTAACAGTCAAAAGGCTAATCCTGGTAGAGGCTGGATTCAAGTTTTTTCTGAAAAACTTTCTAAAAATTCCATATTAGAATCAATGTCAAATGGAGATTATTACGCTTCTACTGGTATCGAATTGGGAGAAGTTAAATTAAATAGAAAAGAAATAATTATAGAAGTCGATGAATTTCAAAATTCTACAAAAAACAGTTCAATCTCAATAAATTTTATTAGAAAGAATGGAATTTTGGCGGAAAAAACAGATGGATTAAGTGCAAAATATAAACCAGTAGAAAAGGATGTATATATAAGGGTTGAAATTATCTCTCCTAATGGTTCTAGACTTTGGACGCAACCCGTTTGGATGCAAAATTAGATAATCTGTTAAATTGATTTTTTACAAATTTTTCATATAAATTATTATCACAATTAGGGAGTGGATTAATGAAACATAAAAATATCGAATTCCAATTCTTTTTTATTCGACATGGAGAGTCCGAATCAAATATTGTTACTGGACTTGCCGCTGCAAAGAATTATGATGCTCCCATGACTAAACGTGGACACAATCAAGCTTTAGCTCTCGGTAAGCGATTAAATAAATCGGGAATAATCTTTGATAGAATTTATTCCTCTTCATTAACTCGAGCAATTCAAACAACCGAAGGTATGTTAGCGGGTATGAATTATAATAATATTAAATTTGCAAAAAAAATTGAAATAATCGAACAACAAATTCCAATGTGGGGTGGGAAAAAATTGGAAGAAGTTATGACTCCAGAGATTAAAATTTTATCAGGAGACAAAGGTAAATGGTTCCAACCAGCTGATGGTGAATCTCTACGACAAGTTGAGAGGAGAGCTTCGAACTGGATTGAAGATGAATTCATAGATAATAAAAAATGGTTGAAAAATCCTGGTTCATATAAAATAGCTATAATAAGCCACGGTATGACAATGAGGTGTATTTTTCACTATATTACAGGTTGCGATACCAATATAATTGCAAAGTCACAAATATTGAACTGTTCTATATCAAGATTCAATTTTGGTCCCAATGGATGGGAAATAATCTCATTTAATGATTCTTACCACACCAATCAGCTCGGAGATGCGGTTACAGATAGAGTTATTGCATAAAGAATAATTGTATAAAATAATTCTTAACAGATAATTATTTTTTTTAATATTACTATTACAAATACATTCTAATTAACTAAATTATGACATTTACTCAATCTATAGAATCAAGATTTAACAACTATAATAATTTCAAGGATAGGTCTTCGCGATCAGAACCTTGGAACTGGGTATTATTTACAGTAGTATCAGCTATTGTTGTTTCAGAATTATTTTTTTTACATTATGACTGGGGATTTTCTATTATTACTTTGATCCCTAATTTGTCAATGGGAGTTCATAGATTCCATCATATTGGTAAAAGCAGTTTATAAATACTACTATGGTTTATCACAATTATATAATAGATTTACGCCTGAATATTTACTTGTAGAAAAAGTGATCAACCAAACAAATATGGACAACATCCTATACAACCTCAAGGAGAATAAATTATGAAAATCAAATCTGTAAAACCTTGGATAATACAAATACCATGGAGTGATCGTCCTTCTGAACCTTTATCTGAAAAAAACAAAAAAGAATTACTCTTCACCCAAATTGATACCGACGAAGGTATAACAGGATGGGGAGAGGTAACCACTTATCCTGGTCCTTCTGGAAATAAGGCAGTTGCAAAAATGATTGAAGAAGTAGGTAAATCTCTCATTGGTCGAGATTCTTCTCATATTGAAAGAATTTGGAACGATAATATACGTTCAATGACATACGTTGGGACTCGAGGAGCCGTTAGTGCTACTGCAAGTGCCATAGATATAGCTTTATGGGATATTAGAGGCAAAGAACTAGGTTTACCAATCTATATGCTATTAGGAGGCCCAGTTAGGGATAAAATTGGACTATATACTCATCCACCAAACCCAAACGGTAACATTGAAACCGCAATCGCTGATGCTAAAGAAGTAGTTTCTTCTGGTCATAGGGCATTTAAATTTGATCCTATGATGCATTCCATCCCAGAAGGAAATGCACATTATATTGATGGCCAAATTACCCGAACCGGTATGGAACTAGCATGGGAAATTACAGGAGCTGTACGTGAAGCTGTTGGTCCAAGTATAGAAATTTTAATTGATGCTCATGGAAAATATAATGTCCCTACCGCTATAGATTTGTGTAGAGGATTAGAAGAATTTGACATCTTCTGGTTTGAAGAACCAGTTCCTGTTGAAAGTAATCATGCTCTGAAACAGGTAAGAGAAAAAACTAATGCAAAAATATCTGTGGGCGAAAGATTGTTCACACGTTGGGAATTTATTAACGTTTTTGAAAATGAATTGACAGATTTTATTATGCCTGATGTAACTTGGACAGGCGGAATTTCTGAATTAAAAAAAATTGCTAATTTGGCAGAATCATACTACATTCCTATTTCTCCACATGATGCTAGTGGACCAATTAACGTCATGGCGGGTGCCCAAGTTATGATGACTGTACCTAACTTCTATAAATTAGAAACTCATCGGTATGATTTAGGTCTTTATGATAGGTTTATTGATAAACCTTTGGATGTAAAAAGTGGAGATTTATATTTAAATGACCAACCTGGGTTAGGTGTCAATTTAGAAGTAGAAGCGCTAAAAAGATATGCAATTGAAGGATTTGGAAAATAATTCTAGTAATTTAAATCAAAGTTTTTGAGTATGAAAAAATTATTTAATGTTATAGATAAAATAACGCTAAGAAAAAAACTGTCAGAAGAAAGTTTTAAAAGAACAACTTGTTCATTTTATAAATATTTCAATATAAAAAACCTAGAATTATTCAGGGATCATATTTATATCTTATGTTCTAATCTAGGAATTCTTGGACGAATTTACGTAGCAAATGAGGGTATAAATGCTCAAATTAGTGTCCCAAATAATAATTTAAAGAAATTAAAAAAACATTTACACGAAATAAATGAACTAAAAAACATAAAGATAAAAATAGGTGTAGAAGATGATGGCAAATCATTTGAAAAACTAATAGTTAGAACCAAATCAAAAATAGTTGCTGATGGTTTAAGAATCCACAACTTTGATCCTACAAAAGTAGGAAAATATTTGTCGCCAAAAAAATTCAATGAAACTATGGAAGAAAATGATTCGATAGTTGTAGACGTCAGAAATCATTACGAGACTGAAATTGGGATTTTCGAAGGAGCGATTTCTCCCAATAAAGATACTTTTAGACAATCTTTACCTAAGATCAAAAAAATCCTAAAAGGTAAAGAAAGAAAAAAAATTTTACTATATTGTACAGGTGGTATTAGATGTGAAAAAGCTAGTGCGTATTTAAAACATCATGGCTTTCAAGATGTGAATCAGCTTGAAGGTGGAATTATAGAGTATGCTCACCAGGTAAAACAAAAAAAAATTCAATCAAAATTTAAAGGAAAAAATTTTGTCTTCGATAAACGTCTTGGAGAAAAAGTGACTGAAGATATTATAAGTAACTGTCATCAATGTAATAAACCTTCAAATTCTCACACTGACTGCGCTTTCGAACCTTGTCATAAACTTTTTATACAATGCAAATCATGTTCAATGAAGTACAGTGGATGCTGTTCAATAAAATGTTACGAATCCTCTAAATTATCAAAAGAAGAAATATATGAAATTAAACGTCAAATTAATAATGATAAATCAGTTATACAAAATAAAATAAAAAAGACAATATTTTAGGATATTTATATTAAAATCAATCCTTATATGAGATTTGGCAAAATCCATGGTTACAATAACCGTTAGGAATCTTTGCCAAATATTGTTGGTGATATTCTTCGGCATAGTAAAATTCTTTTAACTCAGATATTTCCGTAGTTATTTCTCCAAAACCTTCCTGACTGAGCCTTCTTTGATAATGTAAGCGACTTTGCTCGGACACCTCTTTTTGTTGTTCGCCATTTGTGTAAATAGCACTACGGTACTGGGTCCCTATATCATTGCCCTGACGCATGTACTGGGTAGGATCATGATTTTCCCAAAACAATTTAAATAAATTCTCAATACTACAAATTTTAGGGTCAAAAACTATCAGCACAGATTCAGTGTGCCCTGTCATGCCAGTGCATGTTTCTTCATATGTAGGGTTAGGTGTGGTTCCTCCACTATAACCAGTGGCAGTCGTATAAACTCCAGGGGTCTTCCAGAATATTCTTTCTGCACCCCAAAAGCAACCCATTCCAACCACTAGCGTTTCTAAACCGGCAGGAAACGGAGAGATTATGGTATTACCGTTTACGTAATGGACCGAAGAAGTAACAATCGGGGTTGTCCTGCCTGGAAGACAATTCTCAGGTTGGGGGATTATGATTTTTGTACGGGAAAAATTAAACATAACTATTTCACCAACTCTCTTGGTACTGGAATTCACTATAAACACATCCAAATATTAACACAAAATAAATCATAAATATTAAATATTTAATTGTTGATAAGGCTTTCATTTCATAAAGTTACTTAGTTATTCTAGTACTTTTTTACCTTTATAGAAATATCTACCAATCCCCTATAATTTTTTGGTCCTCTACCACCAGCAAATTTTGGATCCACTGCCCATACATCAGGATTACCTACTTTGTTAATTCTCTCGACTTTTATTACTGTAGGAGTATTAACATCTCCAGATGTCCATAATGAAGTAATCAAGCCTCTAATTTCTGTATTAGTGCCTGGAACAAAAAAAATTACATTTTCCAGATTAGATACTAAAGGAAATTTTGAATCCTCTGTTTCTAAATAGACATATACTGAATCATTTATTTGATCCAACCCATCATATCCCCCTCCTGATAAGTTAACTACTCGCTTTTCATTAATCAATCCCTTTCCTTCTAAACCTAAATTAACATTTGCAATAATAAAATATTCATATGGTTCAGGTGTTGGAGTTATTGTTGGTGGAATCTGTGTTGTAGTCGGTTCAACAGTAGGTATTGGGGTTACTGTTGGCGGAATCTGTGTTGCAGTAGGTTCAACAGTAGATATTGGAGTTACAGTTGGCGGAATCTGTGTTGCAGTCGGTATAACTGTAGGTGTTGGCGTTACTATTGATGGGATCTGTGTTGCAGTCGGTGTAACTGTAGGTGTTGGGGTTACTGTTGGAGGAATCTCTGTTGCCGTCGGTTCAACAGTAGGTATTGGGGTAACTGTTGGAGGAATCTGTGTTGCAGTCGGTACAATAGTAAATAATTTTTCTTCAGTCCCAGAGCGATCATCAATCTCTGAATTAGAAACTTCATCACCTACAATTTGTTTAATTAAATATGATTGTAATTCTTCTTGGCTAATACAACTAGAAATCATTGTAGAAGAGATTAATACTATAAAAAAAAACTTTATACTCAAAATAATATTCGTGAAATAATGATAATTGTATTTAATATAATCAAATTATATTAAATTAAAACTATTTTGATACTCCGGTAATATAATTTATGTTTATTAGAAAAAACTATGAATAATAAAAATTTAGAAGAAATACGTAAACAAATTCTTAATACTGTTCAAGAATTTATTACTAGGGAAGTAAAACCTATCGCATCAAAATTAGATGAAAAAGATTCCTACCCATCTTCATTAATAGATCAAATGGCAGAAATGGGTTTATTTGGAATTACTATTGATGAAAAATACGGTGGTTTGGGATTAGATTACTCTACATATGCAATGATTTTTGAAGAATTATCAAAAGGTTGGATGTCAATAACTGGTCCTATTGGCACCCATTCTATCCTCTCATATGCAATTCAAAAATATGGAACAGAAGATCAAAAGATAAAATGGCTTCCAAAACTCGCATCCGGAGAAAAAAGAGGTGGATTAGCATTAACCGAACCTGGATCAGGAAGTGACGTAGCATCAATAAAAACTGAAGCAAAAAAACAAAATGGTAATTACATTATCAATGGTAATAAACTTTTTATAACAAATGGTAAAAATGGAGATGTTTTTTTCCTATTAGCAAAAACTGATCCAAAAATTGCCCCAAAACATAGAGGAATTACTGGGTTTATTGCTGAGAAAGGTAATGGTTTCACTTCAGGAAAAGATCTTAATAAAATGGGTTATAGAGGAGTAGACACAACAGAATTAATTTTTCAGGATTATAAAATTAATAAAGAAAATGTACTAGGAAAAGTTGAAGGCCAGGGGTTCTATCAAGTTATGGATGCATTAGAAACAGGTAGGATCAATATAGCCGCTAGGGCTGTCGGAGTGGCTACTGGTGCTTTTGAATCTGCAATTAAGTATGCTCAGGAACGTAAAACTTTTGGAAAGAAAATCTCTGAAAGACAAACTATACAGAATTATTTAGCAGACATGGGAACCAAAATTCATGCAGCAAGATTGATGACCTATGATGCCGCAAAGAAAAAAGATTCTGGAGGTAGATTTGATTTAGAATCTGGAATGGCAAAATTATTCGCAAGTGAAATATGTAGAGAAGTGACCTTTGATGCTATGAGAATTTTTGGTGGATATGGGTTTATAAAAGATCTCCCCATAGAAAGATATTATAGAGATGCGCCTTTGATGATAATAGGTGAAGGGACTTCAGAAATACAGAGATTAATAATCGCTAGAAATCTTCTAAAAAAATATTCGTAATTTTTTAATAAAGTTCTTTCTTCAAAAACTCAATAGTTCTTTTTGATGAAAGTGATGATGCTTCTTTGTTATATACTTCTGGCCTATCATCATTACAAAATGCATGTTCAGTATTTTGATAAATATAAAAATTATTTACCACTCCAAATTTGTCTAAAGTTTTTTTTAAATCTGGAACCTGATCAGTTACGGGATCATTTTGAGCATAATGACCTTGAACAGAACAATTAACATTCCCCCAATCAGGATCTCCTTTGATAAGTACTCCATAATAAGGTACTGCTGCGTCAACAACACCCATAGCAGCAAGATATAAGGACATTCCTCCACCCATACAATATCCAACACAACCAACTTTACCTGTAATATTACCATTGTGTTTGGCTATAAATTTACTTGCAGATTTAAGAACTGTGGCTGCATGTGGCATTTGTAATTCTCTCATCAATGTCATTGCATGATCAGGTTCTTTAGTTGAAACACCTTTATACAAATCTGGAGCAAAAGCAAAAAAACCATTGTCTGCAAACATATCTGTCTGTCTTTTAATATGCTCAACCAATCCCCACCATTCTTGTATTACAATCAATCCTAAACCTTTCTCTGATTTAGGTACGGAAAGATATCCCTTAAAAGAAACATCCCCTTCATCATATTCAATCATTTTTCCATTCATAATTTAACCTATAAAAAATATAAAATAATGTTAGCGATTTAAAATTACTAAAATAGTACCAACCAGACATAAGATAATACCAATAAATTCATACAATCCTATTCTTTCTTTATAAAAAATCAGTCCTATCAACAAAGCAAATACTGGTGATATGCTAATAAAAATAGAGTTCAAAGATACAGAATTCACATTCAATGAAATAAACCAGGACAACATTGCAAATGTAATACACAGTGAACCTGGAATTAACATACTCCAATCCTTTTTATCTATATCAACAAATTCATTTCTAAAAAAAAATAACAATAAGAAACCTATGATAATAATTGGACCAAAACTTCTAAAAAGAGCCCCCATCAAAGGATTAGCTTCAATTAATGCACGATCATTAAAAAAATTTCCAAAACTCCAAAGAATTCCAGCAATAGAACTCAAAACAATTCCATAAGCGTAAACATTAAGTGAAATAACTTCTTTTCCTTTATTATTACTGGAGAAAAAATTAATGGCCATAATTCCTAATAAAATTATTATTCCTCCTAAAATCACACCTATCTGAGGAATTATCATATTAAAAAAAAGATCTAGTATTACCGCCATCAATACCTGTAGACTAGCAGATATAGTATAAACAATCCCCAATGGAATTTTTCTTATGGATAAATAAAACATCACAACACCTGACATACTGAAGAAAGATGCAATCATCATAAAAATATAGGTTTGAATAGAATAAGAAAGAAAATCTCCCCAACCGTTTCTAATAAAAATGATTGAAGCAATAACTAAACCTGAAATTAGTGCTTCAATAAAAGGGAAAACAATTGTCGTTTTTGTTCTTACAGATTTAATAAAACCTCCCGACGATGCCCACCAAAAAGCACTAGAAATAGCCGCAAAAGAAACTAACGATTCAAACAAAAAACTTTACCAAAGATAATTCTATATCAAATATAATTGTACTGTATAAAAATTACTTAAAAAAAGATAATGTATAAATTCATAAACAACGTTCGAAATGATCAAAAAACGCTTGAACATTCTTTCTCTTTTCCTGAAATCTCAAATTTATATTCAAAAAAAGAACTGGAGAATTTCCCGAGAGAAATTTTGTTATATGTTAAGGGATGTGGTAACCCTGTCAAATCATCCAAAATTATCAAAGGAGAAAAAATATTAGATCTTGGTAGTGGAATTGGTTTAGATTGTCTAATAGCGGCAAAATTTACAGGAAAAAATGGGTCTGTTACAGGAATAGATATTTCTCCTGAAATTATATCTAAATCACAAGATATTGTAAAAAAAACCCGATTTAAAAATATAATATTTAAATTGGGTACCATTCAAAATATAAATGAACCAGATGCAAGTATAGATCTGGTTATTTCAAATTGCGTAATCAATGCGGGATATAAAAAAATTGACAGAGTTTTTGAAGAAATTTTCAGAGTATTAAAACCAAAAGGTAGATTTATTATTTCTGATATAGTTCCTGTAAATGAAAAGGGTAATCTGTCGGAATTTCAAACAATTAAATCTATATCAAGCTATATTAATAGTATTAAAAAAACAGGATTTACATCAATAGAAATATTAGAGGAAAAAAAATATCACCCTCAATATATTAGCCTTACAATTAAAGCTATCAAATCATACGATTGATTTATTAAAATAAAATTGCCCAAACTATTTTATGGGCAATTCATAATCGCTTTCTAATCTAAAAAACAAATATTAACTATTTGTTTTTGGAATAGTCAAGTCTTTTTGTAATCGTTGGGTATTATCAAATTGGGGAAAATTATCAGACCCATTAAATTGAGGATTTTTCCACGATTTATTGTACCTATAATTATGCGATTGAAAACCTTTGTACTTGTTTTTTAGATAAAGTTTATTTTTATAAGGCTTAATTGATTCTAAAACTTCTGGTCTAGAATTAAACCAATCATTTATTTCATTTAATTGTATTTCAGTAATAAATCCCATTTCTAAAGCTTTAATTGCAAGATCTTGCTTCGAAAGTCTTACAAAATTCCCATCTGATCGTAAAGTTTCGATCACTTTTTTCAATGATTTAATTCCTTCTGGTTGCGTATTTTTCCATTCAGTAATTTGTTCAACGTCTAATTCAGAAATTTCACCCTCTTCAACCAAATTCTGAAGTCTAGATTTTATGTTTTTTGCACTTACCTCTTTATGGGCGGTTTTTAGTGCATCATGTAAATCAGTTACTTTAATACCTAAAATATCAGATGCCCTGATTAACACTTCATTATGATCCATTTCTCTTGATTCATCGGCGAATACCATTGGCGTGATAAAAAAAATGGCTAATATACCTATAGTGATGCCAGTAAATGATTTTTTTGTAATCATTTTATCCTCTTTTCCACTCCACAAACGTTTCGATAAAAAGTATGAATAATAATTATTAATATTCTATGTAGAAATATTAATAATTATTATGAATTTTCTAATACTAGTCATAAAATGGGAAAATGAAAAAAAAATTAAGTTTTGGATGGGTCATTTCAATTACTGGGGGTATAAACGGATTTGTCAGTAATGGTCCGACTTTTTTTGCATCAAGCACAATATTCAGAGCAATAGAAGACGAATTTGGATGGTCAAGAACTTTAGTGTCAGGTGTAGCATCTTTCGGAAGATTTGGAGGAGCATTATTTGGACCATTTGAAGGATGGTTGATAGACAAATTCGGTGTGGGTAAAATGGTTTTTCTTGGCTTTATAATTGCAGGTTTTGGTTTAATTTTATTTTCTATTATTAAAAGTCCTATGCAATATTATATTTCCTTTTTTTTAATATCTTTAGGTTTTTCAATAGGAGGTTTCACTCCATCAATTACTGCCGTTAACTCATGGATGATTAACAAGAAAGCTACAGCTATGTCAATAGTCATAGGTGGATCAACACTTGGAGGTTTAAGTGCACCTCTTTTAGTATGGGGTATGGGAAATATGGGCTGGAGACCAACGATGTTGATTTTTGGCTTGATCACTTTAATTTTAGGCCCTATTACTGCAGTGATTTTAAATAAAAAGCCTCCAAAATCCAAAAACTTACCAACAGAAAACCTCCTCAAAATACTACCTAAAGATTTTACTACTAAAGAAGCTTTAAAAAATTCCTCTTTCTGGACACTTTCTGCTAGTCATATGCTTGTAAACGCATCGCTTGCAGCTATTATGGCACATATTTATCTTTACTTAACTGACCCTAATGGACACAACATAAGTCCAGAAATTGCAAGTACTATATTGCCAATCATGGCGATATTTTCATTGGTCTTCCAAGTAATTGGTGGAATATTAGGAGATATATCAAATAAAAGATTACTTGCTTCATTGTTTATCTCTATTCAAGGGGTTTCAGTACTAATATTAACGTTATCAAGTGGTTTTAATTCAATAATTTTATTCGCAATTATATGGGGAATTGGTTACGGGGGTAGAACTCCTTTAATACACGCTATGAGAGGGGAATATTTTGGAAGAAAACATTTCGCAACAATAACAGGATTTTCAAGTATGGGTGTAGGAATTTCTATGATGACAACACCAATTTTAGTGGGAAGATATTATGATGTTTATAAATCATATGATAATGCATTTATAATTGTTAGCATTCTATGTTTTGTTTCTTCAATACTTATTTTATTTGCTAGAAACCCTAATAAAAAAATTAAAAAGATATTTTAATTTCCTATCCTCAAATAAAATAAATATTGACATTAGAACTAGAATAAAAACAGAAACCCACCATATAGTTACATATGTTCCAGTTACATCTCTAATATATCCTGCAAGTGGAGCACCTATACCCCCAATTAACATAATCACAAAAAATGAAGAACCCTTAATTATTCCTACATTTTCTCGCCCAAACTTTTCAGCCCACATGTAATTTTGTATAAAAATCAATCCACCTATTCCTATCCCAAATATCGCCATTGAAATAAACATTACCCAAAAGCTAAAAGCATAAATCGTAATAATACTGGCGATTACTAAACAAAGAAAACTTCCAGAAGCAATCCATTTAGACTTTACCTTTGAAATTATAAATCCCATAATAAAAGCACTTCCTCCAGCACACACGGCATCAAACGCAGTTGAAATTGAAACTAAAGTTGGGTCCAGTCCCCTATCCATAAAAGCAGGTATTCTGTGTAATGCTATAGTACCTACGGCAATATAATGTAAGGAGAAAATTACTATTAATTGCCAATAAGTAAAAGATTTCAAAGACTCTCTAAAAGTAAAAGATATTTCTTGAGATTTTTTAGGGATATTCGATGAAACATTTTCAACTGTTATTCCGTCTGGTTTCAATCCTACATCTTCTGGTTCTCTTTTAAGAAAAATTAATGATACTGGTACTATTATCAATAACCCAATTATTCCAATATATATCATTGCTAATTCCCAACCATAAACATTAATAAATATTTGAGATAAAGGTATAAAAACTATGGCACCAAAAGGAATACCAAGTGAAACAAATGATAATGCTTTACCTCTATTTATCACAAACCATTTCAAAATTGGAACTGAAGTAAACATATTTCCAGGATTATTAAAATTCATCAATCCCATTACTACAAAAAAAATAATTATTTGAAAAGAATTGGTTGATTGGCTAAGGAAAAATATAGAAAAAATCGTGATAGTTGCAGCAATTGGCATTAACAGTCTAGTCCCAAATCTGTCTATTAGTCTCCCAATTATTGGAGAGGAAATCGCAGATGATAACATCATTGCAGATTGAGCAAATCCAAACGTAGCTCTACCTATATTCAAATCTTCACCCATTGGTTTGATAAATAAACCAAAGTTCAAAGATAATAATCCCATAGAGACAAAAGAAATAGTTGCCATTACTACAACTATCACCCAACCATAAAAAAAGTTTGATTTAAATTTGATCATATTAAATAAAATAATCGTATTTATTTAATTTAAGAATAATAAAAATAATATAATTAGACTTATTTTCCCAGATTTTACTACCTATAAAAATATATCAACACGCTCAATACTCAAGATTATTTTGGATAACAATTATCCTACTTTCTATTATTATATTTATAGGAATTAATATATAAGGATTGATAATGATATATGAATTTAGAACTTATGATTTACTATCGGGCACATTAAATACTGTAATAGATAAATTTGGTGAAAAAATTGAAGGAAGAAATAGTATCACTAAAATCGGAGCTTTCTGGTATACAGAAATAGGACCTTTGAATCAAATTATTCATGTTTGGCCATATGAAAATATGGAACACAGAAATGAGAGTAGAAAAAAAGCAGTAGATAATAATCTCTGGCCCCCTGACACATCAGAATATATGTTTAATATGAACACAGAATTTTGGACTCCAGTATCATTCAGCCCTAAGATGACAGAACGTAATATTGGACCTTTTTTTGAAATGCGTATTTATACATTTCCTCCTTTACAGATTGACAAAATTTTAGGTCCATGGGAAGAAAAATTAGAGGCAAGAAATAAACTTTCTCCATTGGTTGGAGCTTATGTTTCTGAAGTTGGAAATGTTAATAAATTTATGCATATTTGGGCTTATAAAGATCTTAAATGTAGAACAGAAGCAAGAGAAAGATTTTCTGAAATAGGATGGCCACCGAAAAGTGAAGCTAAACATCCTATAAAAATGGAAAATAAAATTTTATTAGCTAGTGATTTTTCTCCAATTAAATAGTAAAAATCCTACCCATAAATTCTCGAACTACCAGGGTAAGATCCACCAGCATTCATCGCAAGATTACCTCCATCCATTGGAATTATCGCCCCAGTGACAAAAGTTGATGCCGATGACGCTAGGAATATAGCGAGTCCTTTAACCTCTTCAGGTTCACCTAATCTTCCAATTGGAATACCGTCTTTAAAAGTTTCCTCTAATTCTCGTTGTTTAGAAATTCTCTCTCGCAAATTTTCATTCCATACTTGGGCAGGTAAAATTGCGTTCACTCTAACTCCCCTTGAAGCCCATTCAGTAGATAATTCTCTCGTCATTTGAATAACAGCAGCCATAGACATACCGTAAGGAGTGTGACCTCTACCTAAAGAACTCCACCCACCTATAGAACCAAAATTAATTATTGAACCTTCACCATTTCTAATCATTCTAGTCCCAGCTTCCTGGCACATTTTAAATCTTCCAATCACTAAATTATCAATTGTTTCCTTTAAAACAGATAAATCAATTTCTTCAGGTCTCCCACCATAACCCTCTCCAGCAACATTTACTAAAACATCAATTCGTCCAAATAAAGAATCTAATTCAGTAAAAAGTTTTTGAATCTCATCACTTTTTGAAACATTACAATTTATTACAGTACTTTTAGTACCTATATCTTTAATAATCAAAGATGTTTCTTCACTACCAAAATCATTTATATCAACCAAAACTACATGTGCGCCATATTCAGCAAATCCAATAGCAATCTGTTTCCCCATCCCACTAGCTGCACCTGTCACAATACAAACCTTATTTTCTAAACTAAACAAATCCATCTTCAATATAATTATTTCCAATCTTCATGTAATTTATATATAAGTTTCTCCATATCTAAATCAATCCCTAAACCAGGACCTTTAGGCATAACTAATTTATTCCCATCAAAATTTATTGGCTCTTTTAGGAATTCATTGTATCCAGGAATAAATGAAATACAGTGTTCAAGTTTATAAAAATTTGGTACATGCATTCCTATATGTGCACCAGCTAATATCTGTCCTGCACCTTGAGCATTATGAGGACTAATAGGAATGTAATATAACTCTGATAAATTAGAAATCTTCCTTAATTCAGAAATCCCACCTGACCATGTCACATCTGGCATAATATAATCCGCAAGATTATTTTCCAAAACATGTTGAAAATCCCATCTAGTAAACAGTCTTTCTCCTACACAAACCGGAGCAAATGTCTGATTTCTAAAATTTTCAAGAGCATGAAATGATTCAGGTGGAACAGGTTCTTCAAACCAACCAATATCAGAATCTTCGTAAAGTTTATTAGATAGTCTAACTGCTGTTGGAACGTCAAAATTACCGTGAGCATCTATCAAAATATTTACATTCTTACCTACAGATTCTCGTACAGCTGATACAATCTCGTATCCTTCATTTTCTCCTTTCTTCGAGATTTTTCCATCAATATATGTTGTATGAAAAGGAATCATTTCTAAAAATGGATCTAATTTAATCGTATCGTGTCCGTTCGCAATAATTTTCTTAGCCGCATCAGCATACTCTTCCGGGGTTAAACATCCATCAAACCATCCATTAGCATAAAGTGGAACATTTTCACGAACCTTTCCTCCCAATAAATCATATATAGGAAGATTAAGTACTTTACCTTTTAAATCCCATAAAGCTATGTCTATTCCTGATAAAAGAGTTGTTGGAAAGCCTCTAGATCCAAGATATGTATAGTTTCTGTATATTGTATGCCAAATATGTTCTATATCTGAAGGATCTTTCCCAACTAGCGCATCTTCAACTATACTGATACCGTGGGCTGATATATGACTACCTTTTCTAGGAACATTTGACGATTCCCCCCATCCTGAAATACCTTCATCAGTATCGATTACTACATACGTCCATTGCCAATCATCCTTTATAAAAGGACTATCACCCAGTTCTGGATTGACAACATATGCCTTTACTGAAGTGATTTTCACAATTTAAAACTGATCCTTAAACATTGATTAAAGATGTAGTTCTTTTATATATCTGAACTCGATGCCTACAAGAATCAGTAATAAAAATATTTCCATCACTGCTAGTGTTTACAGAGGTCGGTCTCCAAAATCTTTTTTCTTCTTCAAATAATCCCGCCTCATCTCTCCAACTGGCTTGTTCGGGGTTCACAGATAAAAAATCTTCACACCATTTTGATAATGTAGCATCTCCGTAAAGTGTTTGTAAATGATTTTTATTCTTATCAAATACTTGCACACGATTGTTCCACCAATCACTTACAAAAATTTCTCCCCAATTACTAACATGTACATTAGATGGACGATTAAATTCACCATCTTTACTACCTTGTTTACCAAATTTATCTGAAAATTTTCCAGATGAATCAAAAATTTGAACCCTATCGTTTCTCCAATCTGCCACCCAATATTGATCTGATGAATCAATAGAAACTCCCCACGGATAATTAAATTCTCCATCGTTACTACCAAAAGATCCAAAATATAATAATAGATCTCCATCAGGAGAAAATTTCTGAATTCTAGAATTTAAATGATCTATAACAATAAGGTTACCTTCAGAATCAAACCTAATCCCTGATGGACGATTAAGCATACCTGGATCACTACCAAATTCACCCCAAGTTTTTATAAAAGTGCCATCATTCTTGAAAATAGAAATATTATTTAAATACTCGTCAGAAATATAAACTCTATTATCTTTATCAATAGCTATGGATGTAGGATGTATAGTTTGACCTGGTTCCGTGCCCCATCTAGCAAATTCAAATTTATAATCAGAATCTACTGTCAATACACTTACTCGGACATCTTGGTTTGAAGCATTCGATCTACTAAGAACATATAATAATCCATTACTATCAATGGATAGATCTATTGGATTCATAAAACCACGTCCTTCGAAAGAAGCAATTCCTAAAGTATGGCTATAATCAATCATAAAAAACTAAATTGTTGACTTATTTAAATTTAATGATTTGAATTTATTGTTTAATACCCATTCAGAATCAACACCCAAGAAATCATCTAAAATAGTCGCATATGCATCTCTATAATCAATAACATATTTTACATCTCCATCAAGTTGATCGGATTTTGACAGTTTTGGATATTCACCGTAAAGTCCCCCTTTAACAGAATCACCTATCAAAAAAGCTACACCACCCGATCCATGATCAGTCCCATCTCCATTATCTTCAATTCTTCTTCCAAACTCAGAAAAAATCCAAATGATGGTATCATTGAATCTTCCCATACTCTGAATATCGTCAACAAAATTTTCCATTGCTATTGATAATTGATCCCAAAGTAAAGAATGATTGAGTAATTCCTTAGTATGGGTATCAAAACTACCATGCTGAGTATAAAAAATTCTTGTCCCAAGGTCTGTTGACATTACTTGCGCAACCCCCTTAAGACTCTGGGCTATCGGATTATCTTCTGGATATTCAATATTCGATTTATATTGATCAGGGGCTTGTTTCAAAAGATCAGCCCCGTCCAACATTCCTCTACCTGTCTCAAGTAATCTTAGTGAAACAAAAGAATCTTCAGAATAAGGTTGGTAAATTCTACTAACAGTATCAAGTAATATTTCTCTATCATTACTTCCCGAGAGCCCCGTATAAAGTCCATACGATTCTAATGCCCCAACAGAAGCAACAGATACACCTGGATAAGCAAGTGCACGAGGTAAACCTCTACCAAAATTTACTGCAGTAATCGGATTTTTTCCTTCAGGATCAATTGCCTTAGAAGTTTTACCAAGCCAACCTTCAGAAGAACTTGCAAATGGCTCGGCAGTGTGCCAAATATCCATAGATCTAAAATGAGACCTGTTAGGTTCAGGATAACCAATCCCCATCAGTACCGCCATATGACCTTTTTTATATAATTTTTCAAAAATTCCCATATGTGAGTTAAGAGCAATATTGTCATCAAGTACTATTACATCATCACCTTTAAGGGCCATATTTGGTCTAAAATCGTAATAAAGACCATCCTGATATGGAACAATAGTATTTAAATAATCATTACCCCCAGAAAGTTGAACCACCACCAAATTTTTTTCGCCAGAATCTATACCTATGTTCATAGTTTTTTCTACCATAATTTCTTATCCTTATATAATTTTTAGCAGTATTGATAATCCGGTGTAGAACCAATCAACGTAAAAATTTCATACGCCAAAGATTCTTCGGATAATTTTTTATTCGATTTTTCTATATGATCTACCAA